>JAIXRN010000039.1 GCA_027485165.1 Rubrivivax sp.
GTCCTGGCTGGAACTGCACTCGGTTCATCGGCATGGCGCATCTCCTTGATGGATGCGGTCATCCTCGCGCTTCACTGGCTCAAAGGATGAGCCTGCTGAACTTCATCGCTAATCAGGAGCGCTGATGAATCAGGCGAGCAGGATCGCTCTGCAAGCGCCTCACCTCGCTGAGCTCGATGCGTGAGTGAGGAGAGTCGCCGATCACGGCAGAAGCAATACGCGGGTTCAGGGCCACATGCAGGCGGCCTTGAGCATCGTCGCTGGCGTACTCCGACAGCAGGCGATAGCCCAGGCGCTTGCCCCTGTGCTGCACGATGATGGACACCTTCCAGAGCCGCTCGATGCAATCTCGGATTGGCCTCGAATCATCGACGTTGAGGTAGCCGATCTGCGTAGCAAGCTTTCGGTAGGAACCTTTGACCACCAAAGCGTTGGCTTGTACGGCCTCCCATTTGGGCTCAAGGAACAGCCGGAGTTGCTTACCTGCCTCGGTCAAAGGATCTGGCGACAGCAGCAACCCCGCAGGACCCGCCATCGCTACGATCCCTTGGAGCACGCGGAGGTCGTCGCCCCCCAGCGGCTCAGGCCCTGAAAACTCCAGCCTGGTGCCAGATCCGTACTCATAGACCACGTCCAGCTTCAGCTTCTTGCGATCGCCTTTTTTCAGGGACCGGAAAAGGCCCGGAGCAAGACAGTGAGCTGGGTCGTGCCGGGCATGGGTCAGCTCGTACAGGGGCTCAGGGAGTTCTTCAGGCTTCACCGCGAAACCTCGCGTTCCGGCGAGGAGGCTCGCTGAGCGATGCAGGCAGCAGCACACCGCCCTCATGGCGCCGCAGCCAGCACTCTGCGATTGGCGCGCCGTAGTTCTGCTTGCTGACCCCCCAGCGCACGAAGAACTTGCGACGATCTTCCTCAACGTCGTACCTGCTGGCCTCGTCGCGGCTCATCGTGGCCATGTAGCTTTGCCATCTGATGTTGTCCACCAAAACGGAGCTGCCGCGACTGGCCTGCTGCGCATCGCCCTGCCCCTGCATCGCCGCAGCCTTAGAACTGTGATGCAAGAACAGGATCGAACAGGCCGTGAGATGAACGATGCGCTCGAGTTGGGCAAGAAGCCCGGCCATCTGCCCTGAATCGTTCTCATCGAGGGTGTGGATGCGGCGCAGCGTGTCGACGATCAGCAGCCGAGTTCCTCGGGCCTGCTGAAGCATCCAGTCGTACCACTCAGGCGCGGTGACATCAAAGCCGTAGCCAAGGAGCGGAAGGATGTCCACGTTCTCGGCGACAAGCTCTCGCTGAGACTCGTCCAGATGAACACCAAGGGCGTACAAGCGGTGCTCCAGCGCTTCTGCGGGGTCCTCGGCGGCAAGGATCACAACCCGCCCACACGGAATCTCAGCATCGAAACCGGCAAGGTCAGCACCGCAAGCAACTAGTGTTGTGAGCTGGAGAGCCATCATTGACTTGCCAGCGCCACCAGGTGAGACCAAAGCACCAACGGTTCTGGACAGCATGCCCGGTAGGACGAAGTCCAGCGGCTTGGGCGGCCTCGAGAACGCCGCTGCGATATCGAGCCGCGCCGGCCTTGCGGGCGGGGCTTGGTGCGACACGGGCTCAGACATTGCGCGCCCCCCCGCTCATGAGAGAGACACAAACCGCCGCGCCGCGGCGGGGAAAAGTCGTAGGCGTCGCAGGCCTGGCGGCAGCGATGACGGCAAGCCTCAGACTGGCTTCGTGGACCGTTCGTTGAACATAGTCACTCGGATTGCTGTGGCGAGCGGCCAGGCCCTCTGAGCTTGCGAGCATGCCCAGCCGCACATCCTCTGCGCTCCATCCCGCCGCCAACATGGCGATGGCGGCGCGAAAATCGACTTTGCTGTTGTTCACCTCAAGACCGCGCCGCTTCACCCAGGCACGGACCTGCAGGCTTGCGCGGTCGAAAGCGATTGCCGCTCCTGTTCCTCTGTCACCGGTGGGCGGACCGGAAATGAGCGCCAGCTTGACGGCGCTCCGCGCAGGCTTCGCGTCATGGGCTGCATCATCACGAAGTACCTGCAACGCCTGCGCAGTCGCTTCGCAGATCCGCGCGGCACCCATCAGAATGCGAGTGAACGCGTCAGCCTTGCCGGGCTTCTTGTTGCTGAAGCCGGCAAGCCTAAAGGGGTGGATCACGCCGCTGAAATGCGGGTCGCCGTGGGCCACGTTCAGTTGCCTGACGACCTTGTTGGCCAAGGCCTGCTCATCGGCTCGATCGATCCGCGGAACTTTGAGAACAGCTTGCTCGTTGCCCTGGCTGCTGGACTGGATGAGACAAGGTGAGTATCCAAGGCCGCCCAGAAGCCGCTCAGCGCCAGGTTTCATATCGTCGATGACGATGTAGTGGGAAGCCTTGTCAATGGGCGTCAGGTAAACATCGAAGCCAAGGGCGTTGCGCCGACGCAGTTGGGGAATCAGCCCCTCGACTTCAGCAGCGTTGAAGAAGTGCTCGGCCACCCCCTCGCAGGGGGACTTTCCAAGATTGATAGTGCGATCCTTCGCTTGCCCAGATCGGCCGACGAGGGTGACGCGGTAAGCCGGCGCGCCCAGCGCGCTATGCTGTCGCCGCCAGGCCTTGATCTTTGCCTGGTGGTCTGGTGTTAGGACTACGGTTGACATTGGGGGGCTCCTAGCCCCCGCTGACACGGACGCAATGCACGGACGGCGCAGCAGTTCAGCAGCGCTTGCCCCATGAACCCCGCCGCTCGGCGGGGTTTTACTTTGTTGATTCCGAACCGATGCCGAGAAGGCGGCAGGTTTCGATAGGTAGCGTCGCCGTGGCAGCGTCCTGCAAGTCAACGCCGCGGGCTGCAAACCAGTCGCACGCGCTTGGCCAGTCCACCCTCAATCGGCAGACGCCGCCAGTGCCCGCGGGGGCCCGGGTCAGCCATGGCAGCCGCCCTCTACTGTGGTAGCCGTACAGCGTCCACTTCGAAAGCTGCAGCGCTGGCGCCACACGCGCGAGTTCGATGTGTTGGGTCAGCATGACTGGCTCCCCTGCACCACGAGGCCAGGCTTACGCGGCCTGCCTCGCTGTGGCTTCGCCGTGGCCGCCTTCGCCTTGGGCAGCTTGTCAGTGGCTGCCGCTGCTGCAAGTGCCGCCGCGACTTCCTGTAGATCGTAGGTAAGCCTTGCATTGATGACGGCTGGCCTGACTTCCAACCCATTGATGCGGATGATGTTGCCAGCATTGCGAACGACTTTTTCACTCACGCCGATGGCGGCAGCCAGCGGCTTGAGCTGCGCCCGCAGCTGGCCGCGAAAATGCTGCTGCAGGTTCTGCAGGAAGCCGTGATAGAGCCCGTTGCGTGCCTGGTCGAACGCGAGAGGACGGCCCTCCCGGGCCGTTGACGAATGTGACGTGTCCATAGGTACCTCGTCTCGTCTGCGCCACGCGCAGCGAGGACAGGTGCACTCGTGTCGCGGCGCGAGTGCCCTACGACCTGGATGGAGCCAGGTGCTGCCGAGAGCAATCCCGGCATGACGGTGCACACCTCCCTCGCATCACTCATCCATATGACGGCCTGGCGTCGTAGTTGGCAGCCCCCCTGCGAGGGGGCAAGTTAGCCTGACGGGCTGTCTGAGCGGAGTTCGCCCTCGATGGCGCCGGTCGAGCCGGCTTCCTGGCACGTTCTTGGGCCCCATCGGGTGCCGAAGTCGAGGTTCGCGGTGTGCTGTGCCACGGTCAATGTGCCACAGACACACCAAGCAGTGCAAGCGCTCGCGGGTACTCGCGGGTGCCCGGGAGTACCGGCTAGTACCCCAGCAGTAGAGGAATCGCGAGGCTCGAACTCAAAGCTCAGAAGCTTTGGGAAGGATTGGGAAGAAGATGACCCGATTTGCAGAAAAGCAACGGGTACTCGCGGGTACCCGCTTGTACCCGCTATTCTGGAAAGTCCCAGCGGATCAACAACTTACTGGCGGAGAGGGAGGGATTCGAACCCTCGGTACCTTGCGGTACGCCTGATTTCGAGTCAGGTACATTCGACCACTCTGCCACCTCTCCAGGTGAGTCTTGTACGGGCTCGCGGTCGGCGAAGCCCGCAAGTTTAGCGCATCAGGCGCGCAGTTCTTTCAGCCCGCCCATGTAGGGCTGCAAGGCGGCAGGAATGCGCACCGACCCGTCGGCCTGCTGGTGGTTTTCCAGCACCGCCACCAGCGTGCGGCCCACGGCCAAGCCAGAACCGTTCAGCGTATGCAGCAACTCGGGCTTGCCTTGGGCATTGCGAAAACGCGCCTGCATGCGCCGCGCCTGGAAGGCGTCGCAGTTGCTGCAGGAACTGATCTCACGGTAGGTGTCTTGTGCCGGCAGCCACACTTCCAGGTCGTAGGTGCGGTGGGCGCTGAAGCCCATGTCGCCGGTGCACAGCGCCATCACGCGGTAGGGCAATTCCAGCTTTTGCAGGATGGCTTCGGCATGGCCGACCATCTGCTGCAACGCAGCGGCGCTGTGGTCGGGATGGACGATCTGCACCATCTCGACCTTGTCGAACTGATGCTGGCGGATCAGCCCGCGCGTGTCGCGCCCAGCGCTGCCGGCTTCGCTGCGAAAACACGGTGTGTGTGCAGTCAGCCGGATGGGCAGTTGCGCCGGGTCCAGGATCTGGCCACGCACGGTGTTGGTGAGCGGGATCTCTGAGGTCGGGATCAGGTACTGCTCGCTGGCCACGGCCGCATCACCCGGGCCGCTGCCGCGGAAGACCCAGAACAGGTCTTCCTTGAATTTCGGCAGGTTGCCCGTGCCTTCCAGGATCTCGCGGTTCACGATGTACGGCGTGTAGCACTCGGTGTAGCCGTGCTCGAGCGTGTGCACGTCCAGCATGAATTGCGCCAACGCGCGGTGCAGCCGGGCGATGGGCCCGCGCAGCATCGTGAAACGCGACCCGGACAGCAGCGCGCCCGTCTCGAAGTCCAGCCCCAGCGGCGCACCCAGGTCCACGTGGTCCTGCGGCTGGAAGGCCAGCGCCATGGGTTCGGTACCCGCGGGCGACCAGCGGCGCACTTCCACGTTGCCCGTCTCGTCGCTGCCCTCGGGAACATCGGCTGCCGGCAGGTTGGGCAGGGACATCAGCATGTGCAGCAGTTCGGCCTGGATGGCTTCCAGGCGCGCGGCGCCGGCTTCCTGCTGCTGGCCGATGCCTGCAACCTGGGCCATCACGGCCGTGGTGTCGGCGCCTTGGCCTTTCAGCTGGCCGATCTGCTTGCTCAGCGCATTGCGCTGCGCCTGCAGCTGTTCCGTCTGGGTCTGCAGTTGCTTGCGTTCAGTTTCCAGCTCGCCGTAGCGGGCCACGTCCAGGAAGGGCTGCGGGTTCTTGCGCCGCTGCAGCTGGGCTACCACGCCGTCCAGGTCGCGGCGCAGCAGGGTGATATCGATCATGGCTTCTGGGGGGTCAGGGCGGCGGTGGCGTGGGCAGTGCTGGGCATGGCAGCAGCCATGCTGCGGTCGCCCAGGCCACGCGGCAGGGGGAAATTCACGGACTCGACGACGCCGTCCATCTTGCGGATCGAGCGGGCGCCGAGTTCACGCAGGCGCACGATCACCTGCTGCACCAGGATGTCCGGGGCCGATGCGCCGGCCGTCAGACCCACGCAGCGGCGGCCGTCGAACCATTCGGCGCGCAGGTCGGAAGCGGCGTCGATCATGTAGGCCACGGTGCCCAGGCGCTGCGCCAGTTCCCGCAGGCGGTTGCTGTTGCTGCTGGTGGGGCTGCCGACCACGATGACCACGTCCACCGACGGGGCCAGCACCTTGACCGCGTCTTGCCGGTTCTGGGTGGCGTAGCAGATGTCCTGCTTCTTCGGTTCGCGCACGTTCGGGAAGCAGCGCTTGACCTCGGCCAGGATTTCCGCGGCGTCGTCCACGCTCAGCGTGGTCTGCGTCACAACGGCCAGCTTGTCGCCGCGCGGGCGCACATGCTGCACGTCGCCCACGTCTTCGACCAGGTAGATGCCGTCGCTCAGCTGGCCCATCGTGCCTTCCACTTCGGGGTGCCCCTTGTGGCCGATCATGATGAATTCAAAGCCTTCCTTTGCCAGCTTGGCCACTTCCACGTGCACCTTGGTCACCAGCGGGCAGGTGGCGTCAAAGACCCGAAAGCCGCGCTGTGCCGCTTCCACGCGCACCGCCTTGCTGACGCCGTGCGCGCTGAAGACCAGGGTGGCGCCGGGCGGCACGTCGGCCAGGTCTTCGATGAAGATCGCGCCCTTGGCTTTCAGGTCGTTGACGACATAGGTGTTGTGCACGATCTCGTGGCGCACGTAGATGGGCGCGCCAAACAGCTTCAGCGCGCGTTCGACGATCTCGATCGCCCGGTCCACGCCGGCGCAGAAGCCTCGCGGTTCGGCCAGTAGCACTTCTTCGATGGACACGTTCACATAGCCTTTCTAAGGGGGGCTCAGCGCCTGATCACATCACGCCCAGCAGCTTCACTTCGAAGCGCAGGGCCTGCCCGGCCAGGGGGTGGTTGAAGTCGAACAGCAGCCACTCGGGGCCGCCCGGACTGTCGTCGATCTCGCGCACCACACCCGCGTAGGCGCCCTGCCCGTCGGGCGTGGGGAACTGCACCACGTCGCCCACGGCGTACTGTTCGTCGGGTTCGCCCAGTTCGTGCAGCAGGCTCAGCTTCACGCGCTGCAGCAGTTCGGGGCTGCGCTGGCCAAAGGCGGCGCCAGCGGGCAGGTCGAAGTGCTGGTGCGCGCCTTCAGGCAGGCCGATGAGATGCTGTTCGATGGCCGGCGCCAGCTGCCCGGTGCCCAGCGACAGCGTGGCCGGCTTGTCGGCAAAGGTGTTGACCACGTCCTGCCCGTCGGGGCCCGACAGGCGGTAGTGCAGGGTCAGAAAAGAGCCAGGCTGGACAAGGTTCACGGGGATACAGGGTGGTCCGGCGCAAGGGACGACGCGAGGGACGTTCGTGGCATTCGCCGCGAGCGCGATGGGTGTGACATAGACTGAGTCTCGAATTCTATCGACCCGACGCCGTCCAAGACCCATGAAGGATCTGCCCGCCGACCAGCGCCCGCGCGAAAAGCTGCTGGCCCGCGGCCCCACCGCACTGGCCGACGCCGAACTGCTGGCCCTGCTGCTGCGCACCGGCACCGCCGGCACCGGCGTGTTGGCTCTGGCGCAGCAGGTGCTGGACCATTGCGGGGGCTTCGCCGGGCTGCTGGCCGTGCAGCCCGACAGCCTGAAGGGCATCAAGGGCCTGGGCCCGGCCAAGCAAGCCGAACTGCGGGCCGTGATGGAAATGGCCCGGCGTGCACTGGCGCAGCAACTGAAGGCCGCACCGGTGTTCGACAGCCCCACGGGCGTGAAGGACTACCTCGCCCTGAAGCTGGGCGGGCACGACCGTGAGGTCTTCGCCGTGCTGTTCGTCGACGCCCAGCACCGGCTGCTGGCGCTGGAAGAGATGTTCCACGGCAGCCTGACGCAGACCAGCGTCTACCCGCGTGAAGTCGTCAAGCGCGCCCTGGCCTGGAATGCTGCGGCCGTGGTGCTGGCGCACAACCACCCCTCGGGCATTGCCGAGCCTTCGCGGGCCGACGAATTCCTGACACAGAGCCTGCGCACGGCCCTGGGCATGGTGGATGTGCGGGTGCTGGACCACGTGGTGGTGGGCCGCGGCCACGTGGTGTCGATGGCTGAACGGGGCCTGATCTGAAGCCGCCGCACCCATGAAGGCCCACAGCCTGAAAGACCTGGGCCGGCTGCGCGACGCGCTGCAGCAGCGTGAACGCGCCGCCGCCGAAGCCCGCGCGCGCGCCGCTGCGGCCCGCGCCGCGGCCGACCGCGCGCGCCAGCTGTTTGCCCACAGCGTGGGGCCGGTGACGCCGCTGCCAGCACTGAACCTGAACCTGGCCAGCACCCCCCGCCCCGCGCCCGAACCCCGGCAGCGCCAGCTGGACGAAGCCGCCGCGCTGCGCGAAGCCTGGTCCGACGAAGTGGACGTGGAATCGCTGCTGCTCACAGACGACGGCCTGAGCTTTCGCCGGCCCGACATCGGGCCCGATGTCGTCACCCGGCTGCGCCGCGGGCACTGGTCGATCCAGGCCGAGATCGACCTGCACGGACTGCGCCGCGAAGAAGCGCGCGACGCGCTGGCCGCCTTCTTGCGCGATACGCGCCGCCGCGGGCTGCGCTGCCTGCGCGTGGTGCACGGCAAGGGCCATGGTTCGCCAGGCCGGCAGCCCGTGCTGAAGGGCAAGGCCCAGCGCTGGCTGGCCCAAAGCGCCGACGTGCTGGCCTTCGCCCAGGCCAGCGGCCCGCAGGGTGGGGCCGGCGCGCTGATCGTGCTGCTGGCCGGTACCTGAAGCCGCTACTGCCCCGCATCCAGGGGGCCCATTCCAGCCGGGCGGCTTCGCCTGGCATGAGCGTCTTGCATGGGCGTCTGGCATGGGTACTTCGCAGTCTTGTCATGCAGCTGGCCTAGGGTCGCGGCTTCATCTACTCCGCGAGCTCTCGACCATGACACGCCAGCCTTTCACCCCCGCTGCCTTGCGCACCGCACTGGCCCTGGCACTGGCCATCGCCGGCGCCGCCGCCACGGGCGCCGCCCAGGCCAACATCCAGATCACCGAATGGATGTACACCGGCAGCGGCGGCGCGCAGGGGGGCATCGAGTTCATCGAGTTCACCAACCTGGGCAACGCGGCGGTCGACTTCACGGGCTGGTCTTTCGACGACGACTCGCGGATTGCCGGCACGGTCAGCCTCAGCGCCTTCGGCCTGGTGGCGCCGGGCGAGTCGGTGATCCTGGCGGAATCGACCGTCGCCAACTTCCGCAGCGTGTGGAACCTGGCCGCATCGGTGACGGTCATCGGCAGCAACACCACCAACCTGGGCGGCGGGGACGAGATCAATCTGTTCGATGCCAGCAACACGCTGGTCGACCGGCTGACCTACAACACCGGCATCGGCGCCCCGGTGGCCAACGGCCGCAGCGGCACGCCGGTTTCCCTGGCGGCCTTGCTGCCCGACAACGCCAGCAGCAGCTGGGTGCTGTCGGCTGTGGGCGATGCCTATGGTTCCTACGCCTCCAGCACCGGCAACGTCGCCAACCCCGGCCTGTTCGCCCTGGCCGTGCCCGAGCCCGGCACCTGGGCGCTGTGGCTGGCTGGCCTGGGCATCGTGGCGGGCGCCGCAGCGCGCCGTCGCACCTGAGGGCCCGCACCATGAAACGCACCCTCATCGCCGCCGCCCTGGCCGCTGCCGCCTTTGGCGCATCGGCACAGACCTCCATCGGCCTGAACCACTACGTCGTCACCGGCAACCACGCCTTGCCCACCCTGGGCGGCCTGGGGCTGGAAGCATCGGCCGTCACCTTTGCCGCCGACCGCGGCACGCTGTTCTTCGTCGGCGACGAAGGCCTGGGCGTGGCCGAAATCTCGCTGACCGGGCAGTTCATCGGCAGCATGGCCTTCAGCTGGGCTGGTACCGGCAGCAGCAACAACGACGCCGAAGGCCTGACCTATCTGGGCGGCGGCCAGCTGGTGGTGGTGGACGAAAGGCCGCAGACCGCTTACCGCTTCACCTATGCCAATGGCGGCAACGTCGCCCTGGCGCAGCAGCCGCAGGCGCCCGTGGGCAGCACGGTGGGCAACGTGGGCAACGTTGGCACCGAAGGCATCAGCTTCGACCCGCGCAACGGCAGCTTCGTCAGCGTGAAGCAGGACAACCCCGTGCAGGTGCGGGCCGGGGGCCTGGGCTTTGCCGTGGGTGGCGGGACGTCGACCATGACCACGCTGTTCAGCGGTGCCAGTGCGCTGTTTGGCGTGGACAGCCTGTCCGACGTGCAGACCCTGTCGCCCGTGACACGCTTTGCCGGCACCGTGGTGGCCGACCACCTGCTGCTGCTGAGCCTGGATTCACGCCGGCTGATCGAAGTCAGCCGCTCTGGCAACGTCATCAGCAGCCTGGACCTGGCCGGGCTGACGCCGCAGGCCATCGAAGGCGTGACCGTGGACACCCTGGGCAACATCTACCTGGTGGCCGAAGACAGCGGCACGCCGAATTCGCGCCTGTTCGTGCTGAGCGCCGTGCCCGAGCCCGGCACCTATGCGCTGATGCTGGGCGGCCTGGCGCTGCTGGCCGGGCTGGCGCGGCGCAAGGTACAACGCTGAAAGGGGAAGGCGCCTATCAGCCCGGCCGGTTGCGCATCCAGTCGGCGGTGCCCATGAAAGACTGCCCCAGGCGTTCGGCCAGCGGGGCCGGTACCGCCAGGTCTTCCATCGCCAGCAGCATGCAGGCCATCCACTGGTCGCGCTCGCTGCTGGCAATCGAGTAAGGCAGGTGGCGGGCGCGCAGCATCGGGTGGCCGAAGCGGCTGATGTAGTGGTCCGGCCCGCCCAGCCAGCCGCACAGGAACCAGAACAGCTTGTCGCGCGAACCTTCCAGGTCTTGCGGGTGCAGGGCGCGCAGGCCGGCGAACTGCGGTTCCAGATCCATCAGATCGTAGAACCGGTCCACCAGGGCGCGGGTGCCGGCTTCGCCACCCAGCTGTTCGAAGGGCGTGGCCGTGCTGTCCGGGGCGGCCGGGGCGGTCATGCCTGCAGCAGCCGGCTGGCGGCGGCCACGATGCCCAGCGAAGCCGCCGTGCCCGGCAGCCATTCCAGCACCAGCTGCCGGCGCAGCACGGCGTCGCGCACCGCGGGGTCGGCTGGCACTTCGCCGATGAGGTCCAGGCGCACGGCGCTGTCCAGCGCGGGGCTGACGTAGCGGTCCACCACCTGCTGCAGCTGCAGGCGCACCTGCCGGCCTTCGCCGGGCTGGCGCGTCTGGTTCACCAGCAGGCCCATGCGCCGCCGGCCCTGGGTGGTGGCCAGCACCTTGATGGTGGCGTAGGCGTCGGTCAGCGACGTGGGCTCGGGCGTGGCCACCACCAACACTTCGCCGGCCAGCGACACGGTGTACAGCACGACATCCGAGATGCCGGCCCCGGTGTCCAGCAGCACATGGTCGAAACGCGGCGCGACCTCGTCGATGACGTTCTGCAGCTGGTCCCGCACTTCCGGCGTCATGCGCGAATATTCGACCATGCCCGAACCGGCCAGCAGCACCGAAAAACCGCCAGGCGCGGGCAGGATGGCGTCGTTCAGGCTGGACTTGCCGGTGAACACGTCGTGCAGCGTGATCTTCGGGAACAGGTTCAGCACCACATCCAGGTTGGCCAGGCCCAGGTCGGCGTCCAGGACCAGCACCTTGCGGCCGGCGCGTGCCAGCGCCGCGGCCAGGTTGGCCGAAACGAAGGTCTTGCCCACGCCACCTTTGCCGCTGGTGACGGCCAGGATGTTGGCGGGTTGCCCCCGCTTCGGGGCTTCAGGCTTGGGCTCAGACATCAGCTCAGACATGGACAGGGTGGTTTGCAGGCTCAGTCATGGTCGTGGTGCTGGAAGCTGTCGAACAGCAGGCGTTTTTCTTCGCTGCTGACCACCGACACGGCCGTGGGTTCCAGCTGCACCAGGTTGCGGCCCTGGTGCTTGGCGCGGTAGAGCTGCTGGTCGGCACGCTCGACCCACAGCGTGGGCGTCGAACGCACCCATTGCGGGGCGAAGGCACCACCGATGCTGACGCTGACCGCGATCTCCTGCCCGGCGCCCACCACCACGGGCGTCTGTTCGACACGGCGGCGCACGCGTTCGGCCACCGCAGCCCCGAAGGATGTGGCGCAATTGGGCAGGATGATGGCGAATTCCTCGCCGCCCACGCGCGCCACCAGGTCCATCGGGCGCACGCTGTCCAGCAGTGCACCGGCCACGGCGCGGATGACGGCGTCGCCAGCGTTGTGGCCGAAGCTGTCGTTGACGCGCTTGAAGTGGTCGATGTCCAGGGTCAGCAGCAGGGCCGGTTCGCCACTGCGGGCCACGCGGTCGATCTCGCGCTCCAGCGCCACTTCAAAGGCCCGGCGGTTGGCCAGGCCCGTCAGCGCGTCGCGGCTGGACAGTTCCACCAGGGCGTCCACCAAGCCCTGCAGAAAGGCCGGGCTGCCGGGCGGCCCGGCGGGCAGACCCCGGCCTGAAGCCCCCAGCAGCTGCAGCGCTTCGTCCAGCTGCAAGGCGGCGGCTACGGGCAGGTGGGGGGTGGGTCGGTCCAAGGGGCTGCGGCCGACCGGCGGTGCTGGCCGCGGGGCCGCCAAGCGTGGCGATGGATCAGTCTATCAGCGGCCTGCCCGGCCGCGAGGCCTTGAATTACCAGACTGTGACGGTGCTAATCCACGCCTGCGACGGCCAGCGGCAGGCCAAACTCGCCGCGAGCCACGAGCCACGAGCCACGAGCCACGAGCCACGATGGCCAGAAGCCTGTCGCCCACAGATTGCCGCCCCACCCCCAGGAACCCATGAACGCTGTGAACGCATCGAACGCCGCGAACGCAGGCTTGTCCGAACCCGAGTTCACGCTCTCGGCGGCGGACTTCGAACGCATCCGCCAGCTCATCTACCAGCGCGCCGGTATCAGCCTGCACGCGGGCAAGCAGGCCATGGTGTACAGCCGCCTGTCGCGCCGGCTGCGCGAGACCGGCCGCACCGCCTTTGCCGACTACCTGGGCTGGCTGGAACGCGCCAGCGGCGCCGAAGCCGAAGCCGAGTGGCAGGAATTCGTCAACTGCCTGACCACCAACCTGACGGCCTTCTTCCGCGAAGACCACCACTTCCACGCCCTGGCCGACGACCTGAAGGCGCGCGCGGCGCGGCCCATCCGCATCTGGTGCAACGCGGCGTCCACTGGCGAAGAACCCTATTCGCTGGCCATGACGGTGGCCGAAAACCTGGGGCTGTCGGCCCAGGTGAAGATCGTCTGCAGCGACATCGACACCAAGGTGCTGGCCACGGCCCGGCGCGGCGTCTATTCGGCCGAAGCGCGCGGTCTGAGCCCCGAACGCCTGAAGCGCCACTTCATGCGCGGCACGGGTGCGAACGCCGGCTTCGTGCGCGTGAAGCCTGAACTGGCGCGCTTCATCGACTTCAAACCGTTCAATTTGATGAACACCAGCTGGTCCAGCCTGGGCGAGCCCTTCGACCTGGTGTTCTGCCGCAACGTGATGATCTATTTCGACAACCCCACGCAGCGGCGGGTACTGGAACGCATCCACGCGGTCACGACCCCGGGCGCGCTGCTGTACGTGGGTCATTCCGAAAACTTCACCGAAGCGCGCGACCTGTTTCGGCTACGCGGCAAGACGATCTACGAACGGGTCTGATCGCCCCGCGGCCGGCCAGGCGATCCCGCTCAACTTCCGGCGGCCACTGCCGACAACCTGCGCACACCATGCCGTCTTTCGCCGCCCCTGCTGCACCGTCCCCCCGCGCTAGCCCCGCAGCCACGCCCGCGTTTGCCGGCACAGCCAGCCTGGCTGCGCGCCCTGTTGGCAGCGCCAGCCGCCTGGACCGCCTGAAGGCGGCGCCACGCAAGCCCGGCGAGGCCAGCTTCTTCTTCTACGACGCGCACTTCCGCAACGAAGCCGTGAAGGTGCTACCAGGGGAATTCTTCGTCTACGACGAAGATATCCTGGTGATGACGACCTTGGGCAGCTGTATCGCCGCCTGCATCTGGGACCGCGACAAGCGCATTGGCGGCATGAACCACTTCCTGCTGCCCGACGTGGGCGCCGGCAGCGACAGCGGACGCGATTCAGGGCGCTACGGCAGCTATGCCATGGACCTGCTGATCGGCGAGCTCGTCAAGCGCGGGGCCACACGCGGCAGCATGGAAGCCAAGATCTTCGGTGGCGGCGCCGTCATCAGCGGCATGAACACCATCAACGTGGGCGAACGCAACACCGCCTTCGTGCTGGACTACCTGCGTACCGAACGCATCACCGTGGTCAGCAAGGACGTGCTGGACATCTACCCGCGCAAGGTCTGTTTCCTGCCGGCCAGCGGCAAGGCCATGGTCAAGCGCCTGGCCTCGGCCAACACCGAAGCTCTGGCAGCGCAGGAACGCGCCGCCGCGACACGCAGCGCCCCGGCGGCCAGCAGCGGCGGCAGCGTGGACCTGTTCTGAACGCAGCAAGCTCCACCCACAACAAGCGATCAACAAGAGGCAACAAGACACATGCCGGCAGCCAAGACACGTGTGGTGGTGGTGGACGATTCAGCGCTGGTACGCGGGCTGCTGGCCGAGATCATCGACCGCCAGCCCGATATGTGCTGCATCGGCGCCGCGGCCGACCCCCTGGTGGCGCGCGAGATGATCCGAAACCTCAACCCGGACGTCATCACGCTCGACGTCGAGATGCCACGCATGGACGGCATCGATTTCCTGAGCCGGCTGATGCGCCTGCGGCCGATGCCCGTGGTGATGGTGAGCACGCTGACCGAACGCGGTGCCGACGTCACCCTGAAGGCGCTGGAACTGGGTGCGGTGGACTTTGTGGCCAAGCCCAAGATTGGCGTGTCCGACGGTCTGCGCCAGCTGGGCGCGGACATCACCGACAAGATCCGCACCGCGGCCAAGGCCCGCGTGCATCGCCTGCCCGCGCCGCCAACAGCTGGCGCAGGCGACGCCGGTGGCGCACGCGTGCAGGCGCCGGGCCTGGCTTCGCTGGGCCGGCTGTCGACCGAGAAGATCATCTTCATCGGCGCTTCCACCGGCGGCACCGAAGCCACGCGCGAAGTGCTGATGCAGCTGCCCGCCGACGCGCCGGCGGTGATGATCACGCAGCACATGCCGCCCGGCTTCACCAAGAGCTACGCCGCGCGGTTGGACAGCCTGTGCCGCATTGCCGTGGCCGAAGCGCGGGACGGCGAGCGCGTGCTGCCTGGCCACGCCTACATCGCCCCCGGCGGGCACCACCTGCGGGTGGAACGGTCGGGTGCCAACTACATCGCCCGGGTGCAGGTGGGCGAACCCGTCAACCGCCACATGCCCAGCGTGGAAGTGATGTTTGACAGCGCCGCCCGCGTGGTGGGCCGCAACGCCCTGGCCGTGATGCTGACGGGCATGGGCGCCGACGGCGCGCGTGCGATGAAGACGATGAAGGACGCCGGCAGCTTCAACCTGGTGCAGGACGAAGCCAGCTGCGTGGTCTTCGGCATGCCGCGCGAAGCCATCGCGCATGGCGCGGCACACGAAGTGTTGCCGCTGAAGGAAATCGCACCGCGCCTGATGGAATGGCTGCGCGCCAACGCTGGGCTGGCCACTTCGCGGGTCTGAAGCCCGCAGCTTCAGCGCGCCAGGAACAAGGCCTGCAGGTCCGACAGGAAGTCGAAGCCCCGCGCCGTGGCTTGGGCGTGGTCAGTATCCAGCACCAGCAGGCCGCGTTCCTGTGCCTGCTGCAGCGCCGGCAGTACGGCCGACAACGGCAGGCCCGTGCGTTCGGTGAAGCGCGCCAGCTCGAAGCCTTCGCGCAGACGCAGCGCACCCAGCATGAATTCGAACGGCAGGTCGCGGCGCGGCACTTCATTGTCGTTCGACACCGGCGTGCCCGCCTGCGCCTGCTGCATGTAGCGCGCCGGCTCGCGCCAGCGCACCTGGCGCAGCACGCGGTGCGGAAAGCTCAGCTTGCCGTGAGCCCCGGCGCCGATGCCCAGGTAGTCGCCGAACTGCCAGTAGTTCAGGTTGTGCCGGCAGCGGTGCCCGGGCCGCGCGAAGGCCGACACTTCATAGCGTTGCAGCCCGGCCGCGCCCGTGCGGTCGACGATGAGGTCCAGCATGTCCGATGCGGTGTCCACATCCGGCAGCACGGGCGGCTGGCTGGCGAACAGCGTGTTGGGTTCCAGGGTCAGGTGGTAGACCGACAGGTGCGGTGGCGCAAAGGCCAACGCGGTGTCCAGGTCGCGCGCCAGGCCAGCCAGGTCTTGGCCTGGCAGCGCGTACATCAGGTCCAGGTTCCAGGTGTCGAAGCTGCGTGCAGCTTCTTCAACCGCCGCCCGCGCCTGCGCGCCGTCGTGCACACGGCCGATGCGGTGCAAGGCGTCGTCGTCGAAGCTCTGCACGCCGATCGACAGCCGCGTCACCCCAGCGTCGCGGAAGGCCTTGAAGCGTTCGCGTTCGAAGGTGCCGGGGTTGGCTTCCAGCGTGATCTCGGCGCCGGGTTCCAGCGCCAGCCGGGCGCGGATGTCGGCCAGCAGCCGGTCGATGCCCGCTGGCGAGAACAGGCTGGGCGTACCCCCGCCGATGAACACCGTCTGCACGCGCCGGCCCCAGATCAGCGGCAGCGCCTGTTCCAGGTCGGCGCACAGCGCGTCCAGGTAGGCTTGCTCGGGCACGCCGCCGCGGTCTTCGTGCGAGTTGAAGTCGCAGTAAGGGCACTTCTTCAGGCACCAGGGCAGGTGCACATACAGCGACAGCGGTGGCAGCGCCTGCAGCTGCAGAGTGCCCGGTCGCAGGAAGTGCGACACCGAAGCCGCCGATGTGGCTGCGGGTGCGGGCACGTTCACGGGGGTGTTCACAGCTGCCAGACGTCCTTCAGCAAGGCCAGCATGCGGGCCATGGCGCGGGCGCGGTGGCTGTGCAGGTTCTTCAGGTCGGCGTCCATCTCGGCCACTGTCAGGCCGAGGTCGGGGATGAACATCAGCGGGTCGTAGCCGAAGCCCTGGCTGCCGCGTGCTTCGGTCAGCAGTTCACCGGGCCAGCGGCCCACCGCCACCAGGGGTTCGGGGTCAGCGGCGTGGCGCACGGCCACCAGGGTGCTGACGAAATAGGCCCGCCGGTCGGCAGCACCGTGCAGGCGCTGCAGCAGCAGGGCGTTGTTGGCGGCGTCCTGCACGCGGCGGCGGGCTTCGCGGTCACTGGGGCTCTTGCGCGCGCTGGGCAAGCTGACGCTGGCGAAGTTCGCGGAATTCACGCCGGGTTCACCGGCCAGCGACTGCACGCAGACGCCGGAATCGTCGGCGATGGCCGGGCCGCCTGCCGCAGCGGCCGCGTGGCGGGCCTTGGCCAGGCCGTTTTCGATGAAGGTGCAGTGCGGCTCTGGCGCTTCGCTGATGCCCAGCTCAGCCTGGGGCACCAGCTGCACGTTCAGGCCTGTCAGCAGGGTCTGCAGCTCGCTCAGCTTCTTGGCGTTGTTCGACGCCAGCACCAGGCGCATGGTTTGCGCGGCCATCAGAGCGCCTGCGCCAGTGCGGCGCGCTGTACAGCCACCAGCTCGCGGATGCCCCGGTCGGCCAGGGCCAGCAGGGCGTCCATTTCGCTGCGTGTGAAGGGCTGGCCTTCGGCCGTGCCCTGCACTTCCACGAAGCCGCCGCTGCCCGTCATCACCACGTTCATGTCGGTGTCGCAGCCGCTGTCTTCCACGTATTCCAGGTCCAGCAAAGGCGTGCCCTGAACGATGCCCACCGACACGGCGGCAACATGGTCGCGGATGGGGCTGGCCGCCAGCTTGCCCTGCGCCAGCAGCCAGCTGACCGCGTCCTGCGCCGCCACGAAGGCACCGGTGATGGCGGCCGTGCGCGTGCCGCCGTCGGCCTGCAGCACGTCGCAGTCCAGCGAAATGGTGCGTTCGCCCAAGGCGGAAAGGTCGAACACGCTGCGCATCGAACGGCCGATCAGACGCTGGATTTCCTGCGTGCGGCCGCTCTGCTTGCCCTTGGCGGCCTCGCGGTCGCTGCGCGTGTGGGTGGCGCGCGGCAACATGCCGTACTCGGCGGTTACCCAGCCTTCACCGCTGCCGCGCTTGTGCGGTGGCACCTTCTCTTCCACCGATGCCGTGCACAGCACCTGAGTCTGGCCGAAGCTGACCAGCACCGAGCCTTCGGCATGCACGGTGTAGCGGCGCTGGATGCGCACTGGGCGCAGCTGGTCGGGCCGGCGGCCCGACGTTCGTTCGTAAGTCATGCCATGTCTCTCGGGTGCAGGGGGCACGTGGCGCCCCGGGGGGTTCAGGCCGCTGCCGCAAGGCGGGCCTATCGTTTCTTGTTGGACGAGCGCTGGATCGCTTCGTTGATTTCGCGGATCGATCGCTCGATCTCGGCTTCGTCCAGGTCTTCGGCGTTGGCGTCGCCGCCGATGCTGGCCTGGATGGTGGACGCGAAGACTTCGTCGCCCAGGGCCTGGGTGGACACCGCGCCGCTGGCGTCGGCCGCTTCGGCGGCTTCGAATTCCACCGCCAGCACGGTCACGTTGTCGCTCTTTTCGCCTGCCACGCGAAGCGCACGTTCCACCAGCTCGGGCACGGCATCGGAAATGGCGTGCTGCGCCAGGATCTGCGTGATGTCGGCGTCGCCCACGCTGCCCCACAGCCCGTCGGAACACAGCATCACGCGGTCGCCCGGCTGCATCAGCAAGGGTCCAGCGGTGTCGATCACGGGCTTGCCGGGGCTGCCCAGGCAGGTGAAGAGCACGTTGCGGTTGAAGCGGTCGCCGATGGGCACCACCTGCGACAAGGTTTCCTGCAGCTCGGTGTACGAATGGTCGCGCGTGCGGGCCACCAGCTTGTCGCCACGTACCAGGTACAGGCGCGAATCGCCACAGTGCGCCCAGTACGCCGCATTGCCCTGCAGCACGCAGGCCACCACCGTGGTGCGGGGCGTGTCCATCAGCGCGCGTTCGGTGGCATAACGCAGCAGCTGATGGTGGCCGGCAATGATCGCTTCGTTCAGGAAGCGCAAGGGTTCCGCCAGGCGCGGCTTGGCTTCGCGCTGGAAGCTGGCGGCCAGGGTCTGCAGCGCCAGCTGCGAAGCGACTTCGCCTTCGGGGTGGCCGCCCATGCCGTCGGCCAGCGCGAAGAGGCCGGCATCCCGCGTGTAGCAATAGCCCATGCGGTCTTCGTTCTTTTGCCGGCCGCCCTTGCGGCTGACCTGGTACACCGAGAACTTCATCTGCCACCCCCGCGCACGACCGAGGCGCAGTGCGGGCGCGGCGTCATGCCTTCTGCCCGGTCTTCAGCGTTTCCAACTGCAGCTTCAAGCGTTCGCTGAAGCTCAGCTTGGTGTAGCGGCGCTCGGTTTCGCGCGCCAACTCCTTCTGCAGCGCAAACACACTCTGCGGGCGGCTCAGCGGGTCCAGCGACATGCACCATTCGGTGACTTCGATCAGGTTGTCGGAATAGACGTTGCGCAGGCGACTCAGGCTCAGGGCCAGGCGGTCTTTTTCCAGGCGCTGCGGCGCGTCGTTGGGCGGGTAGCCCTGCATGCAGGCGTAGATGCAGGCGCCGATGGCGTAGATGTCGGTCCAGGGGCCCAGGGTGCCGTCGCGGCGGTACATCTCGGGCGCGGCAAAGCCCGGCGTGTACATCGGGCGGATGAAGTTGCCTTCCTTGGACAGCACTTCGCGCGCAGCGCCGAAGTCCAGCATCACGGCCTTGTTGTCGTTGGTGACGAAGA
>JAIXRN010000080.1 GCA_027485165.1 Rubrivivax sp.
GAGCGGTCGAAGAAGTCGATCGCCGGGATCATGTCCTCCACCCAGCGCATGGTGGACATGGCGACGAAGTCGAAGGAGCAGATGACGCTGGAGAAGCTCACGGCCAGCGGCGCTTCGCCCGAGCAGATCGCCCAGGTGAAGGCCCGGTTCGCCCAGGTCGAGCAGGTGCGGGCAGCCGAGAAGGCGGCAGCAGCGGCAAAGGCGGCCGAGGAGCAGCGCGCGAAAGAGCAGGCGATGGCGCTAGCTGCGGCAGCAAAAGCGGCCGAAATGGAGCGAATTGCAGCCATCAAAGAAGAGGCACGGGCGCAGATGGAAGCGGCAAGGCAGTCGGCCGAAATGCGCCGGGTTGCTGAAGCCGCATCACTTGTGCAGGCGAAAGAACTTGCTGCATCTCAGGCTGCTGCGGCGCGGGAGGCCGCCGAGGCTCGGCGCGCCGCCGAGGTGGCTGCAGCCCAGAAGGCCAAGGAGACGCAGCTCAAGATCCACAAGCAGCTGATGGCCGAGAAGGCGGCCGCCGAACAGAAGTACCAGCGCACGCAGCAGTACGCGGAGAGCACGAAGAGCGGGCCCATGTTCGGCAAGACCCTCGGCCCACTGCTGAAGGGATTTGTCGGGTTCAAGGCGGTGGATTTTGGACTGGGTGCGATGGCAAACGCGCTCGACCAACTCGCCAGCGGCGGCAAGGTTGACAAGCTCAAGCTGTACAGCGACACCATGATCGGATTCGTGAAGGGCTTGCCGGCTGGCGATCACATCATGGGAATCGCCAAGGGCGTGCACGCACTCCTCGGCTGGGGTGGCGGGCCTGACGCCATCGACGCCCAGACCCGAGCCATCGAGGCGCAGACCGCCGCCATGTCGAAGCGCTTGACCGCAGAAGAATCATTCCGCCAGAAGATGGAACAGATTCGCCGGGATCGCAGCAAGGTCGGCAAGTCAGAAGAAGAGATCGCGCGCCTTGACCGTGAAGCAGAACTGGCAGACCAGCGACAGAACCTGATCGGCAAGGGCATGGGGGGACAAGAAGCCGACAAGAAGATCGCCGAGATGCGTGCGGCGATGGCTGGACTCGACCAGGCGAAACTTCGCGCCGAAATGTTGAACCAGGCCAACCGAGCCGACCCAGCGCTGCACCTGTCCATGCTGCAGGAGCAGCAGCGCATCGCGCACGAACTGGTCACATCCGAACGAGACCTGTACGCCGAGAAGACGGCGCAACTTGTGCTTGAAGGCCGAATCACCGAAGCGCAGGCGAAGCAGCTGCGCGACGCCTACGACAAGACCGCAGCGACGCGGGCTGAAGTGGAACAGCGGAAGAAGTCGGAAGAGAGCATGAAGCAGCAGGCGGAACTGGCGAAGCAGATGGAACAGCAGGCCACCGACCGGGCCGGGCGCATGATGGGCTTCAGCAACGTCGAAAGCCTCAGTACAGCCATCGGAGGCGTGAAGGTGGCGGGCATGACCTCCTTCAGCCTGGAGCGAATGATGCCCACGCAGGAAGCCATGAAACTCGCCCTGCAGCAGATCGTAAAGAACACCGCACCCCTCGCAGCAGGAGTACCCTGATGCCCAGCACGATCGTCATCTCGCAGCGCGCCGGCGGCACCTCGATCCAGTTCGACCGCGGCAAGTGGAGCGGCTCGTCGTCCTATGTGATCACGGACAGCACCGGCGCGAAGCTGACCGCCGCGGGCATCCTTGCCGATTCGGCCGTGGTGGCGAAGCTCTTCCCCACCGAGTACGGCGGCAGCGGCGGCGCCATCACTGACCAGGGCGCATACTTCTCCGGGCTGGTGACTTCGCCGACCTTCGATCTGAAGATGGTGGACGACGGCGGATTCGTGTGGGAAGCGACGGTCAACTTCGCGAGCCAGACCGGAGACAACGGTGGCGCAACGACCGACAACAAGGTCGAGCGAGAGGTGGGCTTCATTGCGATCGAGTACTCCCTGAGCGGCGAGCCCGTGGATATCTGGCGGGCGAATACCAACGTGCCACCGATCAGTGGCGGCTCGATTGCCGACCCCGGAGACAACGACATCGGCGGCACGAAGGTCGATTCGGCCGGCGAACCGATCAGCACCTTCGTCAACGTCGCACGGATCACGGTGCGCAACGTCATCTCCGGCCGGCCTGGCAGCGCTGGCAAGCCGATTATCCCGCTGGCGTACATCAACCGACGCAACGACGCGAACTTCTCGATCGGCCCCTACTCCTTCCTGAAGGACACGCTGCTCTTCACGGGCTGCAACATAAGCCGCGTGGGTCCGAGCACCTACGAGATCGTGTATTCGTTCTCCTACGACTCGAAATACCACCTGCGGCAGATCGCGAAGAAGAACGCCGACACCGGGCAGATCGAGTGCTCGAAGTCAACGGACACATGCACGAGCTCGTTCACCGCAGTCGGCACGGGTGAAACTGCGCGCGCGCGCTGCGTGTACTGGCGGCAGCCGTTCCCCGGTTCGGCTGACTTCACCATGCTCGGAATGACCACGACATGATCCGAGTCGCAGGCAATTGGAAGCACTCGGTCGGGCCGTGGTCGCCCAGCATGATCAAGGTCATCGCCGATACGGTGAACTCGGCGAGCGAACGGCAGGACACCGCTGCGCCGGCGCAGCGATCTGCGCCGATGATCTTTCTCGCCCGCATCACGGGCTCGACCCCAGTGGCTGGCAAGACGGCCGTATATGGCGGAGACCCGTCCGCTCGCCCTGTCGCGTGGACCTACGACTGGGAAGAGGTGAGCCTCAACACGGGCGGCACCTACGAGACGGCGAAGGCTTACCGCCGCACCAGCACGCTCGCAGGCACGAAGGGCAAGGCGTTCAACGGCTGCGAGGGCGTGCAGATGATCGGTACCACCACCACTCTCGGGCCCGGCATCACGACCGCAAACATTCCGAGCGGCTTCACCTTTAAGCAGATCGCCACGAACACGGTGGTGCTCATGTACGCGCTCTCGCGCGACAACGGCGAGCCGTGCTTCTTCTTCTCCGTCCCGAACGCCGTAGACGGAACCTGCACCAGCAGCCTCACCGGCGAGACTGGCGGCGGCGAAGGTGAAATTGGATTCCCATGATGAGCCCCACCCCTATCGGCCCCCGTCACCAGACGCACCCGCAGCTCGCGACGGCTATCAGCGTGATGCAGCTCTTCGTGCTGGTGGTGGGCGTCGCCGGCGTCTTCATCACGCTCGGCCGCAAGGACGCGATCCTCGACAGGCAAGACCGTGACCTGACGGAGCTGCGCAGCATCGTGGGCGACCTGGTGAAGAGCCAAGTGCTGGGCGCCGCGAACGACCAGAAGCACGCAGAGGCGCTCCAGCAGGTCGCGAACCGTCTGGACCGTCTGGAGGGGCGTCGGTGATCAGGTCTCTGCTGTTCCTGCTCCTCGTCGCTCTGGCGGCTTGCAGCCCTAGCCGGCAGATCGCGGTATCGGCGACCGACGCGCAGGCACGGGCGGGCACTATCGCTAGGCTCGCCACCCACATCGGCAGCGTCTCGACGCAGCCCGACGTGGTGGCCGACGCCGCGACCATCGTGATCGAGGCCCAGAAGATCGAGCACGCAGCTGCGTCGATCCACGAGGCGCTGCCAGGCGTCGAGGATCAGACCCCGTGGTGGGCCAGCCTGCTCGGCTGGGGCTTCGCTGCGGTGATCGTGGTGGCCGTGGTGGTGCTGCTGTGGCAGACGGGCATCGGGCAGGCGCTTCGGGCCGCCGTGGGGCTGATCCCGCGCGCCAAGCGCACCGAGGCTGCGCTGGCCGTCGCCACCCTCGACCCGGCCCAGACTGAGAACGTCCGCGAGTGGATCAGCGCCAAGCGCGCCGTTGACCCACTCTTCGATTCCGCATTCCGCGCGCAGCAGGAGAAGCGCACATGATCATCCTCGCCACCATCGAAAGCTTTGTCGGTTCGACCTGGGCCGCGATCGCCATGCTCGCCATCGGCTACATCGCTGGCCACCTTGTGAGCGTGACCCGCATCGCCTCGTGGATTCCGGGCAAGAAGGACTAAACCGTGAGCATGATGCAGGCGGGTTGCTGCTGCGGTGGTGACTGCTCGTGTCCGAGCGGGACCACCCTGCCGTCGTCCGTCACGGTCACGGTGACGGTGACGGGCTGCCAGGGGACCACCGCCGTGCTCACTGCCGTCGCCGTGCGAAACTCGTCCGCGGCATGCGTGATCGGTTCCAACTGCCTGTGCTCGAACTACAGCTTCAGCGCCGGAACGGATACGCCGGGCGGATGCAGCCCGAACCTGCTCTGCGACATGCCCTACGGCAGTTTCGACTCATGCTCAACAGGATCGCCCGGCGACATTCTGATCGGCATCTCGAACATCGGCATCGGCACGAACGGCGTCGGCATGAACGTGGACCCTTACACGCTGTGCGACCTGTGGAGCGCGCGCATCGTGTTCGCCGTAGGCGGCAACCCGTTGTACCCAGCAGAACAGCAAGCCGCCGATGCTTGTGCTGCGTGCAACTGGTGGACACACAGCGCGCCCTGTTTCTCAAGCTCGCAGAACATCGACACAACCTACTGCAAGGCGGCAGGCACCTCGCCGCTCGGCACCTACGAGGACTGCGCCGGCATGCCTCATGAGGTCTGTGGAGTGAATGCGCCGGGCTGCGACGGATGCTCTTCGCCGAGCGTCGGAATCATCGTCAACGACATCAGCATCGCATGATCGACTGCGACCACTGGAGCGAGTGCAAGGTGTTGGGCGGCGGCTGCTGCGCCGCGGGCCACTACGGCGGCCGGCCAAGCTTGGGCGTCTGTGGGCAGTGCCCGCACCGCGTGGTGCGAGGCGAGCAGCCCATCGGCACCACGATCACCTTCGGGTTCATGGATCGCGCGAAGGCGTACTTGGCTGCCGAGGCGCGTCACGCCGCGCAAGGCCCGGCGAGCCCCGAGGTGGTGGCCGAGCGCACCGTCATCTGCAAGGGCTGCGACGGCCGCGCCGACGAAATGGAAGGCAAGGCAGACCCCGGCGGCGTGGGCTTCTGCACCAAGTGCGGATGCACCAGCAAGCGCGCAGCGCTGTCCGTGAAGCTCACGCTAGCCGGCGCCACCTGCCCGCTCGCGAAGTGGCAGCCCGTCACGGGCGAAGGCGGCAGCGTCGCCACTGCGATCGAGGCGATCGGTGGCGTGGCCGGCACGGTCGCGGACCAGGTGAAGCGGCTGCTGAGTTAGCCCGGCTTGATCATCATGATCATCAC
>JAIXRN010000027.1 GCA_027485165.1 Rubrivivax sp.
CTGGTCAGCTACCTGCTGATCGGCTTCTGGTACAAGAAGCCCACGGCCATCTTCGCCAACATGAAGGCCTTCCTGGTGAACCGGGTCGGCGACTTCGGCTTCATCCTGGGCATCGGCCTAGTGGCCGCTTACGCCGGCACGCTGAACTACACCGAGGCTTTTGCCAAGGCGCCGGAACTGGCCAAGCTCACGTTTCCGGGCACGGACTGGATGCTCATCACCACGGCCTGCATCTGCCTGTTCATCGGCGCGATGGGCAAGAGCGCGCAGTTCCCGCTGCACGTCTGGCTGCCGGACTCGATGGAAGGCCCGACGCCCATCTCCGCACTGATCCACGCCGCCACCATGGTGACGGCCGGCATCTTCATGGTCGCGCGCATGAGCCCGCTGTTCGAGCTGTCGGACACGGCGCTGAACCTGGTGCTGGTGATCGGCGCCATCACGGCGCTGTTCATGGGCTTCCTGGGCATCATCCAGAACGACATCAAGCGCGTGGTGGCCTATTCCACGCTCAGCCAGCTGGGCTACATGACCGTGGCCCTGGGCCTGTCGGTCTACGGCGTGGCGGTGTTCCACCTGATGACGCACGCCTTCTTCAAGGCCCTGCTGTTCCTGGCTGCTGGCAGCGTGATCATGGGCATGCACCACGACCAGGACATTCGCAACATGGGCGGGCTGCGCAAGCACATGCCCATCACCTGGATCACCGCGCTGCTGGGCAGCCTGGCGCTGATCGGCACCCCGCTGTTTGCAGGCTTCTACAGCAAGGACAGCATCCTCATCGCGTCGCACCACAGCAGCCTGCCAGGGGCTACGTTTGCGATGTGGGCCATCTACATCGGCGTGTTCGTCACGGCCTTCTATTCGTTCCGCATGTATTTCTTGGTCTTTCACGGCGAAGAGCGCTTCCACCACAAGCCCTTCCCGCCCGAACACCATGACGACGAGCACGCGCATGACGACCATGGCCATGGCGCCCACGTCCACACCCCGCACGAATCACCCTGGGTGGTGACAGCGCCGCTGGTGCTGCTGGCCATTCCGTCGGTGGTGATCGGCTTCATGACGATCCAGCCGATGCTGTTCGGCAGCTACCTGAAGGACGCCATCAGCATCGACGCCGCGAAGCACCCGGCCATGGCCGCGCTGGCCGCAGAATTCCATGGCCCCACCGCCATGGCCCTGCATGGCCTGCAGACCCTGCCGTTCTGGCTGGCGGCCGCGGGTGTGTTGGCAGCCTGGCTGTTCTACCTGAAGGCCCCTGCCATTCCGGCCGCCTTCGACCGCGCCCTGAAACCGGTGCGCACCGTGCTCGAGAACAAGTACTACCTGGACTGGTTCAACGAACACGTGCTGTCCGCCGGCGCGCGTGGCCTGGGCATGGGGCTGTGGAAGTTCGGTGACCAGGCCCTGATCGACGGCACCCTGGTCAACGGGTCGGCTCGCGCGGTGGGCGCCTTCGGTGGCGTGGTGCGACTGGTGCAGACCGGGCACCTGTACTGGTATGCGCTGGTGATGATGCTGGGCATCTTCGGGCTGCTCACCTGGCAGCTGTGGCCGTTCTTCAGCGGCTTGCTGCGATGACCCGTCATACCCGGCCTGATCGTGAATAACAAGAACGAAGGAACGAGGACCCCATGGGTTTGTTGAGTGTCGCCATCTGGCTGCCCATCGCCTTTGGCGTGCTGCTGCTGGCCACCGGCCGCGACCAGAACGCCGGCGTTGTGCGCGGTACGGCCCTGGCCGGGGCGGTCGCGTCCTTCCTGGTCACCCTGCCGCTGATCACCCGCTTCGACACCAGCAGCGCTGCGCTGCAGTTCGTCGAGAAGCTGCGCTGGATCGACCGCTTCAACGTCTACTACCACCTGGGCGTGGACGGCCTGTCGCTGTGGTTCGTGCCGCTGACCGCCTTCATCACCGTCATCGTCGTCATCGCTGGCTGGGAAGTGATCACCGAACGCGTGGCCCAGTACATGGGGGCCTTCCTGATCCTGTCGGGCCTGATGGTCGGCGTGTTCTCGGCCGCCGACGGCCTGCTGTTCTACGTCTTCTTCGAAGCCACGCTGATTCCGATGTACATCATCATCGGCGTCTGGGGCGGCCCTAACCGTGTCTACGCGGCTTTCAAGTTCTTCCTGTACACGCTGGCCGGTTCGCTGCTGATGCTGGTGGCCCTGGTGTTCCTGTACTTCAAGAGCGGCAGCTTCGAAATCGCGGCCTGGCACAAGCTGCCGCTGCCATTGTCAGCACAGAGCTTGCTGTTCTTCGCCTTCCTGGCGGCCTTCGCCGTGAAGGTGCCGATGTGGCCGGTGCACACCTGGCTGCCCGACGCGCACGTCGAAGCGCCCACTGGCGGGTCGGTGGTGCTGGCGGCCATCATGCTGAAGCTGGGCGCCTACGGCTTCCTGCGCTTCAGCCTGCCCATTGCACCTGACGCCGCGCGCGAATTCGACTGGCTCATCATCACGCTCAGCCTGGTGGCCGTGCTCTACATCGGCCTGGTGGCCCTGGTGCAGCAGGACATGAAGAAGCTGGTGGCCTACAGCTCGATCGCGCACATGGGCTTTGTCACCCTGGGCTTCTTCATCTTCAACGAACTGGGCGTTTCCGGTGCCATCGTGCAGATGATCAGCCACGGCTTCGTTTCGGGCGCTATGTTCCTGTGCATCGGCGTGCTCTACGACCGCGTGCACAGCCGCGAGATAGCCAGCTACGGCGGCGTGGCCAACACGATGCCCAAGTTCGCGGCCTTCGCCGTGTTGTTCGCGATGGCCAACTGCGGCCTGCCGGGCACGGCCGGCTTCGTGGGCGAATGGATGGTGATCCTGGGCGCGGTGCAATACAACTTCTGGATCGGCCTCTTGGCCGCCACGACCCTGATCTTCGGCGCTGGCTACACGCTGTGGATGGTCAAGCGCGTGTATTTCGGCGAAGTGGCCAACGACGACGTGAAGGCGCTGAAGGACATCAACGCGCGTGAATTCACCATGCTGGCCCTGCTGGCGGTGGCCGTGCTGTGGATGGGCCTGTACCCCAAGCCCTTCACCGACGTGATGAACGTGTCGGTGGCCGAACTGCTGAAGCACGTGGCACTGTCCAAAGTGGCAGCACCGAACTGACGGGCCCAAGACAAATGACTGCAATGAACTGGTCCGTGCTGCTGCCGGAAATCTGGCTGCTGGTGGCCGCCTGCGGCGTGCTGCTGATCGACTTGGCCAGCCGCGACGAACAACGCCGCCTGACCTTTTGGCTCAGCCAGGCCAGCGTGGCCGTATTCGCGGCACTGCACCTGGCCGCGCACAACGCCGGCGCCACCGCCTACGGCATGGGCGGCATGGTCGTCACCGACCCGATGGGTCACTTGCTGGCCTTCTTCGCCGCGCTCAGCATCATGCTCACCCTGGCCTATGCGCGCCCCACGCTGGCCAGCCGCGAGATGCTGAAGGGCGAGTTCTTCATGCTCGGCCTGTTCGTGCTGCTGGGCATTTCGGTGATGTGCAGCGCCAACCATTTCCTGGTGCTGTACCTGGGTCTGGAACTGATGAGCCTGAGCCTGTATGCGCTGGCGGCCATGCGCCGCGACCATGCCGTCAGCACCGAAGCCGCGATGAAGTACTTCGTGCTGGGCGCGCTGGCCAGCGGCTTCCTGCTCTACGGCCTGAGCATGATGTACGGCGCCACCGGCTCGCTGGAAATCCCGAAGGTGCTGGAAGCCATCGCCACCGGCCGCATCAACCAGGAAGTGCTGGTCTTCGGCGTCGTCTTCGTCGTCGCTGGCCTGGCCTTCAAGCTGGGGGCTGTGCCCTTCCACATGTGGGTGCCCGACGTCTACCAGGGCACGCCCACCGCCGTCACCCTGCTGGTGGCCGGCGCGCCCAAGTTCGCGGCCTTCGCCATCACCATCCGGCTGCTGGTGGAAGGCATGCTGGGCCTGGCGCCCGACTGGCAGCAGATGTTCATCGTGCTGGCCGTGGCCAGCCTGGCGGTGGGCAACCTGGCGGCCATCGCGCAGACCAACCTGAAGCGCATGCTGGCTTATTCCACCATCGCGCAGATCGGCTTCGTGCTGCTGGCCATGTCGGCTGGCGTGGTCAGCGGCAACACGGTGTCGGCCGGCAACGCCTACAGCTCGGCCATGTTCTACCTGGTGTCGTACGTGCTCACCACGCTCGGCACCTTCGGGCTGATCATGTTCCTGTCGCGCCAGGGCTTTGAATCGGAAGAGATCAGCGACCTGGCCGGTCTGGCCCGCCGCAGCCCCTGGGTGGCGGGCGTGATGACGGTGTTCATGTTCTCGCTGGCCGGCATTCCGCCCATGGTGGGCTTCTTCGCCAAGCTGTCGGTCATCCAGGCCCTGGTCAGCACCAGTGTCACGCTGTACATCGTGCTGGCCGTGGTGGCGGTGGTGTTCTCGCTCATCGGCGCCTTCTACTACCTGCGCATCGTGAAGGTGATCTGGTTCGACGCGCCGGTGCAGACCGCCGCCATCGGCCAGACGCCGGGCGTGGGGCTGCTGCTGGCCACCAACGGCGCGGCCGTGCTGCTGTTCGGGCCGTTTTCGGGTGGCGTGATGGCGCTGTGCCGCGACGCCATCGTGCGCACGCTGGCCACATGAGCGACGGGCGCGCCAGCAGCGACCTGTCGGCAGCTGGCGGCCCGGCCGACGCGCCGCCCCACACTGCTGCTGACGCCCACCTGATCGAACACCCCACCGGCAACAGCACCCTGTTGCACGACGGCTGGCTGCGCCTGGTACGCGACGAAGTGCGCCTGCCCGACGGCGGGCTGGCCACGCGCGAATACATCCAGCACGCCGGCGCGGTGGGCGTGGTGGCCCTGCTCGACGACGGCCGCCTGGTGTTGGTGCGGCAGCACCGCTACCCACTGGACCGGGTTCTGCTGGAACTGCCGGCCGGCAAGCTGGAGCCTGGCGAAACCACGCTGGCCTGCGCGCAGCGCGAACTGCTGGAAGAAACGGGCTACGTGGCTGCCGAATGGGCTTTCGGCCTGGAAATCCACAACGCTGCGGCCTACAGCAATGAAAGCATCTGGATCTGGATGGCCCGTGGCCTGCAACCCGGCCCGCAGCGGCTGGACGCAGGCGAGTTCGTCGAAGTCGTGCTGCACACCGAAGCCGAACTGGACGCGCTGTGCGCGGGCGGTGGCCTGCCCGACGTCAAGACCATCGTCGGCCTGCATCTGCTGCAGCGCTGGCGCGCCGGCGCCCGACAGCTGCAGTGGCATGCCGCAGTGCCTGATGCTGTGGCAGATGCTGTGGCAGGTGCCCGCGTTGCGGCAGCCCCCTGAAGCCCCGGCGCACGGCAGGCTGCAGCGGCCTGCGTAAGATGCCTCGATGAAAGTGTTGGACCTGCGCTGCGCGAACGGCCACAGCTTCGAAGGCTGGTTTGCGTCTGACGACGACTTCATGCAGCAGAACGGCAGCGGCCTGCTGCAATGCCCGGTGTGCGCCGACGGGGTGGTCAAGCGCATGCCTTCGGCGCCGCGGCTGAACCTGTCGGGCGCGCGCGAACCGCGGCCAGCATCGGCCCCCATGGCAAAAACGCCCGGAAGTGCTGCCGCTGCGCCGGCTATCGCGTCCGCATCCACACCCGCATCCGCACCTGCCGCTGCCCCCACCGCCGACGCCGCGCCAGCCGACCTGCAGGCCGCCTGGCTGCACGCCGTGCGTGAACTGATGCACCGCACCGAAGACGTGGGCGAACGCTTTGCCGAAGAAGCCCGCCGCATCCACTACGGCGAAACCGAAGCCCGAGGCATCCGGGGCCAGGCCACACCGCAGCAGCGCGAGGCGCTGCGCGAAGAAGGGATCGAGACCGTGTCCATTCCGGTCCCGTTGGCCCTGCAGGGGCCACTGCAGTAGGCCTCGGCTACAGCACCCGGCCGGGGTTCATCAGCCCTTGCGGGTCCAGCGCGGCCTTGATGGTCCGCATCAGCTGCAGCGCCACGGGTGGCTTGCGTGCGGCCAGTTCGTCGCGCTTCAGCGCCCCGATGCCGTGCTCGGCTGAAAACGACCCGCCGCAGGGCAGCAGGGCGTCGAACACCAGGGTGTTCACCGCGTGCTCGTGTTCGGCCAGAAAGCGCGTGCCGTCGGCACCGGCAGGGGCCTGCACGTTGTAGTGCAGGTTGCCGTCGCCCAAATGGCCGAAGTTCACCAGCCGCACGCCCGGAAAATGGCGCTGCAGCAGCGCGTCGGTGTGTGCAACAAAACCCGGGATGGCGGACACCGGCAGCGAGATGTCGTGCTTGATGTTCAGGCCTTCTTCGGCCTGCGCCAGCGGGATCGATTCACGCAGGTGCCACAGCGCACGCGCCTGCGCGATGCTTTCGGCCACCACCGCGTCCTGCACGCTGCCGGCTTCCAGTGCGTCGCCCAGCAGGGCTTCGAAGCGGCTGCGGGCATGTTGTTCGCTGTCGGTGTCGCTTTGCTCCAGCAGCACTGTCCAGGGCGCGGCCGGCAGCGGCCGGGGCAGGGCCGGGAAGTGGCGCGCCACCAGGTCCAGCGCGAAGCGGCCCATCACTTCGAAGCCTGTCAGCCCGGCCCCCAGGCGGCGCTGCGCCAGGGTCAGCAGGGCCACGCAGTCGTCCAGCGTGGCGCAGGCGGCCAGCGCCGTGGTGCTGGCCGCCGGCTGGGGCGCCAGCTTCAGCGTGGCCGCGGTGATCACGCCCAGCGTGCCTTCGCTGCCGACGAACAGGTGCCGAAGGTCGTAGCCGGTGTTGTCCTTGCGCAGACCCGTCAGGCCGTCCCAGACCTGGCCTTGCGCCGTCACCACTTCCAGGCCCAGGCACAGGTCGCGCGCATTGCCCCAGCGCAGCACCTGGGTGCCGCCGGCGTTCGTTGCCAGGTTGCCGCCAATAGTGCAGCTGCCTTCGGCGGCCAGACTCAGCGGGAACAGCAGCCCGGCGTCGGCCGCTGCCTGCTGCACGGCTTGCAGCACGCAGCCGGCTTCCACCGTCATCGTCAGGTTGGCGGCGTCGATCTGGCGCACGCGGTGCATGCGCTGCAGACTCAGCAACACCTGGGTACCGGAAGCGTCGGGCACGCCGCCACCCACCAGGCCGGTGTTGCCGCCTTGCGGCACGATGGCCACGCCCGCTGCAGCACAGGCCTGCACCACGGCCGCCACTTCGGCCGTGCTGCCCGGGCGTACCACGGCCAGCGCACGCCCGCGCCAGCGGCGCCTCCAGTCCAGTTCCCAGGCCGACAGGTCGCCGCTGTCCAGCACCTGGTCAGCGCCCACGGCCTGGCGCAGCTGCGTCAACAGGCTGGCGTTCGGGGCCATCGGCGGGCTGTCAGGCTGCGGCGGCCGCCAGCCGCGCCTGTCGCAGCCGCCAGCGGATGTAGACCGAGCTGACGGCGAACAGGAACAGGCTCAACACCACTTCGCCCACGGCCAGCCAGCGGCTGATGCCGTCGTCGGTGTAGGCGCGCGTCACGCCTTCCATGAAGTACAGCCACACCAGCATGCTCAGCCAGCGGAAGGTGTACATGCGGTGGCGCAGCAGGCCCGCCAGGCACAGCGCCAGCGGCAGCACCTTCAGCGCCAGCGTGCCGCTGCCAGTGGGCGCCAGCCACAGTTCCCAGGCCAGGCCCAGTGCGATCAGGGCCAGCAGGCCGGCCAGGGCGGCGGCGCGGCTGGCGCGCACCACGCCATCGGGTTCGCTGTGCGGGACGTGGATGGCGCTGTCTGCGGCGGTGCCAGCGCCAGAGGCCGGGGGAACAGGTTTCATGCTGGCATCATAGTCAGCATGAACACGCCCCCCACCAGCAGGGTGGCCGGGGGCACTGGTTGGCGTCGTCCCCTGGGCCAGCGCGGCCGCGATCTGCTGACCACCCTTCGCACCTGGCCCTGGTTCGACACCCTGCGCACGCTGCGTGAACGCTTCGGCGAAGACCGCCTGGGCCTGACGGCCGGCAGCCTGACCTTCACCACCCTCATCGCCCTGGTGCCCCTGGTCACCGTGATGCTGGCCGTGTTCTCGGCCTTCCCGATGTTCGCGTCGTTCCAGGCGGCACTGCAGAAGTACTTCCTGCAAAGCCTGGTGCCCGACAACATCGCCGCCCCGGTGCTGCGCTGGCTGACGCAGTTCGCGGGCAAGGCCAGCCAGCTGGGCGCGGTCGGCCTGATGCTGCTGGGCGCCACCGCGCTGGCCCTGGTGCTGACGATCGACCGCACGCTGAACGCCATCTGGCGCGTGCGCAAGCCGCGTTCGCTGGCGCAGCGCATCCTGGTGTACTGGTCGGCGTTGACGTTGGGGCCGCTGGCGCTGGGCGTCAGCCTGTCGCTGACCTCGTACGCGCTGTCGGCCAACCGCGGGCTGGTCGCGGCCCTGCCTGGCGGGCTGAACCTGTTGCTGAACACGGTCGAATTCCTGCTGCTGGCACTGGCCGCCGCCGCGCTGTACCACTATGTGCCCAACACCCCGGTGCGCTGGCGCCACGCCTGGGCCGGGGCCATCTTCATGGCCCTGGCCTTCGAAGGCGCCAAGTCCGCGCTGGGCTGGTATGTGCAGGCCGTGCCCACCTATTCGGTGATGTTCGGCGCCTTCGCGACCGTGCCCATCCTGCTGCTGTGGATCTATCTCGTCTGGGTCATCGTGCTGCTGGGTGCCGTGGTGGCGGCCTATGCCCCCAGCCTGCAGGCCCGTGTGGTGCGCCGGCCGCCCACGCCGGGCTACCGCTTCGAGATCGCCCTGGCCCTGCTGCAGCGCCTGGCGGCGGTGCGCGACACGCCGCAGCGCGGCCATTCGCTGGCCCGTCTGGCGCATGCCCTGCGCACCGACCCCCTGCAGCTGGAACCGGTGGTCGAGGCCCTGTCCGGCATCGACTGGGTGCAGGCCCTGAACGAACCCGCCGGCGACGACGCACCCCGCCTGGTGCTGCTGTGCGACCCCGCCAGCACCAGCCTGGCGGCGCTGGCCGACGCCCTGCTGGTGCCCCCCACCGACGCCACGGCCGGCTTCCGGCATGCGGCGCAGCTGGACCGCATCCTGCTGGCGCAGGCCCTGGCGCCTGCGCCTGCGTACTGATGGGCTGGCCTGCTGATGATCGGGCCTTGCCGGGCCCGGCCGGGCGAGCCGCGCTTTTCAGCCCGCCAGGCGGCTGCGCGTGGCCTCGTCGGCCGGAAACAGATGTTCGACCTTCAGCGACGCCAGCGTGATGTCCAGCGGCGTGCCAAAGCTGGTGAAGGCCGAATAGAAGCTCAGCACCTGGCCGTCAGCAGCGCGCAGGCGCAGGGCCAGTGCCGGCTGCAGGCTGGCGGGCACGCGGCCCCAGGGTTTCAGGCCGGGGCGCAGTTCGTCCAGCAGGGCGCGCAGGGCCGGCAGGTGTTCGGCCTCGCGCGTGGCGCGGCCCCAGAGTTCGCTGCACAGTTCGGCTTCGTTCACGCACAGGCTGCGCAGCCCGCCGTCGGCCAGGGTGGCGCGCAGCAGGTTCAGCGGGCCGGCCAGCATGGCTTGCCCCGGCAGGCCCAGCAAGTCGAGCAAACGGCCCAGGCCGCGGTTGGCCAGCACCAGGTTGTACTGGCCGTCCAGCACCAGTGCCGGGGTCGGGTCGTGGGCGTGCAGCAGCTCCACCAGCACCGCGCGCACGGGTGCCATGGCAGGCGCGTCCAGGGCGCTTTCGGCGTGGGCGGGCGCAAAGCCCGCAGCCAGCAGGGCCTGGTTGCGCTCGGGCAGGGTGGCGCCCAGCGCATCCAACACGGCCAGCAGCGTGTCGCGCCCGGCGCGGGCCCGGCCGGTTTCGATGCAGCTCAGATGGCGCTGGGACACACCGGTGCGCAGCGACAGTTCCAGCTGGCTGACGCGGCGTTGCCGACGCAACTGGGCCAGTACCTCGCTCATGCGCGGGCCCTGCTGCCGGCGCGCACCGGCAGCTGCCTGACGCGTCGGGGCACCTCCAGGCGTCCCATGCGTTCCACGCGTTCCAGGCTTTCCAGGCTTTCCAGGCGTTCCATGCCGCAGGACGATAGGCGATGCGCCGCGCCCTGGCGATGACCTCGCAGGTCATTGCAGCACCTGCCGCAGCGGCTGCAGCATGAGCCACCTTGTCATCGTCGGAAGCTGCCCATGTGCCCATTGCCCCGTCCTGTCCTGTGGCTGGTCCTGCTGGTGTTCGGCCTGTTCACGGCCTACGTGGTGGCGCAGGTCGGCGTGCTGGGCATCTTCCAGGGTGCGCTGGGCCATCTGGGGGCGACGCAGGTGCTGGTCGACCTGGTGGTGATGGCCGGCCTGCTGCTGGCCCTGCTGTGGCGCGACGCCCGGGCCCGGGGCCGATGCTTCTGGCCCTGGGCGCTGTTGACCCTGGCTGTGGGCTCGTTCGGCCCGCTGATCTACTGGCTGCTGGGCGACCGGCGGCCGCCGCCGGGCTGACTAGCCTGCGCGGCCGCTGCCCTGTGGGCCCGCCAGTGCCTGCCGCAGCGCGGCCAGCACGGCGTCTGGCTGTTCGGCCATCAGGCTGTGGCCGGCCGGCACCTGGTGCACGGTGGCCTTGAGCATCTGCGCCAGGCCCATGGCCGCACGCGGCTGTGTCATCTGGTCGCGGGCACCCAGCACCAGATGCACGGGGCAGCTGACGCGCGCAGCGGCGGCTTCAGCACCGGCATACGCGCTGCAGGCGCTGAAGTCGATGTGGAACAGGGGGCTGCCGCCAGCGGCATCGCCCTGCAGCACCTGGCGCAGCAGCGCCCGGTAGGCGCCGTGCAGCCAGACGCCCGGGCCCGGATACGAGGGCTTGGTGGCCAGGCTGCAGATGGACCAGGCCACCACACTGTCGATGGCTGCCAGCGGCGTTTCCAGCGATGCCTGCAACAAGGCCGGCGAGACCTTCATCGGGTAGGCGGTGCCCAGCATCCACAGTTGCGCGGCACGTTCCGGTGCCAGGCCTGCAGCTTCCAGCGCGATGAGCGAGCCCATGCTGTGCCCGGCCAGCACCGCGCGCTGCACACCCGCGGTGTCCAGCAGGCGCAGCAGCCAGCCGGCCATGTCTTCGACCGTGGTCAGCGGCGGCCCGGCACTGCGGCGGTGGCCGGGCAGGTCCACCGCCAGCACGGCATGGCCGTGGTGGGCGAACCAGCGCGCCAGCAGGGTGAAGACGCTGTGGTCGTTCAGCGCCCCATGCACGAACAGGATGCAGGGCAGGGCGGGGTCGAAGGGCTTGCCGCCGGTGTAGGCATAAGCCGCGCGGCCGTCGACGATCAGCTTCATGCGGGCGCCTTTGCGGCCAGCTTGAAGGCCCGCTTCAGGTCGTCGATCAGGTCGTCGGCGTCTTCCAGGCCGATGCTCAGCCGGATGGTGCCGGGCGTGATGCCGGCGGCGGCCAGCGCGGCGTCGTCCATGCGGAAATGCGTGGTGCTGGCCGGGTGGATGACGAGGCTGCGGCAGTCGCCCACGTTGGCCAGATGTGAAAACAGCTTCAGCCCTTCGATGAAGGTCTGGCCCTGGCGGCGGCTGCCCTTCAGGTCGAAGCTGAAGACCGCGCCCGCGCCGCGTGGCAGCAACCGTCGGCACAGCGCCTGGCTGGGGTGGCCGTCCAGTTCGGGGTAGCCCACGCGCGCCACCATCTCGTGCCCGGCCAGGAAGCCGACGACGCGGCGCGCGTTCTCGACATGCCGCGCCATCCGCAGCGGCAGCGTTTCGATGCCCTGCAGCACCAGCCAGGCGGTGTGCGGGCTCAGGCAGGCGCCGAAGTCGCGCAGGCCTTCGCGTCGTGCGCGCAGCAGGAAGGCGCCTTCGGTGCTTTCTTCGCTGAACACCATGCCGTGGAAGCCGGCGTAGGGCTCGGTCAGTTCGGGGAAGCGGCCCGAACGTTCCCAGTCGAAGCGCCCGCCGTCCACCAGCAGCCCTGCCACCACGGTGCCGTGGCCGGCCAGGAACTTGGTGGCCGAATGAAAGACGAGGTCGGCGCCATGCGCGAAGGGCTGCAGCAGCCAGGGCGTGGTCAGGGTGCTGTCCACCAGCAGCGGCAGGCCGGCGTCGTGCGCCACCGCGGCCACGCTGGGGATGTCCAGCACGTCCAGGCCGGGGTTGCCCAGCGTTTCGCCGAACAGCAACCGGGTTTCAGGGCGGATGGCGGCACGCCAGGCATCGATGTCCCCCGGCGGCACGAAGGTGGTGGTGATGCCGAAGCGCGGCAAGGTGTAGTGCAGCAGGTTGTGGCTGCCGCCGTACAGCGCGCGGCTGGCCACGATGTGCTGGCCGGCCCCGGCGATGGTGCACAGCGCCAGGTGCAGGGCGGCCTGCCCGCTGGCCGTGGCGATGGCCCCGACCCCGCCTTCCAGCGCGGCGATGCGTTCTTCCAGCACCGCGTTGGTGGGGTTGCTGATGCGGCTGTAGACGTGGCCCGAGCGTTCCAGATTGAACAGGCTGGCGGCGTGTTCGCTGCTCTCGAACACGAAGCTGGTCGACAAGTGGATGGGCACGGCGCGCGCGCCTGTGGCGGGGTCGGGCGCGGCGCCGGCATGCAGCGCCAGGGTGTCGAAAGCAGGGTCGCCAGCACCGGGCATGGAAGTCTCCGAAAGGGTCGAATGCGGTCGGGTTCAAGCGCGGCTCGCGCCCGGGTGTCCGGGTGCCCGGCGGCCTAGCGCAGGCCGCGACGGTCCAGGTACGGGCCCAGGTCGGGCGCGTGGCCCACCAGCTGCTCGAACAGCAGCAGCGGGTCTTCCGTGCCGCCGCGCGCCAGCAGGTAGCGCTTCATGCGTTCGCCGGTTGGGCGGTCCAGGCCGCCATGGCGCTGGATCCACTGCACGGTGTTGGCGTCCAGCACCTCGCTCCACAGGTAGGCGTAGTAGCCCGCCGCGTAGCCGCCCAGGATGTGGCTGAAGTAGGGCGTGCGGTAGCGCGGCGGCACGGGCACGGTGTCGAAGCCGTGGGTTTTCAGCACCTGGGCCTCGAAGGCCAGCAGCTGGTCGGGCGCAGGAACCTGGGCGGCGGGCAGCTGGTGCAGGGCCTGGTCGATCAGGGTGGCGGCCAGGTATTCGCTGGTGGCAAAGCCCTGGTTGAAGCGCTGCGCGGCCTGCACCTTGCGCACCAGTTCGACCGGCATCGGCGCGCCGGTCTGGTGGTGGCGGGCGTAGTTCGCGAACACGCTGGGCCAGGTCATCCACATTTCGTTGACCTGGCTGGGGTATTCGACGAAGTCGCGGGGCACCGCGGTGCCGCCCTGGCTGGGGTAGCGCACGTCCGACAGCAGGGTGTGCAGGTTGTGCCCGAATTCGTGGAACAGGGTGTTGGTCTCGTCCCAGCTCAGCAGCGTGGGCTGGCCGGCGGGCGGCTTGGGCACGTTCATGTGGTTGCCCACCACGGCCCGCGTGCCCAGCAGATGGCTCTGGCCGACGTAGGCATTGGCCCAGGCGCCGCCGCGCTTGCTGGGGCGGGCGTACAGGTCCAGCAGCAGGAAGGCCTGCGTGCTGCCGTCGGGTGCCAGCACTTCCCAGGCCTGCACGTCGGGGTGGTAGACCGGCAGGTCGGGCCGGCGCTTGAAGCGGATGCCGAACAGCTGCGTGGCCGCATGGAACACGCCGCGTTCCAGCACGCTGTTCAATTCCAGGTAGGGGCGCAGCTGGGTTTCGTCGTAGCCGTGCTGGCGGGCGCGTTCCTTTTCGGCGTAGTAGGCCCAGTCCCAGGCCTGCAGCGTGGCGCCGGGAACGTCTTGCTGCAGCAGGGCCTGCAGCGCGGCCGCTTCGCGCCGCGCTGCCGCCACGGCCGCCGGGGCCAGCCGGGCCAGCAGCGGGTTGACGGCGGCCACGCTCTTGGCGGTTTCATCCTGCAGCACGAAATCGGCGTGGCTGGCGTGGCCCAGCAGCGCGGCGCGTTCGGCCCGCAGCTGCAGCACCTGGCTGATGAGGGCCCGGGTGTCGTGGGCGTTACCGCGCGCGTTGCGTTCCAGGCTGGCCTGCATCAAGCGCTCGCGCGTGGGCCGGTGCGCCAGCTGGGCCAGCAGGGGCTGGCCGCTGGTGTTCTGCAGCGCGATGCGCCAGCGGCCGTCGGGCAGGCGCGCAGCGTCGACCTGTGCATCGCTCAGGCCCTGCAGTTCAGCGCGCGTGGTGACGGTCACGCCGCTGTCGTTCACTTCGGCCAGCACCTTCTGGTTGAAGTCGGTGCCCAGGCGGGACATTTCCACGTTGATGGCGCGCAGCCGGGCCTGCGCCGCGGGCGGCAGCTGGGCGCCGGCGCGCAACAGGTCGCGGTGCCGGCGTTCCAGCAGCCGCAGCTGGTCGCGCGCCAGCTTCAGGCCGGCACGCTGCTGGTACAGCGCGTCGACGCGGGCGAAGAGCTGCGGGTCCAGCGCGATGGCGTCGCGGTGCTGGGCCAGCTGCGGGGCGAATTCGCGCTGCAGGGCCTGGCGGCGCGGGTTGGTGTCGGCGCCGTTCAGGCTGAACAGCAGCCGGGTGGCGCGGCCCAGCAGCGAGCCGCTGCGTTCCCAGGCCTCGATGGTGTTGGCGAAGCTGGGCGGCGCCGGGTTCTGGGCGATGAGCTGCATCTCGCGGCGCTGCAGCCGCATGCCGGCCGCTAGCGCGGGAGCAAAGTCGGCGTCGGTGACGGCGTCGAAGGGCGGGTACTGCAGCGGCAGTGGGCTGGGCGCCAGCAGCGCATTGGCCTGGGCCAGGGCGGGGGCCAGCAGCAGCCCGAAAGCCAGGTGCAGGACAGATCGGGGCAGGCTGGGCATGGCGGGCGGCTCCGGTGGGGCAGCAGGCGGGTGGACGGGTGGCGGGCTGGCAGACGCGCCAGCGCGGGCCGCCGGCACGTCAGCACCGAGCTTACCGCCGCGCTGCGATGGCCGATGCCCAGGCCCGGCGGCGCAGGCGATGTGGGCTATATTGAAAGCATGAAAGTGACCGACATCCTGCGCGTGAAGGGCAACACCCTGTACACCGTGTCGCCCGACCAAAGCCTGCACGACGCGCTGCAGACCATGGCCGAAATGGACATCGGTTCGCTGGTGGTGATGGAACATGGCGACGTCGTGGGCATGCTCACCTTCCGCGAAGTCATCAGCGCCGTGGTGGCCGGTGGTGGCAGCGTCGGCACGCGGCATGTGCGGTCGGTGATGGACGACGCGCCGCTCACCTGCACGCCCGAGACCAGCGTGGACGAAGTGCGCCGCATGATGTTGGCGCGCCATGCGCGCTACATGCCGGTGCTGGACCGGCGCACACTGATGGGCGTGATTTCGTTCTACGACGTGGCCAAGACCGTGGTCGACGCGCAGGACTTCGAGAACCGCATGCTCAAGGCCTACATCCGCGACTGGCCCGAAAAAGACGGCGGCGCGCCCCAGGCTGCGTCGGCTGGCGAAGAGCGGGCCTAGGCTGCCCTGCCGCTGCCCCGGGCAGTTCTGCCGGCAGCCCTAAAAACGCAGTTTCACACTGGCCCCGGCCGCCCAGGCCCGGCCACGTTCACTTTGCTTGTCGGGCCGTGGCCAGAAGTGGCCCAGCATCACTTCGCCGCGCAGCCAGTCTTCGTGCAGCGGCTGTTCCCATTTCAACAGCAGCCCGGCGTCTGAATAGCCCGTACCGGTGCCGCGCGTGCCCTCGCCGGCCAGCACGGCTTCGCCCGACAGCACCCGCGTGCCGCTGAATTCGCGGTAGGCGTTCAGGCTGCTGCTCCATTCAAAGTTGCGGCTGACCTGGGTGATGGTGGTTGAATTCAGCCAGCGCAGCGTCCAGCGCGGCGACAGGCGCGTTTCCCAGGCCAGCGCCGTGGTCGACCCCAGGCGGTCGGCGCGCGTCAGGAACACCGTTTGCCGGAAATCGACGAGCTGCTGTTCCGCCGGCTGCCACTGCTGGCGCCAGCGCAGCTGGGCGTAGGGCCGGGCGCGTGACGACAAGCCCAGGCGCACGTCGAAGCCGCCCGCCAGCCCCAGGCCCAGCCCGGCCAGGAAGGACCGGTCGTTGCGGCCGTCGGCGCGCAGGCGCTGGCGCAGCGAAGCGGCCTCGGGCGTGTCCTGGATGGCGTCGCGCCGGTCGTCGCGGCCGATGAAGACATAGGCGCGACGTTCCAGGTTGGGCAGGCGGAAGCGCGCGTCGAAGCGCACGTCCAGGCTGGGCGATTGGTCCTGGCGCTTGAACAGGCCGATGTCGAAGCGGCCATGGCTGACGCGCTCGACATCGTCGAAAGGCTTGTCGCCGAACCAGCCGTCGATGCCGCGCGCCAGCCATTCGGCCGTCGACCTGGCAGCGCGCTGGGTGGTTTCGGCAGCGTCGATGGCGGTGTCGGCCGCTGTCGGTGCCTCGGGTTCGGGCCTGGCCGGCGCCGTGGGGGCTTGTGCGTGCGCGTGCGCTGACCCAACCAAAGCTGCGCAGAGCAGCGCCACGGGGCCCAGGCGAGGCGCGGTCGGGCGGCACGGGACACCGCCAGGGATGCTGCGGTTGCGGCGGCAGTGGGCCATCTTGCGTGTGAAAGTGTCGAGTCGGGATGCCGTGGATGTTCCGCTGGCCCGCGCCGCACGTCTGTAGGCCGGCAAGCCAGCGCAGCGTACGCCACGGCCACCCCTGGGCGCGCCTGCGCCCGTGGCACAGGAAGCCGCCTGCCTACAATCGCGCGATGTCTGGCAGCACTTTTGGCGAACTGTTTCGCGTCACGAATTTCGGCGAAAGCCACGGCCCGGCCATCGGCTGCGTGATCGACGGCTGCCCGCCCGGGCTGGCGCTGAGCGAAACCGACATCCAGTACCAACTGGATCGCCGTCGCCCCGGCACCAGCCGGCACGTGACGCAGCGCAACGAACCCGACGCGGTGGAGATCCTGTCTGGCGTCTTTGAAGGCCAGACCACGGGCACGCCGATCGCGCTCTTGATCCGCAACACCGACCAGCGCAGCAAGGACTACGGCAACATCCTGGACACCTTCCGCCCGGGCCACGCCGACTACACCTACTGGCGCAAATACGGCCTGCGCGACCCCCGCGGCGGCGGCCGCAGCAGCGCCCGGCTGACGGCGCCCACCGTGGCCGCCGGCGCCGTGGCGCGCAAGTGGCTGCAGCAGCAGCACGGCACCACTTTCAGCGGCTGGATGAGCGCGCTGGGCGAGATCGAGATTCCGTTCGAAGACGCCGCCGAGATCCCGAACAACCCTTTCTACGCCCCCAACGCCGGCATCGTTTCCCAGCTCGAGGCCTACATGGACGCGCTACGCAAGGCCGGCGACAGCTGCGGCGCGCGCATCGAGGTGCGCGCCCACGGCATGCCCGTGGGCCTGGGCGAGCCGCTGTTTGACAAGCTCGACGCCGACATCGCCTTCGCCATGATGGGCCTGAACGCCGTGAAGGGCGTGGAGATCGGCGACGGCTTCGCCAGCGTGGCCGCGCGCGGCAGCGTGTTCGGCGACGAACTGCTGCCCGAAGGCTTCGCCGCCAACCGCGCCGGTGGCGTGCTGGGCGGCATCAGCACCGGGCAGGACCTGGTGGTGCGCATCGCCATCAAGCCCACCAGCAGCATCCGCACGCCGCGCCGCAGCGTCGACCGCCAGGGCCAGCCAGCCGTGGTGGAAACCTTCGGCCGCCATGACCCCTGCGTGGGCATCCGCGCCACGCCCATTGCCGAAGCGCTGCTGGCCCTGGTGGTGATGGACCATGCGCTGCGCCACCGCGCGCAATGCGGCGACGTGCGGCTGGCCCAGCCGCCGATTGCGGCGCAAGCAACCGAAGGCCCCGGCCCCGCCGGCGGATGAAGTCCCCGCTGGCGGCCTATGGCGCGCTGTCGGGCACCTACTTCGCGGCGGTGGGGCTGTTCAACCCCTACGCGCCGCTGTGGTTCCAGTCGTTGGGCTTTTCAACCCTGCTGATCGGGGCGATCGCTTCGCTGCAGAGCTGGACGCGCGTGTTCGCGCCCTACGCCTGGGGCTGGCTGGGCGACCACCGCGGCAAGCGCGTGGGGCTCATCCGCCTGGCCTGCGCCGGCGCGCTGCTGGCCGCGCTGGGCTTGCTGGGCGTGCGCGAAGCCGTGCCCGTGGCCGTGGTGACGGCGCTGCTGTTCCTGGCCAACGGCGGCGTGGTGCCGCTGTACGAAGCCACCCTGGCCCAGCTGCTGAACACCGCCACGGGCGTGGACCCGCAGCGCTACGGGCGCGTGCGGGTGTGGGGGTCGGTGGGCTTCATCTGCAGCGTCACGGCCTTTGGCGCGCTGCTGGAAAGGGTGGGCATTGCCGTCTTTCCGGCGTTTGTTGCCGCTGTCAACGCCTTGCTGCTGCTGGCCGCGTTGCGGCTGCCCGCCACGCAAGACGAGGTGCGCCACGCCGACCCGGCCCCGCCGGTGCTGGCCCTGCTGCGCCAGCCGGCCGTGGCCTGGTTCTTTGCCTCGGTGTTCTTCACCGTGCTGGCACACACCAGCCTGTATGCCTTCTTTTCGCTCTACCTGGTGCAGCTGGGCTACGGCAAGACGGCGGTGGGGGCGTTGTGGGCTGTCAGCGTGGCGGTGGAAATCGTGTTCTTCTGGTTCCAGGGGCGCTGGTTTCACCGCCTGTCGCCGCACGGCTGGCTGAAGCTGGTGGCGGTGGTGACGACGCTGCGCTTCGTCGCCGTGGCCGGGGCCGGGGCTGAATTCGGGCTGCCGGCTGGGCCGGCGCTGGGCGTGCTGCTGCTGGCGCAGATGTCGCATGCCATCAGCTTTGCCGCCCACCATTCGGCCTGCATCCAGCTGGTGCAGCGCTACTTCCCGGGGCGGCTGCGCGGCCGCGGCCAGGCGCTGTACACCACGCTGGGCTACGGCGTTTCGGGCGTGCTGGGTGGGGTGGGTGGCGGGTGGCTGGTGGAAACGCTGGGTTTCACCGCACTGTTTGCCGCCGCGGCGCTGGCCGGGGCGCTGGCCTGGCTGTGCGCCTGGCACGCGGCCACGCGGCCGGCGCCGGCTGCGGCGCAGGCCTGAGGCGCCTGTCAGCGCCCCAGGGCTTTTCCGATCGGGGTGCCCCGGTCGGCTGAAGCGTGCGAACTGGGGGTTGTCGCGGTGTTGTCCAGTGCCTGAGGCGGGTTCCCGTTCGCAAAGGTTTGCAGGCTGGCGAAAAGACAGGTGAGCAGGGCCCGTTTCAGCTCAAGTTGCTGATGCCCGGTGCCGAGAATGGACCATGAAGCCCTTTTCGCCCCGTGGTACCCCAGCCTGATCGCGCCACCATGAACCAGCCGTCCTTCTCTGCCGCCGCTGCAGCACCAGAACGCCACGCCATGCAGCCTGCCCCTGGCGCGCGCAATCCGTTGTCGGAGTTCTTCCGCTACCACGGCATCTGGGCGCCCGGCATCCGCCTGTTTCGCGCTTTGGGTTTCCGCAGCAAGGCGATGGTGATTTCAGCCGTCTTCATGGTGCCCATCGTGCTGCTGGCGGCCAACTACTTCCGGGCGCAGCAGGCCAATATCGACTTTTCTGCCAAGGAACGCGTGGGCGTGGCCTACGCCAAGGCGGTGATGCCGCTGCTGCAGCACTGGCTGCAGCCCGGGCCGGCCGACGCCGCGCGCACCAGCACGCTTTTGACCAGCCTGGCGGCGGTCGAAGCCTCGGTGGGTGCAGAGCTGGGCACGGCCAAGGCCTTTGCCGCCGTGCAGGCGGCTGCGCGCAATGCCGACACCCGGCCTGTCCAGCCCCTGCTGGACCTGCTGGGCGTGGCCACCGACGGGTCCAACCTGACGCTGGACCCCGACATCGACACCTACTACATCATGGACGCGGTGCTGTTTCGCCTGCCCGTGATGGCCGATGCCGTGGCCCGCATCCGCGACGCCGCCGCCGGCTCGCCGCGCCCGCTGATCGAACAAGCCACGATTTTTGGCACCAACCTGCAGGCCATGCAGGCCGGCATTGTGAAGGCCGTGGCCTATAACGGCGACGTGAGTGCAGCGCTGCGCCACGAAGAACCTCTGGCCGGCCTGCAGCGCTTCCTGGCTGGCGTCGACAGCACCTTGCTGCGGGCCGAAGGTGGCGCGCAGCCCCTGGCCGCCGGCGCCGCGCAGGCCGCGCTGGACGAGCAGTTCAAGCTGGCTGACCGCGCGTTGGCCGAACTGGACGCGTTGATCGAAGCCCGCGTGGGCCGCATGAAGACCGACCGCGACGTCACCCTGGTGGTGATGCTGATCAGCCTGCTGGGTGCCGCCTACCTGTTCATCAGCTTTCGCAAGGTGCTGGACGGCGGGCTGCGCGAAGTCGCCTTTCACATCGAGGCCATGCGCGACGGCGACCTGACCACCCGGCCGCGCGCCTGGGGCGCGGACGAAGCCGCCCGGCTGATGCACACCCTGCAGGAAATGCAGTCCAGCCTGCGCCGCATCGTGGGCCAGGTGCGCAGCGCATCGGACAGCATCGTGCACGCCAGCAGCGAAATCAGCGCAGCCTCGACCGACCTGTCGGGCCGCACCGAGCTGTCGGCTGCCAACCTGGAAGAGACGGCCGCCGCGATGGAACAGATCTCGGTGACGATGCGCAACAACGACGTGACCGTGGTCGAAGCCACGCAGCTGGCCACCAGCAACGCGAAGAGCGCCGAACGCGGTGGCGTCATCATCAGCCAGGTGGTGCAGACCATGCAGGCCATCAACGGGTCGTCCACGCGCATCGGCGACATCATCGGCACCATCGACGGCATCGCCTTCCAGACCAACATCCTGGCGCTGAACGCAGCTGTCGAGGCTGCGCGCGCTGGCGAACAGGGCCGCGGCTTTGCCGTCGTGGCTTCCGAAGTGCGCGCGCTGGCACAGCGGTCCAGCGCTGCGGCGCGCGAGATCAAGACCCTGATCACCGCCAGCATGGAACAGGTGGAAACCGGTTCGCGCGTGGTGCGCGAAGCCGGCAGCACGATCGATGAGATCGTCGGCAGTTCACGCCGGGTGCGCGAGCTGCTGGACGTGGTGGCCACCGGTGCGCGCGAGCAGACCGCCGGCATCATGCAAAGCGCCAAGGCCGTGCAGGAACTGGACACCGTGACGCAGCAGAACGCGGCCCTGGTGGAACAGACCGCCGCGGCCGCGGCTTCGCTGAACGACCAGGCCGTGGGCCTGGCCGGGGAAGTGGCGCAGTTCAAGCTGCCGGCCTGAAGGTCTGTTGTGGCTTTCTGGTGAACAGCTGACCCGGTGCGCCGGGTTCGCCAAAGTTCCGCGCCAGCAGCCTACCCAGGCTGCAGTTCGTCGCCGGCAAACTGCGCTTCGTCGCAGACGGTATGGCGCTGGCAGGGCCGATCGCCAAGACTCGCGCTCGTTCTGCGCCCGTTCCGGTTGGCGCTTGCAGCAACGGCGGGAGCCTGAACATGAAAACGACGAAGCGGGGCCTCTGGCTAGGGGTGGCAGCAGCTGGCCTGGCACTGGCCGGGGCCGGTGTGGCAGTGGGCACCGGGTTGCTGGCCTGGCCCGGGGCGCGCGCGGCAGCGCCTGTGACTGCTAACGCCGCGCCTGGCAAGGCCGCACCGGGCAAGGCGCAGGACGGCAGCGACAAGCCCGCCGTGCCGCTGGAATTCCTGCCCAGCGAAGTGGTTCAGCCCAGCCTGGCCAGCCTGGCCAGCACGGTGGAATTCAGCGGCCCGCTGGTCGCGCCGCAGACGGCCATCGTGCGCGCCAAGGCCGGCGGCACCCTGCTGGCGCTGGCGGTGGCCGAAGGCAGCCGCGTGCAGGCCGGGCAGGTGCTGGGCCGCATCGAACAGGCCGAGATGGGCAGCCGCCTGGCCGAGCGCAACGCGCTGGCCGAATCGGCCCGCGCCACGCTGGCCCAGGCCGAGCGCACCCACGTCAACAACGAACGCCTGGCGCAGCAGCAGTTCATCAGCGCCACGGCGCTGGAAACATCGCGCCTGGCGCTGGACGGCGCACGCGCCCAGCTGGCCGCTGCGCAGGCGGCCATGGACACCACGCGCGTGGGCCTGCGCGACGGCGCCCTGGTGGCGCCGATCGCCGGCATCGTGGCCAAGCGCCATGTGCTGCCGGGCGAAAAGCTCAGCCCCGAACAGCAGGTGCTGACGATCGTGGACCTGGCGCGGCTGGAACTGGCCGGCAGTGTGGGCACGCACGAAGTCGCGCGCCTGAGCGCCGGCCTGCCGGTGCAGGTGCGCGTGGAAGGTGTGGATGCGCCAGTGGCCGGGCGCATCGCGCGCATCGCGCCGGCGGCTGAGCCCGGCACCCGCGCCATCGGGGTCACCATCGCCCTGGACAACCCGAAGGAAACCCTGCGCGCCGGCCAGTACGCCATGGCCCAGGCCGTGCTGGCCGACGACAAGCAGCGCCTGACGCTGCCGCAGACGGCGGTGGGCAGCACCAACGGGCAGGACCATGTTTGGGTCATCGACCAGGGCCAGCTGGCGCGGCGCGCGGTGATGCTGGGCCGCCGCGACCCCGCCGGCGGGCGCGTGGAAGTGCTGCAGGGCGTGACGCCCGCCAGCCAGGTGCTGGCCGCGCGCTTCGACAATCTGCGCGAAGGCGCCAAGGCGCTGGTGGTGGCCAGCAAGGCGGCGGCGGTGGCTTCGGCCGCGGCTTCCACGCCGGCCAACAACTGACAGCGCGGGCACAGCATCATGTGGATCACACGCGTCTCGATACAGAACCCCGTCTTCGCCGCGATGGTGATGGTGGCCATCTGCGTGCTGGGCATCTTCAGCTACAGCAAGCTGGGCGTCGAACAGATGCCCGACATCAGCTTCCCCGGCGCCTGGATGGAAGTGCGCTACCCCGGCGCCAGCGCCGAGGCGGTGGAACGCGAAGTCATCAAGCCGCTCGAAGAAGCCGTCAACAGCATCGCCGGCGTGAAGCGCATCACCTCGCGCGCCGGCGAAGGCACGGGCAGCATGAACATCGAGTTCAGCCTGGACGCCGACATGGGCCGCGCGATGCAGGACATCCGCGACCGCGTGGCCAGCGTGCAGGCGGGCTTCCCCAAGGACGTGAAGCCGCCGACCCTGGCGCGCTGGAACAACGACAACAGCCAGCCCGTGGTGAACATGGCGCTCGTTTCCAAGACGAGGTCGCCGCGTGAACTGTCGGTGCTGGGCGAACAGCTGGTGGGCAAGCGGCTGCAGCGCGTGGAAGGCGTGGCGCGGGTCGAGATCAACGGCCTGACGGTGCGCGAAGTGCGCATCGACCTGGACCCGGCACGTCTGCGCGCCTACAACGTCACCCCGGCGCAGATTGCCACCGCGCTGAAGGAAGCCAACGCCGACCAGCCGGTGGGCCTGCTCAGCGACGGCCGGCAGGACGCGCTGCTGCGCGTGGAAGGCCGGGTGCGCGACCCGCGCCAGTTCGAGAACGTGGTCGTAGCCCACCGCAACGGGCTGCCGCTGCTGCTGTCCGACCTGGGCCAGCTGGTCGAACGCGAAGCCGAACCCGACAGCACCGCGCGCATCAACGGCCAGCCGGCGATCAACTTCAACATCTACAAGCAGCAGGACGCGAACATCGTGACCACCGGCGAAGCGGTGAAGAAGGCGATGGACGAGATCCGCAAGCAGCTGCCGGCCGACACCGAACTGCGGCTGATCCGCGCCGACAGTGACTGGGTCAAGGGCAGCCTGGACGGGCTGAAGCACACCCTGATCGAAGGCGCACTGCTGACGATCGCCATCGTCTTCCTGTTCCTGCACAGCTGGCGCAGCACCATCATCACCGGCCTCACGCTGCCGATTGCCGTCATCAGCAGCTTCATCGCCGTCTATGCCTTCGGCTTCACGCTGAACTTCATGACGATGATGGCGCTGAGCCTGTGCATCGGCCTCTTGATCGACGACGCCATCGTGGTGCGCGAAAACATCGTGCGCCATGTCGGCATGGGCAAGGACCACCACACCGCGGCCAGCGACGGGACGAACGAGATCGGCCTGGCGGTGATGGCCACCACCTTCGCCATCGTGGCGGTGTTCGCGCCCGTGGCCTTCATGGGCGGGATCATCGGCAAGTTCTTCTACCCCTTCGGTATCACCGTCGTGGTGGCGGTGCTGGTGAGCCTGTTCGTCAGCTTCACGCTCGACCCGATGCTGTCTTCTGTCTGGCACGACCCGCCGTCCACACGCTTGAAGCGCCTGCCCGTCATCGGCCACGCCATCCGCGGCACGGACCGGGCCATGGACGCGCTGCACGGGGCCTATGAACGGGCGCTGAAGTGGATCTTCAGTGCGCGCCGCTGGCGCGTCTGGCTGCCGGTCTATGGCCGCGGTTTCAGCAGCGACGGCACGCGCGACAAGGCCAGCCCGCGCCGGCTGCGCAGCGCCACCCTCACCCCGCGCGGCGTGGTGGTGTGGGCGGGCGTGCTCAGCTTCGTGGCGGCCCTGGCACTGGCGCCGCTGGTGGGCAGTGAATTCACGCCCGAGACCGACCAGGGCTACACCCAGCTGCAGCTGCGCATGCCCGTGGGCAGCAGCCTGGACCGCACCGACGCCAAGGCGCGCCAGGTGGAAGCCATCGTCACCGCACTGCCGGAAGTGGAAAACGTCAGCACCTGGGTGGGCGGGCCCGGCCAGCGCAACCAGGCCTGGCTGAACATCAGCCTGGTCGACAAGAAAAAGCGCAGCCGCAGCCAGAAGGAAGTGGAAAACGCCATCCGCGAAGCCATCGCCAAAGTGCCGGGTACCGACGCCAGCGTGGGCTTCAACCGGCCGATCTATGTCGCCATCCTGGGCGACGACAGCGACGGCCTGGCCAAGGTGGCCACCGAGTTCAGCGAGAAGGTGAAGAAGATCCCCGGCATCGTGGACGTGGAACTGTCGGTCAAGCCCGGCCTGCCGGCCTATGCCGTGCGGCTGAAGCCCGGCGCCATCCGCGAACTGGGGCTGACGGCGCCGCAGGTGGCCAGCAGCCTGCGCGCCTACGTCAACGGCGAAGCCGCCACGCAATGGACCACGCCCGACGGCAACCAGGTCGACGTCGTGCTGCGCCTGAACGAGACCCAGCGCGAACGCGTGGAACAGCTGCGCGGCCTGCCGGTGGCCTTCGCCCGCGATGGCACGCCCATCAGCCTGGACAGCGTGGCCACCATCGAAACCGTGTTCAACCCGGAAATCATCCGGCGCCAGAACCTGCAGCGCCGCGAGGCCGTGTTTGCCGGCGTGAAGGACCGCAGCGTGGGTGAAGTCAGCGCCGACGTGCAGAAGCTCATCAAGGAAACCAACCTGCCCCCCGGCTACAGTTTCGACGTGGGCGGGCAGATGCAGCAGCAGCAGGAAGCCTTCGGCGGCCTGCTGGCGGCCATGGCGCTGGCGGTGATCTTCATTTACATCGTGCTGGCCAGCCAGTTCGGCAGCTTCCTGCAGCCCATCGCCATCATGGCCAGCCTGCCGCTGGCGCTGATCGGGGTGATGCTGGCCCTGCTGCTGTGGCGCAGCACGCTGAACGTGTTCAGCATGATCGGGCTGGTGATGCTGATGGGCCTGGTGACGAAGAACGCCATCCTGCTGGTGGACTTTGCCAACCATGCCCGCAAGGCCGGTGCCACCGTGCCCGAAGCCCTGCTGCAGGCCGGCATGACGCGCATGCGGCCGATCGTGATGACGACGCTGGCCATGGTCTTCGGCATGCTGCCGCTGGCGCTGGCACTGAACGACGGCGGCGAGATCCAGGCGCCGATGGGCCGCGCCATCATCGGCGGCGTCATCACCAGCACCTTGCTCACCCTGGTGGTGGTGCCGGTGCTGTACAGCTACCTGGCGCGGCGGCCGAAAGCGCAGGCGGCGCCCGCCCAGCCGCCGGCTGCGCAGCTGTCGGCCGGCGGCTCGGCCGGGCCGCTGCCCATGCCCGCCGACCGCGACTGAAGCGGGCGCCGGCGGCTCAGGCGCGTGCCGGCGCAGCCCGGGCCCGTGCCTGCGCCTGCGCCTGTGCCTGCGCCTGTTCGGCCACGGCACGCGTGATCTCGGCGCCGAACAGGAACACCTGCGCCGACCCGTAGACCCATACCAGCACCACCACCAGCGATCCGGCGGCGCCGAAGCCGCTGCCGATACCGGCGGTGCCGATGTACCAGCCGATGGCGTGCCGGCCCAGCGCGAACAGCGCCGCCGTCACCGCCGCGCCCAGCCACACATGCCGCCAGGGCACGTGCACGCTGGGCAGGAAGCGGAACATCAGCGCGAACAGCGCGACCGAAAGCCCCGTGGACAGCAGCAGGTGCAGCGCCGCTGCGGCGGCCTGCCAGCCGGCGGCCTGGCCCTGCCACCACTGGCCCAGCGCGGCCAGCACGGCCCCCACCAGCAGCGACACGATGAGCAGAAAGCCGGTGGCCAGGATCAGCCCGAAGGCCAGTAGCCGCGCGCGCAACAGCGACCACCAGGGCGCCGCCGCCGGGCGCCCGGCGCGCCCGCGCGCGTCGCGCCAAACTTCGTCCAGCGCGCCCTGCAGTTCAGCGAACACGGTGGTGGCGCCCACCAGCAACAGGCCCAGGCCTACCAGGCTGCCCAGCAGGCCCTGGCGATTCATCTGCACGCTGGCCAGCAGGTCTTCGATCGTGCGCGCGCCGCTGGTGCCCAGCAGGCCAGCCAGCTGGCGAAAGATCTCGCCGCGCGCGGCTTCTTCGCCGAAGGCCGCACCCGCCACCGCAATGGCGATCAGCAGCATGGGCGCCATCGAGAACAGCGTGTAGTAGGCGATGGCGGCACCGCGCGTGGGGGCCTGGTGGTCGAAGAAGCCGACCACGGCGCTGCGCAGCGCGGCTGCCAGCGCGCGGGTTGGGGTGTGGGCATGCATGTCGCGAGCCTGGGGCTGCTGGCGCTGCTGCCTTGTCGGCCCCGGGCGGGGGGCGCTGTAGGAAGGTGCCGCGAAGGTGCCGCGAAAGTGCGGCGAAGGTGACGTCAGGCCGCCGGCAGCCCCAGCCGGTAGCCCACTGCCTGCCCCGCCACCCGCCGCACCTGGGCGCTGCCGCCCATGGCCTGCAGCAGCGAATGCGCCAGCGCCGGGCCCAGGCCGCTGCTGTTGCGGGTGTCGGTGGTGCCGAAGGCTGGCGTGGGCGGCAGGAAGGGCTCGAAGACCGGGTACGGCGCAGCGCTGGCGGGCACGGGCTCGTCAGGTCCGGGCGCTGCGCCAGGCATCGCGCCGGCTGCAGCGCTGGCGTCAGGCGCGCCAGCCGCGGCCTGGTACCCGATGTCGATGTGCCAGTGCCCGTTGGCGGCGCGGTCCACCTGCACCTGCCAGGCCACGCCCACTGGGCTGTGGCGCAGGCTGTGGGCCAGCACGCGCTGCAGCGCCAGCTGCAGCCGCTGTGCGTCGGCCAGCACGCATGCGCCTTCGGGTACCTGCGGCGGGGCCAGTGCCAGGCCGCGTTCGGCTGCCAGCCCGGCCATCGCCTGCAGCGCGGTCTGCAGTACGTCGTGAAGAGCCAGGCTGCGCAGGTCCAGGGGCATGCGGCCGCTGTCCAGGTCTGACAGGTCCAGCGCGTCGTTCACCAGGCGCAGCAGCTGCCAGCCCGCCTGTTCGATGCGGGCTGCGTATTGGCGCCGCTCTTCGGCCGACAGGTCCAGCGCGGGCTGGTTCAGCAGCTGCGCAAAGCCCAGTACGGCGTTCAGCGGGGTGCGCAGTTCATGGCTCATGCGCGACAGGAATTCGGTCTTGGCCTGGCTGGCGGCAGCCAGGCGGTCACGGTCGACGCGCATCAGCTCGGCTTCGCGGCGGTCGCTGACATCGGTCAGCGTGCCCACCATGCGTTCGGCCCGGCCCTGGGCGTCGCGCGCCACCACGCGCCCGCGTGAGATCACCCAATGCCAACGGCCGCTGGCTGCACGCAAGCGGAATTCGCAGTCGTAAGCCGGCGTCTCGCCGCGCTGGTGCCGCCCCAGGGCGGCCAGCATGGCCGGCAGGTCGTGGGGGTGCACCCTTTCGCGCCAGGTGGCGGTGCTGTCGGCTTCGTCCACCTGGCCGTAACCGAGCATGTCTTTCCACTGCGGGGAATAGTGAACGCGGTGGTTGGGCACGTCCAGGTCCCAGACACCGAAGCCCGCGCTTTGCAATGCCAGGCCCCAGCGTTGTTCCAGGGCCTGCAGGTCTTGGCGCATCGATGCTTCCTCCTTGGCTGAACTCATGGGGGTCTTCGGCCGCAGGGGTGCCGGATCAAGCCAGGTCGACGCTGGCCAGCGCCCAGATGTGCACGCTGCTGCCGTCCTGTTCCAGCACCATCGGCCCTTGCACAAAGCCCAGCCGGCGCGCCAGCGCTGCCGATGCCAGGTTACCCGGCGCGATGCAGGCCCGCACCTGCTGAATGCCGGCAGAGTCAAATGCCAGCCGGCACAGCGCGCGCACTGCCTGCGTGCCCAGCCCGCGGCGGCGGCTGGCCGGGGCGATGCCGTAGCCAATCTCGACCCAGCCGCCCAGGGCTGCGTCCTTGAAGCCACAGCTACCCACAATGTGGTCACCGGCCAGCACCCAGAACAAGGCCCCAGCCCACGCACTGGCCCCGGGTGCCTGTTGCAGGGCCATGGCGCGCTGGGCCACGAAGGCCGGCGGGTAGGCCTCTTCGCTGTCGTCTGCTGCGACGGCTGCAGCGTCGAGCCTTGGCGCGGGCAGCTGGCCCAGCGCCAGGGCCTGCAGTTCAGCCAGGCTGATGCGCTGCAGCCTGGCGCTGCCCGTGGCGGCCTGCGGCATCAGTCGCCCAGCCGGGCCGCGTCCCAGGCGTGCACGCGCTGCCGCTGTTCGCCCAGGCCGCTGATGCCCAGCTGCATCAGGTCGCCCGGCTGCAGGAACACCGGCTGCGGCTTCACGCCCAGGCCCACGCCCGGCGGGGTGCCGGTGATGATCAGATCGCCGGGGTTAAGTGTCATGAAGCGGCTGACATAGGCCACCAGCGCAGCCACGCCAAACACCATGGTGCGGGTGCTGCCGGTCTGGAAGCGGCGGCCGTTCACGTCCAGCCACAGGTCCAGGGCCTGCGGGTCGGGCACTTCGTCGGCCGTCACCAGCCAGGGGCCTACCGGGCCGAAGGTGTCGCAGCTCTTGCCCTTGTCCCACGTACCGCCGCGTTCCAGCTGGTATTCGCGTTCCGAAAGGTCGTTGACGACGCAATAGCCCGCCACGTGCTGCAGCGCGCTGGCCTCGTCGACATAGCGCGCCCGGCTGCCGATCACCACGCCCAGTTCGACTTCCCAGTCGCTCTTGCGGCTGCCCTGCGGCAGCACCACATCGTCGTGCGCGCCCACCATGCAGCTGGTGGCCTTCATGAAGATGACGGGTTCCAGTGGCACCGGCAGGCTGGCTTCGGCAGCGTGGTCGGCGTAGTTCAGCCCGATGGCGACGAACTTGCCGCAGCCGGCCCAGGGCAGGCCGATGCGGCCGGGCTGGGCCACGCGCGGTAGCTGGGCCGGGTCCAGCCGGCGCAGTGCAGCCAGCCCGGCAGGGGTCAGCTGTTCGGCGCGCAGGTCGCCGATCACGCCTGTGAGGTCGCGCAACACGCCCTCGGCGTCCAGCAGGGCCGGGCGTTCCTGGCCCGGTGGGCCGTGACGCATCAGTTTCATCGGTCGTTTTCCGTTCAGGGCAGGGGCGTGGGAATTCTCGCAGCCTGCGCTGCCGACAATGCAGGCTTTGCAACGCCCGCGCCTTGCCGGCCACACTGCCATGACCCAGATCAAAAAGACCGTGCTGTTCACCGACACCGACGGCCGCGCCCGCTTCCGTGAAGACGCCGTGCTGCTGACCGAAGGCCAGCCCCAGGCCCTGTTGTCGCCGCTGGCGCCCAGCAGCGGCTGGCAGTTGCGCTGGTCGCCGGTGGGTTTTCGCAGTGACTTCCATTGCACGGGCGCACCGCAATGGGTGTTCATCCTGCAGGGGCAGATGGAGATCGGCCTGCAAGACGGCAGCTCGCGCGTCTTCGGCCCCGGCCAGCACTTCTATTCAGCCGACGTGCTGCCCCCCGACGCCAGCTTCGACCCCCAGGTGCACGGCCACTGGAGCCGCCAGCAGGGCCCAGACCCGCTGATGACCCTGTTCCTACGCGACTGAGGCGCCCGCCCCGTTCAGAGGTCTTGCGGCTGGGTGGGTTCGTCCATGGCGGGACGGGTTGGCGGGGCCTGACGCTGGCTGTTGCCGCGCAGCCTTTGCAGCAGGCTGGCCTGGGCCCTGCGCCCGGCTTGCTGACCGTCGCTGGCAGGCGCGCCGGTGGGCCCTGGCACCGATGTGGCGCGGTCGGTCGGTGGGGCGGCCAGGGACGTATCCGCGGCCTGCCCGCCGGCGCGCCCCGCCAGCACCAAGCTCCGTCGCAGCCATGCCAGCCCACCCGCGATGCCGAGCACCAGCATCAGCAGCCCGCCGCCGGCCAGCGCGCGCTGCGCCTGGTGCCAGGCGACACGGCGCCCCTGTGCCTGCCGCGCCGCGTCCAGCTGCGTGCCGATGGCCAGCGCCACCGCCTGGGCGGCAGTGGTCCGCGCTGCCGTGGGCGAAAGCCCATCCGCCGCAGCCAGCGCCAGCGTGCGCGCCAGGGCGCGCGGCAGATCGCTCTGCAGGGCGGCCAGCCGGGCGTCGGTGGCCATGCCGGCCGGGGCCGGCGCCGAGGCCGCAGTGCTGACGATGTCGATCACCTGCAGGGTCTGTTCCACCAGCAGCCGGTGGCCCTGTTCGCTTTCGCGCACCGTGCAGCGCCGCGTGACCACGCGCTGCACCAGGTCCAGCCAGTCGCCGCGCATGGCCTGCACTTCACGCTGGGCCGGCCGGTGGGGGCCTTGTTCCAGGTGGTGTGCCAGCACGGCCAGCCGCGCGTCGACCGTGGCCTGGTGGCTGCGGCGCAGTCCGTCCAGCTGGCGTTGGCCGTTCAGCACCTGGCTGGCGGCCAGGGCGTGGTCGACCAGGGCGCGCTGCAGGTTCACCGCCAGCAGGGCCGGTTCGGCACGTTCGCGTTCGGCCATGGCCCACTGCAGTTCCAGGCCCTGGAAGTGAAACCACTGCACCAGGGGCAACACGAGCAGGCCCATGCCCACCACGCCCAGAGCGGCAATCTTGTGGCGCAGCTTCAGGCGCTGCAGCAGGCTAGGGGGAGACAAGGGCAGCGCGGCGGGGGCAGGGCGCGGACGCGCCCCTTACCCTCGGGCTATCGGCCTGCCGGCGCCAGGCTTGAGGCGCCCGGGCCCGTCAGGCCAAGCCGGCCTTTGCCTGCGTCAGCACTCGACGATGTTGACGGCCAGCCCGCCGCGGGCGGTTTCCTTGTACTTGGTCATCATGTCCGCGCCGGTCTCGCGCATAGTCTTGATCACCTTGTCCAGGCTGACGAAGTGCGTGCCGTCGCCGCGCAGCGCCATGCGGGCGGCGTTGATGGCCTTCACGCTGGCAATGGCGTTGCGTTCGATGCACGGGATCTGCACCAGCCCGCCCACCGGGTCGCAGGTCAGGCCCAGGTGGTGTTCCATGCCGATCTCGGCGGCGTTTTCCACCTGCTCGGGGCTGCCGCCCATCACCGCGCAAAGCGCCGCCGCGGCCATGCTGCAGGCCACGCCCACTTCGCCCTGGCAGCCCACTTCAGCGCCGCTGATGCTGGCGTTTTCCTTGTACAGGATGCCGATGGCGGCAGCGGTGAGCAGGAAGTCGACCACGCCGCGGTCGCTGGCCCCGGGCACGAAGCGCGTGTAGTAGTGCAGCACCGCGGGCACGATGCCGGCCGCGCCGTTGGTGGGTGCCGTCACCACGCGGCCGCCGGCAGCGTTTTCCTCGTTCACGGCCAGCGCGTACAGGTTCACCCAGTCCAGCACCTGCAGCGGGTCGCTCAGGGCTTGCTCGGGGTGCGCCGTGAGCTGCGCCCGCAGCGCCTTGGCGCGGCGCTTGACCTGAAAGCCGCCGGGCAGCACGCCGTCGGTGGCGCAGCCGCGGGCCACGCAGTCCTGCATCACGCGCCAGATCTTCAGCAGGCCGGCCTCGATCTCGGCGTCGTTGCGCCAGTGGCGTTCGTTGCGGCGCATCACCTCGGCGATGCTGCCCTGGATGTCCTTGCAGCGCAGCAGCAGTTCGTCGCCACTGTGGAAGGGGTGGGGCAGCACGGTGGTGTCGGGGGCGATGACCTTCTGCCGTGCGCCGTCGGCCGCCACCTCGTCGCTGACCACGAAGCCGCCACCCACCGAGTAGTAGCTGCGGTGCGCCAGCTCGCCGCCTTCGGCGTCGTAAGCCGTGAAGCGCATGCCATTGGCGTGGAACGGCAGGCTTTCACGGCGGTGGAACTTCAGGTCCTCGCGCTCGTTGAAAGCCACGACGTGCGTGCCCAGCAGCAGGATGCTGCGCTCGCTGCGCATGCTGGCCAGCAAGGCCGGCACGGCGTCCACGTCGACCGTGTCGGGTTCGTGCCCGGCCAGGCCCAGCAGCACGGCCTTGTCGCTGCCGTGGCCCTTGCCCGTGGCGCCCAGGCTGCCGTACAGCTGCGACAGCACGCGTGCCGTGCGCGGCAGCAGGCCATCGTGCGCCAGCCGGCTGACGAACAGGCGCGCCGCGCGCATCGGGCCCACGGTGTGCGAACTGCTGGGCCCGATGCCGATCTTGAAAAGGTCGAAGACGCTGACAGCCATGCGCTGCATCCTACCGTGCATCCCGGACATGGCCGCGCCCGTAAGGTCCAGCCGCCGGGCACGACCCAGCCCTGGCCAAGGCCAAGAAATGGCTGGCTTCCGTTTTCACTGCCCCCGCTTCAACCACGAGGAAACCCCATGTCCATCCACACGCCCTTCTTCTGTCTGGTTGCTGCCGGCGCCAGCGCGCTGGTCGGCCTGGCCTTGCCCGGCCGTGCCCAGGCCCAGCTCACGCCGACCGAGATCGTCGACGCCTTCGAGGCCGCCAACGGCAAGCAGGCCAGCTTCCGCCGGTCCGGCGCCAAGGGCGTTTGCGCGGTCGGCGAATTCGTCGGCAACGCCGAAGGCCGCAGCCTGTCCGCGGCATCGGCCTTCAGCGGCCGGCCGGTGCCGGTGGTGCTGCGCTTCTCGGTCGGTGGGCCGAACCCGAAGGCGCCGGACAACGCGCGCGGGCCGCGCGGCCTGTCGCTGGCCTTCAGCCTGCCGGGTGGCGAGACCTGGCAGATGGCGAACTTGTCGACCCCGGTGTTCGGTGCCAAGAGCCCGGAACAGCTGGTCGGCGCACTGCTGGCCCGCGCACCGGACCCCGCCACCGGCAAGCCCGACCCGGTGAAGGTGAAGGCCTACACCGACGCCAACCCCGAGATCACGCTGCAGGGCAAGTACCTGGCCAGCCAGCCGGTGCCGGCCAGTTACGCGCAGCTGAACTACTGGGGTGTGAACGCTTTCGCCTTTGTCGACGCCAAGGGCAACAAGCAGTTCGCCAAATGGGTGTTCGAACCTGCAGCCGGCACCGCGGGCCTGAGCGACGACGAAGCCAAGGCACGGCCGACCGAATTTCTGGCGGACGAACTGCGCCAGCGCGTGGCCGGCGGCCCGGTGGCCTTCAACTTCGTGCTGCAGCTGGCCCAGCCCGGCGACGTGGTGAACAGCGCCGTGTTGCCGCTGCCGGAAGACCGCAAGAAGGTGACGGTGGGCCAGTTGCTGGTCAAGTCGGTGGAAGCCGGCAGCGCCGGGGCTTGCGCCAACATGACCTTCAACCCGGTCGCCCTGCCCAAGGGTGTGGAGCCTTCGGATGACCCCATCCTGCTGAGCCGCGCCGCGCCTTACGCGGTGTCGCTGTCGCGGCGGCTGGTGGAAGGGGCGGCCGGCGCGGGCAAGTAGGCTGTTGTCGCGCCTGAGGAAAGGCCCCAGGGCCGCGAGCCCTGGGGCCGTCACGTCATTCGCTGTAGGCGCTCAGCGGCGGACAGCTGCAGCTCAGGTTGCGGTCGCCCCAGACGTTGTCTACCCGGCCCACGGGCGGCCAGTACTTTTGGCGCCGCAGCCCAGGCAGCGGGTAGGCGGCTTCTTCACGCGTGTAGGCGTGGGGCCAGTCGGCAGCCAGCAACGACGCCGCGGTGTGCGGCGCGTTCTTCAGCGGGTTGTCGTCTTGGGGCCATCCGCCTTGATCCACGCCCTGCTCGATCTTCGCGATCTCGGCGCGGATGGCGATCATCGCGTCGATGAAGCGGTCCAGTTCGGCCAGCGGTTCGCTTTCGGTCGGCTCGATCATCAGCGTGCCGGCCACCGGGAAGCTGAGCGTGGGCGCGTGAAAGCCGTAGTCGATCAGCCGCTTGGCCACGTCCTCGGCGCCCACGCCCGTGACCTTGGCCAGCGGGCGGATGTCGATGATGCATTCGTGCGCGACACCGCCGCCCTGCAGGCCCGGGATGTCGCCGCTGTACAGCACCGGGTAGTGCGGTGACAGCCGCGCGGCGATGTAGTTGGCGCTGAGGATGGCCACTTCGGTGGCGTCACGCAGGCCCTCAGAACCCATCATGCGGCAGTACATCCAGCTGATCGGCAGCACGGCGGCGTTGCCCAGCGGCGCGGCACTCACGGCACCGACGCTGTGCGCCCCACCTTCACCCGCGGTGCGGTGCGCCGGCAGGAAGGGCACCAGATCTGCCACCACCGCCACCGGGCCCACGCCCGGGCCGCCGCCGCCGTGCGGGATGCAGAAGGTCTTGTGCAGGTTGAGGTGGCTCACGTCGCCGCCGAATTCACCCGGGGCGGCCACGCCCACCAGGGCGTTCATGTTCGCGCCGTCCACGTAGACGCGGCCGCCGTGCTGGTGCACCAGGGCGCAGAGTTCTTTCACCCGCACCTCGAACACGCCATGCGTGCTGGGGTAGGTGATCATCACCGCCGCCAGGTTCTGGCTGTGCTGTTCGCATTTGCGTTGCAGGTCGTCCATGTCGACGTTGCCCATCGCGTCGCACTTCGTCACCACCACCTGCATGCCGGCCATCTGTGCGCTGGCGGGGTTGGTGCCGTGTGCGCTTTCGGGGATCAGGCAGATGTTGCGGTGACCTTCGCCGCGGCTTTCGTGGAAGGCCTTGATCACCAGCAGCCCGGCATATTCGCCCTGGCTGCCCGCGTTGGGCTGTAGGCTCACGCCGGCATAGCCCGTGGCCTGGCTGAGCCAGGCGCAGAGCTGGTCGTTCATCTCCCAGTAGCCGGCCAGCTGATCGCGCGGGGCGAAGGGGTGCATGTTGGCGAACTCGGGCCAGGTGATGGGGATCATCTCGCTGGTGGCGTTCAGCTTCATCGTGCAGCTGCCCAGCGGGATCATGCTGCGGTCCAGCGCCAGGTCCTTGTCGCTCAGGCTGCGGATGTAACGCAGCATTTGCGTTTCGCTGTGGTGGCTGTTGAACACCGGGTGCGTCAGGAACGCGCTGGTACGGCGCAGCGCGGTGGGCAGCAGCGGCTCGATGCCTTTCTCAAACCCTTCGAAGCTGGGCAGGGCCTGCCCGGGCGCGGCAAACACGCGCCACAGGGCCAGCACGTCTTCGCGCGTGCTGGTCTCGTCCAGCGTGACGCTGACGTAGGCGTCGCCCCATTCGCGGTAGCGGCGGATGTTCATGCCCGCGGCCAGGGCGCGGTCGACGTATTCGCCAGTGCGGCCGTCGGTCTTCAGGGTCACCGTGTCGAAGCTGCTCAGTTCCCCATTTTGGCCGTGCACGGGCAGGCCCAGTTCCTTCAGCCCGGCCGCCAGGACGGCGGTGTAGCTGGCCACGCGCTGCGCGATGCGCTTCAGGCCTGCGGGCCCGTGGTAGACCGCGTACATGCTGGCGATCACGGCCAGCAGCACCTGCGCCGTGCAGATGTTGCTGGTGGCCTTTTCGCGCCGGATGTGCTGTTCGCGCGTCTGCAGCGCCAGCCGGTAGGCCGGGGCGCCATGGCTGTCGATGCTGACGCCCACCAGGCGGCCCGGCAGACTGCGCTTCCATTCGTCGCGGCAGGCCATGTAGGCGGCGTGCGGGCCGCCGGCACCCATCGGCACGCCAAAGCGCTGCGTGGTGCCCACCACGATGTCGGCACCCCATTCGCCGGGCGGCGCCAGCAGGGTCAGCGCCAGCAGGTCGGCGCAGACGATGAAGGCTGCGCCCACGGCATGCACGCGTTCGACATCGGCGCGCCAGTCGGTGATGCCGCCATGGGTGCTGGGGTAGCCCACGATGACGGCAAAGAAGTCGCCGCTGCCCACCAGGGCTTCCCATTCGGTGTGCGAATTCGCCAGCTTCACCACCAGGCCCAGCGGCGCGGCGCGGGTCTGGATGACTTCGATGGTCTGGGGGTGGCAGTCGCCGGCCACGATGAGCGTGTCGCTCTTGTTCTTCACGCTGCGCTTGGCCAGGGTCATGGCCTCGGCCGCAGCCGTGGCTTCGTCCAGCATGCTGGCGTTGGCCATTGCCATGCCGGTGAGGTCGCAGACCATGGTCTGGAAGTTCACCAGCGCTTCCATGCGGCCCTGGCTGATTTCCGCCTGATAGGGCGTGTAGGCGGTGTACCAGGCCGGGTTCTCGAGGATGTTGCGCAGGATGACGCCGGGCGTGTACGTGCCGTGGTAGCCCTGGCCGATGAAGCTCTTCAGCACGCGGTTCTTGCTGGCGATGGCCTTCATCTCGGCCAGTGCCTGCGCTTCCGTCACCGGTGCCGGCAGCTGCATGGGTTGGGTGCGGGCGATGGCGCGCGGCACGATGGCTTCGATCAGCGCGCGGCGCGTGAAGTGCGGCAGCGTGGGCGCAATCACGCCCAGCATGTGCTGCTCGTCCATCAGGTGCGGCCCGATGTGGCGGGCGCTGAATTCAGCAGCGTTTTCCAGGTCGCCAAGCGGCTTCAGGGCAGACATCAGCATGGTGGGCTTTCGGTACGGAAGTGGCGGCAGATGGGGCCTGCGGTCAGAGCGTTTTCAGCAGGGCGTCGTAGGCTGGGGGGTCCATCAGCGCGTCGAAGTCGGCGCGGTTGTCCAGCGTCATGCGGAAGAACCAGCCTGCGCCCTGGGGGTCGGAATTGGCCAGCGAAGGGTCGCCGCGCAGGGCTTCGTTGACTTCGGTCACCACGCCGGCCAGCGGCATGTAGACATCGGCCGCGGCCTTCACCGATTCCACGACCCCGGCCACTTCGCCTTTGGCGTAGCTGCGGCCGACTTCCGGCAGGTCGACGAACACGACGTCGCCCAGGGCGTCTTGTGCGTGCAGGGTGATGCCGACGGTGGCGGCCTGGCCGTCAGCCAGGGTGATCCATTCGTGGTCGGCCGTGAATTTGGTGCTCATGGGGCGGGCTCCTGGGTGGGCGGGCATCAGCCGCGGTGGTAACGGTGGGGGTGGAAGGGCATGGGCACCACGCGTATGGGCAGGCGCTTGCCGCGCACTTCGGCGTGCACTTCGGTGCCGGGGGCGGTATGCGCCAGCGGCAGGTAGGCCATGGCCACGGGCTGGTTGACGCTGGGGCCCAGAGTGCCGCTGGTGACCGTGCCCAGGGCCTGGCCTTCGGGGCTGAACAGGGCCGTGCCTTCGCGCACCGGCACCCGTTCCTGGCCGAGCAGGCCCACGCGCTTGCGTTGGGCGGCGCCGGTCAGGTGGCGTTCGATCACCGGGGCGCCGATGTAGCCGCCAGCGCGTTCTCCGCCCGGGCGGCGTACTTTCTGGATCGCCCAGGTCAGCCCGGCTTCGACCGGGCTGGTCTGTTCGCCGATGTCGTGGCCGTACAGGCACAGGCCGGCTTCCAGGCGCAAGGTGTCGCGCGCGCCCAGGCCGGCGGGCTTCACTTCGGGCTGGGCCAGCAGAGCTTCGGCCAGGGCCGTGGCGTGGGCGGCAGGCACGCTGATCTCGAAACCGTCTTCGCCGGTGTAGCCCGAGCGCGTGACGAAGCAGCGGCTGCCGCCCAAGTCGAAGGTGCCGCCGGTCATGAACACCAGGCTGGCCACGGCCGGGTTCAGCCGCGCCAGCGCGGCTGCGGCCAGCGGGCCCTGCAGCGCCAGCAAGGCGCGTTCGGGCAGGGGCTGCACGCGGCAGCGGCGGCCGATCTGGGTTTGCAGGTGGCGGATGTCGGCGTCCTTGCAGCTGGCGTTCACCACCAGGAACAGGTCGCCGAAGCCTTCTTCGGCGTTGCCGACGTCGGCGCGTGCGGGGCGCGTGACCATCAGGTCGTCCATCAGGCCGCCTGCGGCATTGGTGAAGAAGGCGTAGCGCTGCTTGCCTTCGCCCAGGCCGATGATGTCCATGGGCACCAGGGTTTCCAGCGCGGCGGCGGCTTCCAGGCCCATCAGCTTCACCTGGCCCATGTGCGAGACGTCGAACAGCGCAGCGGCTTCGCGGCAGTGCCTGTGTTCGGCCATCAGGCCACTGGGGTACTGCACCGGCATGGCGTATCCGGCAAAGGGCACCATGCGGGCGCCCAGGCGCAGATGCAGGCTGTGCAGAGGGGTGTGCAGCAGAGGGGCGGTCGCAGGGGTGTCAGGAGCATCAGACAAGGCGGAATCCTTCGAGGGCGGCTTGGCCGTCCACCGCGGGTGCAGTGAAACGGGGCCCCCGCTGTCCGCTTTACCTGAGAGATTCGGCGTTGCTGCACCCTGGGTTTTGCAACCCTCGGGCCGGCAGGCCTTGCCCCTTCGGTGGGCTGCCGGCCGCTGGGCGGTGGCAACCTCTCTCCAGTGAGGAAGGAAGTCAGTCCTTTTGCCTGAGCGTTCGGGGATCTGTTGCAACCCCTGCGCCTTCGGCGGCTTTCACTGGGTGAAAGCTCTCTCCTGACGGGGTGGAGTGTAGCAGTGGCCTGGTGGGCAGGCCCCTGGACAGGATGCGTCTTTGTGCCGCCCCGGGGCGGGCTGGCGCTGGCCTAAGATGGCGCATGGCCGACGACATCGCCACCCTGCGACGCATCCTGAAGGACTGCCGCACGATCGCCATCGTGGGCCTGTCGGCCGAATGGCACCGGCCCAGCTACTTCGTCGCCAAGTACCTGCAGGGCCATGGCTACCGCATCGTGCCGGTGAACCCCAAGTACCCGGAAATCCTGGGCGAACGCAGCTACGCGCGGCTGGAAGACATCCCGTTTGCTGTCGACATGGTCGACGTCTTCCGCAAGCCCGCCGACGTGCTGCCCGTGGCGCACAGCGCAGTCGCCATCGGTGCGAAGTGCCTGTGGCAACAGTTGGGTGTGGCCAACCTGCAAGCCGATGCGCTGGCGCGCGCCGCGGGGCTGGATTCGGTGATGGACCGCTGCGTGAAGATCGAGCATGCGCGCCTGTTTGGCGGGCTGAACTGGGTGGGCGTGGACACCCAGGTGATCAGCGCGCGCAGGCCGCTCTAGGCGGTTTGAGGCGGCTCCAGGCAAGCCCAGGCCGCCAGGCCGCCAGGCCATCAGCACATCAGCCCGGCCCCACGCCCACTTCAAAGCGCGTCACCTTGCGCGGCCGCAGCCACACGCGGCTGCCGCGCTGCAGCTGCAGCCTGTCGCGCAGGGCGGTGTAGTCGCTGCGCAGCAGTTCCACGTCCAGATAGCCGCCGTCTTCGCCGTTCACGGCGTCGCGCTTGAATTCGACCCGCGTGTGCGGGCCCACGGTCAAGGTCTGCGACAGCGTGGCCGGCCAGGTCTCGGGCGCGGCTTCGCCCAGGATTTCCAGTTCGTGCGGGCGCACGTAGACCGTGTCGCCCTTTACCGTGCCGCCGCCCGGGGTGTGGCTGGTGCGGCCATGGAACAGGTTCACATCGCCCAGGAACTGCAGCACGAAGGGGCTGGCCGGGTGGTCGTAGACCTGGTCGGGCGTGCCCACCTGTTCAATGCGGCCTTCGTTCATCACCACGATGCGGTCGGCCACTTCCATGGCCTCTTCCTGGTCGTGGGTGACGAAGACACTGGTGACGTGCACTTCGTCGTGCAGCCGGCGCAGCCAGCGGCGCAGTTCCTTGCGTACCTTGGCGTCCAGCGCGCCGAAGGGTTCGTCCAGCAGCAGCACCTTGGGTTCCACCGCCAGCGCGCGCGCCAGGGCGATGCGCTGGCGCTGGCCGCCAGACAGCTGGTGCGGGTAGCGGTCGGCCAGCCAGTCCAGCTGCACCAGCTTGAGCAGTTGCATCACCTTGGACTTGATCTCGGCCTCGCGCGGCCGGTTGGCCTTGGGGCGCACGCGCAGGCCAAAGGCCACGTTCTCGAAGATCGACATGTGGCCAAACAGCGCGTAGTGCTGGAACACGAAGCCCACGTTGCGGTCGCGCACATCGGTTTGCGTGGCGTCTTCACCGTGGAACAGCACGCTGCCGGCGTCGGGTGTTTCCAGCCCGGCCATGATGCGCAGCAGGCTGGTCTTGCCCGACCCGGAAGGCCCCAGCAGGGCCACCAGTTCACCGGCGGGGATGTCCAGGTTCAGGTTGTCGCAGACCACGGTCTTGCCGAAAGCTTTGCGCAGGTTCCTGACTTCGATGCTCATGGGTTCAGCCTTCTTCCTTCGTGCGCAGCTGGTGCTTCACACGCTGTTCCACCACGTACTTCAGCACCAGGGTCACCAGGGCCAGCAGGGCCAGCAGCGACGCCACCGCGAAGGCGGCGGCGAACTGGTATTCGTTGTAGACGATCTCGATGTGCAGCGGCATGGTGTTGGTCTCGCCGCGGATGTGGCCGCTGACCACGCTGACGGCGCCGAATTCGCCCATCGCCCGCGCGTTGCACAAGATCACCCCGTAGAGCAGCGCCCACTTCACGTTGGGCAGCGTGACGCGCCGGAACATCTGCCAGCCGCTGGCCCCCAGCACGCGCGCGGCTTCTTCCTGTTCGACGCCCTGCGCCTGCATCAGCGGGATGAGTTCGCGCGCCACGAACGGGAAGGTGACGAACACCGTGGCCAGCACGATGCCGGGCACAGCGAAGATGATCTTCAGGTCGTGGTCCAGCAGCCAGCTGCCGAACCAACCCTGCAGCCCGAACACCAGCACGTAGATCAGGCCGGCAATCACGGGGCTGACGCTGAAGGGCAGGTCGATCAGCGTCAACAGCAGGTTCTTGCCGTGGAATTCGAACTTCGCAATCGCCCAGGCCGCCGCCACCCCAAACACCAGGTTCAGCGGCACGCTGATGACGGCCGCCAGCAGCGTGAGCTTGATCGCCGAAACCGCGTCGGGTTCGGTGATGGCCGCCAGGTAGACGTCCCAGCCCTTCTTGAAGGCTTCAAAGAATACGGTGGCCAGCGGGATGAACAGGAACAACGTCATGAAGCCCAGCGCCAGGCTGATGAGCGTGTAGCGCACCCAGGGCGCTTCGCTGGTGGCAGCGCGCAGCCGGCGCGGTGCCGTGCCTTCGGCAGGTGGGCTGGCGAGCAGAACGGCGGTCATGCAATCCCCCCCTGGCGGCGGCGGGCCCAGCTCTGCAGCAGGTTGATCAGCAGCAGCAGCGCAAACGCGGCCAGCAGCATCACCACGGCAATGGCCGTGGCCCCGGCATAGTCGTACTGTTCCAGCTTGGTGATGATGAGCAGCGGCGTGATCTCGCTGACCATGGGCATGTTGCCGGCGATGAAGATCACGCTGCCGTATTCGCCCAGTGCGCGGGCGAAGGCCAGGGCAAAGCCCGTCAGCAGCGCCGGCATGACGATGGGAAACACCACCTTGCTGAAGGTCTGCCAGCGGTCGGCGCCCAGCGTGGCGGCGGCCTCTTCGAGTTCACGGTTCACGTCTTCCAGCACCGGCTGCACCGTGCGCACGACGAAGGGCAGGCCGATGAAGACCAGGGCCACCCACACGCCGATGGGCGTGAAGCTGACCTTGAACGGCAGCCACTGGCCGATGAGGCCGTTCTGCGCATACAGGGCCGTCAGCGCGATGCCGGCCACGGCCGTGGGCAGCGCAAAGGGCAGGTCGACCAGGGCGTCGATGATGCGTTTGAAGGGGAAGTCGTAGCGCACCAGCACCCAGGCCACGATGAGCCCGAAGAACGCGTTCAGCAGGGCCGCCAGGAAGCTGGCGCCAAAGGTGAGCCTGTAGCTGGCCAGCACCCGTGGCGTGGTGGTGGCGTCCAGGAACTGCTGCCAGGTCAGCGTGAAGGTCTTCAGGAACGCCGCCGACAGCGGCACCAGCACGATCAGGCTGATGTACAGCAGCGCAAAGCCCAGCGCCAGGTCGAAGCCGGGCAGCACGCTGTGGCGCTTGAGCAGCGTCTTGCGCAGGAACATGGCAGGCCTGGCTTCAGCGTGCTTTCGCGACGGCAATGATCTGGTCGTAGAGCGCGCCGTCGTTGAAGTGGTCCTTCTGCGCCTTGGCCCAGCCGCCGAAGACTTCATCCACCGTGAAGCTGTTCACCTTCGGGAAGGCCTTGGCGTACTTGGCCAGCACCTTGGCGCTGCGCGGACGCAGGTTGTGGCGGGCGGCGATTTCCTGGCCCTCTTCGCTGTACAGGAACTGCAGGTAAGCCTCGGCCTGCTTGCGCGTGCCGCGCTTGTCGACCACCTTGTCGACCACGCTCACGGGGTTTTCGGCCAGGATGCTGCGGGCCGGGTAGACGGTATCGAACTGGTCGCCGAATTCGCGCGTGATCAGCGGCACTTCGCTTTCGAAAGTGACGAGCGCGTCGCCGATGCTGCGCTGGGCAAAGGTGGTGGTGGCGCCGCGGCCGCCGCCGTCGAGCACCGGCACGTTGGCGAAGATACGCGTCACCAGGGCCTTGGCTGCGTCGTGGCTGACGCCCCCCTTCACGCCCGCGCCCCAGGCGGCCAGGTAGGTGTAGCGGCCGTTGCCACTGGTCTTCGGGTTCGGGATGATGACCTGCAGGCCGGCACGGCCCAGGTCGGTCCAGTCGCGGATGTTCTTCGGGTTGCCCTTGCGCACCAGGATGACGCTGATGCTGGTGGTGGGCGATGCGTTATGGGGCAGCCGCGTGGCCCAGTTGGCCGGCACCAGGGCGCCGCGGGTGGCCAGGATGTCGATGTCGTTGTGCTGGTTCATCGTGATGACGTCGGCTTCCAGCCCGTCGGCCACGCTGCGCGCCTGGCGGCTGCTGCCGCCGTGGCTCTGCTTAAGTTCCAGCGTCTCGCCGGCGGTCTTCTTCCAGTGCGCAGCGAAAGCGGCGTTGAAGTCCTTGTAGAACTCACGGCTCACGTCGTAGCTGACGTTCAGCAGGCTGGTGGCGGCGCTGGCCGGCATGGCCAGGCCCGCCAGGGCGAAGGCGGGCAAGGACACAAGGATGCTGCGGCGGGACAGGGACACGTGGGGCTCCGGAAGTGGGGCAGGGGGGTCAGGGGGGCAGGCGCAAAGCCAAGCCCAGCACTCTAGGCCGCGCTCCGCACCCGGCCAACGAAGCAAAGCGCCCATGCAGATGCAGAAAACAGATAAGTCAGGTGGTTGGCTTGAGGGGCGGCCTTACTTTCTAGAGAAGATGCGGTCGAACACGCCGCCGTCATTGAAGTGGGTGGTCTGCGCCTTCGTCCAGCCGCCGAAAGTTTCGTCGATGGTGATGAGGTTCACCTTCAGGTTGAAGGTGCTGGCGTACTTGGCGGCCACCTTGGCGTCGCGGGGGCGGTAGTAGTTCTGCGCTGCGATTTCCTGGCCGTCTGGGGAGTACAGGAAATCCAGATAGGCCTGGGCCACGGCCCGCGTGCCCTTGCGGTCGACGTTCTTGTCGACGATGGCCACCGGGGGTTCGGCCAGGATGCTGAGCGAGGGCACGACGATGTCGAACTTCGTCGGCCCCAGTTCCTTCACGGCCAGGAAGGCTTCGTTTTCCCAGCTCAGCAACACGTCGCCCACACTGCGTTCGGTGAAGGTGGTCAGTGAACCGCGGGCGCCGCTGTCGAGCACCGGCACGTTGGCGAACAGGTCGGCGACGAACTTCTCGGCCTTGGCCGCGTCGTTGCCGAACCGCTTCAGCGCATAGCCCCAGGCCGCCAGGTAGTTCCAGCGCGCACCGCCGCTGGTCTTGGGGTTCGGGGTGATGACGCTCACGCCGGGCTTGACCAGGTCGCCCCAGTCCTGGATGCCCTTGGGGTTGCCCTTGCGCACCAGGAAGACGATGGTGCTGGTGTAGGGGCTGCTGTTGTTCGGCAACCGCTTTTGCCAGTCGGCCGGAATCAGCTTGGCCTTGGCGTGCAGTTCGTCGATGTCGTAGGCCAGGGCCAGGGTGACGATGTCGGCGTCCAGCCCGTCGATCACCGAACGGGCCTGGCGGCCTGAACCGCCGTGGCTTTGCCGCACCGTGACGACGTCGCCGGTCTTCGCTTTCCAGTGCGCCGCGAAGGCCTTGTTGAAGTCGACGTAGAGCTCGCGGGTGGGGTCGTAGCTGACGTTCAGCAGGCTGACTCCCTTCTGCGCCCAGGCGTTGGGGGCCAGCAGGGTGGACGCTGCGGCAGAAGCCAGGATCAGGGTGCGGCGCGCGATGGGCATGGTGCAGGTGGGCAGGGGTTGCTGAAGCCCGGCATCGTAGGAAGGCCCCGTGCACCGGCCAAGAAAGCAAATCGACGTTGCTTATGCAGTCCATGGGCGGTCCATGGGCGGGCCGTGGGCCGTCCGTGGCGAAGCGGCCAGCCAGCGCATAGCATGCCGCCATGCCTGACCACCGCTTTCAGCCCGAGACCCTGGCCATCCACGCCGGGCAGATCCCGGACGCCGCCACCGGTGCGCGCGCCTTGCCCATCTACCAGACCACCAGTTTCGTCTTTGACAGCACCGACCATGCCGCCAGCCTGTTCAACCTGCAGACTTTCGGCAATGTCTATTCGCGCCTGAGCAACCCCACGGTGGCCGCGCTGGAAGAACGCGTCGCAGCACTGGAAGGCGGCCGCGCGGCGGTGGCGGCGGCCAGCGGCATGGCGGCCGAGGCGATGGCGCTGATGACCATCCTGCAGGCCGGCGACCACGTGGTGGCGGCCGGCGCGTTGTACGGCGGCAGCGTGACGATGCTGGCGGTGAACCTGAAGAAGTTCGGCATCGACACCAGCTTCGTGGACGCCACCGACCCCGCCGCCTTTGCCGCGGCGATGCGGCCGAACACGCGTGCGGTGTTTGCCGAAAGCCTGGGCAACCCCAGCGGCGTGGTGCTGGACATTGCGGCCGTGGCCGATGTGGCGCACGCCCACGGCGTGCCGCTGGTGATCGACAACACCGTGCCCAGCCCCTTCCTGTGCCAGCCCATCGCGCTGGGCGCCGACATCGTGGTGCACAGCGCCACCAAATACCTGGGCGGCCACGGCACCACGCTGGGCGGCGTGGTGGTGGAAGCCGGCAAGCGGCGCAGCGGCTTCTGGTGGGACAACGGCAAGTTCCCGGGCATGACCGAGCCCAGCCCGGGCTACCACGGCGTGAAGTTCCTGGAAACCTTCGGCGACTTCGCCTTCACCATGCGCTGCCGCATGGAAACGCTGCGCGTCTACGGCGCCGCGCTGTCGCCGATGAGCGCCTGGCAGATCCTGCAAGGCGTGGAAACGCTGCCGCTGCGCATGGAAAGGCACTGCCAGAACGCGCAGCGCGTGGCCGAACACCTGCAGGCCCATCCATCGGTCAACTGGGTCAGTTATCCCGGCCTGCCCAGCCACCCGCAACATGCACTGGTGCAGCGACAGATGCGCGGTGCGTCGGGCCTGCTGGCATTCGGGGTGACAGGCGGTGTGGCGGCGGGCGTGAAGTTCATCGAAGGCGCGCAGTTCATGAGCCACCTGGTCAACATCGGCGACACGCGTACCCTCATCAGCCACCCGGCCAGCACCACGCACCGCCAGCTGGAACCGGCCCAGCAGCTGGCTGCGGGCGTGCTGCCCGACATGGTGCGCATGTCGGTGGGCCTGGAGCACATCGACGACATCCTGTGGGACATCGACCAGGCGCTGGCACAGGCCAGGCCATGAACTGGAGGCACGCATGAAGATTCACTGCCGTACCGGCCTGGCCGCCCTGCTGTGCGCCCCCCTGCTGGCTTTTGCCGCCGAAGGCATGTGGACGCTGGACAAGCTGCCGCGCGAACAGATTCAGGCCCGCTATGGCTTCGACGCCACGCCGGAATTCACGCAGAAGCTGATGCGCGCCTCGGCTCGGCTGGCCGGCGGCTGTTCGGGTTCCTTCGTTTCGGCCGACGGGCTGGTGATGACGAATCACCACTGCATCCGGCGCTGCATCCAGCAGCTGTCCAGCGCCGACAACGACGTGGCGAAGAACGGCTTCCTGGCCCGCGAACGGGCGCAGGAACTGCGTTGCCCCGGCATGGAAATCAACCGGCTTGATGCCATCACCGACGTCACGGCGGCCGTGCGCAGCGCCACGGCCGGACTGCGTGGCGCGGCCTTCCAGGCGGCTGAGGATGAGCAGCGGGCGAAGCTCACGCGTGAATGCCGTGGCGCCGATGCCGAAACCACACGTTGCGACCTCGTCAACCTGTACCGCGGGGGCATCTACCAGCTGTACAGGTACCGGCGCTATGCCGACGTCCGCCTGGCCTGGGCCCCTGAAGCCGCAGTCGCCTCGTTCGGTGGCGACGCCGACAACTTCAACTTCCCGCGCTGGTGCCTGGACGTGGCGATGCTGCGTGTGTACGAAGGCGGCAAGCCGGCTGCGGTTCGCGACTTCTTCCGTTTCCAGCCGGCGGGGGCGCAGGCCGGCGAGCTGGTGTTCGTCAGCGGCCACCCTGGGAGAACCCAGCGCCAGCTGACGGTGGCGCGGCTGGAAACGCTGCGCGACACCCTGGCCCAGCAGACCTTGCCCGGGCTTTCTGAACTGCGCGGCGTGCTGTTGCAGTACGCCCGTGGCGATGCCGAGGCCCGCCGCTTGGCAGACAGCACCCTGGCTTCGGTGGAGAACGGCATCAAGGTGTCGCAGGGGCACCTGCGGGCGCTGATGGACCCGCAGCTGCTGGAGCGCAAGCGACAGGCCGAAGGCGCACTGCGCGAGTTCGTGGCAGCGCGCCCCGAACTGAAAGCCCGCGTGGGTGACCCCTGGGCCGACATCGAGCGGGCCCAAGGCGCGCGCCGCCAACTCGAGCCGGCGTACAGCCAGCTGGAACAAGGCCAGGCCTTCAGCAGCGAACTCTTCGGCCATGCCCGAACCCTGGTGCGTGGCGCTGCCGAGCGCAGCCAGGCCGACGGCCAGCGCCTGCGCGAGTTCGCCGACAGTGGCCTGCCGCAGGTGGAAGCCCGCCTGCGCGCCACCACGCCGCTGAACCCGCACTACGAACAGGCGCGGCTGGCCTGGTCGCTGTACCGCATGCGTTCTTTGCTCGGCCCGGACGACCCCGCCGTCCAGCTGGTGCTGGGCCGGCAGTCCCCGGCCGAACTGGCGGCCGCGCTGATGGCCGGCACGAAGCTGGGCGACGTGGCCGAACGGCAGCGGCTGTGGGCTGGCGGTGCCGCGGCCATCGCGCAGTCCGAAGACGGCTTCATCGTGCTGGCCCGACGCATCGACGAGGCCTCGCGGTCGCTGCGAAAGCGCTTCGAAGCCGAAGTGCTGGCAGTGGAAAACGAAGCCGCGCAGCGCCTGGCGGTGGCCAGCTTCGAACAAGGCGGCACGGGCCGCTACCCGGACGCCACGTTCTCGCTGCGCCTGTCCTACGGCGAAGTGGCGGGCTTGGAAGACCGCGGCCGCAACGTGCCGCCCTTCACCGACCTGCAGAGCCTGTTCGCCCGCGCCACCGGTTCGGCCCCCTTTGCGCTGCCGGCGTCGTGGCAGCAGGCGCAGGGGCGGGTCAACGCCGCGCAGCGCATGAACCTGGCGACCACCCACGACATCATCGGTGGCAACTCAGGCAGCCCCCTGCTCAACCGCCGTGGCGAAGTGGTGGGCCTGGTCTTCGACGGCAACTTGGCTTCGCTGGCCGGAGACTTCGTCTACGACGAGCGCGACAACCGGGCCGTTTCGGTGCACGCCGGGGCCATCGTCGAAGCCCTGAAGACCGTCTATCGGGCCGACGCCCTGCTGGCCGAACTGCTGCCGTCGCCCTGACAAGCCCGGCTTGCGCCGCCGGGGTGGCCGGCGTCCAATCGTCGCATGGACACCACCCTTTCCCCCGCTGTACGGCGTTTCGAAGACCTGCCTGGCCCGCGTGGACTGCCGGTGTTCGGCAACCTGCTGCAGATCGACAGCACGCGCATGCACCTGCAGCTGGAAGCCTGGCGCGCGCGCTACGGCCCGGTCTACCGGCTGCAGCTTGCGCACCGGCGGCTGGTGGTGGTGTCCGATCACAGCCTGATTGCTGCCGCGCTGCGCGACCGGCCCGAGGGCTTCAGGCGCACCAGCCGGCTGGAAGAGATCTGGTCGGAAATGGGCATGCTGGGCGGCGTGTTCGGGGCCAACGGCGACACCTGGCGGCGCCAGCGCCGCATGGTCATGGCCAGCTTCGACCCAGCGCATGTGAAGCACTACTACCCGGCCATGCAGACCGTGGCCGGCCGCCTGGCCGGGCGCTGGCAACAGGCGGCAGACGCGGCGCGCCCGGTGGACCTGCTGCCCGACTTGATGCGCTACACCGTGGACACCATCGCCGGCCTGGCCTTTGGCGCCGAGGTGAACACGCTGGAAAGCGACGAAGACGTCATCCAGCAGCACCTGAACCGGCTCTTCCCCACGCTCTTCAAACGCATGTTCTCGCCCCTGCCCACCTGGCGCTGGTGGCCCAGTGCCGAAGACCGGGCCGTGCAGCGCAGCGTGGCGGCGGTGAACGCCGCGGTCGACGCCTTCGTGGCCCAGGCGCGTGCCCGCCTGGCGGCCGACCCGGCCCTGCGCGCCCAGCCGCGCAACCTGCTGGAAGCCATGCTGGTGGCGGCCGACGAACCCGATAGCGGCATCGACGACGCCCAGGTGGCCGGCAATGTGCTGACCATGCTGCTGGCCGGCGAAGACACCACCGCCAACACCCTGGGCTGGCTGCTGCACCTGCTGTGGCAGCACCCGGCCGCCCTGGCCCAGGCAGCGGCCGAGGTGCGCACCCGGTGCAGCTGGCCACCGACGATGGAAGAACTGGCGCAGCTGGACTTCGTCGAGGCCTGCATCCACGAAACCATGCGGCTGAAGCCGGTGGCGCCGCAGAACGGCCTGGAAGCGCTGCGCGAGACGACAGTGGCCGGCGTGCGCATCGAGCCCGGCATGATCGTGATGGCGCTGATGCGCTGGGACGCCGTCAGCGAAGCCGTGATGCCCGATGCCGCGGCTTTCCAGCCGCAGCGCTGGCTGGAAGGCGGCACGGAAGGGGGTGTGAAGGGCGGCCCGGCGCAGCAGGGTCACAGCGCCAAGCGCGTGTCCATGCCCTTCGGCGCCGGCCCGCGCATCTGCCCCGGGCGTTATCTGGCCATGCTGGAAATGAAGCTGGCGGTGGCCACGCTGCTGTTGCACTTCGACATCGCCAGTGTCGACACCCCCGACGGCCAGCCGCCGCGTGAGCGCCTGCACCTGGCGATGGCGCCGGTGGGCCTGTCGATGCGCCTGAAGGCCCGCGCGGCCTGAAGCTTTCTCTGAGTCATTCCCCTTCCACCCTGTTTCCTGCGACACACCGATGAACCTGTACGACCAGCACCTGGACAAGAACGCCGCCAACTACGCCAGCCTGTCGCCGGTGAGCTTCGTCGAACGCAGTGCCGAAGTCTTTGCCGACCTGCCAGCCGTGGTGCACGGCGCACGCCGCTACACCTGGGCGCAGACGCGTGACCGCAGTGCCCGCCTGGCTGCTGCCCTGCGCGCTGCCGGCGTTGGCCGCGGCAGCACCGTCAGCGTGATGCTGCCCAACACGCCCGAGATGGTGGAAGCGCACTACGCCGTACCCGCGCTGGGCGCCGTGCTGAACACGCTGAACACGCGGCTGGACGCACCGCTGCTGGCCTGGCAGATGAACCACTGCGAAGCCAGTGTGCTGGTCACCGACCGCGAATTCGCGCCGGTGATGGCTCGGGCCCTCGAACTGTTGCGCACCGAACACGGCCGCGAGCTGCTGGTCATCGACGTGCTCGACAGCGAATACACCGGCCCTGGCGAACGCCTGGGCACGCTCGACTACGAGGCCTGGCTGGCCGCGCATGCGCCGCTGCCGCGCCTGGAGGGCCCGGCCGACGAATGGGACGCGATCGCCATCAGCTACACCAGCGGCACCACCGGCGATCCCAAGGGCGTGGTCACCCACCACCGCGGCGCCTACCTGAACGCCGTGTGCAACGCCGCTACCTGGACGATGCCGCACTTCCCGAAGTACCTGTGGACGCTGCCGATGTTCCACTGCAACGGCTGGTGCTTCCCCTGGACGGTGGCCCTGCTGGGCGGTACGCATGTGTGCTTGCGGCGCGTGGATGCGGCGGCCATCCTGCAGGCCATGCGCGAGCATGGCGTGGACCACTACTGCGCCGCGCCCATCGTGCACAGCCTGATCATCAATGCCCCGGCCGAAGCGCGCGCCGGCATCCAGCAGAAGGTGCGCGGCATGGTGGCCGGCGCGGCGCCGCCGGCGGCCATGATCGAAGGCATGGCCAGGATCGGCTTCGACATCACGCACGTCTACGGCTTGACCGAGGTCTATGGCCCGGCCAGCGTGGCCGTGAAGCGGGACGGCTGGGCACACGAAAGCTTGAGCGAACAGACGCGGCTGAACGGCCGCCAGGGCGTGCGCTACGCCCTGCAGGACGGCATGACCGTGCTCGACCCGCAGACCCTGGCCGAGGTGCCGGCCGACGGCCAGACCATGGGCGAGATCATGTTCCGCGGCAACATCGTGATGAAGGGTTACCTGAAGAACCCCGCTGCCACGGCCAAGGCCTTTGAAGGCGGCTGGTTCCACACCGGCGACCTGGCCGTGCTGGAAGCCGACCGCTACGTGAAGATCAAGGACCGCAGCAAGGACATCATCATCAGTGGCGGCGAAAACATCAGCAGCATCGAAGTCGAAGACGCGCTGTACCGCCACCCGGCCGTGATGGCCTGCGCCGTGGTCGCCCGGCCCGACCCGAAGTGGGGCGAAACGCCGGTGGCCTATGTCGAACTGAAGCCCGACAGCACCGTCACGGCCGCCGAACTGGTGGCGCATTGCAAGACGCTGCTGGCCGGCTACAAGGTGCCGCGCGAAGTGCGCTTCGAGCCGATCCCGAAGACCAGCACGGGCAAGATCCAGAAGTTCGAATTGCGCCAGCGCGCACAGTCCACCCAGGCCTTCGATTGAGGAGCAGACCCATGGAACCCACCGCCGCCAATGCCCCCCTGGTGCTGTTCGAACAAGACACCCGCGGCGTCGTCACGCTCACGCTGAACCGGCCGCATGCCTTCAACGCCCTGAGCGAAGCGATGCTGGAAGCCCTGCAGCAGGCGCTGGACCGCGTGGCGGCCGACGACAGCGTGCGCGTGGTGGTGCTGGCCGCCGCCGGCCGCGCCTTCTGCGCCGGCCACGACCTGAAGGAGATGCGCGCCGAACCCCGCCAGGTCTACTACGAACGCCTGTTCGCGCAATGTGGCCGCTTGATGATGAGCCTGCAGCGCCTGCCGGTGCCAGTGCTGGCGCGGGTGCAGGGCATTGCCACCGCCGCGGGCTGCCAGCTGGTGGCCATGTGCGACCTGGCCGTGGCCAGCAGCGACGCCAAGTTCGCCGTCAGCGGCGTCAACCTGGGCCTGTTCTGCAGCACGCCCAGCGTGGCGTTGGCCCGCAACCTGTCGCGCAAGGCGGCCTTCGAGATGCTGGTGACGGGCGACTTCATCAGCGCCGACGAAGCCCTGGCCCGCGGCCTGGTGAACCGCGTGGCCCCGGCGGGCGAACTAGACGCCGCCGTCGAAGCCCTGGTGGCGCGGATCGCCGCCAAGCCGCGCGTGGCGCTGGCCATGGGCAAGGCGCTGTTCTACCGCCAGCTGGAAACGGGCATCGAAGCCGCCTATGCCGACGCCGCCAGCACCATGGCCTGCAACATGATGGACGCCAGCGCGCTGGAAGGCGTGCAGGCCTTTATCGACAAGCGGCCGCCGAACTGGCCGCAGTGATGTTCGGGCGCGCCACGTCACGGTGGCGTGGGGCCCTGAGCAGCCCGTCACCGGCCCGTCACCGGCCCATCATCAGCCCGCCACCAGCCCATCAATCACCGCCTTCTCCAGGGCCTGGCAATGAAGGCGGTGCCGGCGCCACGCGCCGACCGCGCCGCGCCAGGGCCTCGCGCAGCAGGTATTCCACCTGGGCGTTTACGCTGCGCAGTTCCTCGGCCGCCAGGCGTTCGACCTCGGCCCACAGCGCCGGGTCCACGCGCAGCGGGAACTGCTTCTTGCCCGGGCTGGCCATGCGGGGTCAGCGCCGCGCGGGCAGGCGGGCCTGGATGAAGCCGGCCAGCCGCGCCGGTTCATCGCTGCCCAGGATCAGCGTGCGGCCGTCGCGCAGGTGCAGCGCCACCGCCCCGAAGCCCGCGGCGTTGTAGAGCATGCCACCTTTGGTGCGCCGCGCGCCCCAGCCGTCCAGCCAGGTGGTGCGCGTGGGTTCGACGCCGGCGATCTCAGCGATGTCGACGCCCCAATGCGGCCAGCCCAGCCGGCCGTACCGCCATTCCACGCGACCCTGCCCGACCTCGACGGTGAACCGGCTGAACATCAGCCACAGCGCGGCACCGATGATGGCCAGTCCCGCCAGGCCGACCTCGACGGTGGCGCCTTCCTTGTTCAGCAGGCCAATGGTCGCGCTGGCCAGCCCGGGCGGCAACAGGGCCCAGGCCAGCCACACGCCCTGGGTGCGCTTGTAGACGGGGTGCCGCATGGTCAGCGTCTGTCTTCAGCCGTACAGGGTGCCGGTGTTGATGACCGGTTGGGCTTCCCGGTCCGCACACAGCACGACGAGCAGGTTGCTGACCATGCTGGCCTTGCGCTCGTCGTCCAGGTGCACCACCTGGCGCTCGGACAGGCTGTTCAGCGCGGCTTCGACCATGCCCACAGCGCCCTGCACGATCTTGTGGCGCGCGCTGACGATGGCCTCGGCCTGCTGGCGGCGCAGCATCACCTGGGCGATCTCGGGCGCATAGGCCAGGTGGCTGATCTTGGCGTCTTCCACTTCGACGCCGGCAGCCGAGAAGCGGGCCTGCAGCTCGTCGCGCAGCGAGGCCGAGACCGCGTCCAGCCCGCCGCGCAGCGTGTGCGCGCCTTCCGCCAGGTCGTCGCCCGTGTCGTAGGCGTACATCGACGCGAGGTGGCGGATGGCAGCTTCGGCCTGCACCTTCACGTAGTTCTCGTAATCGTCGACGTCGAAGGCCGCCTGGGCCGCGTCACGCACACGCCAGACGACGACGGCGCCGATCTCGATCGGGTTGCCGCGCAGGTCGTTGACCTTCAGCGGCGCGACATTCAGGTTGCGTGAACGCAGCGATATGCGCGCCCTGCTCGTCAGCGGGTTGGCCCAGCGCAGGCCTTCGCCGCGGTCGGTGCCGCTGTAGGCACCGAAGAGCGTGATGTTGGCGGCCTCGTTGGGCTGCAGCATGTACAGGCCGACCAGGGTGAAGATGCCGGCGGCCAGAAAGAACGGGATGGGCACGATGAAGGGGGTGCCGCCACCGCGCACCACCGCGAACACCAGCACCGGGCACACCAGCAGCAAGGCCACGCCCAGGGCCACCATGGGGTAGCCGTTGCGGGCTGCGGCGGCGCGTTCCTGGCTGCGCGCTTGGGAAGTCGTGGCCATGTCTTGGCTCCGGGGTCTGAAATTGAAGTGATATCACTTTAGTTTCAATCTTTCAGGCCGTCAAGCCGCACGTCCAGGCGGCCCCTGTGCCAGATGGCCTGCGAGCCCTTCCCCAGCTTCAGCGCAGGCCGCATGCTCGGCACTAGCATCGCCGCATGACGACCACGCCCTATCTCGACGCCCGCATCCCGGGCCGCCGCCTGCTGCAAAGCCCCGGGCCCACGCCCATCCCCGAGGCCGTGATGCAGGCCCTGACCAGCCCCTGCATGGACATGGGCGACCCGCGCGTGGACGAGACCATTGCCGCCTGCGAAACCGGCCTGAAGCCGGTGCTGGGCACGCGCGATGGCGATGTCTTCTTCTTCATCAGCAACGGCCATGGCGCCTGGGAAGCCGCGATCGAAAACCTGGTGCCGCCGGGCGGCGCCGTGCTGGTGCCCGGCACCGGCCACTTCAGCGAAGGCTGGGCCGTGCAGGCCGAAGCCCTGGGCCGGCGCGTGGTGCGCACGCCCTGGGTGGAAGGCCTGCCGATCGACGCTGCGGCCATCACGCAGGCGCTGCGCGACGACCCGCGGCACGAGATCGCGGCCGTGTTCGTGGTGCACACCGACACCAGCAGCGGCATCACCAGCGACTTGGCCGCGCTGCGCGCTGCGCTCACGGCCAGCGGCCACCCGGCGCTGTTCGTCGTCGACGTGGTGGCGTCGCTGGGGGTGGAACCCTTCGACTTCGACGCCCTGGGCGTGGACATGGCCGTGGGCGCTTCACAGAAAGGCCTGATGTGCCCGCCCGGCGTGGGCTTCGTGGCCACCAGCGCGCGGGCTTTCGCAGCCGCGCAGCGCAACCCGGCGCCGCGCTTTTACTGGGACATCGTGGCGCGCAAGAGCCCGCTGTCCTACCGCAAGTTCTGCGGCACGCCGCCGCAGAACTTGCTGGCGGCGCTGCGCGTGGCGCTGGGCCTGCTGCAGCAGGAGGGCCTGCCCCAGGTGCTGGCACGCCACCGCCGCCTGGCGGGGCTGACGCACGCTGCGGTGGAAGGCTGGGCCGAGGCCGGCGCGCTGGGCTTCTTCGCGCGCGACGCGGCCTGCCGTTCGAACGCTGTCACCACCATCACTGTGCCACCCGGCACGGACGTTGATGCCCTGCGCGCGCTGGCCCGCGAGGACTACCAGGTCGCCTTCGCGGGTGCCCTGGGCCCGCTGCACGGACGCGGCTTTCGCATCGGCCATCTGGGCGACCAGAACCCCGCCAACTTGCTGGGCGCCATCGCCGCCATCGAAGCCGCTTTGCGCGCCCAGGGCGTGCCGGTAGGCGACGGCATCGGGCGCGCGGTGCGCCGGCTGGCAGCAGAGGAACGCTAGACCGCTGACCGCTAGTCCGCTACAGCGCTGCCGGCCTGGCAGCGCTGCCTGGCGTGCCGGTGCGGCCGTAGGTCAGCCGCGCCCACAGGGCTTCCATCGGCCCGCGCTTGTGGCGGCTCAGCCACCAGCGGCTGATGGGCACCTGCACGCAGAAGAACAGCGCCACCGACAAGGCCAGGCCCGCAGCCGGCCCCACCTTGGCCCACAGGCCGAAGCCCCAGGCGTAGAACAGGGTGGTGCAGATCAGGGTCTGCATCAGGTAGTTGGTCAGCGGCATGCGGCCCGCCCATTCGAAGGGCTTGAACAGGGTGCGCCAGGTGGGGCGCTGGAACAGCTGCACGATCAGCAGCACGTAGAACACCATCACCATGGGCCGCGACACGTTGTAGCAAAGCCCAGCGAAGGTCTTGATCAGGCTCGGGCCGGGCGTGCGATGGGTGTCGAAGATCCACATCGCCAGGCTGGACAGCGCCAGGCCGGCTACCAGCATCGCCCAGGTCAGCCAGCGGATGGTGGGCATCAGTTCGGGCACGCGCTGGGCCCAGCGCCGGCGACCGGCCAGTACGCCGATGAGCATGGTCAGCGTCATCGCCACGTACCAGCCGAAGGTGCCCCACAGCGAATACAGGTCGCCGTACTCGAAGGCCATGATGCGCATGTTTTCGCGCGCGGTGTCGAAGAAGCTGCCGGCGCCGTAGGCCGCGTCGCTGCTGCTGGCAAAGCCCTTGGCGATGGCCACCCGGCTGGTGACGAACTCACGGCTGACGTAGGCCACGCGCAGCAGGCTGGCCACCAGCGGGTAGACGATGCAGCCCACCATCACCCAGACCAGCGTGCGATCACTCGCCTTGCGCAGCCCGAACAGCAGCAAGATGCCCAGGATGGCGTAGACGTGCAGCACGTCGCCGAACCAGAACACGCAGGCGTGCACCACGCCGATCAGCAGCAGCACCAGCAGCCGGCGCAGGTACAGCCAGTCGGCCTGCAGCGCGTTGGCCTGCTGCATGCGCGCGAACTGGATCGTGAAGCCCAGGCCGAACAGCACGCTGAACAGGCTGTTGAACTTGCCCGAAAACAGCGCGTCGCGCACCAGTTCTGCGCGCTGGTCTAGCAACGCCGGCCAGTAGCGTGATCCGTCGGCTTCGTGCCAGCCCGCGTAGCTGAAGCCGGGCATGTTCATGATCAGGATGCCCATCAGCGCGAAGCCGCGCAGGACGTCCAGGAGGGGCAGGCGTTCCGCGTCGGGCAGCGGCTGGGCGGGTGGGCTGGGCATGGTGCGGGCCTTCAACTGCAGGTGATCTGCACAAGTGCCCATCATGAGCGGGGTCTTGCCACAAGGGCATCCCACAAATGCTGCACGCCGTGCGGCGTGCAGCTACCCCCGTTCAGCGTCCGCCCAGGGCCTGGGCCGCGACGCGCCGGCCGCTACCCGCGTGCAGGGGCACGACGTTCGGGCCGCCGGCCGCCGCAGGCAGTGCAGGGTGCTGCGGCAGCGGATGGATGGTCGCGTGGCCCGCTTCGGCCCAGGCGCGACGCAGCACGCGCGGCGGCGCGGTCTCTTCCGGTGTCAGCAGCAGGCCCAGGCGGCGCAGCGCGCGCCCCAGCTCAGGCCGGCCGCACCAGACCACGATGGGTACGGCCAGCAGCAGGGGCAGGGTCATGGGGGCCAGCCACAGCGCCATGCCCGGGTTGGCCACAACGGCGGCCCCAAGGGCCAGCGCGGCCAGCAGCGACAGCCCGCCCAGCGCCCGCGCGGCGTCGGCCCAGGCCAGGCGCTCGGCCTGGCGCGGGGGCGACTTCCATTGCAGGTTCAGACCCGTCAGCGCGCCCAGCACGAACAGGGTGTGCGCGGCCATGCGCAGCGGCGCCTGCAGGGCCGAAAGCAGGGCTTCGAGCAGCGCGCTGAGCACCAGGCCCGACACACCACCGTACAGGTGCTGTTGGTTCTGGCGCAGCACCAGGGCCACGCCCAGGGCGCGCGGCAGCAGCAGCATGCCCAGCGTGGCAGCCCACAGGCCGGCCACCGCCGGTGCGGCCAGCGGGTTGGCGGCCTGCCAGGCATGGCCGCCGTTCAGCCACAGGGCCACGCCCAGCAGCACGAAACCCAGCCACAGCGGGGCCGACAGGTAGCTCATCGCGCCCGTGCCCAGCATGGCGCGGTGCACGCGGTGCAGGCCGGGTTCGGCGATCAGCCGTGCGTTCTGCAGGTTGCCCTGGCACCAGCGGCGGTCGCGCTGCAGTTCGGCCAGCAGGTGCGGGGGCTGCTGCTCGTAGCTGCCCGGCAGGTCGGGCACCAGCCACACGTGCCAGCCGGCGCGGCGCATCAGTGCGGCTTCGACGAAGTCGTGCGACAGGATGTCGCCCGACAGTCCGCCGCGCCCCTGCACCGGCGCCAGCGCGCAGTGCTGCATGAAGGGCGCGATGCGGATGATGGCGTTGTGGCCCCAGTAGTGCGATTCGCCCAGCTGCCAGTACTGCATGCCGGCGCCGGTGAGCCGGCCTGTGACGCGCCCGGCGAACTGCTGCGCGCGCGCGTGCACCGTGTCCAAGCCACAGGCCACGGGCGCTGACTGGATGATGCCGGCCGTGGGTTGCGCTTCCATCAGCCGCACCAGGCCCAGGATGGCTTCGCCGCTCATCACGCTGTCGGCGTCCAGCACCACCATGTAGCGGTGCTGGCGGCCCCAGCGGCGGCAGAAGTCGGCCACGTTGCCGGCCTTGCGGTGCGTGCGGCGCAGCCGCCAGCGGTAGTGCACGCGCAGGCCGGTGTGGGTGAAGCGCTCGGCCAACTGGGCCCAGGCCTGGCGTTCGGCGGCGCGGGTGGCGGCGTCGGACGTGTCGGACAGCAGGTAGACCTCGCACATTTGCGCGCCGCCGGCGGCCACCAGCGATTCGGCCGTGGCGGCCAGGCCGGCGAAGACCGTGGGCACGTGTTCGTTGCAGATCGGCATGATGAGCGCGGTGCGCGCGTCGGCCGCGATCGGCCGGCCGGCCACGCTGGCGTGGCTCAGGCCCCGCACGTCACCGCGGCGCAGCACGCGGTAGCCCATCAGCGCGGTGACGAAGCCGGCGGCCACCCAGGCAAACAGCAGCCCGAACATCGCCACCTGGGCGATGCGCGCCAGGCCGGGCGTTTCCAGCGGCTGCGTCAGCAGCAGCAGGCCGGTGGCCAGGCTGGCCGACAGCAGCACCAGCAGCATCAGCATCATGCGGCGCTGTTGCGCCGCGCGCTGCCAGCCGCGGAGACGACCGCCGGGGGTTGCGGCATCGGTGGCGGCGGGCCCGCCGGCTTCGTGGGTGCTGCCCATCAGGACCGCGCGCAGGCTGGCCAAGAAGCCGCGCCAGGGCACGGGGGTCATGCTGCCGCGCAACAGCGGCGGTGCGGCGCCGTGGGTGTATCGGCGCAGCGCGGCGTGGGCCAGCCGCTGCGGCGGGCGATGGGGGTGGGTGCTCATGGCTGCTCCGGGGGAATCAAGGCGGTCCAGGTCTCGGTCAGGGCGCCGCCGGCATGGCGCAAAAAGGCGCGCAGTTCAACGGGGGCCTGGGGGGCCAGGCGCTGCACGCGCAGGTGCAGGCGCCAGCCGCTCAGCGGGTGCGGGTAGGCGCGGGCTTCCAGCACGCGCGCGGTCTCGCGGCCGTCCACGGGCGCGGCGGTGACGACGGCTTCCACTGCAGCGCCCGCGGGCAGGCCGCGCAGGGTGGGGCCGTCGAAGTCGATCAGCCACTTCATGTCGCCGGGTGCTGGCGGCGACTTGGCGTCGAACCAGCCGAAGCCGCGGCGCGACTGCTGCGTTTCCCCCAGCGGCGGGGTGCTGCCGGCAGCGGGCATGTCGCCCTGCCAGTGCAGCCGCCAGGCCAGGTCCAGCGCCTGGCCCGGGGTAGGCAGCTGCGCCGGTACCCAGTAGGCAGCGACGTTGTCGTGCGTCTCGTCGGGGGTGGGTAGCAGCAGCAGTTCGACGCGCCCCGGTCCCCAGTCGGACAGCGGTTCCACCCAGGCGCTGGGCCGGCGGTCGTAGCGCGCTTCGGCGTCTTCGTAGGCAGCGAAACGCCGGTCGCGCTGCAGCAGCCCGAAGCCCTGCAGGCGCTGCAGCGCAAAGCTGCTGGCCTGCGGCCGGGCCGGGTTGAACAACGGGCGCCACAGCCATTCAGGGCTGGCCGCGCCGGCCGGGGTGCCGGCCACCAGCAGGCCGTCGCTGTCGTGCACTTCAGGGCGGAAGTCGCTGGTGCGTGGCTGGTTTTCGCCGTGCAGGAACATGCTGGTCAGCGGCGCGATGCCCAGCGTGGCGATGGCCGGCGTCCCCGCGGGCAGCACGCTGGCAACGCGCAGGAACAGCCGCGCCTGCACGTCCATCTGCGTGGTGTCACCCGGCCGCAGTTCGAAGCGGTAGGCGCCGGTGGCGCGGGGCGAGTCGAGCAGGGCGTGGATCACCAGCGCCGTGGCGTCGGGCGCCGGGCGTTCGATCCAGAAGGCCTTGAAGCGCGGAAACTCTTCGCCCGCGCCGGCCGGCGCACCCACGGTGTCGATGCCCAGCCCGCGCGCCGACAGGCCGTACTGCTGGCCGCGCCCCAGCGCGCGGAAGTAGCTGGCACCCAGGAAGACGACGAGCTCGTCCTTGTAGGCCGGGCTGTTCAGCGCGTGGTGGACGCGAAAGCCGGCGTAGCCCAGCGTGCCGAAGCCGCTGCTGTCCAGCCGGTTGCGGCCGTAGTCCCAGGCCGTGGCGTCGTAGGCCAGCGGCCGGGCCTGGCCGGCCTGCAGTTCGTGCACGGCCACGGCGGCGCGGTTGCTGCCGCCCAGATGGAAGAACTGCAGTTCAAAGGGCAGGCCTTCGGCGCGCCAGACAGCGCGTTCGGGGCGGTAGCGGATGTCGCGCAGCGCGTCGTAGTCAAGTGACGACAGTGCCGCCGGCAGGCGCTCGTCAGGGGCTTGATAGGGCGCAGCGGCCTGCTGACGAGCGATCTCGGCCACATCGTCGAAACCGAAGGCCTGCGCCGGACGGCTGCCCAGGAACAAGCCGCTGGCCAAGGCGATCAGTAGGGTGACGAGAAAGCGGCGTTGCATGCCCGGGGAAGACGTCCTCAGGCGCGCAAAGTGGCGCCTTCGCGGTCTTTAGGGCAAACCCTGGGCCAAGCCCGCTAGCTTTAGCAAAATCAAGCACTTAGCGCAGACTGTCGGGCTCGATCGAGGCCCGGCGGGGGCCAAAGCGTCGCTGTCTGGCGACAGCTTTTCGGCCTTCAAGCCGCCGTTGGAGCGGCACGCCCCAGGGACAGCAGACGCTGCAGCAGGGCGTCGCTATTCGGCGACAGGGTCTTCCGTCGGTGGCGCTGCGTCCTGGCCTTCGCCGCGGAAACGCCCGGGCGTCAGCCCGTGCTTTTGCAGCAGGCGGTAGAACTCGGTGCGGTTGCGTTCGGCCAGGCGCGCTGCGTCGGCCACGTTGCCGTCGCTCAGCTTCAGCAGGCCGACCAGGTAGTCGCGTTCGAAGCGCCGGCGCGCTTCGGCATAGGGCAACACTTCCAGGCTGGGTACGCGCAGTGCGCGCTGCACCAGGGCCAGCGGCACGATGGGCGTGGTGGCCAGGGCGCAGACCTGTTCGACCACGTTGTGCAGCTGCCGCACGTTGCCCGGCCAGGCGGCTGTGGCCAGCAGGCGCAGCGCATCGGGTGCGAAGGCGTTCACACGCTTGCCCTGGCGCGCAGAAAGCGTCGCCAGGAAGTGCTGGGCCAGCAGGGGGATGTCTTCGCGCCGCTCGGCCAGCGTGGGCAAGGTCAGGGTGACCACGTTCAGGCGGTAGAACAGGTCTTCGCGGAAGCTGCCGTCGGCCAGCAGGGCGTCCAGGTCGCGGTGCGTGGCCGACAGCACGCGCACGTCGATCGGCACGGGCTGGCTGGCGCCCACCGAGCGTACCGAGCGTTCCTGCAGCACGCGCAGCAGTTTCACCTGCAGGGCTGGCGGCATGTCGCCGATCTCGTCCAGAAACAGCGTGCCGCCGTCGGCCACCTGGAACAGGCCGCGGTGGTGCTGCAGCGCACCGGTGAAGGCGCCCTTCACGTGGCCGAAGAGTTCGCTTTCCAGCAGCGCTTCGGGGATGGCGCTGCAGTTCACAGCCACGAAAGGCTTGGCCGCGCGCGGGCTGGCCAGGTGGATGGCCTGGGCCAGCAGTTCCTTGCCGGTGCCGCTTTCGCCGCGGATCAGCACGCTGGCCTGGCTGGCCGCCACCAGGCGGGCTTCGGCCAGCAGTTCTTCCATGCGCGCGCTACGGCTGACGATGCCGGCGCGCCAGCCCTGCGGCGCGCTGCTGACCCCTCCCACTGGCGGCGATAGCGCCAGCGCGCGCGCCACCAGGTCCAGCAGGGCCTTGCCGTCGAAGGGCTTGGTCAGGTAGCTGAACACGCCGCGTGCGGTGGCTTCCACGGCATCGGGAATGGTGCCGTGGGCGGTCAGCAGGATGACCGGCAGCGACGGGTGGCGTTCGCGGATGCGGTCGAACAGGCGCAGGCCGTCAACGCCTGGCAACTGAACGTCGCTGATGACGAGCTGCGGGCGCTTCTGCAGCAGCTGCGCCAGTGCGTCTTCGGCCGATTCGGCCGTGCTCACGCGGTAGCCCGCGGCGCCCAGGCGCATGGCCAGCAGGCGCAGCAGGTCGGTGTCGTCGTCGACCACCAGCACATGGGCGCCAGTGGCTGGCGTGCCGCCAGATGTACCCGCAGACGGGCGGCCTGGGTCGGCGCCGCTCATCGCGGGGCGGCTGCAGGCGCCGCCGGGCGCGTGTTCAGGCTGCGTTCGATGGCGCGCAGCGCGTCGATCTGGCTGGCCAGCTGGTCCAGCCGCCGCTGCTGTTCGCGCAGTTGCTGGGCCTGGCGTTCGTTCAGCTCTTCCAGCCGGCGCTGTTCGGTCAGGCGTGCATGCAGCAGCCGCGCGAACGGTGCCCAGGGCGCCCAGGCGGCTGGCGTGGGCTGGCGGACCAGTGGGTCCAGCAGGGCAACGGCGCGGGCCAGGTCGCCGTTTTGGCGCGTCTGCGCCAGGGCCAGGGCCAGTTCGATGCGGGCTTCGGGTTCGGCCGGGTCAGCCTGGCGCGTGGCTTCGCGCAACAGTTCGGCGGCGCCAGGTTCGCGCAGGCGTTCGTGCGCGGCCAGCAGGCGCCGCGCGGCCAGGTCGGCGGGGTCGGCGCTGCGCGCTTCGGCTGGCTCCGGCGTGGGCGCTGGCGCGGGTGCGGCCGGTACCGGGCTGTGGGCCGGGGCCGGGGCTGGGGTGGGTGCAGCGGCAGGTGCCGGCTGCGGTGCCGGCGGCAACAAGCCGCAACCGGCCAGCAGGGCCAGGGCGCACAGCCCGGCCGGGAGACCGAGGCGATGGCCAGGGCCCGGCCGCGGCGGGCGGGGCGGTTCAGGAAGCGAAGACATCAGGAAGCGAAAACATGGGGCAGTTCGATGCGGAAGCGGGCGCCAGAACCAGGATCATGCGGCATGCACAGAATGCGCCCGCCGTGCGCGGCCACGGTCTCCGCCACGATCGACAGCCCGATGCCCGTGCCCGCCAGGCCTTTGCTGCCGGCCGCGCCGGCGCCGGCATCGGCTGGCTGCAGCTGGCCGCGAAAGAAGGGCTCGAAGATGCGTTCGCGTTCGGCTTCGGGCACGCCCGGGCCCTGGTCGGCCACCTCGATGGCCAGGCCGTCGGCTTCGCGCTGCAGCCACCAGTCGATGCGCCCGCCAGCAGGGCTGTAGCGGATGGCGTTGGACAGCAGGTTCGACAGGGCCGTGCCCAGCAGTTCGCCGTCCACTTCGGGCATCAGCGTTTCGCCGCCGGGCGGGGCGTGGATGTCGATCTGCAGCCCGCTGGCACGCCACTGCAGCTGCTGTTCGTCCACCAGGCGCCGCAGCAGGGCCAGCAGGTCGGTCGGCCGGCGCACCACGCGCTGGGCCGCGAAGGCCGCGGCGTTGAAGCGCAGCAGGTCTTCGATGCGCCGCTGCAGCGTGGCGGTGTTGTCGGCCAGGATGCGCGCCACTTCCTGCTGGTTGGGCGACAACGGGCCGGTGACGCCGTCGTTCAGCAGGGCCACGCCTTCGCGCAGCGCCGCCAGTGGTGTCTTCAGTTCGTGCGAGACATGGCGCAGAAAGCGCGCCTTGTCGGCGTCGGCTTCCAGCAGGCGCTGGCGCAGGGCGTCCAGGCGGCGGCCGATCTGGCGCACGTCGCTGGGGCCCTGGATGTCGATGCGCGCATCCAGCCGGTTTTCGCCCAGGCCCACGATGGCCCGTTCCACGCGCCGCAGCGGGCGCGCCAGGGCCAGCGCCAGGGCCAGGGCCAGCAGCACGGCCAGCACCACGGCGCCCGCGGCCTGGCGCACCCAGGCCTGGCGGCCGGCTTCCAGCTGGTCTTGCAGGGCGGCGTTGCGGCTTTCGGTGAGTTCGCGCACCTGTTCGGCCATCTGGCGCAACTGCCCGGCCAGTGCGCGGAAGGCCAGGCTGGCCTGGGCGTCGCGCGTCAGCGCGTCGCCGCCGCCGTCCAGCAGCCGGTCGACGCTGTCGGTCTGCGCTCGCCAGGCCGCCGTGTTGGCCGCGGGCACCTGGGCTTCAGCCAGCGCGCGAACCTCGCGCGCGGCGTCGGCGGCGGCGCGCTCGAAGCCCTGGCGCAGCACGCGGTCGCCCAGCACCAGGTACTGGCGCGCAGCGCGTTCCATGGTCTGGGTCTGGTCGCCCAGGCGTTCGACATGCGCGTTCAGTTTCAGGGCTTGGCGCGCACCGGCCTGGCTGCGGTCCAGCAGGCCCTGCAGGCTGCCCAGGCTGCGCAGCGACACTGCCGCCATCAACAGCGCCACCAGCAGGAAGGCCAGCAGCAGCAGCTGGCGGAACGACGGGCGCGGCAGGCGCTTCAGCAAGGCACGCCGGCTAGCGCTGCTGTGCGGCGGCTACAGGTCCGCAGACTCACGCGGCGCGGGGCCTGTTCGCTGCGCTCACATCCCCGCAGCATCAGGCGGTGCGGGGCCTGTTCGCTGCGCTCACATCCCCGCATAGTTCGGCCCGCCGCCGCCTTCGGGCGTCACCCAGACGATGTTCTGCGTCGGGTCCTTGATGTCGCAGGTCTTGCAGTGCACGCAGTTCTGCGCGTTGATGACCAGCTGCTCGGCGCCGTTTTTCTGCACGTATTCGTACACGCCAGCCGGGCAGTAACGGCTTTCGGGGCCGGCGTAGCGCGCCAGGTTGATGGCCACTGGCACCGCTGCGTCCTTCAGCGTCAGGTGCGCGGGCTGGTTTTCTTCGTGGTTGGTGTTGCTGATGAACACGCTGCTCAGGCGGTCGAAGGTCAGCACGCCGTCGGGCTTGGGGTAGCGGATGGGTTCCACCTGGGCGGCGGCGTGCAGACGGGCGTGGTCGGGGGTCTTGCGGTGGATCGTCCAGGGTGGGGTCTTGATGCCCAGCTTGGGCAGGAACCACTGTTCGATGCCCGTCATCAGCGTGCCGATGCTGTTGCCCTGCTTGAACCACTGCTTGAAGTTGCGCGTGCTGTGCAGTTCTTCGTACAGCCAGCTCTTTTCGAAGGCTTCGGGGTAGGCCGACAGTTCGTCGTGGCTGCGGCCGGCCTTCAGCGCCGGGGCGATGGCTTCGGCCACCAGCATGCCGCTCTTGATGGCGGCATGGCTGCCCTTGATGCGCGCAGCATTCAGCATGCCCGCGTCGCAGCCCACCAGCGCACCGCCCGCGAACACCAGCTTGGGCAGGCTCAGCAGCCCGCCGGCGGTGATGGCCCGGGCGCCGTAGCCGATGCGCTTGCCGCCTTCGATGTGGGCGCGGATGGCGGGGTGCGCCTTCCAGCGCTGCATTTCCTCGAACGGGCTGATCCAGGGGTTCTGGTAGTCCAGCCCGGTGACGAAGCCCAGCGTGACCCGGTTGCCTTCCAGGTGGTACAGAAAGCCACCGCCGTAGGTGTGTTCGTCCATCGGCCAGCCGGCGGTGTGCACCACCTTGCCGGGCTGGGCCTTGTCGGCCGGCACTTCCCAGAGTTCCTTCACGCCCAGGGCGTAGCTTTGCGGGTCGCGGCCTTCGTCCAGGCCGAACTTCGCGATCAGCTGCTTGCCCAGGTGCCCGCGCGAGCCTTCGGCGAACACGGTGTACTTGGCGCGCAGTTCCATGCCCAGCTGGAAGCCGTCGTGCGGCTGGCCGTCTTTGCCCACGCCCAGGTTGCCCGTGGCGATGCCCAGCACCTGGCCGGCTTCGCCGTACAGCACTTCAGCCGCGGTGAAACCCGGGAAGATCTCCACGCCCAAGGCTTCGGCCTGTTCGCCCAGCCATTTGGTGACCGCGCCCAGGCTGATGACGTAGTTGCCGTGGTTGTGCAAGCAGTCGGGGATCAGCCACTGCGGCGTGTGGCGGGCGTCGTCTTCAGACAGGAACAAAACCTCATCAGCCGTCACCGGCTGGTTCAGCGGTGCACCGCGGTCTTTCCAGTCGGGAAAGAGTTCGGTGATGGCGTGCGGGTCCATCACCGCGCCGCTCAGGATATGCGCGCCGGGTTCGCTGCCCTTTTCCAGCACCACCACGCTGATGGCCCGGTCCAGCTGCTTGCAGCGGATGGCCGTGGCCAGGCCGGCCGGGCCGGCGCCGACCACGACCACGTCGTAGTCCATGGCTTCGCGGGGGCCGTACTGGGCCAGGATCTCGGCGGATGTCATGGGGCGGATGTCTCGCGGAAGAGGAACGTTGAAAGCAGAACGTTGAAACCGCCACGATTTTAGGTTCGAGGCCTGTGCCCCATTGGGCTTGAGGCCCTAAACCTGGGCCCTGAAGGCCCCGCTGCTGGCCAGGCCGGCGAAGGTCAGGGCCACCGAACCCAGCACGTGCACGCTCACCGTGGCCACGGCCCAGCCCAGGCGCCCTTGCTGGATGGCGTCCACCACCTCAGCCGAGAAGCTGGAAAAGGTCGTCAGCCCGCCCAGAAAGCCGGTGATCACGAACAGCCGCCATTCCGGCGGCAGGCTGGTGTGCAGGCTGAACAGCCCCACCGCCAGGCCCACCAGGTAGCCGCCCAGCAGGTTGGCGGCCAGCGTGCCCAGCGGCAGGGCCGGGAACAGGGCGTTCAGCCCCAGGCCCAGGCCCCAGCGCAGCAGGGCGCCCAAGGCGGCACCCAGGCTGATGGCGGCGACGGCAAGCATGCGCGGCATTATCGGCAGCAGCACGGTGCCCGCAGGCGCGCTCAGCAGGGCGTCAGGCCCAGGCGCTGGCTTTCGCTGAACACCGGGCGCTGTTCGTCGCCCACAGCGGCGACGGCGCGTGAACGGCCCTGGCGCTTGGCTTCGTACAGCGCCTGGTCGGCGCGGCGCAGCGCCTCGGGCAGGGCTTCGCCGGGTGCCACCTGCACGACGCCGAAGCTCAGGCTCAGCGCGGGCAGGCCCTGCGCGCCGGCCTGGCGCTGCACCTGTTCGACGATGCGCGCGGCCACCCCGATGGCCTGGCGCGGCCCGGCCTGGCGCAGCAGCAGCACGAATTCGTCGCCGCCATGGCGGCCGGCCAGGTCCCGGCTGCGCAGCATGTCCAGCAGGCTGGTCGACACCAGGCACAGCGCGCGGTCGCCCGCCGCGTGGCCCAGGTGGTCGTTGATGCGTTTGAAGTGGTCGATGTCGAAGATCAGCAGCACCGCGCTGCCGGGCGGGTCGGCCTGCAGCGCGCGCTGTGCCAGGTGCTGGAAATGCCGCCGGTTGGGCAGCTGGGTCAGGGGGTCCAGGTTGGCCAGCACGCGCAGGCGGCGACGGGAAGCGCGCAGCTGCTGTTCGGTGCGTTCGTACAGCAGCGTCAGCACGACGAAGGCGCTGACCAAGCCGCCCAGCCCCGTGGCCAGGGCCTGGGCCTGCAGCCAGACGGCGGCGTCCGCGCTGGGCAACATGGCCAGCACCGGCAGCAGGCCGGCCAGGGCCACGGCCGCGCCCAGTGCCGCCAGCGGCGTGCCGGCGCGCCCGGCACTGCTCTGGAACAAGGGCACAGCCACGGCCAGGTGCAAGGCGACGCTGGCGACCGCTGCCGGCCCGATGGCCGCCGGTGATTCGGGCCACAGCGCCGGCAGCAGCAGGGCGCCCAGGGCCGCCAGCGTGGCCCAGGTGGGCCATCTGGCCAGCCCTGCGCCGCCTACGGCGCCTACGCCGCCTACGCCAGGTACCCTGCCTGCCCCGGTTGCGCTGGCCATCCCTGCCGCCAGGCCGGGGTTCAGCGGGTCGGGCCCCACGCCACGCCCCTGAAAACGCCGCCAGCCCGCCAGCCACAGCACCGGCCACAGCGCAAAGCAGGCCTGCGCCAGCCAGGCCCCCGGCGCAGGCGGCGGCGCCAGCGCGACCAGCGTGGCGCCCGCGCAGGCCAGGCCCTGCGCCAGCTGCCAGAAGCCCAGCCCGCGGTGGCCGCTGTGCGCGGAAGCCTCAGGCTGGGCGCCATGCCGCGCCGTCGCGGCGCCCACTGCCAGCGCCGCCAGCAGCAGGGCCAGAGGGGCGAACAGCAGGTCGAAGCTGGGCATGGTGCGTGAGATTCTGCGCAGCTCGCCGCGCCCCGCCTGCAAGCGGGTGCAACACCTGCTGCAGCCAGTGTCCGCCCAGGCCCGCGACGGCAGGCCGTTGTCGGTTGTTCTCCGCCGTTCTGGCCTGTTCTCGGCCGCTCTCGGCCGGTTGCGCGGGCATTTCCCCAGGGCACTTCGTTACCATCCGTGTTTTGCTTCCATCACAGGGGAAACAGCGTGGGCATGGATGTCGTTGACTACGAAATCAAGGGCGCAGAAATGCAGTTCGTCGAGGTCGAGCTCGACCCCGGCGAAGCCGCTGTCGGCGAAGCCGGCAGCATGTTCTTCATGGACCCGGCGATCAGCATGGACACGGTGTTCGGCGACGGGCGCCAGAACGCCGGCGGCGGCCTGTTCGGCAAGCTGCTGGGCGCCGGCAAGCGCCTGGTGACGGGCGAGTCGCTGTTCACCACCGTCTACACCAACAGCGGCGCTGGCAAGGCGCGCATCGCCTTCGGCGCCCCCTACCCGGGCAAGATCCTGCCGATGGATTTGAGCAAGCTCGGCGGCCTGCTGATCTGCCAGAAAGACGCCTTCCTGTGCGCCGCGCGTGGCGTGTCGCTGGGCATCGCGTTGCAGCAGAAGCTGGGCGTGGGCTTCTTCGGTGGTGAAGGCTTCATCATGCAGAAGCTCGAAGGTGATGGCCTGGCCTTCGTGCATGCCGGCGGCACGGTGGTGCGGCGCGAGCTGAAGATGGGCGAAACGGTGCTGGTCGACACCGGCTGCGTGGTGGCCTACACCGGGCAGGTGAACTTCGAGATCCAGTATGTGGGCAAGATCAAGACCGCCTTGTTCGGCGGTGAAGGCCTGTTCTTCGCCAAGATGTCGGGCCCGGGCACGATCTGGCTGCAGAGCCTGCCGTTCTCGCGCCTGGCCTCCCGTGTGTTCGCGGCCGCGCCGCAGAACGGCGGTTCGCGCGAACAGGGTGGCCTGCTAGGCGGCCTGGCCGGTGGTGGGCTGCTGGGCGGGGTGTTCGGCGGCGGCGACGACGAGTGATGCAGCGCCGTTCCCTGCTGCTGGCCTTGCCGCTGGCAGCCGCCTGGCCGCCCGCGCAGGCAACGACTGCGCTTGCGTCGACGCGGGCTGCGGCAGCGCAGCGGCCGATCTTCGTGCTGAATTCGCAAGACGCCGACATCAGCCTGATCGACCCCGTCACCCACACCGTGATGCGGCGCATCCCCACAGGCAAGGAACCGCATCACCTGTACCTGACGCCGGACGAGAAGAGCGTGATCGTGGCCAACGCCGCGGGCCATTCGCTGAGCTTTTTCGACCCCGCCACGGGCGAGCTGCAGCGCACGCTGCGCGACATCGTCGACCCGTACCACCTGCGTTTCAGCCCCGACATGCGCTGGTTCGTGACCGCTGCCAACCGGCTGGACCATGTCGACCTGTACCGCTGGCAGCCGGCTGATGCGGCGGCGCCGCTGAAGCTGGCCAAGCGCATCCCCGCGCCCAAGACGCCCAGCCACCTGGCCATCGACAGCCGCAGCAGCGTGGTCTATGCCAGCCTGCAGGACAGCGACGAGGTGCTGGCCATCGACCTGGCCACGCAGGCCCCGCGCTGGAAGGTGGGCGTGGGCCGCATGCCGGCCGACATCTACCTGACCGCCGACGACCGCACCTTGCTGGTGGCCCTGACGGGCGACCGCGTGGTCGAAGCCTGGGACGTATCGGGTGCCGCGCCGCGGCGCGTCCAGCGCATCGAGACCGGTGCCGGCGCCCACGCCTTTCGCGCCCGGGGCGACGGGCGGCATGTGTTCGTCAGCAACCGCGCGGCCAATACCATCAGCCTGATCGACACGCAGACGCTGGGCGTGGTGCTGCAGCTGCCCGCGCCGGGCGGGCCCGATTGCATGGACGTCATGGCCGATGGGCGCACCCTGCTGGTGACGTCGCGCTGGGCGCGCAAGCTCACCTACATCGACATCGACAAGCGCGAAGTCGTGCGCCAGGTGGCGGTGGGGCGTTCGCCCCATGGTGTCTGGACCTTGGACCATGCGCCGCGGAAATGACGTCCCCCCCCCGTAGCGCCGGCGGCGCTCCTCCCCAGGGGGGCGCTGCCAGCGGCCCAGCAGAGCCGGTTCCGCGGCGGCTGCTTGGGGGGTTGGCGGTAGCGCTTTGGTTCGGCTTCGCCGCGCCATCTGCGGCGGCGTGCGACAAGCCGGTGTATCTGAGCTTCGACACCGGCCACATGGCCGTGGCGCCACTGGTGGCCGAGGTGCTGAACCGGCACGGCGTGCGCGTCACCTTCTTCCTGGCCGACGAACGTACGCAGACCGGCGGCAGCAGCCTGGACGAGCAGTGGGCGCCCTGGTGGCGCGCCCGCGCTGCCGAAGGCCATGCCTTCGGTTCGCACACCTGGGACCACGACATCTGGCAGGCCGACCTGCCACAAGGCTGGCGCTTTCGCCCCACTGCCGGCCCCGCTGCCGGCCGCCCCCGCGTGCTGGACGCAGCAGGCTACTGTGCTGAACTGGCGCGCCCGGCGCAGCGCTTCGCGGCCATGACGGGCCAGCCCATGAACGCGATCTTCCGTGCCCCGGGCGGCAAGACTTCGCCCACCCTGCTGAAGGCTGCAGCCGCTTGCGGTTGGGCCCATGTGCCCTGGTCGCCCGCCGGCTTCTTGGGCGACGAGCTGCCCAGTGACCGGTTCCCGAACGCCCAGCTGCTGGCGCGTGCGCTGCGCGACGTGCAGCCCGGTGACATCCTGCTGGCGCACCTGGGCATCTGGTCGCGCCAGGACGCCTGGGCCCCGGCGGTGCTGGAACCGCTGATCACGGGCCTGAAGGCACGCGGCCTGTGCTTTGCCACGCTGCGCGAACACCCGCAGTTCGGCGCCGCGGCTTCACGCCCGGCACCGCTGAAGCCATGAACCTGCTGCCTGCCGAATCGCAGATGTGGGGCCTTTCCAACCTGTCTGACCTGTTCGGCCAGGCCCAGCAGGCCCTGTTCGAAACCCTGGTGCAGCCGGCGATGTTCAACCTGGGCCTGGGCAACCTGCTGGAAGACGGCTTCGTGGCCACGGGCTGGCTGCTGGTGGGCCTGCTGCAGCTGGTGGTGATGCTGGGGGTGTTCCGCGGCCTGGAACGCTGGCGGCCGGCTGAAGCCGTGCGCGACCGCGCCGCTGTGCGCGTGGACATCGTCTACACCCTGGTCCACCGGCTGGGCCTGTTCCGCGTGGCCCTGTTCTTTGCCGTCGAACCGCTGTGGGACGCACTGGCCGGCCAGCTGCGCCTGGCTGGGCTGTCGGCCTGGTCGCTGGACCAGGTCTGGCCCGGCGTCACCGACCAGGCGCTGTTGAGCTTCCTGATCTACCTGCTGCTGTTCGACTTGCTCGACTACTTTGTGCACCGGGCCCAGCATGGCTTTAGCTGGTGGTGGCAGTTGCATGCCCTGCACCACAGCCAGCGCCAGATGACGATGTGGTCCGACAGCCGCAACCACCTGCTGGACGACCTGCTGCGCGACAGCGTGTTCGTGCTGGCCGGGCTGCTGCTGGGCGTGCCGCCGGCGCAGTTCGTGGCGCTGGTGGCGTGCAAGAAACTGGTGGAAAGCCTGTCGCATGCCAATGTGCGCATGAACTTCGGGCCCGTGCTGGGGCGCCTGCTCGTCAGCCCGCAGTTCCACCGCGTGCACCACGGCATGGGGGTGGGGCATGAATCGCGTGGCGCGGGCAGCCTGGGTGGCTGCAACTTCGCCGTGCTGTTTCCGGTCTGGGACCTGCTGTTCCGCACCGCGCGCTGGGACGACGCCTACCCGCCCACCGGCGTGCGCGACCAGCTGCAGGGGCGCGACTACGGCCGTGGCTTCTGGGCCCAGCAGTGGCTGGGGCTGAAGCGCCTGGCCGGGCGGTGAAGCCAAAGGGGCGGGGCCTGGCGCAAGCCGCCGCGCGCGCCGCCGCCACCTGCCTGCAGCCGGGGCTGATGCTTCGGGCCCTGCTGCCGCTGGGCCTGACGGGCGTTGCCGTAGCCCTTCTGGGCTGGGCGACCTGGGAACCCGCCGTGGCCGGCACGCGCACCCTGCTGCAAGCCTGGGGCCTGCTGCCGCCGCTGTTGGACTGGCTGGACTACGCCGGCCAGGCCCGGCTGCGCAGCCTGCTGGCGCCCCTGGTGCTGGTGGCGCTGGTGCAGCCACTGCTCGTCGTGGCCAGCCTGTTGATGGTGGCGTGGCTGCTCACGCCGGCCGTCGCACGGCAGGTGGCAGCGCGCCAGGCGGGTGGTCTGCAGGCCTGGCGTGCCACCAGCAGGCTGCAGGCGCTGCGCTGGGCCCTGGGCAGCAGCGTGCTGGCCCTGTTGGGCTTGGCCTGCAGCTTGCCGCTGTGGCTGTTGCCGGGGATGTCGCTGTTGCTGCCGGCCTTGGCCTGGGGCTGGCTGACGGCACAGCTGCTGGGCTTTGCGGTGCTGGCCGACTACGCCAGCCGCGACGAACGCCGGCACTTGCTGCGGCAGCAGCGCTGGCCGCTGCTGGCCATGGGCATGGCCTGCGGGGCCGCTGTGGCGGTACCCGGCCCGCTGCTGCTGGGGCTGCTGGGCCCGGCCACGCTGATTCTCGCGCCCGTGCTGGCGGTGCTGGGCGTGGTGCTGTATGGGGCTGTCTTCGCCGCGACATCAGCCTGGTTCGCGCAGCTGCTGGTGCCGGCGTTGTGGGCGCTGCGGGCGCGGCAGATGGGCGCGGCATCGGTTCCAATGCAACAGGCGGTGAATGTCTGACGCCCGCCCCAACCTGCCCCTAGGACACCCCATGGACATCGGCCTCATCATCGTCGGCGACGAAATAATGTCCGGCAAGCGCCAGGACAAGCACCTGGCCAAGACCATCGAACTGCTGTCGGCCCGTGGGCTGATGCTGTCCTGGGCGCGCTACGTGGGCGACGACCGACCGCGCATCACGCGCGCGATTGCCGACGCGCTGGACAGCGGCGACCTGGTCTTCAGCTGCGGCGGCATCGGCGCCACACCCGACGACCACACCCGGCAGTGCGCCGCCGCCGCTGCCGGGCTGGCGCTGGAACTGCACCCCCAGGCGCGCGACCTGATCCTGGAACGCATGCGCGACGTGGCGCAGGAACAGGGCCAGCCTTTCGAGCCCGACCGGCCCGACAACTTGCACCGCCTGAACATGGGCGTATTCCCGGCCGGGGCACTGATCATCCCCAATCCGTACAACAAGATTCCTGGTTTCAGCCTGCAGCACGTGCACTTCGTGCCGGGCTTTCCAGTCATGGCCTGGCCGATGATCGAATGGCTGCTGGACACCGGCTACGCGCACCTGCATGGTGGCGCCAGGCAGGTGGAACGGTCGGTAATCGTTTTCGGCGCCATGGAAGCCAGCCTGACGCCGCTGATGGAAGACATCGAAGCGCGCTTCAGCGGTGTGAAGGTCTTCAGCCTGCCCAGCGTCGATCACCCGCAGTACGGGCGCCACATCGAACTGGGCGTGAAGGCCAAGGACGACCCGACGCACGCTTTTGCAGCACTGTGCGAAGGCCTACGGGGCTTCGGCGCACGCTTGGGCCCTGAAATGGTGCGTTGATGCCACCTCAGTGCCCCAGGCACGCGGCAGGCGTGCGCTCAAACAGGGCGTCTCGCGGCGCACCGAGCCTGTGCGTGGCCTCGCCATCGCTGCGCGGGCCAGGCGGCTACGGGCATGGTTTCTGCTAGATTTCCCGGCGCCTGAACGCTGCCTCACCCCAGGGTGTTCGTCGGCACACCCATCAACAAGTACCCCAAACCCGCGCCCCGCTAGGAGAGATCTGCATGGCAAAAACCGTTGCCGACGTGATGAAGTTGGTCAAGGAAAGCGAAGCCAAGTTCGTCGATTTCCGCTTCACCGACACCCGCGGCAAGGAACAGCACGTGTCCGTGCCTGTTTCGCACTTCGACGAAGACAAGTTCATTTCCGGCCACGCCTTCGATGGGTCTTCGATCGCTGGCTGGAAGGGCATCGAAGCGTCCGACATGCTGCTGATGCCCGACCCGAACACCGCCAACGTCGACCCGTTCTTCGAAGAGCCCACCGTCATCCTCACCTGCGACGTGCTGGACCCGGCCGACGGCAAGCCCTATGAACGCGACCCGCGCAGCCTGGCCAAGCGCGCCGAGGCCTACATGAAGGCCAGCGGCCTGGGCGACACCGCCTATTTCGGCCCCGAGCCCGAGTTCTTCGTCTTCGACAGCGTGCGCTGGTCCAACGACATGTCTGGCTGCTTCAGCAAGATCGAAAGCGAAGAAGCGGCCTGGAACACCGGCAAGGAATACGAGCACGGCAACAGCGGCTTCCGTCCTTCGGTCAAGGGCGGCTACTTCCCCGTGCCTCCGGTCGATTCGGGCCAGGACATGCGCTCGGAGATGTGCCTGATCCTCGAATCCCTGGGCATCCCGGTTGAAGTGCATCACCATGAAGTGGCCAACGCCGGCCAGATGGAGATCGGCACCAAGTTCAGCACGCTGATCGAGCGCGCCGACTGGCTGCAACTGCAGAAGTACGTGATCCACAACGTGGCTGCCGCCTACGGCAAGACCGCCACCTTCATGCCCAAGCCCCTGGTGGGCGACAACGGCAGCGGCATGCACGTGCACCAGTCGGTCTGGAAGGACGGCAAGAACCTGTTCGCCGGTGACGGCTA
>JAIXRN010000079.1 GCA_027485165.1 Rubrivivax sp.
GCCGATCTGCGTGGCGGTGCCCGACCCAGCGGCGCGGAAGATCTTGTAGCTGCTGCTTGAAGCCCCAGTCCAGGTGATGACCACCTTGTCGGTGGAGGATCCGTCGGTCGCCGACACCTCGGTTGGAACGACGATGCCGCGCCAGCCCGAGTCGCTGATGCTCAACTCGCTGTCGCCGGTGCCGGTCTGTCCCGACGCCTTCGCGGCGTAGGTGTAGGTCACGCCGGGCACGGCGGTGGTGTCGTTGAAGCTGGTGCCCGTGGTGGTCGCCAGCTGGATGGCCGCGGCGGTTCCGGTGGAGCGGAACAGCTTGTAGCCGGATGCGCCGGGTGAAGCGACCCATGTCACCACGACATGCGTGCTGCTGGTTCCATCCGTGGCGGTCAGCGCGGTGGGCGCCGTGTTGCGCCGCCAGCCTGCAGCGGGCACGCTGGCCACGCTGTCGCCGGTTCCTTCGCCACCGGTCGACTTCACCGTGTAGGCGTACAGCGTGCCTGGCACGGCCGATTCGTCCGTGTAGGAGCGCGCCGAACTTGTCAGATCCGCTCCGATCACCGCGGGGCTGCCGCCAGCGACGGCGCGCAGCACCTGATACTTCGAGGCGTTCACGGCCGCGGTCCAGGTGACCGTGACCGAAGTGGTGCTGGTGCCCGCGGTGGCGGTGACGGTGGCCGGCGGCGTCATGCCGCGCCAGCCGGTCACGGAGTCGCTCTGCACGCTGTCGCCATTGGCCGAGGTCGACTTCAGGTAGTACGTGTACAGCACGCCAGGCGAGGCCGTGCTGTCCGCGAAACTGGCGGCAGTGGTGGAACCGATCTGCGAGGCCTCTCCCTGGCCGATGGCACGGAAGATCTTCACGCCCGTCCCACCGAGCGCCGGTGTCCAGTTGATGGCGACGCTGGTGCGCGACACGCCGTTCTGTGCCGTCACGCTGGTCGGTGGTCCCACGGATCGCCAGCCAGTGTCGGAGTTGCTGAACGCACTGGTTCCCGTTCCGTCGCCACCAACCGCCTTCACGGCATAGGTGTACGAAACGCCCGGCGTCGCCGAGGTGTCCTCATAGGAAGTGCCGGACACGGTCGCGATCTTGCTGGTGGCGCTGGTGGAGCCACGGTACAGGTCGTAGTTCACGGAGCCAGTGGATGCGCCCCATTCCACCCGGATGCCCGTGAAGAACGTGCCATCAGATGCCCGCAGCGTGGCTGGGGCGGTGAGCATGCGCCAGCCGGTGTCGGTGGCTGCGGCGGATTCACCCAGCGGAACTGCTGCAGTGACGGAGTAGGTGTACAGCGTGCCCGGCACCGCGGAGCCGTCGACATACCGATTCGTGCTGGGCGAGGCGATCAACGAGGGTGCGCCGCCACCCGAGGATCGGCGAACCTTGTAGGTGCTCGCTCCCTGCACCTGCGCCCACTCGAGCGTGACCGCGTCGGTGCTTGTGCCATCGGTTGCGACCATCGAGGCGGGTGCCGCCACGGTGCGCCAACCCGTGTCGGTCGCGCTCAGGTCGCTGTCGCCGGTGCCGGTCTCACCGCTCGCCTTGACGGCGTAGGTGTACAGCGTGCCGATGACGGCGGTGGTGTCCGTGTAGCTGAGGGTGGTCGAGGTGCCGATCTGGGCGAGCGACGACGCGCCGAGTCCGCGGAACACCTTGTAGGAAGGCGCATTGGAAGTGGTCCAGCTGATGGTCACGTTCGATGCACTTGCGCCATCGGTGGCCGTCACGCCCGTGGGTGCGGTGAGTCCGCGCCAGCCGGTGTTGCCGGCGCTCGAGGCACCCTCGCCGCCAGCGCCGACCGCACGCACTTCGTAGGTGTACAGCACGCCGGGCAGGGCGGTGGCATCGGTATAAGCCAGGGTTGGCGCCACGACGGATCCGATCTGCGTCATGGGCAGACCGGCACCGGAGCGGCGCACGTTGTAGTTGGTTGCGCCCGTCGATGCGCTCCATGTCAGCGACACATTGGCGGTGGACGAGCCGTCGGTCGCGTTCAGGCCAGTCGGCGCCGGCGGTGGCGCGATGGTCGGTGCGGAGAACGAGAAGAACTGGTTCACCTTGTAGCTGGCGGTGCTCGCGCCGGTGAAGGTGGTGCCGTTCTCGTTGCCGGTGATGGTGGCGCCGTTCTTGCCCACCATGTTGAACTGCACCTGCATGGTGGGAATGCTGGCGGGACTCAAGTCCGTCACGTCGATCGCGAAGCGACCCACCATCCAGCAGAAATTGAGCGAGGAGCCCGCGTCGCCCGTGTACACGACCGATCCGCTTGCGGTAGTTCGGCCGCTCTGCTTCTTGCCCTTGGTCACCAGCAAGCCGGTGCGATTCAGGGTTGGGTAGGCGCTGTTCCAGTCGGCGTTGTACAGGCTCACGCGCGCGAACGGATTCTCCGCGGCGCCGGCGGTGCTGTAGGGGTTGCCGCCGAGGGCGCTGTACCAGCCACAGTTGGTGCCGTTGTTGATGAAGTTCGAGTTCGGAACGTTCATCTGGGTGAAACCGCTGGAAGCGGTCATGTTGGCGGCCAAGCCCTGGTTCTTCACCGCGCCTGCACGGTTGGTCACGCTGGCCGCGGCCGCCTGACCTCGATTGCCCACGGCGATGAAACTGTCCCAGCTTGCGCCGTCCGCATTGGTGGGCAGCCATCCGCTTCCACCGCTCTGCACGAAGACGTCGTTGGTGATGGTGCCTGCGGTGATCTTGCCGGCACTGTCACGCACCAGACCCGTGCCGGTGGCCAAGCTGGTTGCGAAGGTGACGCTGTGGGTGCCAGCGCCCAGAATGGACGCACCCATGGCGTCGCCCAGGTGGTTGCCGGTCACATAGACGTCCAAAACTGCGTAAATGCGGTCACCGTCGAAAACGTTGTAGGTGTCCGCCATCAGTGTCGAGCCGACGGTTGCCGCCGCTTGCTTCACCACACCAACGCAAGCCACCGCTGCCACCACCACCTGCATGAGGCCACGCAGCCATCCACGCAC
>JAIXRN010000014.1 GCA_027485165.1 Rubrivivax sp.
CCGAACAGGACAGTGAAACGCCTTTGCGCCGATGATAGTGCGGGTTCCCGTGTGAAAGTAGGACATCGTCAGGCTAATATCCCCAAAGCAAAAAGCCCGGTCGAAAGACCGGGCTTTTTTGCTTCTGTCCGCGGCTTACTCTCCATTTGTCACTGGTAGCGCGAGGCGCCAAGCGCTTGCCTCAGGCATTCGCCCGGGGCGCTGAACATGCCACCGCCCAGCAGCTTCCGCTTGTTCAGTTCTGTGGTGTCCTCAACTCGCGCCTCAAAATCTTGCCGACGTTGCTCTTCGGCAGTTCTTCGCGGAATTCGACATACTTGGGCCGCTTGTAGGCGGTGAAGTTGTCGCGGCAATATCGGACAACATCTTCTTCACCTAAGGTGACGTCGTTTTTGACAACAAACAGCTTCACAGCCTCCCCAGACTTGTCATCGGGCACCCCCACAGCAGCGCACTCCAGTACGCCAGGGTGCTGGCTGACCACCTGTTCGATTTCGTTGGGGTACACGTTGAAGCCGGACACTAGAATCATGTCCTTCTTGCGATCGACGATTCGCACATAACCGCGGCTGTCCATCACGCCGACGTCGCCCGTCTTGAAAAAGCCGTCCACCGTCATGACCTTAGCGGTCTCATCCGCACGATTCCAGTAGCCCGCCATGACTTGCGGACCGCGAATGCAGATCTCGCCAGGCGTATCGAAGCCCAAGGCTTGACCAGCGTCGTCACGGATCGAAATTTCCGTCGACGGAATCGGCAGACCGATCGTCCCGGTGTAGTCGGGAATGTCCAGCCGATTTGACGTCGCAACTGGTGATGTCTCCGACAGGCCATACCCCTCCACTACGGGGCAGCCCGTGATGCGTCGCCAGCGCTCGGCCGTCGCTTGCTGCACCGCCATGCCGCCACCGTTGGACACCACGAGGCCCGAAAAATCCAGCCGCGCGAAATCTGGGTCGTTGGCTAGCGCATTGAACAAAGTATTCACCGCAGGAAACATGTTGATGCGGTGCTTGGCCAAAGTTCGCACCAGCCCCGGGATGTCGCGCGGGTTGGGGATCAACAGGTTCATCGCGCCAAAATGCGCGCCCATCAGCGCACAAATGGTCAGCGCGAAGATGTGATACAGCGGCAAGGCGCACACGATGGTCAACTGCTGATCGCCCACCTTGCTCAGCATGGGCTTAAACCAGGCCTCGCACTGCATGATGTTGGCCACCACGTTTCGGTGCAGAAGCACAGCTCCCTTCGACACGCCCGTGGTGCCGCCCGTGTATTGCAGGAAGGCCACGTCGTCCGGGCCCACATCCACGCGCTGCAGACTCAGTTGCGATCCTTCGGCCAGGGCCATCGGTAGCCGGGTGACCGTGCGGCCGCGGTCCAGCGGCAGACTGAATTCCGGCACCATGCGGCGGACGTGCCGCACCGCAAAATTCACCAAGCCGCCACGCCAGAAGCCCAGCAGGTCGCCCAGAGCTGTCAACACCACGTGCTTGACCTGGGTGCGGTCGATGACCTCTTCCAGCACCGTAGCGAAATTCTCCAGAACGATGGCCACCACGGCGCCCGAGTCCTGCAGCTGGTGCTGCAGCTCGCGCGCTGTATACAGCGGGTTGACGTTGACCACCACGTGCCCGGCCCGCAGCACCGCCGCCATCGCGACCAAATACTGAGGCACGTTGGGCATCATGATGGCCACGCGGCTGCCCTTTTCCAGCCCCTGCGTTTGCAGCCAAGCGCCCAGGGCTTGCGACATTTCGTCGATGTCGCGGAAGCGCTGGCGCGTGTCCATGCAGGCGCAGGCATCGCGCTGCGCATGCTTGCGGAAGGCTTCTTCCAGCAAAGCGGCAACGCTGGGGTAGGCGTCGATCTGCGCGGCGGGTGCCACGCCAGGCGGGTAGTGGTCTAGCCAGGGAGCTTGCACGGGCAACCAGAATCAAGTGGGTGAAGCCCGGCATGGTCGCGGCGCCCCGGCCGCAGGGCTACGGTACTTGTCCTAGGCCGTGGTCTCTCGCCCTTCGAAAAGAGCTTTTGCCAGCTGCCTTTCCCGCTGGGCGATGGTGCCCAGCAGACCCTGCGCGCCCTGCATCTGCCGGAAAGTGTCGAAGCCGGCTTCCAGGAACTGTTGCAAAGCACCCAGCCCAGAAGCGGCTGCAGGTCCGCGCATCAGTCGCAGGCTGTGCCGGAGTAAGGGCTTGCGCGTGAAGCGGTCCAGTGCGTTACCCACCAGCAGCATCAGCTGAATCTGTCGCTCGCGGTCAGCCGGCCGCCCGACTTGACGCCAGGCGGGCGCATAGCTGTGCGCGTCCACCACCACCTGTCCCGGCAAAACCTGCGCCATCAGCCCGTCAAGTTCTTCGGACAAGGCGTGCAGCTGCGCCAGCGCCGACACGGTGCCCACGATGTCCTCCGGGAACAACCGCACCAATGCCGGCACGATGCGGGCGAACTGGCCGTCGCGTTCGGTGAAGTCATGCGGCCCGTACAGGTCGTCCAAGAAGAACTGCGCCGCCGGACCATAGCGTGGGCTGGCCAGCAAATCGGCATAAGTGGCCGCAAACCGCTGATGCTGATAGGCCTTTACGGCCAGCACCTGATCGGCCAGCGCTGCGTCTCCCTGATGCGCTGCGCGCTGCGCGGCCACGGCCTGCAGGCAAGCAAGAATCGTCTGTCCGTCGGGGCTCAAGGCTTAGTCGGCGCCCTCTACGGCGCCAACTGCAGATGATGCAACACTGCTGGCATGCGTAGAAGAGCTTTGTTGCAGCTGGGCCTGGCCAGCAGCCTGGTGCTCGCGGTGGCGGGGCTAGGGTCGACCCTCATCGCGCCGGCCTGGCAAGGCGGCCGCCTGTCAGGGCCTGCCCGCGCGCTGATGGCTGCTGTTGCCCGTGCCGTGCTGCAAGGGGTGCTGCCCGCAGATGCGCCTGCGCAGGCTGCAGCGCTGCAAGCCCACCTGGGCCGGGTCGAAGACACGATCTCCGGCTTCCCATTGCCGGTGCAGCAAGAACTGGCACTGCTGCTGCGCCTGCTGGCTACCGCTCCGGGCCGCCTGGGCCTCGCGGGCCTGACTGCAGACTGGGAAGAGGCCAGCGAAAGCGATATCCAGGCCATGCTGCAGCGCTTGCGGCAGTCTTCCCTGGACTTGCGCCAGCAGACCTACCAAGCCTTGCGCGACATCACCTACGCGGCTTACTTTGCCGACCGCAGCAGCTGGGCCAGCCTGGGCTATGCCGGGCCGATAGCGGTATGACGCGCATTCCCGACCCTATCCAGGAAGGCCTAGCCCGTGGCTGGAAGGTCTACGGCGGGCCGCACGCCGCCCGACCGGCCAGCATCCAGTGCGACGTCGCCATCGTCGGCAGCGGCGCTGGCGCCGGCATCACGGCCGAACTGCTGACCGCTGCCGGTCTGGATGTCGTGCTGCTGGAAGAAGGCCCCTTGAAGTCCAGCCGCGACTTCCGCCAGCTGGAAAGCGAGGCCTACCCCAGCCTGTACCAGGAAAGTGCAGCGCGCAAGACGGCCGACAAGGCCATCACCATCCTGCAAGGCCGCTGTGTTGGTGGGTCAACCACCGTCAACTGGACCAGTTCGTTTCGCACCCCGACGGCCACGCTGGCCTATTGGCGCCAGCACTTCGCGCTGCCCGATCTGACCGACGACGCCCTCTTTCCGTGGTTCCTGCAGGCGGAACAACGCCTGTCCATCGGCCCCTGGCTGGCGCCGCCGAACGAAAACAACGAACTGCTGCGCAAGGGCGCGCTGAAGCTCGGCATTGCCGCGGCCGCCATCCAGCGCAATGTGAAGGGCTGCTGGAACTTGGGCTCTTGCGGCATGGGCTGCCCCACCAATGCCAAGCAGTCGATGCTGGTGACCACCCTGCCCGTGGCCCTGGACCGCGGCGCCCGCCTGCTGGTGGAAACGCGGGTGCAGCAGCTGCAGCTGACCCAGGGCCGCGTCACCGGGTTGACGGCCGTGGGCGTGCAGCGCGACGGCACCGCCTTGCCAGGCACTGCGGTCAGCGTGCGGGCGCGCCATGTGGTGCTGGCCGCGGGCGCCATCAATTCCCCTGCGCTGCTCTTGCGATCTGGCCTGCCCGACCCCCACGCCCGGCTGGGCGCACGCACCTTCCTGCACCCAGTAGTGATTTCCAGCGCCATCTTCCACCAGACGGTCGAGGGCTGGAACGGCGCGCCCCAGACCCTGTATTCCGACCACTTCCTCGAGGTCGACCCCATCGACGGCCCGATCGGCTACAAGCTGGAAGCGCCGCCTGTCCACCCCGTGATCTTCAGCAGCACGTCTACGGGTTTCGGTGCCGAACTTGCGGCCGACCTGCGCCAGATGTCGAACACCCACGCCCTGCTGGCCCTGCTGCGTGACGGCTTTCACCCGCAGTCGCCCGGCGGGCAGGTGGGCCTGAAGGCTGACGGCTCGCCGCTGCTGGACTATCCGCTGACGCCGTTCGTGATGGACGGCGCCCGGCGCGCCTTCCTGTCTATGGCCGAAATGCAGTTCGCCGCCGGCGCCCGGCGCGTGCGCCTGGCGCACGACCTGGCCCAGCCCTACACGTCCTGGGCGCAGGCCAAGGCCGCCATCGCCGAACTGCCGATGAAGCCCCTGCTCACGCGCGTGGCCAGCGCCCATGTGATGGGCGGTTGCGGCATGGCCGGCCAGCCGCAGCTGGGCGTGGTGCGGCCCGACGGGCGGCATTGGCAGGTGGACAACCTGTCGGTGCATGACGGGTCGCTGTTTCCCACCAGCATTGGCGCCAACCCGCAGCTGTCGATCTACGGCCTGGTGAACAAGCTGGCCACGCAGCTGGCGCGCGAACTCAGCGGGCGCAGCGTCCGGCTGGCCTGATGCCGCGGCCCGTGCCCGCCGTGCCCGCCATGCCCGTTGTGCGGCCGCCCGGGCCTGGCCGCCTGGCACGGCTGCAGCAGGCCCTGACCCTGGGCGCGCTGCTCGCGGCGCTGGCCTGGGCGGCTGTCTGCCTGCGCCATGGCCAGCCCGGGCTGGCGGCAGCCGGTGCGGCGGTGCTGCTGGGCGGCTACGCGGCTGTGCTGGGTTTCGAAATGCTGCTGTTGACGGCCACGCATGCCCGCGACCCCTGCCCACGCGCATCGCCAGGGGCCCTGATGCGCGCCTGGTGGGGCGAAGTGCTGACAGCGCCAAAGGTGTTCTGCTGGCGCCAGCCCTTTCGCAGCCAGAGCTGGCCCGACCGGCTGCCGCAGCAGGCCAGTGGCCGGCGCGGGGTGCTGTTGATCCACGGTTTCGTCTGCAACCGCGGCCTGTGGAACCCCTGGCTGGCGCGGCTGACGACACAGGGCACACCTTTCGTGGCCGTTAACCTGGAGCCCGTCTTCGGCACCATCGACGCCACCGTGGCCGTGGTCGAGGAGGGTATGCGCAGGCTGGAAGCCGCCACCGGCATGCAGCCCGTGGTGGTGGCGCACAGCATGGGCGGCCTGGTGCTGCGGCGCTGGTGGGCTGAGCACGGCGGCGGCAGCCGGGTGCACCACGCCATCAGCATCGGTACGCCGCACCAGGGCACCTGGCTGGCACGCTGGGGCCACAGCGCCAATGCACGCCAGATGCAGATCGATTCGCCCTGGCTGCGCAACCTAGCCCAGCGAGAAGCCGTGTCGACGCCGCTGGCTGGCCGCATGACCTGCTTCTACAGCCACTGCGACAACATTGTCTTCCCGCCCAGCCGCGCCACTCTGCCGGGGGCTGACAACCGCCACCTGCCCGGCCTGGCCCATGTGCAGATGGCCGATGCGCCCGAGCCCTGGGCTGAGCTGCAATATCGGCTCTTGCCCTAGCGCGCCCTAGCTCCCCCTAGCTCGCCCTAGCTTGGCCTAGAAGCGCCGTTCGCCCGCTAGCAGTACACCAGCGTCCACCACGTCCTGGCCATGCACCGCGGCGTAGATGGGTGTGAAGTCGGGCCGCGTGGCGTCGAACAGCTGCCGGAAGGAATCGATGACGAAGTACGTGGCCTGGTAGGTGTCGATGCGGTAGCGTGTGCGCATCAGCCGCTGCAGGTCGAAACCCACACGCAGCGCGCCAGGCGCGGTGATGCTGTGGCGCAGTTCGCCAGCAGAAGACAGGATGCCTGCGCCATAGGCGCGCAGGCCTTGCGGCGTGTGGATCAAGCCAAATTCCACCGTGTACCAGTACAGGCGCGTCAGCAGTTCGCAGGCGTCCAGCCGGCTGGCCTTCATGCCGCCGGCGCCATAGGCCTGCATGTAGTCGGCGAAGGTGGGGTTGAACAGCAGCGGCACATGGCCGAACAGGTCATGGAAGACGTCGGGCTCGACGACGTAGTCGAACTCTTCGGGCTTGCGCATCCAGTCGGTGACGGGGAATCGCTTCTCGGCCAACAGCTTGAAGAAGGCTTCTTCCGGGATCAGCCCCGGCACGCCCACGATCTGCCAGCCTGTGGCCTGCATCAGGCGTTCGCTGATGTCGTCGAAGTGCGGGATGCGGTCGGGTGCACCCAGCTGTTCGACGGCGCTGATGAATTCCTCGCAGGCCAGCCCCGGCAGCTGCTGCAGTTGTCGGGCATACAGGCGCCGGTAGGTGTCGTGGTCGGCTTCGGTGTACTGGGCGTAGTCCTGCTCGCAGGTGTAGTCGCTGCGCGCCTTGGCGTAGTCGCCGCGCGGCGGGCGGCTGCCTTCGCCGTAGGTGACAGGCGGCACGCCCAGGTTGATGCCGCTGTGGAAGTCGGGGGTCGAGTTCATGCTGAGGTGCCTGTATGGATCAAGCTCCCCGTCACGGAGCCGGCTCTGCCGGGCCGTCGGCGGGCGGCCCCCTCGGGGGGTAGCGAGCGTCAGCGAGCTTGGGGGTTCACAACTTACCGCGGCGCATCTGGTCGAGCTCGATGCTCTCGAACAAGGCCTTGAAGTTGCCTTCGCCGAAGCCCTGGTCGCCCTTGCGCTGGATGAATTCGAAAAAGATCGGGCCCAGCTGGTTCTCGCTGAAGATCTGCAACAGCAGCTCGCCAGCCTTGCCGTCCACCAGGATCTTGCGCACCTTCAGCGCGGCCACGTCTTCGCCATGGCCGGGGATGCGCTTGTCGATCAGCTCGTAATAGGTGTCGATGGTGTCCAGCAGCTTCACGCCCTGGCCGCGCATCATGTCTACCGTGCGCGGCAGGTCGGTCGAGCCCAGCGCGATGTGCTGGATGCCTTCGCCGCGGTACATGTCCAGGTATTCCTGGATCTGACCCGCCTTCTCGTTGCCTTCCTCGTTGATCGGGATGCGGATCTTGCCGCAGGGGCTGGTCATGGCCTTGCTCTTCACGCCCGTGACCTGGCCTTCGATGTCGAAGTAGCGCACCTCGCGGAAATTGAACAGCCGTTCGTAGAACTCAGCCCATTCGGCCATGCGGCCGCGGTGCACGTTGTGCGTCAGGTGGTCGATGTAGGTCAGGCCATGGCCGGGTGGGTTCAGGCCGGCGCTGGCGGCGCCGGGCAGGGCTTCGAAGTCCACGTCGAAGAAGCCGATGTTCCCGATGTCGCCGTCCTTCGCGCCGTTCTTGCCGCGCCACTTGTCGACCAGGTAGATCAGGCTGTCGCCGATGCCTTTGATGGCGGGGATGTTCAGCTCGCCCGGACCGGCTGTGCCGGCGTAGGCCCAGCCGCCCAGCTGTTGCGCGCGGGCAAAGGCCGCGCGCGCGTCCTGCACGCGGAAGGCGATGGCGCAGATGCTGGGCCCGTGCAGGCGTGCGAAGCGCTGCGCGAAGCTGTCGGGTTCGGCATTGACGATGAAGTTGATCTCGCCCTGCCGGTACAGCAGCACATTCTTGTGCCGGTGCTTGGCAATCGCTGTGAAGCCCATGCGCTCGAACAGCGCGCCCATCGCCACCGGGTCAGGCGCGGCGTATTCGATGAACTCGAAGCCGTCGGTGCCCATCGGGTTGTCCCAGGGTGTGAATTGCATGTCTGCCCGCCTGAATGCTGGAAATTGCTGCGCACTGTAGGTTGCACGCTGCGCAGCAGGTATGCAACTGGCGCGCGCAGGCGGGCTGCCTACGCTGGATTCCTGCAAGAATCTGGGTGATGCAGACGGAAATCCAGCTCGACGCGGTGGATCGGCGCATCCTCCAGGTGCTGCAGGCCCAAGGCCGCAGCACTTTTGACGACCTGGCCAGTGCCGTGGGCTTGTCCGCCAGCGCCGTGCTGCGGCGCGTGAAGCGGCTGGGAGAGTCGGGCGTGATCGCTGGCTATGTGGCCCTGGTGGCGCCTGAACGCGTGGGCCTGGGCCTGACGGCCTATATCAATGTACGGCTGGAAAAGCACGCCGACGTCGGCAAGCGCAGCCCCATGGACGCCTTCACTGCCGCCGTGCAGGCCTGGCCCGAGGTGGTGGAATGCGCCGCGCTGACGGGCGAAATGGACTACCTGCTGCGCGTGCTGGTGCGCGACATGGCCCACTATTCGCGCTTCATCATGGACAGCCTGCTGAAGCACCCGAGCGTGCAGGACTGCAAGACCAGCTTCGTGATGCAGCGCTGGAAGGGCACCACCGCGGTGCCGTTGTAGCCCGCCGCGCCGCGTGCCCATGCGGTCGCCGTGAAGCCCGGCACACCTGCGCTTCACGGGGCCTTCAGCGGTGCCAGAGACAATGCGGCCCATGCTGGACTGGATCAATCAACTGTCGACCTGGCTGCAGGGCTGGATGAGTGCTGGCGCCGGGCTCTGGGGCCTGTTCTTTTCGGCCTTCGCATCGGCCACCGTGCTGCCCGGATCGAGCGAGGTGGTGATGACCGCGCTCATCACCGCCTACCCGGCGCTGGCCGTGCAGGCCTTCTTCGTCGCCCTGGCAGGCAACGTGCTGGGCTGCCTGCTGACCTTCGGCATGGGCCACGCCGGGCGCGAAGGCTTCGAACGCTTCAAGAGCGTGAAGGTGGACCTGGAACACCCGCGCATCCAGCGCCTGCGGCGCTGGGGGCCGCCGGGGCTGTTCCTGTCGTTCCTGCCGCTGGTGGGCGACGCGCTGGTGCTGGCCGCCGGCTGGATGAAGATGCCCTTCTGGCAGAGCATGTTCTGGATCGCACTGGGCAAGGGCGCGCGCTACCTGGTGCTGCTGCTTGGCCTGAAGGGCGTGCTCGCCCTGGGCTGAGGGCAAGCGCTGCAGGCAGCTTCAGGCCGCCTGTGTTTTCATCAGTTGCGCCGGGATGGGTGCCGGCCAGCCGGCATCTTTGGCCACCCGCACGATGGCTTCATTGGTGTCGAAGTAGACCTGCCAGTAGTAGTCGGTGTGGCAGTAGGGGCGCACGCTGATGACGGTGCCCATCAGGTTGATGTCCATCAAGTTGACCTCGGGCGCAGGGCTGGTCACCACATTGGGGATCTTCACGATCGCGGCCTTCAGCTTCTCGATCGCTTCCAGCGGGTCCACGCTGCCATGCAGCTGGGCCGTGCGTTCCACGCGCCGGGCCGGGCGCGATGAATAGTTCATCACCGTGTCGCCGAAGACCTTGGTGTTGCCCACCAGGGTCAGCACGTTGTCGGGCGTGACCAGCGTGGTGCCGAACAAGCCCAGTTCGTGCACCGTGCCGGTGACGCCGCCCACGCTGACGAAATCGCCTACCTTGAAGGGCCGCAGTACCAGCATGAAGGCGCCAGCCGCGAAGTTGCCCAGCATGCCCGACCAGGCCGCGCCGATGGCCACGCCGGCGCCGGCCAGCATGGCCGCGAAGCTGGTGGTCTGGATCCCGAAGTAGCCCAGGATGCCCAGCACCAGGGTGATGTTGAGCGCGATGTTGACGATCGAGCCCAGGTACTTGGTCAGCGTCGGGTCGACGTTGTTGCGGCCCATGCCGACCTGGATGAGGCCGATGACCTTGGTGATGAGCCAGCGGCCCACGATCCAGAACGCGATCGCGGCCAGGATCTTCAAGCCGACATCGGCCAGGGTGGTGGTGACAAAAGTCTGAACGGACTGAAGGTCCATGGTGCTGCTCCGGAACGGGGGTGAGGTCGCCTCTAGACCGGCGATGCCGCCGGCCTGGAAACTATTGCACACCGTTGCGGGCAGTTGCCCGCCCAAAGGCGGGTTCAGTCGGCGTCGATGTCCAGCAGCAGGCGCTGTGCAGCGTCGGGCGACAGATGCAGCAGGTCGGCCACGTCGTGCACGTCGTCGGGCAGCGCCGGGTTGTCCCAGCCTTGGGCGCTGTGGCGGGCGACCCGAATCGCGAGCCAGACGTTGCGCAGCTGCGCCTGGCCCCCGCTGGCGGCCCGGGCCATGGCCTGGTCGTCGGTGATCTGCACCAGCAGGGCCGGCAGCCGCCAGCGCTGCATCAGCGCATGCTGCAGTTCGGCTAGTTCAATGCCCAGCACCTGGCGCTGCACCACGGCCGAACGCAGACCCGGGTCTTGCTGCTGGCGCTGCTGGATGTCCAGCGCCAGCGCCGGGGCGTGCAGCCACAGCAGCAGTTCAGCGAAGTCGTGCAGCAGCGCAGCTTCGTGGATGACCGCGGCGTCGTGGTCCATGCGGTGCACGGCAAAGGCCATGGCGAAGTTGGCAGCCCGGTGCGAACGGCGCAGCACCTGGTGAAAGCCGGCCAGCGCGGCTGCGTTGTCGGCCAGCCAGTCTTCTGCCACTGGCTGCGGGCCGAAGCTGCGGAAGAAGGGCGTGATGCCCAGCATCACCAGGGCTTCGGTGGCGGTCTCGGGTTCGCTGCCCTCGCGCCCGCGGCGCAGCGCGGCCACGTGCGCCAGCAGCTTCAGCATCATCAGCGGGTCGGTGGCCAGGGTCTCGGCCAGGCCATGGGCGTCGGCGGCGTCTTCGGTCAGGCGCCAGTCTTCTATGAAGCTCGCCGTGCTGGCCAGCACCGGCAGCTCGGGGGCGTCGAAGCAGGCGGCCCAGGCGGCCAGGTCCAGCGGCGGCTGGGTAATGGCACAGCGTGTGCGCGCGGCAACAGGGCTCATCAGTGGGTTATCGGGCGTTAGGGGCGCCGACTTGAAGCACGCTTGCCTGGCGCTCGGGGCTTCGGGCGCGATGGCGCAATGGCCCACCAGCCCGCCCTGCCCGTGGGGCAGGGCGGGCGGAGGCAGCCGGGCGTTACGGGTGCATCACAGGCGGGTGATGCCTGTCAGGTGCCCGACCAGCTGGCCGTTCACGTAGAGCGCACCTTCAGGGGCGCCGGCTTCGGCATGGAATTCCAGCCGCAGTTCTTCAGGGTGCGGCGGGGCCTGCACCTGCACCAGGCGCTGGGCCAGGCGGTCGAGCGCTGCGCCCAAGGCGCGCAGCAGGGAAGCGGCGGCCTGGCGGCCACGCTGTTCGGGTTGCGGAGTCTGGCTCCACGGGAGGTCTTGCAGGGTCACGATGCTTCTCCGTCGGTGGCCTTCACCCCCGCGTGCGCAGAGGTCGGCCAGGGGGTGGATTCAGGGGCTGTGCCGGTGGTGGTCCAGCGCTTGCAGCTCGCGCTGCAGCAGGCGCCGCGCGCTCGCGCGCTGGGCTTGCTGGCTGGGGCGATGGGCGCCGGCGGCACGTTGGCGTGCGGCGGCGACCAGGGGGTTGCGGGGCTTGAGGGGGGCAAGATGAATCTTCATCGCAGGTCTCCTGGGTGCGTGGCCGCGTGGCCGTTGGTGGAACAAAGCAAAAGGCCCGGGTTGCTGGTGCAACCCGGGCCTGCGGCATGTGGCGGCTGAAGCGGGCTTCAGCCTGGACACACCGCCGCCCCGGGCGGGGCAGCATCAGCCAAAACGCCTGCCTGGCTGGCGCCTGCGGCCAGCCCCAGCCCGGCCATGCGGCTGGACAGGGTGGCGAAGCGGGCGTTGTGCAAGGTCATGGCGGGGGCGCTTGGCGGGCGCGTTGTGGGGTGGATCGGCCGGGGCGGTGCCCCGGTGGCGGCGGCTGGACGAATCCAAACGCTTGCGCAAATGATAAACACGCCGTTATCAGTGCGCAAGCCTTTTTGCGCATCTTGGCGACTGCGCTTCTAGGGGGTGTGGCGCCGGCGCCGCTGCCGCGCCAGCCTGCGCCCTGCTACTTCTTGCGCTTCAGCGGTGCCACGCCAGTTTGGCTGCGCAGCCACAGGGCGTGGGCTTCTTCGGCTTGTGGCGCCAGGGGTGCTGGGGGCGCCGGAAGTGCCGGAAGACCCGGAAGAGCCGGCAGAATGGCTCGCGGGTTGGGCGCAGGTGCCGGCGCCAGCACTTCGCCCAGCAGGTCCAGCAGCCGCGTGCGGGCACGCTGCGGGTGGCGGCGGTAGTAGGTCAGCACCAGGCCCACGATGAAGCGCTCGTCGTCGTCACGGGGGGCGGATTCGTCAATGCCTGCCTGCGTTGACTGGGCGACTGGCGCTGGCGCGCCGGCGGCCACTGTCGCCCCGCCACGGGTGCCGTGTGGCAGGTCCATCCAGCCCGCGGGCTTGTGGCAGAGCTGTTCGAACTGCCGCGCCAGGCGTTCGCCGATCTGGCGGCTGCGGCCCTTGATCTGGCTCCAGTAGCTGGGCTGGATCTGCACCCTTTCGGCAAAGCGCCTTTCCAGCCCGCGCAGCGTGGCCGCGTCGGCATGGCGCGCGGTGGCGCGCACGAATTCCTCGAACAGCGCCAGCGCGTTGTCCAGGCGCACCTGGGCCAGGTCCTTGGCAGGGTCTTGCAGGCCGCTTCGCATCACCCACGGATGATAAAGGTGCCTTCACCCTCAGGCGTTCGGCCCGCCGCAGGCAGCGGCGGGCTGGCCGGACCACCCGTACCATGCAGGCATGGTGGTGCAGTTTCCCAGCGGTGAAGAGCAGCCCGGGCTGGCCCTGGGCCTGTACGGCTACGGCGCCGACAGCGGCCGCCAGGCCGCCGAAGTCGCCACGCTGCGGCTGGCCCTGGACATGGGGTGGCGCGTCTTCGACACCGCCGAGATGTATGCCGACGGCGGGTCTGAACGCGTGCTGGGGCAGGCTCTGCAACAGGCCTTTCGCGCTGGCCTGGCGCGCGAAGCGGTGATGGTGGTCAGCAAAGTGCTGCCCGAAAACGCCTTCGAAGCGGGCGTGGTGGCCGCCTGCGAACAAAGCCTGCAACGCCTGCAGCTGGACTGCATCGATCTGTACCTGCTGCACTGGCCCGGCCCGCACCCGCTGGCTGAAACGGTGCGCGGCTTCGAACAGCTGCAGCGCCGCGGGCGCATCCGCCACTGGGGTGTGAGCAATGTCGACCTGCCCCAGCTGCGCGAGCTGGCCACCGTGCCCGGCGGCGCGGCCTGCGCGGCCAACCAGGTGCACTATTCGCTGCGCGCGCGTGGCGTGGAATTCGACCTGCTGCCGGCCCAGCGCGTGCATCAGATGCCGCTCTTGGCCTACAGCCCGCTGGACCAGGGCGAACTGGCCGACCACCCGGCGCTGGCGGACCTGGCCATGCGCCACCGCGTCACCCCAGCCCAAGTGGCCCTGGCCTGGGTGCTGCGCCAGCCGGGCGTGATGGCCTTGCCGAAAGCGGGCAGCGCCCTGCACCTGCGCCACAACTGGGCCGCGCGCGCCCTGGCCAAAGCGTTGACGGCCGAAGACCTGGCGCAGCTGGACGCGCACTTCCCGCCGCCGCGGGCCAAGCAGCCGCTGTCGGTACGTTGACGGCAGCGCGCCGCGCTGCCCCGGGCCGGGCTGCCGGCCGACCGCTGCCGTTCAGGCCAGCAGCGCGCGCGTGGCTTCCGCCGGGCTGCGGCAACCGGTCAAGGCCAGCGCCATCAGCAGTTCGTCCTGCAGCAGCCGCAGCGCCAGGGCCACGCCTGGCGCACCGTCTGCCGCCAGGGCCAGCAGCAGGGGCCGGCCCACCAGCACGGCGCTGGCGCCCAGGGCCAGGGCCTTCAGCACGTCGGTGCCGCGGCGGATGCCGCCGTCCACCAGCAGGGGCAGCCGGCCGCCCAGTGCGTCGGCGATGCGGGGCAGGGCGTGTGCGCTGGGCAGGGCCGTGTCCAGCGTGCGCCCGCCGTGGTTGGACACGATCAGCCCGGCCACGCCGATGTCGGCCGCCAGGCACGCGTCGTCGGGGTGCAGGACGCCCTTCAGCAGCAGCGGCAGCGGGCAAGCCTGGCACAGCTGTTCGACCTGGGCCCAGCCCAGGGCCTGGCCGCGCCAGTCAGGTGCTGCGCCCGCGCCATGGGCGGCAGGCGGCAGGTTGACGGCGCGCACCCCGGGCGGCAGCGTGAAGCCGGCGCGCCGTTCGCGGTCACGCGCGCCTTGCACGGGGGCGTCCACCGTCAGCACCACGGCTTCGAAGCCGGCCGCCACAGCGCGCTGCACCAGGGCCTGCGTCAGGCCGGGGTCGGCCTGGGGGTAGAGCTGGAACCACAGCGGCCCGCGGCCGGGTTCGTCGCGCACCTGGCTGGCGACGTCCTCGATCGTGCTGCTGGCCTGGGTGGACAGCACATAGCCCGCCCCCTGCGCCGCGCAAGCCAGGGCGGCGCCGCATTCGCCATCGGCATGGGCCAGGCGCTGGTAAGCCATCGGCGCCATCAACAGCGGGTGCGGCCAGCGCCGGCCCAGCAGGGCTATGCCCAGGCCGGCGCCCGCCAGCGGGCGCAGCACGCGCGGCAACAGCTGCAGGCCATCCCAGGCGCTGCGGTTGCCGCGCAGGGTGATCTCGTCGGCCGCGCCCCCGGTGATGTAGGCCCAGGCGCTGTCGTCCAGCCGCGCGCGGGCGCGGGCTTCGAAGTCGTGCAGGTTCACGGCCTTGGCAGCGGTCAGCGATGCCGTGGCGCCGAAGGGCTGCATCAGGTGCGTGCCCACAGGCGCAGCAGGTTGTGATAGCTGCCCGTCAGCGCTACAGCCTCGGCCGATTCGGCGCCGGCGCTGTCGATGTCGCGCTGGCGCAGGCGCGTCAGCGCCAGGTCCATCTCATGCAGCAACTGGCGTTCTTCGGCTCGCGGCACCAGGCTTTCGACCCAGAAGAAGGCCGCCAGGCGTTCGCCGTGCGTCACCGGGGCCACGCTGTGGACGGTGTTGGCGGGGTAGAGCCAGGCGTCGCCCGCCGCCAGCTTCATGGCCTGTTGTGCGGGCGCGCCGCGGGTGCCTGCGCCGGACTGCATCAGCAGTTCACCGCCGTCGTAGCTGCCAGGGTCCGATAGGAACAGCGTGCACGACAGGTCGGCGCGCAGCGGCCCGCCAGGGTGCTGGCGGATGGCCTGGTCGACGTGCGGGCCGTAGGCGTCGCCCGTGCCGCGGTAGCGGTTGAAGGCTGGCGGCAGCACCCGCCGCGGCAGCGCGGCCGACAGGAACAGCGGGCAGCGTTCCAGCGCCTGCATCACCAGCGCGCGCAGGGCCTGCGCGGCCGGCCCTTCGGCCAGCTGGGCATTGCGCTTCACGGCCGCAGCCTGCGGGCCGGCCGTCGCGCGGCCGTCGGCCCAGGGGCCCTGGGTCAGCCAGTGGCGGGCCTGGGCCAGTTCTTCCGCGCTCAGCAAAGCCGGCAGGTGCATGGTGATGGGCGTTGCTAGAACCGGTAGGTGGCCGTCAGCTGCAGCGTGCGCGGCTTGCCGGGCGTGTAGTGGCCGCGGTACAGGCCGTCGGCATACAGCTTGTCGGCGATGTTGGTGAGGTTGGCCTTCAGCGCCAGGCCGTCCCAGGCGTATTCGACCATCAGGTCAGCGGTGACAAAGCTGGGCGCCTTGAAGGTGGTGATGCCCTGCGGCGCGTCGCTGCTGCGGGCATTCAGGCCCGCACCGACGCGGAACTTCTGCGTCAGCTGGTAGGTGGTCCACAGCGTGCCACTGAACCTGGGCGTCAGCCCGGGGCGCGAGCCCACGGTTTCGCCGGCGGCTGCGGCGGCGCTCGCCCGGTCGACCTCGGCGTCGGGGATGTAGGACAGCGAGGCGAACACTTCCCAGGCCGGCGTGATGCGCCCGGCGACGTCGAGTTCGAGCCCTGCGGCATGGCGTGCGCCCGACAGCACGTAGTTGCAGGCGTTCACGCTTTCGGCGTCGCGGTTGCGCTCGTTGAACTTGGTCGAATGGAACACCGCCACGCGGGTGCTGAGCCGGCCGTCGGCCGAATCGAGCTTGGCGCCGATCTCGAAGTTGCGGCTGGACTCCGGGTCCACCTGGGCATTGCCGGCGTCGTACTGGTAGGCATCGCCCGCGGTGTTGAACGAGGTGCCGTAGCTGAAGTGGTAAGACGCCAGCGGCGTAGGCTGGTACAGCAGGCCCAGGCGCTGGCTGGTGAGCGCGTCGCTGCGCGAGATGCTGGCGGCTACCGGCACGGCGCAGGCGTTGTTGGCTGCGGCCGGGATGCTGAGGTTGCGGTACTCGCCCTCGAAGCGGTCCCAGCGCAGCCCGGCCAGCAGCTTCCAGGCCGGGGCGACCTGCAGCAGGTCCTGAACATAGACGCCCACTGATTTGGCGTCGAAGCTGCGGTTGATGGTCTTGCTGCGCAGCGACTCGTCCACCCGCGCACCGTCGTCGGGCGTGCCGATGCGGGTGCTGGGCTTGGTCAGGGCCACGCCGACGGGCAGCGTCAGGCCGTAGTTGTTGAAGTCCTCCTGCCCCAGGTCCACGCCGGCCTGCACGTCGTGGCGGCCGCCCAGGCCCTGAAAACGCGTGCTGTAGTCGCTTTGCAGGTAGCGCGTGTCCATGTCCTGCACCTTGATGTTGGTGCCGCGGGTCAGCACGGTGGACGGGCTCAGCGTGGCCAGCGTGACGGCCTGGGCGCCGGGTTGCAGGTTCGCTGCAGCGAAGCGGATGGCGCTGGCGCGCAGATCGCGCTCGTACTGGCCCAGGCGCAGCGTGGTGCGCCATTCGCTGCGGTCGGCAAAGCGGTGCGTGTAGCCGAAGGTACCCAGCTTGACGCTGCCTTTGTTCTGGTCGCTGGCCATGCCGTAGAAGTTCTTCGCGCTGACGGGCACCAGCACGCGGTCCGTGGCGCCTGGGCTGGGCGCAAGCCAGGGCATGCCGTAGTGGATGTTGTTGGCGTTGTCCAGCCAGTAGGCCGAGAGCAGGAATTCATGGGCCGTGCCGATGCCCCAGCGGAAGGCCGGTGCGATGCCCTTCTTGTCGATCGTTTCGCCGCTGTTGTCGGCGCGGTTGACCATCGCGTTGACGCGCAGGGCCGCGTTGTTGCCGGTCTTCAGGTTGAAGTCGCCGGTCAGGCGCTGGTAGCGGCCTGCGCCCAGCGTGAGGGCCAGTTCCTGGCTGTCGACCGTGCGCGGCAGCTTGCTGACCTGGTTGGCGGCGCCGCCTGTGCTGCCGCGGCCGAACAGCATGCTGGCGCTGCCGCGCAGCACTTCCAGGCGGTCCCAGTTGAAGCTGTCGCGGTCGTAGAAGGCCGGGTCGCGGATGCCGTCGACAAAGATGTCACCCGTACCCTGCAGCGAAAAGCCGCGCAGGCGGATGTCTTCTTCGCCGCCCTCGGCGGCCAGGAAGCTGATGCCGGCGGTGTTCTTCAGCGCGTCTTTCAGCGTGTCCAGGTTGCGGTCGTCGATGAGCTTTTCCGTCACCACCGTCACCGACTGCGGCACGTCGCGCAGTTCCTGCTGCGCCTTGCCGATGCGTGTGGTGGTGGCCTGCACGCTGTCGCGGGCCGTGGGATCAGCTGTGGCCTTGGCGCGCACCACGGGCATCAAGCTTTCGCTGGCGGCTGGGGCCGGGGCAGGGGCAGGCACGGAGGCCTGAGCCCAGGCGGTGCCCGTCAGACCGAAGCCCAGGGCGATGGCGCCCAGCGGCAGGATGGGCAGGCAGAGGGTGGGTTTGGTCAGTGTTTTCATCGAAGCCGGGTCCTGGGGTGTGTGAAGGGCGCGGCGGGGTGGCGATGGCTGCCTGGCTGCAGGGGTGGGAAGGAGAAAGGCAAAAGGACAGAGACAGGGGCAGGGACAGGGGCAGGGACAGAGAAATGGTGACGGCCGTCGAACCCAGCGCTCAGTCGACCTCGTAAGCCAGGGGCGCGATCACGACCCATTCGATCGGCAGGCCGTTCTCGGTTTGCGGTGTGAAGCGCGCGGCCTGCATGGCCACGACGGCCTGTTCGTCCAGGCGCGGGAAGCCCGAGGACTGGTGCACGACGATCTGCACCGGCAGGCCCTGGCGGTCGACGCGCACGCGCAGCCAGACGGTGCCGCTTTCGCGCAGCCTGCGCGACGCCAGCGGCACGGCGATGGCTGGCGGCACACGGTAGCGGACGGCGCCGGGCGGCAGCAGGCGCGGCTCTGCTGCGGTGGGCAAGGGCGTCGGGGCGGGCGCTGGCGTTGCCGTGATGGGGCTGGGCAGGGCCGGGGCGGCCGGGCTGGCCGTCGACGCGACAGCCGCTGCTGCGGCAGGCGCTTCGGCCAGCCAGGTTGTTTCAGCGGCCACGGCCGCAGCGGGGCTGGCCGCTGCGGTGGCGCTGTCCAGACGCGGCGGCGCCAGCGCCGGCAGGGCAGGTGCGGCCTGGCGGGGGGCCAGTGGGGAAGGCAGGGGCCGTGCCGCTTCAGGCGCCGCGGGCGGCGGTGGGTCGGCCAGCAGCACCACGCTGACGGGCAGGATGGTGGGCAGCACCCGGTCGATGACGTCGGTTTGCAGCAGCAGCCAGGCCAGGGCGACGTGCAGCGCCAGCACCGCCAGCGCGAAGGGCGAACGTTGGCGGGTGAAACCAGCAGCCGGGGACCGGCTGCCCAGCGCCGCAGCGCCTTCGGCTGGCCCTGGGGCGGGCGCACGTTGCAGGGTGCGGTGCCGAAGCGGCCACCTGGGCAGACTGACGCTGGTCACGGTGAGGCGAAAGGAAATGAATCGAACTCGATCGCAGAATGTAATGCAAACGCTAATGATTCGCAACCAGTTTGTGACGAGAGCCGGTGCTTCGGGGTCGTGGCTTGGGTCGCGGCTTGGGTCGCGGCTTGGGTCATCGCGGTCAGAACGCCGGGCCCAAAAGCAAACCCGCCGCCAGCCCGAGGAGGGCGTGGCGGCGGGGCGGCGCGATGTCCAGGTATCGAGAAGGCGGCCGGTTGGCCGCCGTCCATCAGCTGCCGGCGTTGTCGACCTTCGGCGCCGTGCGCACGCTTAGCCACATGGTGAAAGCCAGGATCGTGACGACCACACCCAGCGAGATCGCCACCGGGATCTTGAAGATGTCGATCAGCATCATCTTCGTGCCGATGAAAACCAGGATCACCGCCAGACCGTAGCTCAGCAGGTGGAACTTGGCCGCCACCGCCGCCAGCAGGAAGTACATCGCGCGCAGGCCCAGGATGGCGAAGATGTTGCTGGTGAGAACGATGAAGGGGTCGGACGTGATCGCGAAGATGGCCGGGATGCTGTCGACGGCGAAGATCACGTCGGTCAGGGCCACCAGGCAGATCACCAGGAACAGCGGCGTGGCGATCTTCTTGCCGTTTTCGACGGTGAAGAACTTCTCGCCGTCGAACTTGGCGCTCACCGGCATGAAGCGCTTCAGCAGCTTCAGCGCGGGGTTGCTTTCAAGGTCGGGCTCCTTCCCCGCGGCCCACCACATCTTGATGCCGGTGATGATGAGGAACGCACCGAACAGGTACAGCACCCAGTGGAACTGCGTGATGAGCCAGGCGCCCACCAGGATCATCACGGTGCGCAGCACCATCGCGCCGATGATGCCGATCATCAGCACCCGCTTCTGGAATTCCAGCGGCACCGCGAAGTAGGTGAAGATCATCAGGAACACGAAGATGTTGTCCACGGCCAGGCTTTTCTCGATGAGATAGCCGGTCAGGAATTCCATGCTCTTCGTGTTGGCGACCGCGGCGCCGTTGTCCTGGTAGATGGCCCACCAGAACAGGCCGTTGAAAGCGAAGCTGGCGGCCACCCAGACGATGGACCAGTTGATCGCTTCCTTGATGCCCACGGCATGCGCGCCTTGCTTGCGCAGCACGACGAAGTCGACGAAAAGCGCCGCGATGACGATCGCGACAAACGTAATCCAAAGCCACAGCGGCGCGATGGTGTCCATGGACACTCCCGTTCAAGTTGGGTTGAGGTTCGCGCCGAAAGGTCTTGCGGAAGACGGAAAAGCTCTTCTGCGGTCCCGGGCGGCTGGCTGGCGCCAGCGGCCGTATTGACGGGGGGCCGCGGCAACAGGTGTTGCGTGCTACTCCCCTTTCGACGAGCGGGAATGTAGCGGCCTGCCATTGGCCCGACGCCGGGTGGGGCCGTCACGCACAGCCTGAGCGTGGCATCTTGCGCAGTAATCGTCCGGCCAGCTTGTCGGGTGTGCGCCTACTGGAAAGCCACCTCGGCGAAGCTGCGCAGCTTGCGGCTGTGCAGGCTGCCCGGGCGTTCCTGGCGCAGCAGTTCGACCGCGCGCATGCCGATGCGCAGGTGCTGGTCGACGCGTTCTCGGTAGAAGTGGTTGGCCATGCCGGGCAGCTTGATTTCACCGTGCAGCGGCTTGTCGCTGACGCACAGCAGGGTGCCGTAGGGGACGCGGAAACGGAAGCCGTTGGCGGCAATCGTGGCACTCTCCATGTCCAGCGCCACCGCGCGGCTCTGGCTGAAGCGGCGCTCGGGGCCCGGGTGCGGCAACAGTTCCCAGTTCCGGTTGTCGGTGCTGGCCACGGTGCCGGTGCGCAGGATCTTCTTCAGCTCGTAGCCTTCCAGCTGGGTGATGTCGGCCACGGCCTGTTCCAGCGCCACCTGCACCTCGGCCAGGGCCGGGATGGGCACCCACAGCGGCAGCTCTTCGTCCAGCACGTGGTCTTCGCGCATGTAGGCGTGGGCCAGCACGTAGTCGCCCAGCTGCTGGCTGTTGCGCAGGCCGGCGCAGTGGCCCAGCATCAGCCAGGCATGCGGGCGCAGCACGGCAATGTGGTCGGTGATGGTCTTGGCGTTCGCCGGGCCCACGCCGATGTTGACCATCGTGATGCCACTGTTGTCGCCGCGCACCAGGTGGTAGGCCGGCATTTGCGGCAGACGCGGCGGCGCGGCGCCCAGTTCGTCGCCCGCGCGTGGCGGCAGCCCGGCCCGGCGCGTGATGACGTTGCCAGGTTCCACGAACGCTTCGTATTCGCTGTTCGGGTCGGCCATCACGGCGTGGCCGAGCTTGATGAATTCGTCGATGTAGAACTGGTAGTTCGTGAACAGCACGAAGTTCTGGAAGTGGTCGGGCACCGTGCCGGTGTAGTGGCGCAGGCGGTGCAGCGAATAGTCCACGCGCGGGGCGGTGAACAGGCTCAGCGGCTGTGATTCGCCAGGCCGGGGCTCGAAGGCGCCGTTGGCGATGCCGTCGTCCATGGCCGCCAGGTCGGGCAGGTCGAACAGGTCGCGCATGCGCAGCCGGCGCTCGGGCGACAGCGACCCTTCCAGGTGGTTGTTCTCGGCCAGCGAGAAGTGCACTGGGATGGGCTGGGTGCTGGTGCCCACTTCCAGCGCCACGCCGTGGTTCTGCATCAGCAGGCGGAACTGTTCTTCGTAGTAGCTGGCGAACAGGTCGGGCCGCGTCAGCGTGGTCTCAAAAGTGCCGGGCCCGGCCACGAAGCCATAGCTCAGGCGGCTGTCGGCGCGTGCCACGGTGTCGGTGCGCACACGCACGAAGGGGTAGCAGGCGCGCACGTGCTGGCCGTCGTCGCCACCGGCCACGAAGCGCTGCAGGCTGTTGCGCAGGTGCTGGATGCTGGCGCCGTAGATGGACTGGACCTGGGCCAGCGCCGCGGCGGGGTCCGTGTGGTGCGTGGGGGCGACGAAGGCCGGCGCAGCAGAGGGGGCAGACGACATACACATTCCTACTTTTTTCGTTGTGGTGGCGAATTGTCGCCCGGACCCCGGCTTCCCCCCTGAACGAGGGGTTGGCCCCAGCGGTCACGACGCGGGCTGGCTAACGATGGCGGAACGGTCGCCGGTCAATCTCCGCCCTGCCCCCTTGGAGGAAGACCATGTTCTCGTCTATGCCCGTGAATTCGCCCGCCCGTCGTCGCCATCGCGCCCTGCGTGCCCGTCATGCCTTGGCCATGGCCGCCGCCGCCCTGCTGGGCACCGCCGCAGCACCCCCGGCGCAGGCGGCGATCTGCACCTGGAACCCCGCCACCGGCAACTGGGCCAGCGCGCTGAACTGGACCTGCGGCATCGTGCCCACCAACGGCGCCGCCGACACGGCCATCATCGGCGCCGGGCTGACCAGCATCGTCAACGACCAGCAAAGCCCGGGTGTCTTCCGCAACGTGCGCAACCTGTCGAATGCCGGCACGCTGCAGATCGATGCCTTCGGCTTCACGCTGGGTAGCGGCGGCAGCAGCACCAACACCGGCGCCATCAACGTCGGCGGTGTCAGCACCGCTACCTTGCAGGTGCTGCACAACATCAACAACGCCGGCGGCAGCATCAACGTCGGCAACGGCAGCACGGTCAGCCTTTCAGGCGCCGTCATCACCGGTGGCACCGTCAACACCACGGGCACGGGCGTGCTCGTGCCCACGGCCAGCAATGCGAACCTGCTGAGCGGGGTCAGCTTCAATGGCGGCATCAACATGTCGGCGAACAGCATCCTGCGCGTGTCGAGCGGGCTCACGCTCAACGGCGACATCGCACTGAATGCCAACAGCGTGCTGGCCTTCGCAGGCAACCAGACCCTGGGCGGCAACGGCAACATCGTGCTGGGCAATACCGGCAGCAGCAACCGCGCCCTGAGCCTGGAAGGCGCCACCGTGCTGACCCTGGGTTCGGGCATCACCGTCAGCGGCCAGAGCGGCACTTTGGGGCAGACCTACCTGGCTGGCGGTGCGCAGTCGATCATCAACAACGGCCGCATTGCGGCCAACGTCAGTGGCGGCAGCTTCAGCCTGGAACCGAATGGCGGCGTGACCAACAACGGCGTGCTCGAAGCCCAGAACGGCGGCACCCTGGTCTTGAACGCCAACGTCAGCGGCGGCCCGGCCGGCAGCATCGTGGCCGGTACCGGCAGCACGGTGCTGCAGAACGGCGTCACGCTCAGCGGCAACATCAGCACCTCGGGCAGTGGCAGCTTCCGCGCCAGTGCCAGCAACTCCAATGTGCTGTCGGGCGTCAGCTTCTCCGGCACATTGGACCTGGCCAGCGCCAACGCCGTCCAGCGGGTCACTGGCGGGCTGGTGCTCAATGGCACCGTCAACGTGAACAGCAACAGCGTGCTGGCCTTCAATGGCACGCAGACGCTGTCTGGCGCCGGCACGGTCGTGCTGGGCAACACGGGCCCTTCCAACCGCGGTCTCAGCCTGGAAAGCAATACCGTGCTGACCCTGGGCCCCGACATCGTCGTACGCGGCCAGAACGGCGTGCTCGGGGAAACCTACTTGAGCGGCGGCACGCAGTCGATCGTCAACAACGGCCGCATCTCGGCCGACGTGCTAGGCGGCACCGTGACGCTGGCGCCCAATGCCGGCACCACCAACAACGGCATCCTGGAAGCGCAGAACGGCGGCACCCTGGTGCTGGCCAGCAACGTCGCCGGCACCGCCGGCGGCAGCATCCGCGCCGGCGCCGGCAGCACCGTGCTGCAAAGTGGTGTCACCCTCAGCGGCACCATCGCCACGCAAGGCGGCGGCAACATCCGGCCCACGGCCAGCAACAGCAACGTCCTGGCCGGCGTCAGCTTCAACGGCGCACTGGACATGGCCACCGGCAACGCCATCGAACGCGTCACCGGCGGCCTGGTGCTGAACGGCAGCATCAACCTGAACGCCAACAGTGTGCTGTCGTTCACTGGCGACCAGACCCTGTCGGGCAATGGCACGATCACCCTGGGCGGCACCGGGTCCAGCAACCGCGCGCTCAGCCTGGAAGGCGCGACCGTGCTGACCCTGGGCTCGGGCATCCTGGTGCAGGGGGAGAACGGAACGCTGGGGCAGACCTACCTGGCTGGCGGCGTGCAGTCGATCGTCAACAACGGCCGCATCTCGGCCAATGTGAACAACGGCAATCTCAACCTGGTGCCCAATGCCGGCATCGTCAACAACGGCGTACTCGAAGCGGCCAACGGTGGCCGGCTGACGCTGTCCAGCCATGTCGTCGGTGCGGCCGGCAGCAGCATCGTGGCCGGTGCTGGCAGCACGGTGGTGCAGAACGGCGTCACGCTCAGCGGCACCATCAACACCACCGGTTCAGGGAATTTCCGCGCCACCGCCGACAACGCCAACTTCCTGAATGGCGTCAGCTTCAACGGCACACTGGACCTGGCATCGGCCAATGCCGTCGAACGCGTCACGGGCGGGCTCACGCTCAACGGCCGCATCGACCTGAACGCCAACAGTGTGTTGTCCTTCAGCGGCGACCAGAGCCTGTCCGGTAGCGGCGAACTGGTGCTGGGTGGCACCGGGGCCAGCAACCGCGCGCTCAGCCTGGAGGGCGCGACCGTGCTCACCCTGGGGGCGAACATCGTCGTCCGCGGCGAGAACGGGACGCTGGGCCAGACCTACCTGGCTGGGGGCACGCAGGCCATCGTCAACAATGGCCGCATCTCGGCCAATGTGAGCGGCGGCACCCTGACGCTGGCGCCGAATGCCGGCACGACGAACAACGGCGTGCTGGAAGCCCAGAGCGGCGGCACGCTGGTCCTGTCCAGCAACGTCACGGGCACGCCAGCGGGCCAGATCCGCGCTGGCGCCGGCAGCACCGTGGTGCAGAACGGTGTGACGCTGAGTGGCGTCATCAACACCAGCGGCGATGGCAATTTCAGGCCGACGGCGGACAACAACAACATCCTGTCCGGGGTCAGCTTCAGCGGTGTGCTGAACATGGCCTCGACCAACGGTGTCGAACGCGTCGCGGGCGGGCTCACGCTCAACGGCCGCATCGACCTGAACGCCAACAGCGTGCTGTCCTTCAACGGCAGCCAGACCCTGGGCGGCACCGGCAGCATCGTGCTGGGCAACAGCGGCGCCAGCAACCGGGCGCTCAGCCTGGAAGGCGCCACGACGCTGACCATCGGCCCGGACATCACCGTGCGCGGCACGAGCGGCATCCTGGGCCAGACCTACCTGGCCGGCGGCAGCCAGTCGATCGTCAACAACGGCAGCTTCATTTCCGACGGCGGCGGGCTGATCACCGTGGCGCCTGGCACCGCCTTCGTCAACAACGGCCTGGCGCGTGCGCAATCCGGCAGCCTGACGGTGGCGGCACCGCTGTCGGGCACTGGCACCCTGCAGGCCGACCCGAGCGGGCAGCTCAACCTGCCGAACGGGGCCAAGGCCCAGGGCCGGCTGGTGCTGACGGGCGCGGGTGCCAACATCGCACTGGGCACCGGCAACCTGACGATCAGCAGCGACTACACCAACGTGGCCGCCGGCAGCGGCAACGGCTTCAACCGCCGCGCGGGCGTGACCGGCACGGGCCAGATCTTCGCCGCCGGCAACGTCGCGCCGCTGATCACCGGTGCCGGCGTCAGCGGCGGCGCCACGGCCAATGCCACGCTGGCGATCGGCAACGTGCGCGTCGGCACGACGGTCTTCAACTACCAGATCAACAACGGCGGCAGCACCGGGCCGACGCTGCGCGGCGCCATCCAGACCAGCGTCAACGGCGCCAGCCTGAACGACCCTCGCCTGGGCGGGACGGGCGTCACGCCGGGGCTGTTCAATGCCGGTGCGCCCGGCTTCGGCAGCGGCGACCTGGGCGTCAGCTTCAGCGTCGCTAGCTCAGGGGCCATTGCCCCGCTGACCGGCCAGCTGCTGAACTTCCGCAGCAACTTCGAGAACATCGGCGACCAGAAGCTGAACATCGTCGTCAGCAGTGGCGCTGCGGCCTACAACGCCGCGGTCGGCAGCGCCACGCCGGCGCCCATCCAGCTGGCAGCGCAACGCGTCGGCGGCAGCGTGACGCAGGCCCTGACGATCACCAACACCGCACCCGCGGGCGCCTTCAGCGAAGACCTGAACGCCCAGTTCGGGCCCGCCACCGGCGCGGCGCTGGGGGCGGGCAGTGTCACGGGCGTGCTGGCGGGCGGCAGCAGTGGTGGATCAGGCAGCCTGGCGGTCGGTGTCGACACGACGGTGTCGGGCGTGCGCAGCGGCAGTGTCACTGTCAACTTCGCCACGGCCGGGGCCGTGGGTGGCGTTGCCAACGGCCTGGGTGTTGCGGCTGCGAACCAGCAGGTCATCGCCGTCAGCGGGAATGTCTACGCCCCGGCCGTGGCGCAGCTGAACACGCCTGCGGTGAACTTCGGCATCGTGCGCGTGGGTGACACCGTCGCGCCGCGCAACGTCAGTGTTACCAACACGGCCAGTGGCGCGCTCACCGACACCCTGCGCGCCAGCCTGTCGGGTGGTGCGTCGCCCTTCACCGCCAGCGGCACCGCCACGGCGGTGGCCGCCGGCGCCACCAATGCCAGCAGCCTGGCCGTGACGCTCAACACGGCCGCCGCTGGCGTCTACAGCAGCAGCGGCAGCGTCAGCTTCACGAGCCAGAACCCCGAGATGGCCGACCTGCCGCTGGGCACGGCCAGCGTGGGCTTCACGGCCCAGGTGAACAATCTGGCCGCGACGACCCTGGCGCACACCGGCGCCGGCAGCTTCAGTGGCAGCGCGCTGAGCTACACGCTGAACTTCGGCACCGTGCTGACGGGTGCCGCTGGCGGCACGGCCACGCTGAGCCTGGCCAACAGCGCCACGGGCCCGGCCGACGCGCTGGCCGGCAGCTTCAACCTGGGCGGCCTGCTGGCGGGCGACCCGTTCGCGCTGGGCGGCTTCGCCAGCTTCAGCAACCTGGCGGCGGGCAGCAGCCTGAACGGGCTGACGGTCAGCTTTGGTGGCACGGTGGAAGGCAGCTTTGACCGCGTGATCGTGCTCAACCGCCTGTCGACCAACGGCAGCGGGCCCGACCTGAGCCTGGCGCCGGTGGAGCTGCGCCTGGTCGGCACGGTGACGGCCGTGCCCGAGCCCGGCACCTGGGCGATGTGGCTGGCCGGCCTGGCCATGCTGGGCAGCCTGCTACGCCGCCGCACGCGCATGCTGCAGGCTTGACGGGCGGTCAGCGCCAGGCGCTGGCTGCATCCAGCGCCGCCATGTCGACCGCTGACAACTGCAGCCGCGCGGCTGCGGCCAGCTCGGTCCACTGCGCCACGCGGGTGGCGCTGGCGATCGGCGCCGTGATGCCCGGCCGGGCGATCTGCCAGGCCAGGGCCACCTGGGCCGGCGTGGCGCGGTGTGCTTCGGCCACCGCGTCCAGCGCCGCCAGGATGCCCAGGCCGCGTGGGTTCAGGTAGGCCTTCACGCCGGCGCCGCGCGGGCTTTGCGCCAGGTCGGCCTCGCTGCGGTACTTGCCGGTGAGGAAGCCGCGCGCCAGGCCGAAGAAGTTGATCACGCCCAGGCCTTCGGCGCGGCACAGCGGTTCCAGCGCTTCTTCATACAGCTGGCGTTCGACCAGGTTGTAGTGCGGCTGCAGGGTCTCGTAGCGCGGCAGCCCCAGCCGGGCGCTGGTGGCCAGGGCTTCGGCCAGGCGCGGGGCGCTGTAGTTGCTGGCGCCGATGGCGCGCACCTTCCCTTCGCGGATGAGTTCGGCAAAGGCCGACAGGGTCTCATCCAGCGGCGTGGTGGCGTCGTCGTCGTGGCTCTGGTACAGGTCGATGCGGTCGGTCTGCAGCCGGCGCAGGCTGTCTTCGACGGCCTGGCGGATCCAGCGCCGGCTCAAGCCGGTCTTGCCGCTGCCCTCGTCGCCCATGGGCTTGCCCACCTTGGTGGCGATCAGGACCTGGTCGCGTTTGTGGCCGTTGCCTGGCAGCTTCAGCCACTGGCCAATGATGGTTTCGCTTTCACCGCCACTGTGGCCCGGGGCCCAGCGCGAATAGATGTCGGCAGTGTCGATCAGGTTGAAACCGCTGTCCGTGAAAGCGTCCAGCAGCTGGAAGGACGTGGCGGCATCGGCGGTCCAGCCGAAGACATTGCCACCGAAGGCGATCGGGGCCGTCATCAGGCCGCTGCGGCCCAGTTCACGTTGCTGCATGGGTGTTGTGGAAAGTGAAGAGCAGGGCTGGCGTTCAGAGGATGTAGCGCGACAGGTCTTCGTCCTTGGCCAGTTCTCCGAGGCGCGCGTTCACCATCGCGGCGTCCACCACCAGGGTCTGGCCGCTGCGGCTGGGCGCGTCGAAGCTGATCTCGTCCAGCAGCCTCTCCATCACCGTGGCCAGGCGGCGGGCACCGATGTTTTCGGTGCGCTCGTTCACTTCAAAGGCGATCTCGGCCAGCCGGCGCACGGCTTCGGCTTGCACCTGCACTGTCACGCCTTCGGTGGCCAGCAGGGCCTGGTACTGCGACACCAGGCTGGCGTGGGTGCTGGTGAGGATGGCTTCGAAGTCGGCCACGCTCAGCGACGACAGCTCCACGCGGATCGGGAAGCGGCCCTGCAGTTCAGGAATCAGGTCGCTGGGCTTGGCCAGGTGGAAGGCGCCGCTGGCGATGAACAGGATGTGGTCGGTCTTGACCACGCCGTACTTGGTGCTGACGGCTGTGCCTTCCACCAGCGGCAGCAGATCGCGCTGCACGCCCTGGCGGCTGACTTCGGCGGTGCTGCCGTTGTCAGAACGCGAGGCCACCTTGTCGATCTCGTCGATGAAGACGATGCCGTCGGCTTCGGCCTTGGCCACCGCAGCGGCGCGCACCTCGTCGTCATTCACCAGCCGGCTGGCTTCCTCGTCCACCAGAAGCCGGCGCGCTTCGCCGATCTTCAGCTTGCGCTTGCTCTTCTTGGCCTGGTTCATCTGGCTGAACAGGCCCTTCATCTGCTCGGCCAGGTCTTCCATGCCCGGCAGGCCCTGCGGGCCCAGCACTTCCAGCGCCGGCTTGGCGTCGGCCAGGTCGATCTCGATGTCCTTGTCGTCGAGCGTGCCTTCGCGCAGCCGCTTGCGCATCACCTGGCGCGCGGTGTTTTCAGCCGCCGGCTCGGCGGCGAAACCGATGCTGCGTGTGTCCCTGGCAGCATCGCGCGGCGGGGGCACCAGCACGTCGAGGATGCGTTCCTCGGCCGCGTCCTGCGCCGCCGCGCGCCGGGTGGCCACCTGGCGCTGGCGTTCCTGCTTCACCGCCACTTCCACCAGGTCGCGGATGATGGTGTCCACGTCCTTGCCCACATAGCCCACCTCGGTGAACTTGGTGGCTTCGACCTTGATGAAGGGTGCGTCGGCCAGGCGTGCCAGGCGGCGCGCGATCTCGGTCTTGCCCACGCCCGTGGGGCCGATCATCAGGATGTTCTTCGGCGTGATCTCGGCTTGCAGCGCGCCCTGCACGCGGCGGCGGCGCCAGCGGTTGCGCAACGCGATGGCCACCGCGCGCTTGGCCGCGTGCTGGCCGACGATGTGCTTGTCGAGTTCGGCGACGATCTGCGCCGGCGTCAGCCCCTGCGGGTCGAAGTCGGCAGTCATTCCAGGCTTTCGATGATGTGGTTCTGGTTCGTATAAATGCAGATGTCGCCCGCGATCTCCAGCGACCGCTTGACGATCTGCGCCGGCGCCAGGTCGGTGTGGTTCAGCAGCGCCATGGCCGCGGCCTGGGCGTAGGCGCCGCCGCTGCCGATGGCCACGATGCCCTGTTCGGGTTCCAGCACGTCGCCATTGCCGGTGATGATGAGACTGGCCGTGCGGTCGGCTACGGCCAGCATGGCTTCCAGGCGGCGCAGCACGCGGTCGGTGCGCCAGTCGCGCGTCAGTTCGATGGCCGCGCGCACCAAGTGGCCCTGGTGCTTTTCCAGCTTCGCTTCGAAGCGTTCGAACAGCGTGAAGGCATCGGCCGTGGCGCCGGCAAAGCCGGCCAGCACCTGGTCGCGGTAAAGCTTGCGCACCTTGCGCGCGCTGGCCTTGACGACGATCGTGCCCAGCGTCACCTGACCGTCGCCGCCCAGGGCAACGATGGGGCCGCGGCGGACGCTCACGATGGTCGTCCCGTGATAGGTTTCCATAAGTTCTTGTCAGTTGGCGCCAAAGCGCCGGGGTTCAAGGCGAGCGTGCCTAAACCTTGCGAACTTGCACCTTGGCGTGTTCGTTGATGCCCATGGCACCAAAGAACAGCGCCAGCAGGCGGTGCGCGTCGACGAAATGCACGGCGCGGTTGTCGTTGCGCTTGGTCAGCACCCAGTTCAGCAGGTCGCCGGCGGCGATGAAGTCCACGCGGATCAGCCGCGCGCAGCTGACGCTGACGATCGGCGCGGCATTCAGGCCGTCGTCCAGCTTGCGCAGGGTGGCGCCGATGTCGCCCACCAGCTGGCCCGACAGTTCCACATGCGCCATTGCGACTGGGCTGGAAGCGCCCGTGTCGTCGTGCAGGCCCGATTCCAGGAAGCTGGTGGACACCTCGCTGACGCGCGACATCTGCGGGTTGCGCGTGTTCGGGTGTGCGCCGGCCACCCGCACCTTGCAGCGCGCGGGTTCCCAGGAGGGCGGCGAGACTTCGTAGGTGACGCAGTAGTCGATCGCGGCTTCGTCGAACTGGTCGGCGCGGTTGGCCAGGCGCAGGGCGTCCAGTCGCGTCAGCCAGAAGGCGGGGTCGGCGTCGCGCACGCCGGTCGGTGCGGCTTCCTGCAGCACCTGGAACAGGCGGTCGCCGGCCACCCAGCGCATTTCCAGGGTCTGGCCGGCCCACAGGCGCAGCAGCATCGACAGCTGGGTGGCGGCTTCGGGGTCGATGCGCTGCAGCTGCGACCAGTCGAACACCCAGGGCAGCGGCATCTGCAGGGTCTGCGAACGCAGGCGCGCCACGGCGTCGGTGTCCAGCTGCGGCGGGCAGACCCAGCCGACATCGCCCGACCCCATCGTGCTGCTGTGGGTGGCGACCACGGGCTCTTCAGCCACTGCGTCGGCCACCAGCTTGGGCAGCGAATACCACTGCGGCGCCGACCAGCCGAACTGGTGCGCGTAGTCCATGGCCAGGCTTTCGAAGCGCTGCTGCTGGCCGGTGGCGCGGTACAGGTCGAACAGCACCAGCCAGGTCTCGGCATGCTGGGCACGCTGGCCGCTGGCGCTGGTGAGCTGCTGCAGCGCGTTTTCGCACTGCGTGAAGTCGGCATTGGCAAACGCGATCACGGCTTCGTCGAGCTCGGGGTCGTGCACGACTTCGCTGACTTCCAGCGCCAGCGCCGGGTCTTCGGTGCTGCGCGGCCCCGGCGGCGTGGCGGCAGCTGCCGGTAGCGGGGGCAGGGGCTCTAACGGTGGCAGCGGCGCCAAAGGTGGCAGCCCGGTGCCCATCTGCAGCGGTGCCGGCGCGGCGGCGCGGGGGGCGTTGAAACCGCTGTCGTGCGCCGCGGCGGCAGTGCGGGCTGCCAGCGGTGGCAGTGATGGCACGGATGGCAGCACGTCGCTGTGGTCGTCCATCGGGCCGCCTCGTTGCAGCTCGGGGCTGTCGGGCAGGGCGAAGTCGGGGCCGGGCCTGGACGCGTCGGTGCGCGAATCGGGGCCGCGCAAGGCACCGGGCCCGCTGTCGCGTGCGGCCGGGCGCGGTTGTGCTCCGGCCAACCGGGCCAGCGCACCGGCTACGGAATTGCCCAGCTGGCCACGGCGGCTGGTGTTGCGGAAGCCGCCTTCGCCCACCATCTGCTGTTCGATTTCGTCGATCTTGGCCTTCACGCCCTGGTCGGGGCGGCCGGCCTTGGGGTCGGGCAGGCGGGCTTCGGAATCGTCCAGCCGCGAAGAGCCCCCCAGAGCTGCCAGCTGTTCTGGCGACAGGCCTTCGCGGCGCACCCGGCGCAGCATGTCGAATTCGCGCTTGCGCACGAAGTCGTTCCGGCGCTTGCGCTCGATCATGGCCTTGAGCTCGGATTTCTCCAGCTCGAGTTCGCGCGAGTCTTCCTGCTTGGTGTTGAGCTCGGTCCAGTCGGTGGCCGGGTTGGCCACGAACCGCACCACCTTGCGGAAGAAGCTTTCGTTGTCGGCCATCGCGGCAGCGTCCGGTGCCTTGCGCCCTAGTCGCCGAACATCTTCTGCTTCAGCTCACGCCGTTGCTGCGCTTCCAGCGACAGCGTGGCGGTGGGCCGGGCCAGTAGCCGGGCGATGCCGATGGGTTCGCCAGTCTCGTCGCAGAAGCCGTATTCGCCACTGTCGATGCGCGTCAGCGACTGCGCCACCTTCTTCAGCAGCTTGCGTTCACGGTCGCGGGTGCGCAGTTCCAGCGCGTGTTCTTCCTCGATCGTGGCGCGGTCGGCCGGGTCGGGCACGATGCTCGTGTCTTCGCGCAGGTGCTCGGTGGTTTCGCCGGCGTTGGACAGCAGGTCGTCCTTCTGCTGCTGCAGCCGGGCGCGGAAGAATTCCAGCTGCTTGTCGTTCATGTACTCGCTGTCGGGCATGGCCAGCAGCTCGGCTTCGGTCAGGTCCTTGCCGGCCTTGGTCTTCCAGGCGTTGACGAGTTTGGGGTCTGCTTTGTAGGCGTTCTTCTGCACTTCGATCGGGTCAGGCAGCTTCGACGGCGGGGAAGGCGCGAAGCGGTCAGTGAAACGGTTACTGCCACCGGACAAGGCGGTGGACGGCACCTGGGCGGGGGTTTCCGGCAGGGCCCGCGCCTTGGCGGACGCCTTGCTGGACTTGCTGCTGGCCGGTTTGGCCGCAGCAGGAGCTGCGGCGGTGGCGGCCACAGCGGTGGCCGGCGCGGTGGCAGGAGCGGCTGCCGCCTTGACCGGTGTCTTCGCCGGGGTCTTGGCTGCGGGGCTGGCTTTTGCAGCGGTCTTCGTCAAGGGCTTCTCCTCGCCTGGGTATCTCAAAGGGGCACAAATGGCCGCCGGTGGGCGGAAGGGCCCCAACCGGGACTGCAGCAGCTGGGCTGCAGACCTTCAAGGCGCGCGGATTGTAGCCACCGGCTGGCCGCCCGCGGGCTGGCCAGACTGCAGCAGTTAGCAGCTTTCAGACCAGACATTGCTCCAGGCCCTGCAGCAGCACTTCGCGCGGCAGGTCGATGCCGATGAACACCATCTTGCTGCCCTTGGCTTCGCCCGGGGCCCACTTCGGGCCCAGGTCACTGCCCATGAGCTGGTGCACGCCCTGGAAGATGACCTTGCGGTCACTGCCCTTCATGTGCAGCACACCCTTGTAGCGCAGCATCTTGGGGCCATAGACCTGCACGATGGCGCCCAGGAAGTCTTCCAGCTTGGCGGGGTTGAAGGCGCGTGCGCTGCGGAAGACGAAGGACTTCACATCGTCGTCGTGCGCGTGGTGGTGGGGGTGATCGCAGGCTTCACCGGGGCCGTGGTCGTGGCCTTCATGGCCATGGTCGTGGCCGTGATGGTCGTGCTCGTCGGCCTTCAGGAAGTCCGGGTCGATGTCGAGCTTGGCATTGAGGTTGAAGCCCTTCAAGTCAAAGACCTTGGCGATCGGCACTTCGCCGAAATGCACCGCCTGCTGCGGTGCGCGCGGGTTCATGTGCTTGATGCGGTGCTGCAGGGCGTCGAGCGCGGCGCTGTCGACCAGGTCGGTCTTGCTGATGAAGATCTGGTCGGCAAACCCGATCTGCCGGCGCGCTTCCTGGCGCGTGTCCAGCTGGGCTTCGGCGTGCTTGGCATCGACCAGGGTCAGGATGCTGTCCAGCAGGTAGCTTTCGGCGATCTCGTCGTCCATGAAGAAGGTCTGCGCCACCGGGCCAGGGTCGGCCAGGCCGGTGGTTTCGATCACGACACGGTCAAAGCTGAGTTCGCCCTTGCGTTTCTTTTCAGCCAGGTCGGCCAGGGTGCTGCGCAAGTCCTCGCGGATGGTGCAGCAGACACAGCCGTTGCTCATCTGGATGACCTGTTCCTCGGTGTCGGCCACCAGGATGTCGTTGTCGATGTTCTCTTCGCCGAACTCGTTCTCGATCACGGCAATCTTCTGTCCGTGGGCTTCGGTCAGCACGCGCTTGAGCAGGGTGGTCTTGCCCGAGCCCAGGAAGCCGGTGAGGATGGTGGCGGGAATCAGACCTTGCGACATGGTGAGGCGCCTTCGTTGGTGTTTGCAGTCACGAGACCGCCGGATATGAGGGCGCAGCCCAGGTTTGCAAGCGCGGCAGCAGCGCCCGGTACGGGGCCAGCAGCAGCACGGCCATCGCCGCCTTCACGGCCAGGTCGCCGGCGGCCAGCATCAGCCAGTTCATGTCGCTGCCGGCAAACGCCAGGAAGAAGAACACGCCAGTGTCCACCACGCTGGCCACCAGGCTGCCCACCAGCGGCGCCTTCCACCAGCTGGCCTGGCGCCAGCGGTTGAAGACGGCCACGTCCATCAGCTGCGAAAACAGAAATGCTGCGCCCGAAGCCAGCGCGATGCGCCAGGGCGCCAGCCCCAGCGAAACGCCCACCGCCACCGCAAATCCGATCCAGGCCACGCGCCGCGCCACCTGGGGGCCCAATGCGCGGTTGGTCAGGTCGCTGACCAGGAACACCAGCGGGTAGCTGAAAGCGCCCCAGGTCAGCCAGGCGTTGATTTCGTGCTGCACCAGCACGTTCGACAGCACGATGACAGCGGCCATGGCCAAAACAGGCCAGGCCAGGGCGCGCAGGGCGGGGGTCGGGCGGGGCGAAGGAGTGGGGGAAGGGTGCTTCATGGGGGCGCCGATTGTGCCTGCCGCGCTGCGCTGGCGGTGGGGCCTGGGGTTGTCGGTCGGTTATTCTCTGCACGACCGAGACTGCCGACACCCCCCGTGTCAGAACCCCCTCCTCCCGCCCCTTCTGTTTCTCACCGGCCCACCCGCAGCCCGTCTTCCGTGTCCCGCGTGGGCCGCAGCGAACGCGCCGACCGCCCGGACCGGCCCGACCGCCCCGAAACGCCCGACCGCCGCACGCTGTTTGAACGTCTGGTGGAATTTGTCTCGCCAGGCGTGGACAGCAAGGCCGAGCTCATCAAGACCTTGGCCGATGCCGAACAGCGCGAACTGATCGAACCCGAAAGCCGCCTGATGCTGGAAGGCGTGCTGCGCATGGCCGACATGACGGCCGGCGACGTGATGGTGGCCGCGCCACGCATGGACCTGCTGGACATCGGCGCCGACTACGACGAACTGCTGGCCCTGGTGATCGACACCGCGCATTCTCGCTTCCCGGTCTATGAAGGCGAACGCGACAACATCATCGGCATCCTGATGGCCAAGGACCTGCTGAAGCTGCAGCGCGCCCCGGAACTGAACCTGCGCACCCTGCTGCGGCCGGCCGTCTTCGTGCCCGAAAGCAAGCGCCTGAATGAGCTGCTGCGCGACTTCCGCAGCAACCGCAACCACCTGGCGATCGTGATCGACGAGTTCGGCAACACCGCCGGGCTCATCACCATCGAAGACGTGCTGGAAGAAATCGTCGGCGAGATCGAAGACGAGTTCGACGAACGCAGCCAGGAAAGCGGCATTTACACCCTGGCCGACGGCACCCACCGCGTGGCGGGCGACGTGGCCATCGAGGCCGTCAACCACGCCTTCGACACCAGCCTGCCGGCGCAGGACTTCGACACCATCGGCGGCATCGTGGCGCATGAACTGGGCCGCGTGCCGCGCCGTGGCGAGACGGTCGCGGTGGGCGGCCTGCGATTTGCCGTGATGCTGACGCGCGGCGGCGCCGTGCGCTGGTTTCGCGTCAGCCGCGATGTCGGCGGGCCTGGCGGAGACATCACCGCCGACGGCGGCGACGTGGATTGAACGCCCCCGTCCCCACCGGCCTGCGGCTGGCTGAAGCCCTGGCCCTGGCCGGCCTGGGCGCCCTGCAAACCCTGGCCTACACGCACACCGGGGCGTGGTGGCTGCCCGTGCTGACCCTGGCCGTGCTGGTGTGGCGGCTGGACGGCGCCACACCGCGCCGTGCGGCGCTGTGGGGCTGGTGCTACGGCACCGGCTGGCTGCTGGCCGGGGTGTGGTGGCTGTTCATCAGCATGCACCGCTTCGGCGGCCTGCCGGCACCGCTGGCCGTGTTGGCGGTGCTGGCGCTGGCGGCGGCGCTGTCGCTGTACCTGGGGCTGGCCGCGGGCTTGTACGCCGCGCTGCGCCGCGGCACGCTGTGGGGCGACGCGCTGCTGTTCGCGTCGCTCTTCCTGCTGGCGGAATGGGCGCGCGGCGTCCTGTTCACCGGCTTTCCCTGGGTGGCGCTGGGCTATTCGCAGGTGGACGCGCCGCTGGCCGTGCTGGCGCCCTGGGTGGGCGTTTACGGCCTGGGCGCGGCCGTGGCCTGGGCCGCGGCACTGCTGGCGGCGCTGCCACGCGTGCGCCTGGGCGAGCGGCCCACCCTGGTGGCGGGTCTGGTGGTGGTGCTCACGATGCCCGGGCTGGCTGGCCCCTGGAACTTCACCGCCGGCACCGGGCAGCTGCGCGTGGCCTTGCTGCAGCCCAACGTGCAGCAGGACGAGAAGTTCAACGCCGAACGGCTGCCCGCCATCCTGGCCTGGGTGGCCACCGAATTGCAGCGGGTTGACGCCGACCTGGTGGTGACGCCGGAAACCGCCGTGCCCCTGCTGCCGGCGCAGCTGGCCGAGATGGCCCCGGAGTATTGGGACACCCTGGTGGCCCACTACGCGCAGCCCGGGCGCGCTGCCCTGGTGGGCGTGCCCCTGGGCGACTTCGACATGGGATACACCAATTCCGTCGTCGGCCTGTCCCCGGCCGGCAGCGACTACCGCTACGACAAGCACCACCTGGTGCCCTTCGGCGAATTCATCCCCACCGGCTTTCGCTGGTTCACCGAGATGATGAACATCCCGCTGGGCGACTTCCGGCGCGGCGTGGTGGCCGCGCCGTCCTTTACCGTCGGCACGCAGCGCATCGCCCCGCACATCTGCTACGAAGACCTGTTCGGCGAAGAACTGGCGCTGCGCTTTCGCCCCGCTGCCACAGCGCCCACGGTGCTGGCCAATGTCAGCAACATCGCCTGGTTCGGCGATACGGTCGCCGTGGCCCAGCACCGCAACATTTCGCGTATGCGGGCGCTGGAATTGCAGCGCCCGGTGATCCGCGCCACCAACACTGGCGCCACGGTGGCCATCAACCACCGTGGCCGCGTGCTGGCCGAGCTGCCGCCGGCCAGCCAGGGCGTGCTGGCCACGATGGTGGAAGGCCGCACCGGCAACACCGTGTTCGCCCTGTGGGCGGCCCGCTTCGGCCTGTGGCCGCTGGTGCTGCTGGCCGTGCTGCTGGTGCTGGGCCTGTCGGGCCGCGTGCGGCGCAGGGGCGAGGCCCGAGACACCGAGCTGCCGTCGGGCCTGGCGCCTTAACATCAAGGGTTTTCCGCGGCCCTGGCCCCAGCCCATGCTCACCTTCCAGCAGATCATCCTGAAGTTGCAGTCCTACTGGGACGCGCAGGGCTGTGCCCTGCTGCAGCCCTACGACATGGAAGTGGGTGCCGGCACCAGCCACACCGCGACCTTCCTGCGCGCCCTGGGCCCTGAACCCTGGAAGGCGGCCTACGTGCAGCCCAGCCGGCGCCCCAAGGACGGCCGCTATGGCAACAACCCCAACCGCCTGCAGCACTACTACCAGTACCAGGTGGTGCTGAAGCCCGCGCCGGCCAACATCCTGGAGCTCTACCTCGGCAGCCTGGAAGCGCTGGGCTTCGACCTGAAGGCCAACGACGTGCGCTTCGTCGAAGACGACTGGGAGAACCCCACGCTGGGCTGCTGGGGCCTGGGCTGGGAAGTCTGGCTGAACGGCATGGAAGTGACGCAGTTCACCTACTTCCAGCAGGTGGGCGGCATTGACTGCCGGCCGATCACGGGCGAAATCACCTACGGGCTGGAACGCCTGGCGATGTACCTGCAGGGCGTGGACAACGTCTACGACCTCACCTGGACGGTGGGCGCCGACGGCTGCAAGCTGAGCTACGGCGACGTCTACCACCAGAACGAAGTCGAGCAGAGCACCTACAACTTCGAGCACAGCGACGTCGACTTCCTGCTGCAGGCCTTCGCCGCGCATGAACGCCAGAGCCAGCTGCTGATGGCACAGCAGCTGGCCCTGCCGGCCTACGAACAGCTGCTGAAGGCCGGCCACAGTTTCAACCTGCTGGACGCACGCGGCGCCATCAGCGTGACAGAACGCGCCGCCTACATCGGCCGCATCCGCAACCTGGCACGCAGCGTCGCCGCCAGCTATGTGGAAAGCCGCGCCCGCCTGGGCTTCCCGATGGCGCCCCGGGCCTGGGCCGACCAGGTGGTGGCGCAGCTGGCCAAGAAGGCGGCATGAGCATGGCTGCGCAGAACCTGCTGGTCGAACTCTTCGTCGAAGAACTGCCGCCCAAGGCGCTGAAGAAGCTGGGCGAAGCCTTTGCCCACGGCTTGGCCGCTAGCCTGAAGGCCCAGGGCCTGGCGGCTGACGAAGCCGCCGTGACCGCCTATGCATCGCCGCGCCGCCTGGGCCTGCACCTGACGGGCGTGGCTGCGCGCGCTGCCGACAAGGCCGTGCAGAGCAAGCTGATGCCCGTGGCCGTGGGCCTGGACGCCAGCGGCGCGCCCACCCCCGCGCTGCTGAAGAAGCTGGCCGCCCTGGGCGCCGACGCCAGCGCTGTGCCGGGCCTGAAGCGTGCGCCCGACGGCAAGGCCGAAGCGCTGTTCCTGGACAGCACCGTGCCCGGCGCCACGCTGGCCGAAGGCCTGCAGAAGGCGCTGGCCGACACCCTGGCCAAGCTGCCCATTCCCAAGCTGATGCAGTACCAGCTGGAGGCCGGCGCCCAGTCTGACGATCCCGGCTTCGAACCGGGCTGGACGACGGTGCACTTCGTGCGCCCTGCCCACGGCCTGGTGGCTTTGCATGGCGCTGAGGTCGTGCCCGTGCAGGCCCTGGGCCTGCAGTCCGGCCGCAGCACGCGCGGCCACCGCTTCGAGGCGGCAACGCCCAGCATCGAGATCGTCGATGCCGACAGCTACGCCGCGCAGCTGCGCGACGAAGGCGCCGTCATCCCGCGCTTCGACGAGCGCCGAGCCGAACTGCAGCGCCAGCTGGCTGCTGCGGCCCAGCGTGAAGGCCTGGTCGCGATCGACGACGATGCCCTGCTGGACGAAGTCACGGCCCTGGTGGAACGCCCGAACGTGCTGCTGTGCCACTTCGAAGAAGCCTTCCTGGCCGTACCGCAGGAGTGCCTGATCCTGACGATGAAGGCCAACCAGAAGTATTTCCCGCTGCTGGACGCGACTGGCCGGCTGACCAACAAGTTCCTGATCGTCAGCAATATCCGCCCGGCCGACGCCAGCCGCGTGATCGAAGGCAACGAACGCGTGGTGCGCCCGCGCCTGGCCGACGCGAAGTTCTTCTTCGACCAGGACAAGAAGCGCACGCTGGAAAGCCGCGTGCCCCAGCTGGCGCGCGTGGTCTACCACGGCAAGCTGGGCAGCCAGGGCGACCGCATGGAACGCGTGCGGGCCCTGGCGCGCAGCATCGGGCAGCAGCTGGGCGGCGGCGAAGGGGCCGCGCTGGCCGACCGCGCCGCCCTGCTGGCCAAGGCCGACCTGCTGACCGATATGGTGGGCGAATTCCCTGAACTGCAAGGCGTGATGGGCGGCTACTACGCCCGCCACGATGCCGAGCCCGAAGCCGTGGCCCTGGCCATCGAAGACCACTACCGCCCGCGCTTTGCCGGCGACGCGCTGCCGCGCGACACCGCTGGCCATGCCGGCCTGGCCCTGGCCCTGGCTGACAAGCTGGAAACCCTGGCTGGCCTGTTCAGCATCGGTCAGCTGCCCACTGGCGACAAAGACCCGTTTGCGCTGCGCCGCCACGCGCTGGGCGTGATCCGCATGCTGATCGAACGCGACCTGCCGTTGGCCGTGCCCGACCTGGTGAAGTTGGCGCTGGGCCAGTTCCCTGCGGCGGCGCCAGGCGTGGCCGCCGAACTGTCCAGCTTCCTGTTCGACCGCCTGGTGGGCAGCCTGCGCGAACAGGGCAGCAGCGCCCAGGAAGTGGACGCCGTTGTCGCCCTGCGCCCGCCGCGCTGGGGCGACATCCCGCGCCGTCTGGCGGCGGTGCGGGCCTTCGCGGCCCTGCCCGAATCGGCCGCGCTGGCAGCTGCCAACAAGCGCGTGGGCAATATCCTGAAGAAGGCCGACGACGGCGCGCCGGGCGCGGTGGACACCGCACGCCTGGTCGAACCCGCCGAATCGGCCTTGGCCCAAGCCCTGGCCAGCGTGGCGCCGGTGGCCGACGCGGCCTTCGAGCGCGGCGACTACACCGCTTCGCTGCAAGCCCTGGCGGCGCTGAAGGGCCCGGTCGATGCCTTCTTCGAAGGCGTGATGGTGAACGCCGAAGACCCGGACCTGCGCCGCAACCGACTGGCCTTGCTGGCGCGCCTGCACGCGGCGATGAACCGCGTCGCTGACCTGTCGCGGCTGGCCTCATGAAGCCAGCCTGCGCACGGCCGGGTTGAACAGATGCAGCACACCAAGCTCGTCATCCTGGGCCGCGACGGCGTGCTCAACCAGTTCCGCGAAGGGCATGTCACCGCACCGGCCGAATGGGTGCCGATCCCCGGCGCGCTGGAAGCCGTTTCGCGGCTGAACCACGCCGGCTGGCATGTGGTGGTGGCCACCAACCAGAGCGGTATTGGCCGCGGCATGATCGACATGAGCGCCGTCAACGCCGTGCATGCGCGCATGAACAGCCTGCTGCAAGCCGAGGGCGGGCGCCTGGACGCCGTGTTCTTCTGCCCGCACACGCCCGAAGAAGGCTGCAGCTGCCGCAAGCCCCAGCCGGGCCTGCTGCTGGACATCGGCCGCCGTTACGGCGTGGACCTGGGCGGCGTGCCCATGGTGGGCGACACCCTGCGCGACCTGCAGGCCGCGCTGGCCGCCGGCTGTGAACCCCACCTGGTGCTGAGCGGCCGCGCCGCGCAGCTGCAGGGCGACGCGCTGCAGGCCGTGCTGGCGGCGGCGCCCGGCACCACGGTGCACGCCAGCCTGACCGAGTTCGTCGAGTTCCTGCAGCGCCGCGGCGGCGAAGTGCCCGACTCAGGCGCTGGGGGCCTGGGCTGATGCGCCTGCTTTGGGCCCTGCGGTCCTTCGTCTTCGTGCTGTGGATGGCAGCCACCGTCATCCCCTGGGGCACGCTGATGCTGCTGCTGTCGATCTTCTGGCGCGGTGAAAAGCTCTATTGGCCCACGATGCGCTGGCTGCGCATGGCGATCTGGGGCGCGCGCGTGATCTGCGGCGTGAACTACCGCGTGCACGGGCTGGACCGGCTGCCGACCAAGGGCGACCGCCGTTCGGCCGTGGTGCTGGCGTCCAAGCACCAGAGCACCTGGGAGACCTTCGCCTACCCCACGCTGATGCCGCACCCGCTGGCCTATGTCTTCAAGCGCGAACTGCTGTACGTGCCCTTCTTCGGCTGGGCCATGGGCCGGCTGGACATGATCCACATCGACCGCAGCAAGCGCACCGAAGCCTGGAACAAGGTGGCCGCCCAGGGCAAGCGGCTGGCGGCCGAAGGCATCTGGGTGATCATGTTCCCGGAAGGCACGCGGGCGCCGCGCGGCGGGCAGGGCAGCTACAAGAGCGGCGCTTCACGCCTGGCCATCGCCACCGGCGTGCCCATCGTGCCCATCGCCACCAGTTCGGCCAAGTGCTGGCCGCGCAAGAGCTTCCTGCTGCGCCCGGGGGTGGTGGACGTGTCGATCGGCCACCCCATCGCCAGCGCCGGCCGCGAACCCGACGAACTGATGCGCGAGGTCGAAGCCTGGATCGAAGCCGAGATGCGCAGGCTCGACCCCCAGGCTTACGCCAGCACGGCCACGGGCCGCCCGGCCAGCGCCTGAACCGTCGCGCGGCGCCTTCCTACAATGCGCCGGATGTTGCGACGGATACCGCGACCCGCACCGATGCCGACTGCCCGACTGCGTGGCCTTGGCGCCAGCCAGCCCGCAGCGGCCCAGGCGCAGCTGTCACTGTTCGATGCTGCTGAAGCCGACGCCAACGTTGAAGCGAGCCTGGCGCCAAGCTTGCAGGGCGCACCCGTGTTGCCTGCTGCCCTTGCGGTCCCCCCGGTCGGCCCGCTGGCCTACCAGCATCCGCAGGCTCAGCGCTTCATCGTGCTGGGGGCAGGCCACCGCGTGGCCTATGCGTTGCGCCGCGCCCGGCGCCGCAGCATCGGTTTTTCCATCGACATGGACGGCCTGACCGTGAGCGCGCCGCGCTGGCTGGGGCTGGCCGACGTCGAAGCCGCGCTGCGCGAAAAGGCGCCGTGGATCCTGCGCAAGCTGCAGGAACAGCGCGAACGCGGCCAGCGCGTGGCGGCGGCGCGGGTGGACTGGCGCGACGGCACGACCCTGCCTTTCCTGGGCCAGACCCTGACCCTGGTGCTGGACCCGCGCATCACGGGCGCGCAGCTGCAGGGGGCCGATCAGCCTTTGTCGGGCTTGCCTGGCCGGCCAGGCATCTGCCAGCTCACCCTGCGGCTGGGCCTGCCGCAGGGTGCGGCCCCGGTGCAGATCCGCGACACCGTGCAGAGCTGGCTGCAGCGCCAGGCGCGACGCGTGTTTGAAGAGCGTTGCGCCCTGTTCGCGCCGCGGCTGGGCGTGACCATGAAGCGTCTGGCGCTCAGTTCCGCGGCCACGCGCTGGGGCAGCGCCAGCGCAGATGGTTCCATCCGGCTGAACTGGCGCCTGGTGCACTTCGGCCTGCCCGTGATCGACTATGTGGTGACCCATGAGCTGGCCCACTTGCGCGAGATGAACCACAGCCCGGCGTTCTGGGACGTGGTGCGCAGCGCGCTGCCGGCATTCGAGGCCGCGCGCGGCGCGCTGCGTGCCGAGGTGCTGCCGGTCTTCGACTGAGGCATAAGTAGCGCCAGAGCCCGCTGGCAGGGCTAAACCCCCCTAACGGGGGCCGCTGGCAGCAGTCTCTTCCGCCATGCGGTGGATGTTTCCAGCGGGTGAGCCCGGCACACTGCCGCCAGTCAGCTGTCGTCATGTGAGCATCTGTCTGTGCGGAAACCTGGAGGTCCCGCATCATCGGTTGGCACCCGCGTCATCAAAACTCTTCCAAGCCGGCCGATTGCAGTGCGGCGGCCCTCCAAGCCTGTCTTGGGGGGCCGCCGTTTTGCTTGGAGCCGACCCTTTCGCCCGCGCAGCCGGGCGTCAGCCGGCCAGGGCAAAGCGCCGCACGCCCGCCGTCACCGGCAGCGCTTGCAGCCGGCCGGCCGAGGCCAGCGCATGCAGGTGGGCGATGGCTTCGCCCATGGCAAACGTGGTCTGGTGCAGGTCTAGCGGGCGCTTGAACAGCACCGGCAGCAAGTCAGCGGCGCTGTGCGGGCGTTCGGCGCAGGCGGCCAGCACATCGTTGAAGCGCTCATCGTGGTGTGCCGTCAGCTGCGCGATGCGTTCATGCAGCCCCCTGAAAGGCTTGCCGTGCGACGGCAGCACCAGGCTGTCTGCGGGCAGCGCACGCATCTGTGCGATGGATTGCAGGTACAACGGCAGCGGGTCGGCTTCGGGTTCGATGTCGATCACGCTGACGTTGGTGGAAATGCGCGGCAGCACCATGTCGCCCGATATCAGCACGCCCAGGCCGGGGCAGTGCAGGGCGATGTGTTCTGGCGCGTGGCCGTAGCCGGCGATGCCACGCCAGGCCTGGCCGCCGATGTCCAGCACCATGCCGTCCAGCAGCCGCCGGTAGCGGCCGGGCACCTGGGGCACCATGCTGCTGTAGTAGTTCGACCGTGCCCGCACCTTGGCCAGCGCGTCCGGGTCGCTCAAACCATGCAGGGCGAAGAACTGCGCGGCTGCGTCGCCGCCGAAGCCGGTGGTGGTCTGGCTGGCCATGCGCGCGGCGTTCCAGTCGGTGGCGCTGATCCACAGCCGGCATTCACGGTCAGGGGTGCGCCAGCGTTCGCACAGCCAGTGCGCCAGGCCGATGTGGTCGGGGTGCATGTGCGTCACCAGCACGCGCAACACCGGCAGGCCCTGCAGGTCCTGGGCGAAGATCTGTTCCCAGGCGGCACGCGTGTCGTCGTTGCTGATGCCGCAATCCACCACTGTCCAGCCTTCGATGCCGTCCTGCCGGTCGCGCAGCAGCCACAGGTTGATGTGGTCCAGCGCGAAGGGCAGGGGCATGCGCAGCCAGCGTATGCCCGGGGCGACTTCGATGCTGCTGCCCGTGGCGGGCAGGGTGTCGGCGTGGGGGTAGCGCAGGGCGCTTTCTTGCGGGTTGGCCATCTGCGCTGCAGTCTAACCAGCTAGCATTCCGCGCACATTCGCACAGGAGACACCGCCCATGAGCGCACTACCCGGCCTGAACTTCATGCTCGGCGATGACATCGACGCACTGCGCGACGCGGTACGCGAATTCGCCCAGGCCGAGATCGCCCCGCGCGCGGCCGACGTCGACGCCAGCGATCAGTTCCCCATGCACCTGTGGCGCCAGATGGGCGAACTGGGCGTGCTGGGCATCACCGTGCCCGAAGAAGACGGCGGCGCCGGCATGGGCTACCTGGCCCACATGGTGGCGATGGAAGAGATCAGCCGCGCCAGCGCCAGCATCGGCCTGAGTTATGGCGCGCACAGCAACCTGTGCGTGAACCAGATCAACCGCAACGGCACGGCGGCGCAGAAGAAGAAGTACCTGCCCCGGCTCATCAGCGGCGACCACGTGGGTGCGCTGGCGATGAGCGAGCCCGGCGCCGGCAGCGACGTCATCAGCATGAAGCTGAAGGCCGTCGACAAGGGCGGGGTCTACCTGCTGAACGGCACCAAGATGTGGATCACCAACGGGCCCGATGCCGACACGATGGTTGTGTACGCCAAGACCGAACCTGAACTCGGTGCCCGCGGTGTGACGGCCTTCATCGTCGAAAAAGGCATGAAAGGCTTTTCCACCGCGCAGAAGCTGAACAAGCTGGGCATGCGCGGCAGTCACACCGGCGAGATGGTGTTCCAGGACGTCGAGGTGCCGGCCGAGAACATCCTGGGCCAGCTGAACGGAGGCGCCAAGGTGCTGATGAGCGGCCTGGACTACGAACGCGCGGTGCTGGCCGCCGGGCCCATCGGCATCATGCAGGCGGTGATGGACAACGTCGTGCCCTACATCCACGACCGCAAGCAGTTCGGGCAGTCGATCGGCGAATTCCAGCTCATCCAGGGCAAGGTGGCCGACATGTACACCGTGCTGCAGGCCGGCCGCAGCTTTTGCTACACCGTGGGCAAGAACCTTGATGCGCTGGGCAGGGAACACGTGCGCCAGGTGCGCAAGGACTGCGCCAGCGTCATCCTGTGGTGCGCCGAAAAGGCTACCTGGATGGCCGGCGAAGGCATCCAGATCTTCGGCGGCAACGGCTACATCAACGACTACCCGCTGGGCCGGCTGTGGCGCGATGCCAAGCTGTACGAGATCGGCGCGGGCACCAGCGAAATCCGCCGCATGCTGATCGGGCGCGAGCTGTTTGCCGAGACGATGTGACCATCGGATCAGGCCTGGGCATGGCCCAGGCAGGCATCGCCCGGAAGTCAAAAGCCCCGGCTGTCCAGCAGGACGACCGGGGCTTTAGAACAGTGGCCGCCAGGTGACGGCCTGCATCAGGTGCCTGTTCAGGCCTTGCGGCGGCGGGCCATGGCGCCAACGGCGGCCAAGCCAGCCAGCATCAGGGCGTAGGTGCCGGGTTCCGGCACGGCCAGGGTCAGGTTGTCGATGGTGGGCCACAGCGGCGAAGCGCCCTGCACGGCGCTGACGGTCAGCGACACGATGCTGCCGTTGGTCGACACGAAGCCCAGGAAGCTGGAGGTGGTGGCGTTGGTGATGGTCTGGGTTAGCGAAGCGCCCGTCGAGTCGACCGCGGTCAGCGTGACGCTGCCAGCGAGGAAAGCGCCGTTGATGTCCGAACCGAAGAAGTTGCCGGCGATGCCGCGGACCGTCGTGGTGCCACCCGAGAAGCCGTTGAACAGGACGCTGTCGGTGGCCAGGTTGGTCGACAGCCAGGGGTTGGCGGTCGTGCCCGCGCCGTAGAAACTGCTGGTGCTGGCGGCAGCGGTGTAGGTGTAAACGCCAGCGGTGCGGGTGACCGGCGAAGGCGAAGAACCACTGATGTTGAAGCCAGTGTAGGTGTCAACACCCGGCAACACGGTCAGGGCGGAGAAGGCGGCCGAGGTCGTGACGACCGTCATGGCGGCCTGTGAAGCGCCGACCGAAACGACCAGGGCTGCGGCGGCCAGGGCTTGCAGAGCAAATTTGCGGTTCAACATGGGTGTTCCTCTTGGGATGTGATCAGGGGTGAAGGAACCAGCCCAAAGGCCAGATTTCCTACGCAATTTGAGTGTCAATGTCACATGCTCTCGACGTAAACCCCTGACATGGGGGGTGCTCGACACCTCGAACCAGGGTCGACTTCAGCGCCGCGCTGTGGTGGTCGAATGGCAGCGGCCAGCGCCTTAAACTGCCCCGCATGAGCCAGGCACTGACCGAACTGTTCGAAAGCAACCGTCGTTGGGCCGCGGCCAGCCAGGCGCAGGACCCCGGCTTCTTCAGCCGTCTGCTCAGCCAGCAGACGCCGCAGTATCTGTGGATCGGCTGCGCCGACAGCCGCGTGCCGGCGAACGAGATCCTGGGCCTGCTGCCCGGCGACGTGTTCGTGCATCGCAACCTCGCGAATGTGTTGGTGCACAGCGACCTGAATGCGCTGTCGGTGATGCAGTACGCCGTGGACCAGCTGCAGGTGCGCCACATCATGGTGGTGGGGCACTATGGCTGTGGTGGCGTCACGGCCGCGCTGCAGGGGCAGCGCGTGGGCATTGCCGACAACTGGTTGCGCCACGTGCAGGACGTGCGCGGCAAGCACCGCGCCTTCATCGACGGCCTGCCCGACGACGACGCCCGCCTGCGCGCGCTGTGCGAACTGAACGTGCTGGAACAGGCCTTGAACGTCTGCGGCACGACCGTGGTGCAGGACGCCTGGGCCCGCGGCCACGCCGTCGTCGTGCACGGCTGGGTCTACGGCTTGCACAACGGCTTGCTGGACGACCTGCAGATCAACGCCCAGCGCACGGCCGACGTCGAGCCCGCCTACGCCCGCGCGCTGGTGGCTCTGCACGCGCGCCATGCGCCCGCGCCGGCCTGAGCGCTGCCGCGCACGTGCTACCCGCCGCACCGCCCGTATCGTCTTCCTGAAAGCTCACCGATGTACCCGCACCGCCTGACCGACAGCCGCGCCGTCGACATCGCCCTGGCGCTGCGCGACGGCTTCGACCGACACTACCGCCTGTTCCGCGCCACCAGCGCTGCCGCCAAGCAGCGCTTCGAAGCGGCCGACTGGGCCGGCCAGCAGACCGCGCAGCGCGCCCGCATCGACTTCTACGACCTGCGCGTGAACGAAGCCGTGGAACGCCTGCGCACCGAATTCAAGGTCGCTGAACTGTCGCAGGACAGCTGGCAGCAGGCCAAGCTGCACTACATCGGCCTGCTCACCAACCACCACCAGCCCGAACTGGCCGAGACCTTTTTCAATTCCGTCACGGCCAAGGTGCTGGACCGCAGCTACTACAAGAACGACTTCATCTTCGTGCGCCCGGCGGTCAGCACCGAATACATCGAAAACGACGCCCCAGCGTCGATGCCCACCTACCGCGCCTACTACCCCAGCAAGGCCAACCTGTTCGATACCTGGCGGCGCATCATCGACAACTTCCAGCTTGCGCTGCCGTTCGAAGACCTGGACCGCGACGTGGCCCAGGTGGTGGAAGCCATGGGTTCTGAACTGGGCGGTTTCCGGCCACGGCCCAATTTCCAGATCCAGGTGCTGTCCAGCCTGTTCTACCGGAACAAAGGCGCCTACGTGGTGGGCAAGATCATCAACGGCTTCAACGAAACGCCCTTTGCCCTGCCCATCGTGCATGTGGAAGGCGAGGGCCGCGCGGGCCCAGGGCCGCTGGTGATCGACGCCGCGCTGTTCGGCGAAGACGAGCTGCTGTTGATCTTCAGCTATGCCCGCGCCTACTTCATGGTGGACATGGAGATTCCGTCGGCCACGGTGCAGTTTCTGCGCAGCCTGATGCCACGCAAGCCGCGCGCCGAGCTCTACAACAGCCTGGGCCTGCAGAAGCACGGCAAGAACCTGTTCTACCGCGACTTCCTGGCCCACCTGCGCCATTCGTCAGACAAGTTCCGCATCGCCCCTGGCATCAAGGGCATGGTGATGCTGGTCTTCGACCTGCCGTCCTTCCCCTACGTCTTCAAGCTCATCAAGGACTTCTACCCGGCGCCCAAGGACACCACGCGCGAACAGATCAAGAGCAAGTACCTGCTGGTCAAGCAGCACGACCGCGTGGGCCGCATGGCTGATACGCTGGAATACAGCACCGTGGCCTTCCCCCGCCACCGCTTCGAGGAAGAGCTGATCGCCGAGCTGCAGCACTTCTGCCCCAGCTTGCTGGAATTCGGCGTGCGCGATGGGCTGGAGGTGATCCTGATCAAGCACCTCTACATCGAGCGGCGCATGATCCCGCTGAACATGTACCTGCAGGAAGCCACGCCCGAGCAGATGGCGCACGCGGTGCAGGAATACGGCAACGCGATCAAGGACCTGGTGGCCGCCAATATCTTCCCCGGCGACATGCTCTGGAAAAACTTCGGCGTCACGCGCCACGGCAAGGTGGTGTTCTACGACTACGACGAGATCGAATACATCACCGACTGCAACTTCCGCCGCGTGCCCGCGCCGCGCCATGAAGAGGACGAGATGAGCGGCGAAATCTGGTATTCGGTCGGCCCGAAGGACGTGTTCCCGGAGACCTTCGGCCCCTTTCTTTTGGGCAACCCTCAGGTTCGTGAAACCTTCATGGCCCACCATGCCGACCTGCTGGACGCCGGTTTCTGGCAGTTGCACAAGGAACGCATCGTCGCGGGCCATGTGCACGACGTCTTCCCTTACGAACCCCACAAGCGTTTCATCGCGCAGCGCCGGCGCGCTGCGGCCCCCGGCGCCTGAACATGCAGGCGCATCACCCCACTGCACCACCACCCCCTGAAGGAGCCCGTCATGGCTGAATCCATCGTCATCGTTTCCGCTGCCCGCACGCCCATCGGAGGCCTGCTGGGCGACTTTTCTGGCCTGCAGGCCTGGGAACTGGGCGCCGTGGCCGTGAAGGCGGCGGTCGAACGCGCCGGTGTGCCCGGCGACGCCTTCGACGAAGTGCTGCTGGGCAACTGCCTGATGGCCGGCCAGGGCCAGGCCCCGGCGCGCCAGGCCATGCGCCGCGCCGGCCTGCCCGACAGCGTGGGGGCCGTCACGCTGACGAAGATGTGCGGCAGCGGCATGCGCGCGATGATGTTCGCGCACGACATGCTGGCCGCTGGCAGTGCCAGCGCCATGGTGGCCGGCGGCATGGAAAGCATGACCAACGCCCCGCACCTGATGTTCGCGCGCAAGGGCGTGCGCTACGGCGCGGCGCAGATGTTCGACCACATGGCCCTGGACGGCCTGGAAGACGCCTACGTGCGCGGTCAGGCCATGGGCGTGTTTGCCGAGCAGTGCGTGGCCAAGTACCAGTTCACGCGCGAAGCGCAGGACGCCTTTGCCATCGCCAGCACCCAGCGCAGCAAGCAGGCCAACGAAGACGGCAGCTTCGACTGGGAAATGGCCCCGGTCACCCTGCAGGGCAAGGGCGGCGAAACCCTGGTCAAGCACGACGAGCAGCCCTTCAAGGCCAAGCTGGACAAGATCCCCGGCCTGAAGCCGGCGTTCAAGAAGGACGGCACCATCACCGCGGCCAACGCCAGCAGCATCAGCGACGGCGCCGCCGCCCTGGTGCTGGTGCGCGAAAGCACGGCTGTGCAAATGGGCCTGAAGCCGCTGGCACGCATCGTCAGCCATGCTGTGCATGCGCAGGCGCCGGACTGGTTCACGACCGCACCCGTGGGCGCGATCGAGAAGGTGCTGAAGAAGGCCGGCTGGCAGGCCGGCCAGGTGGACCTGTGGGAAGTGAACGAGGCCTTCGCCGCCGTCACCATGGCCGCGATGACGGAATTCAAGCTGGCGCACGAGATCGTCAACGTGCACGGCGGCGCCTGCGCGCTGGGTCACCCCATCGGCGCGAGCGGCGCGCGCATCGTCGTCACCCTGCTGGGCGCGCTGCGCAAGCAGGGCAAGAAGCGTGGCGTCGCGGCACTGTGCATCGGCGGCGGCGAGGCCACGGCGATGGCGGTCGAGCTGCTGTGAAGCCCCGGGCCCTGTCACCCGACGCCGGGCGGCGCTGATGGCGCCGGCTCGTGTGCAGCGGCCCTGGCCGTGACCGACCTGCTGCCGGCCCCGGGCCCCGCCGCAGCCTTTGCGCTAGCGGTGCTGGTGGTCAACGCGTCGCCAGGGCCTGACATGCTGTTGACGATCTCGCGCAGCCTGCAGGGTGGCGTGCGCGCCGGGCTGGCCGCGATGGCGGGTGTCAACGCCGGCTGCGTGCTGCACACCCTGGCCGCCGCCTTCGGGCTGGCAGCTGTGCTGGCCGTGGTGCCACTGGCCTTCAGCCTGCTGCAGTGGCTGGGGGTGGCTTATCTGGCCTGGTTGGGCATCGGGTTGCTGGTGCGGGCCTTCCGGCCGGTGCAGCCGGGGCCCGAGCAAGCAGCAGCGGCCCGGCCGGGCGTTGCCACAGCGGACGCCTTGCCCGCCGCCAGCACGCTGGCGCCGCAAGCGGCACGGCGCCAGCAGGCACTCTGGCCCAGCTTTCGCGCTGGCCTGTTCACCAATCTGTTGAACCCCAAGGTGGCGCTGTTCTTCCTGGCTTTCCTGCCACCGTTCGTGCCCACAGGCAGCCCCAGCCGCAGTGCCAGCTTCCTGCTGCTGGGGGGCTGGTTCGTGCTGCAGAACACCGTGCTGATGGCCCTGGTGGCCGTGTTGGCGGCGCAGCTGCGGCGCTGGCAGACTTCAGCCCCGCTGCGGCGTGCAGCCGCAGGGCTTGGGGGCACACTGTTTTTGCTGCTGGCCTGGCGGCTGCTGACCGCACGCGCACAGGCCACATGAAGCGGAGCGCCCTTGTTGAACACTGTCTTGCCCCTGTTTTCGCCCGTGTGCGGCCCACGCACCCCCACCTTCCCTTGATGCCCCCCGATGCCCCTTGATGCCGTTCCCAAGGCTGCTTCCATGACTCCAGAAGAACAGACCCCGCTCATCCGCGTGGGCGAAACCTTCCAGACCCAGGTGCGCTACACGCGCGAGCAGATCGTCCAGTTCGCCCGCCTCACTGGCGACGCCAACCCCCTGCACCACGACCGCCAGGCGGCTGAACGCGCCAGCTTCGGCGAGATCATCGCCAGCGGGCAGCAGACCGCCAGCCAGATGATGGGCGCGGTGGCCAGCCACTTCAGCCGGCGCGAAGACGCCGTGCCGCGCGAGATGCTGTGCCTGAACTTCAACTTCGCCTTCCGCGCACCCATCTTCGCCGAGCAGGACATCGTGATCGCCTGGCGCGTGAGCGAAGTCGAACGCAACACCAAGCGCGGGGGCTACATCGGCCACCTGGACGGCAGCGCCAGCGTGGCCGGTCGCGCCTGCGTGGTGGGCCGGGGCACGGTGCTGGTGTCGCGCGCTGCGGCACGCCTGGCGTGAACCGCCGCATCGACCCGACGCCCCTTCACTGACATCCAGGACAAGACCATGCTGCTTTCCGAAGACCACCTGGCCGTGCAGGACGCCGTGCGCGCTTTCGTGCAGGCCGAAGTCGCCCCCCACGCCGCGGCCTGGGACAAGGGCCACACCTTCCCGAAGGCCGCGCTGCGCGGCCTGGCCGAACTGGGCTGCTACGGCGTGGCGGTGCCCGCCGAACTGGGCGGTGCGGGGCTGGACTACCTGGCGCTGGCCGTCATCCTGGAAGAGATTGCGGCCGGCGACGGTGCCACCAGCACCATCGTCAGCGTCAACAACTGCCCGGTCTGCAGCATCCTGATGTCCTATGCCAACGCCGACCAGCAGCAGCGCTTCCTGTTGCCGCTGGCGCGTGGGCAGATGCTGGGCGCCTTCTGCCTGACCGAACCGCACGTGGGCAGCGAAGCCGGCGGTTTGAAGACCACGGCGGTCCGTGACGGCGACGATTACCTCATCAACGGCGTCAAGCAGTTCATCACCAGCGGCAAGAACGGCGACGTGGCCATCGTCATGGCGGTGACCGACAAGGCTGCGGGCAAGAAGGGCATCAGCGCCTTCCTGGTGCCCACCGCGACACCGGGTTACACCGTGGCACGTGTCGAAGACAAGCTGGGCCAGCACGCCAGCGACACGGCGCAGATCCTGTTCGACAACTGCCGCGTGCCGGCCGCCAACCGGCTGGGCGAAGAAGGGCAGGGGCTGAAGATCGCGCTGTCGGGCCTGGAAGGCGGGCGCATCGGCATCGCCAGCCAGGCCCTGGGCATGGCGCGCGCCGCGTTCGAAGCGGCCTTGGCCTACAGCAAGGACCGCACGAGCTTTGGCCAGCCCATCTTTCAGCACCAGGCGGTGCAGTTCAAGCTGGCCGACATGGCCACGCAGCTGGAATGCGCGCGCCAGCTCATCCACCACGCTGCGGCGCTGAAGGACGCCGGCCGCCCTTGCCTGAAGGAAGCCGCGATGGCCAAGCTCTACGCCAGCGAAATGGCCGAGCGCGTGTGCAGCGACGCCATCCAGGTCTTCGGCGGCTATGGCTACGTCAGCGACTTTCCGGTCGAACGCATCTATCGCGACGTGCGCGTGTGCCAGATCTACGAAGGCACGTCTGAAGTGCAGAAGATCCTGATCGGCCGCGCACTGGCCTGAGGCCTGGCCTGAAGCCTGGCCCCAAGCATTCCGCATCAGCCCCTGCGCGTGAGCGAGACTTTCCATGAAGACGCGGCCCGCCGCGTGCTGATGCTGCAGGCCTTCGAGACCGCCGCCAGCGACAGCCCGCTGTGGACGCCCGAAGACCGCGCCTGGGCCACGCGGCTGGCGCGCGAGACCGGTGCCGCCGACCTGCCCCCTGCGCAGGCCCTGGACCAGCGCGCCCGCCATGCGCTGCAGCGGCTTGCGCCGCGCGAAGCCGCGGTGCCCAGGCGGCTGGGCCTGCGCATGTGGCAGACGGCCTGGGTGCCGGCGGTGCTGGGGCTGGCCTTCGTCGCCGGCATCGCCGTCGATGCGATTGGCGGCACGCAGCGCATCAATCTGCTGGCTCCGCCAGTCTGGGTGGTGATCCTGTGGAACCTGGTCGTCTACGTCGGCCTGCTGGTGCCGCGGCCTGAGGCGCCGCGCGGCCTGCGCGCGCTGCTGGCGCGGCGGCTGGTGGGGGGCAACAGTGGGGGTAGCAACGCGCGGGTGCCGCTGCGTGCCTACGCTGCAGCCTGGGCCCAGGCCAGCCTGCCGCTGACAGCTTCGCGCGCCGGGGTGTTGTTGCACGTGGCCGCGGCCGCGCTGGCGCTGGGCCTGGTGGCGGGCCTGTATGGGCGCGGCCTGGTGCTGGACTACCGCGTCGGCTGGGAAAGCACCTTCCTGGACCCCGCCGCGGTGCGCGCCGCACTGGCCGCGCTGCTGTGGCCGGCCACGGCAGCGACCGGCATCGCGGTGCCCGACGCGGCCGCCATCGAGGCCCTGCGCCTGACCCCGGGCGTGGCCGCCACCGCCAGCGCGGCCGACTGGATCCACCTGTACGCCGCGATGCTGGGGCTGTTCGTGATCGCGCCGCGTGTGGTGCTGGCGCTGATGGCCGGTTCGCGTGCGGCCTGGCGCGCGCGCCACCTGAGCCTGCCGCTGCAGGACCCTTACTTTCAACGCCTGTTGCGCGAACTGCAAGGCGCCAGGGCCCAGGTGCAGGTGTTGCCACACGGCGCCGCGCCCAGCCCGCAGGCCACGCTGGCGCTGCGCGAGTGGCTGGCCGCGGCCTGCGGCGCAGGCCTGCAGCTGCGCCTGGCCGAGCCCACGGCCTACGGCCAGGAAGAACACGCCGCGGCCGCCGAGCCCGGCACCACGCTGCGGGTGCTGTTGGTCGACTTGGGCAGCACGCCCGAAGACGACACCCAGGGCCGCCTACTGGCCACGCTGAAGGCGCAACACGAAGCGCCCGGCGCGGCACGGCTGGTGCTGGCCGACGAAGCCGCCTTCTGCCGCCGCTTCGCCCAGCTGCCCGACCGTCTGGCTGAACGCCGTGCTGCCTGGCAGGCGTTCGCCGCGCAGCATGGCGCTGCCTTCCTGGGCGTGAACCTCGAGCACCCGGACACCGCACAGGCCGAAGCACGCCTGCAGGCGGCGTTGCAGCGATGAGCACCATCACCCTCAGCCTGGTGAGCCACACCAACGTCGGCAAGACGACGCTGGCGCGCACCCTGCTGGGGGCCGATGTCGGCGAAGTGCGTGACGCGCCGCATGTGACCGAATTCGCCGACGGCCACGAGCTCATCGCCACCGACCAGGGCGACCGCCTGCGGCTGTGGGACACCCCGGGCTTCGGCGACAGCGCGCGCCTGGCCAGGCGGCTGCTGGGCAGCAGCAACCCCATCGGCTGGTTCCTCAGCCAGGTCTGGGACCGCTGGGCCGACCGCGGCTTCTGGGCCAGCCAGCAGGCCATGCGCCATGTGCAGGCCGAAAGCGATGTCGTGCTGTACCTCGTCAATGCCAGCGAGAGCCCCGCCGCTGCCGGTTACGTCGCGCCCGAGATGGACCTGCTGGCCTGGGTCGGCAAGCCGGTGCTGGTGCTGCTGAACCAGCTGGGCGAACCGCAGGCCCCGGACCAGGAAGCCGCCGACGTGCAAGCCTGGCGCCAGCACCTGGCGCGCTGGCCGCAGGTGCAGGCGGTGCTGCCGCTGGACGCCTTTGCGCGCTGCTGGGTGCATGAACAGACGCTGCTGCAGGCCGTGCAGCAGCGCCTGCAGGGTGACCAGGCCGCGGCCATGGCGCGCCTGGCTGCCGCCTGGGCGCTGCGCAACCAGCAGCGCTTCGATGGGTCGCTGCAGGTGCTGGCGGCAAGCCTGGCGCGCATGGCCCTGGCCCGCACAGCAGCGGTTGAAGGCCCGGGCCTGCGCGACCGCTTGCGCCAGATGGGCAGCAACCTGGGTGCGGCGCTTTCCGGTGGCCCGGGCGCTGGCAGCGTCCACGCCCAGGCCGACGCCGCCGCCCGTGATGGCAGCCTTTCGTCCAGCCCATCCAACCCATCCAGCCCGGCCGCCACCCCGGCCGAACAGGCCCTGGCCGCCCTCTTGCAGGCCGAGGTGCAGGCCAGCACCGACGCGCTGCTGGCACTGCACGGCCTGGCCGGGCGCGCGCGCGCCGACATCCTGCAGCGCGTGGCCGGCCAGTTCGCATTGCGCCAGCGGGTGCCCGAAGGCAAGGCCGCGCTGGTGGGCGGCGCCGTCACCGGTGCACTGGCCGGGCTGAAGGCCGACATCGCCAGCGGCGGTCTGACGCTGGGCGGCGGCCTGATCGCCGGCGCGCTGCTGGGCGCGCTGGGCGCTGCTGGCGTGGCGCGCGGCGTGAACGTGGTGCGCGGCACCGACCAGAGCTGGCTGCGCGTGGCCGACGAGGCGATGGCTGCACTGGTCGAATCGGCCGTGCTGCGCTATCTGGCGGTGGCCCATTTCGGCCGCGGCCGCGGCCAATGGGTGCAGGGCGAAGCGCCGCCCCACTGGCCGGCCACGGTGGCCGCCGTGCTGCAGGCGCAGCAGCCGGCCTGGCAGACGCTGTGGGCCGCACGCGACCCCAAGGCGGCAGACGCCGACCCGCTGGCGCTGGCCGCGCAACTGCAGCCCTTGCTGGCTGCGGCGGTGCGCAGCACCCTGGCCCGGCTGTATCCCAGCGCCACCCATAATTCCGCTGCATGAAGATCGTCATCCTCGGGGCCGGCCGCGTCGGCGAAAGCGTGGCAGAGAGCCTGGTCTCTGAGCAGAACGACATCACCCTGATCGACACCGACCCGGCCCGTCTGCACGCGCTGCAGGAAAGGCTGGACCTGCGCGGTGTGGTCGGCAACGGCATCCAGCCCAGCGTGCTGCGCGAAGCCGGCATCGAAGACGCCGACATGCTGATTTCGTGCGCGCCGATGGACGAGACCAACCTGGTGGTCTGCAAGGTCGGGCACGACCTGTTCAACGTGCCCACCACCATCGCGCGCATCCGCAGCCCTGAATTCCAGAACGGCAGCCCGCTGCTGGGCAAGGCAGGCTTCGCGGTCGATGAAGTGATCTGCCCCGAGCAGAGCGTCACCGCCTACATCCGCAAGCTCGTCGAATACCCCGAAGCCCTGCAGGTGCTGGAATTCGCGCACGGGCTGGTCAGCCTGATCGCCGTGCGCGCCGTGGCTGGCGGGCCGCTGGTGCAACACACGCTGGCCGAGATCCCGCAGCTGCTGCCCGACATCGATCTGCGCATCGTCGCCATCTACCGCCAGCAGGGCGGGCGCGAAAGCGTGGTGACGGACCTGCGCGGCGACACGCGCGTGGAACCGGGCGATGAAGTCTTCGTGCTCGCCGCCACCGAACACATCCGCAGCGTGCTGAGCGTGCTGCGCAAGCGCGACGACCCCGTCAAGCGCGTGATGATTGCCGGCGGCGGCCGGGTGGGCTTGCGCCTGGCGCGCGAGATCCAGGACCGCTACCAGGTCAAGCTGATCGAGACCGACCGCAAGCGCTGCGAATACCTGGTCAGCCAGTTGAACAGCGCCGTGTTGGTGCTGCAGGGCGACAGCACCGACGAAGACCTGATGGAAGACGAGAACGTCCGCGAGATGGACCTCTTCCTGGCCCTGACCAGCGACGACGAAGACAACATCATGGCCTGCCTGCTGGCCAAGCGCATGGGTGCCAAGCGGGTGTTCGCGCTCATCAACCGCCAGGCCTATGCCGACCTGGTGCAGGGCACCACCATCGACATCGCCATCTCGCCGGCGCATGCGGTACTGGGTGAGTTGCTGGCCTTCGTGCGGCGCGGCGACGTCGAAGCCGTGCACAGCTTGCGCCGCGGCGCCGCCGAAGCACTGGAAGGCATCGTGCGCGGCGACCGCACCACCTGCCGCATGGCCGGGCGGCGGCTGGAGCAGATCGAGATGCCCGACGGTGCGCAGATCGGCGCCATCGTGCGCGGCCTGCACCGCCCCGACGGCAGCGAAGCCGCCGAGGGCGACGCCCGGCCGCAGGTGCTGATCGCCCACCACGACACCGTGGTGCAGCCGCTGGACCACGTCATCGTGTTCATCCCGCGCAAGCGCAGCATCCCGGCCGTGGAACGCTTGTTCCAGGTCACTGCCACCTTCTTCGGCTGATGTTGGCTTGCGGCCCGCGCTGAGACCTGCCCCGTGAACCGTTCTTGAAGCATTACGCCCCTGTCTTTGCGGTGCTCGGCGGCGTGCTCATGCTGTTCGCGCTGACCATGGCCGTGCCGCTGGGCTTTGCCTGGGTGGGGCGCGACCCGGCGCATGGCGCCTATGTCTGGGCGATGACGATCACCGCGCTGAGCGGCGCGCTGCTGTTCTTCAGCCTGCGCCGCGTGGGCCGGCGCGAACTGCAGCCGCGCGACGGCTTCCTGCTGGTGTCGCTGGTGTGGTCGGTGCTGCCGGCGTTCGGCAGCCTGCCGCTGCTGTTGCACCTGCCGGGGCTGAGCTTCACCGACGCCTACTTCGAAGCCATGTCCGGCCTCACCACCACGGGTGCCACGGTGCTGACGGGCCTGGACACCATGCCGGTGTCGATCAACGTCTGGCGCTGCTTCATGGTGCTGATCGGCGGCATGGGCATCCTGGTGTTGGCGGTGGCCATCCTGCCGCTGCTGGGCGTGGGCGGCAGCCAGATCTTCAAGGCGGAAACACCCGGCCCGATGAAGGACACCAAGCTCACCCCGCGCATCGCCGAAACGGCGCGTGGCCTGTGGGCGGTGTACTTCGGCATCGCGCTGCTGTGTTTCTTAGCCTACCGTGCCGCCGGCATGGGCTGGGCCGACGCCTTCATGCACATGTGCTCGACCATGGGGCTGGGCGGCTTCGCAGCCTACGACGCCAGCTTCGGCTACTTCAATTCGCCGCTGATCGAAGCGGTGGCGATCTTCTTCATGCTGGTCTCCGGCGTGAACTTCGCGCTGTACTTCGTGGCGCTGCGGCGGCGTTCATTGCGCGGCCTGTGGCACGACCTGGAAGCGCGCAGCTTCCTGCTGCTGATGGCGGTGTCGGTGTTCGGGATCGCCCTGTTCCTGCAATTCCACGGCGTGTACCCCACGTTCCTGCAATCGCTGCGGCATTCGGCCTTCAACGTCGTGTCGATCGCCACCACCACCGGCCTGGCTTCGGTGGACTACGCGCAGTGGCCGATCTTCGCGCCGGTGCTGATGCTGTTCCTGTGCTGCTTTGCCACCAGCGCCGGCAGCACGGGCGGCGGCATCAAGATGGTCCGCGCGCTGCTGCTGCTGAAGCAGGCGCGCAGCGAACTGACGCGCATCGTTCACCCGCGCGCCGTGACGCCGGTGACGCTGGGCGGCGCCGTCGTCGACGCGCGCGTGCTGCAGTCGCTGCTGGCCTTCATGCTGGTCTATGGCGCCGTCATCACCGGGGCCACCCTGATGCTGCTGGCCAGCGGGCTGGACGTGCTGACGGCCTTCACCGCCGTCATCGCCTGCATCAACAACACCGGCCCGGGCCTGGGCCAGGTGGGCCCGGCGAACAACTTCCAGGGCCTGAGCGATTTCCAGACCTGGGTCTGCAGCGTGACCATGCTGCTGGGCCGGCTGGAGCTGTTTGCGGTGCTGGTGCTGTTCACGGCGCGCTTCTGGAAAAAGTGACCAGGACCCACGGGTCTGCGCCGGGCTGTGGGTTTTCAGATCAGGTCTTGGGCGGCAGCAGGTAGATGCGGTCCGCGTAGGTGGCCAGCCAATGCGGGCGGAAGGCCACGAACATCGCCACCAGCATGCCGGTGATGAAGGCGTCGCCCGATGCGGTGAGCACCCGCGCCAGCAGCAGGTCGCCCTGGTGCAGGCTGGTCGGGCCTTCGTGCAGCAGCATCTGGCCGACCGCCGCCACCGCGCCCGCAGCCCCGGTGGCGAAGAAGCCACGGCCCAGGATGTAGACAAACAGGTGGTGGGGCAGCCAGCGGCGCAGCGCGGCACCGAAGGCCAGCGCCAGTGTCGCCGGCACGATGCCCAGCCACACGCCGCGCTGCAGCGCCAGTTCTGGCGGCAGCCCGGCCAGCCAGCCGGTGGCCGCCGCCGCCGGGAACACCGCTAGCACCGCCAGTGGCCAGCCGGCCATCAGCGTCAGCAGGCTCGCGCCGCTGATCGGCTGCGCCAGGCTTTGCCCCGCCACACCGTCCACACCCCACAGCGCCGGCAGCGCCGCACACCAGGCCAGCCAGGGCCAGGGGGGGCCGCCGGCGGGCAGCGCGCGCCAGGGTTGCAGCGCCAGCGCGGGCAGCAGGGCCGCCAGCGCGATGCAGATGTCGATCCAGGAAGCAAAGGGCATTCATGCATGCTAGGCCCGGGCTGGCGCGGCTATGCTGACCTGCCGCAATGCCCCGCACGAAGCGCCACCGCCATGTCCCCGACCACTCTGCCGACCATCGACTTCTGGTTCGACTTCTCGTCGCCGTATTCGTACATCGCCAATGAATGGATCGACGCCGTCGCCGCCCGCCATGGCCGCACCGTGCGCCGCCACGCCATCCTGCTGGGTGCTACCTTCCAGGCGGCGGAACTGAAGCCGCCAGTAGCCTTTCCGCTGAAGGGCGTCTATTCGCTGCGCGACTTCGCGCGCTCGGCGCGCTTCGAAGGCTTGCCCTACCTGCCGCCGCCCGTCTTCCCCATTCCCACGCAGAACGCCGCACGCGTGTTCTGGTGGCTGCAGGCCAGCCAGGGCGACAAGGCTGCCGCCGCCTGGGCCACAGCCGGGCTGCGCGCCGTCTTCACGCAGGGCCTGGCGCTGCACCAGCCCGAAGGCCTGGCGGAACTGGCGGCTTCGCAGGGCCTTGACGCCGAGCGGGTGCAAGCCGTCTGTGGCGACGCCCAGTGGAAAGCCCGCCTGAAGGAAGCCAATGACGAAGCCATTGCCGGCGGCGTGTTCGGCGCCCCGTTCTTCAAGGTCGACGGCGAGCCGTTCTGGGGCAATGACCGCCGCGCGCAGATCGAGCGCTGGCTGGCCAGCGGCCCGTTCTGAAGCCGCGGTTCACGATGGAAGCCTTGAAGCTGCTGCGCATCCAGGCGCATGCCCATGCGCTGGCCAACACCCGGCTGCATGCTGCGATGGCAGCCTTGGCACCAGCCGAATTCGACGCACCGCGCACGGGTTTCTTCCCTTCGCTGCAGGCCACCCTGAACCATGTGCTCGAGGTCGACGGCTACTACATCGGCGTGCTGCACCGCGATGCCGACATCGACAGTGGTTGGTGGGACCGTTTCGTGCCCGCCACCACGCTGGCCGAACTGGCCGCGCGCCAGCGCGCGAGCGACCTGCGTCTGCTGGCCTGGTTCGAAGGCGCGGGCCCTGACGCAGCCCGCCAGCCGGTCTTCATGCCACGCGGCGGCGGGCGGGTGCAGCAGGACCTGGCAGCGCACCTGTTGCAGCACCTGTTCATGCACCAGACCCACCACCGCGGGCAGGCCCACGCGATGCTGTCGGGCACGTCCGTGGCGCCGCCGCAGCTCGACGAATTCCTGATGCCCAGTGAAGCCCACCTGCGCACCACCGAGATGGCTGCGCTGGGCTGGCACGAGCCCGATGTCTACCCCCCGTCGATCTAAACTCGGTGCCCCTGCCAGGAGTGTTGCCCGATGCCCGTGCTTGCGACCCAGATCGACCCGCGGTCAGACGCCTTCAAGCTCAACGCGGCCGCGATGCAGGGCTTGGTCGACGACCTGCAAGCCCGGCTGGCCCAGGTGGCGCAAGGCGGCGGCGACGTGGCGCGCGCACGCCATGTGGCACGCGGCAAGCTGCTGCCGCGCGACCGCGTGGACAAGCTGCTGGACCCCGACACGCCTTTCCTGGAAATCGCCCCGCTGGCCGGGCTGGGCCTGTACGACAACGCCGCCCCTGGCGGTGGCGTGATCGCCGGTATCGGCCGCGTCAGCGGTGTGGAATGCGTCATCGTCTGCAACGACGCCACGGTGAAGGGCGGCACCTACTACCCCATCACGGTGAAGAAGCACCTGCGCGCGCAGGAAGTGGCGCAGCAGAACCGCTTGCCCTGCATCTATCTGGTCGACAGCGGCGGCGCCAACCTGCCCAACCAGGACGAAGTCTTCCCCGACCGCGACCACTTCGGCCGCATCTTCTACAACCAGGCGCAGATGTCGTCGCTCGGCATCCCGCAGGTGGCGGTGGTGATGGGCAGCTGCACCGCCGGCGGCGCGTATGTGCCGGCGATGAGCGACGAGACCATCATCGTGAAGAACCAGGGCACGATCTTCCTGGCCGGCCCGCCGCTGGTGAAGGCGGCCACGGGCGAAGTGGTGAGCGCCGAAGACCTGGGCGGCGGCGACGTGCACACGCGCCTGTCGGGCGTGGCCGACCACTTGGCCGAAAACGACATGCACGCGCTGGCCATCGCCCGGGCCACGGTGGCGAACCTGAACTGGAAGAAGCCGCAGCCGCTGCTGCTGCAGCCACCGCGGCCGCCGCTGTTTGACGCCAGCGAACTGCATGGCGTGATCCCGACCGACGCACGCAAACCTTTCGATGTGCGCGAGATCATCGCCCGCATCGTGGACGCGTCGGAGTTCGACGAATTCAAGGCCCGCTTCGGCGCCACGCTGGTGACCGGCTTTGCGCACATCGACGGCATCCCCGTGGGCATCGTCGCCAACAACGGCGTGCTGTTCGGCGAAAGCGCGCAGAAGGGCGCGCACTTCATCGAACTGTGCTGCCAGCGCCGGGTGCCCCTGGTCTTCCTGCAGAACATTACCGGCTTCATGGTCGGCAAGAAGTACGAAGCTGAAGGCATCGCCAAGCACGGCGCGAAGATGGTCACCGCCGTGGCCACGGCCACGGTGCCCAAGTTCACCGTCATCATCGGCGGCAGCTTCGGCGCCGGCAACTACGGCATGTGCGGCCGCGCCTACAGCCCGCGCCTGCTGTGGATGTGGCCGAACGCGCGCATCGGCGTGATGGGCGGCGAACAGGCCGCCAGCGTGCTGGCCACGGTGAAGCGCGACGGCATCGAAGCCAAGGGCGGGCAGTGGGGCGCTGACGAGGAAGCGGCCTTCAAGCAGCCCATCCTGGACCAGTTCAACACCCAGGCGCACCCGTACTACGCCAGCGCCCGGCTGTGGGACGACGGCATCATCGACCCGGCGGATACCCGCCGCGTGCTGGCCCTGGCCATCAGCGCCAGCCTGAACGCGCCGATTCCCGAGTCGCCCCGCTTCGGCGTTTTTCGCATGTAGTGTACGATGTGTGCAGATTCAGAAAAATATACACATCATGCGCACCAACATCGATATCGATGACGAGTTGATGGCCCAGGCCATGGCGGCGGGCCCGTTCACGACGAAGAAGGACGCCGTGGAAGCCGGCTTGCGCTTGCTCGCGCGGCAGGCCGCGTATCGCGAGATCCTGAAATGGCGTGGCAAGCTGAAGTGGGAAGGCGACGACAGCATCGACTGGACCGCGCCGTCGCCCGACGCTGCACCTGCAGCACCTGCAGCGGCTGCAGCACCTGTGGTGCAGGCGCCGGCAGCGCCGCCGTCCGCAGCGTCGCCTGCCGCGCAGCGCCGCGCTCGTCGCTGACCGCGGGGTGGCATACCTTGCTGGTCGTTGATTCGAGTGTCTGGATCGATTTCTTCAACAACGCCGACCATCCGGCCGTCGAGCAGTTGTCCTTCATGCTCGAACGCGGCGAAGTACGCTTGGTCGTGCCCGATCTGGTGCTCTATGAAGTGCTGCGCGGTTTCCGCCACGAAGCGCCTTACCGCGCGGCCCGGCGCCTGATGGAAAGCTTGGCCGTGGAAGACACCGGCAGCGCCGGCTTGGCACTGGCCGCGGCCCAGCATTACCGCAGCTTGCGGGCGCAGGGCATCACCGTGCGCAGCCCCATCGACGTGCTGGTAGCGGCTTTTTGCATCGAGCGCGACTACGCGCTGCTGCACCGCGACCGCGACTTCCAGGCCTTCGAAGACCTGCGCGGGCTTCGCGGCTGGCAGCACTGACTTCACCATGACCACCACACTCGACATCCGCCGCCCCGGCCCGCATGTGGCCGAGGTCTGGCTGAACCGCCCCGATGTGCGCAACGCCTTTAACGACGGCGTCATCCAGGAACTCACCAGCGCCTTCACCACCCTGGGTGCCGACCCCGAGCTGCGCGCCATCGTGCTGGCCGGCCACGGCAAGGCCTTCTGCGCCGGGGCCGACCTGTCGTGGATGCGCACGATGGCCGGCTACAGCTGGGACGAGAACCAGGCCGACGCCGCGCGCTTGGCCCAGATGCTGTGGACCGTGTACAGCTGCCCCGTCCCCGTGCTGGGCCGCATCCATGGCGACTGCTATGCCGGCGGCGTGGGCCTGGCCGCGGTGTGCGACGTGCTGGTGGCCAGCGACGCCGCGCACTTTTGCCTAAGTGAAGCGAAGCTGGGCTTGCTGCCGGGCACGATCGCGCCCTACGTGGTGCGGGCGCTGGGCGAGCAGGCTTCGCGCCGCTACTTCATCACCGCTGAACGTTTCAGCGCGGCACAGGCGCAGGCACTGGGCTTCGTGCACGAAGTCGCCAGCGCCGAGACGCTGGACGCGAAGCTGGCTGAAGTCGTGGCCCAGATCGTGGCCAACGGCCCCGCGGCGGTGAAGGCCTGCAAGCGGCTGGTGCAAGACGTGGCTGGCCGGTCCATCGACGCCGACTTGCGTGCCGACACCGCACGCCGCATCGCCGACATCCGCGCCAGCGATGAAGGCCGCGAAGGCGTGCAGGCCTTCCTGGGCAAGCTCGATCCCACTTGGCGCTGAGCACCGAGCGCGGGCCACGATGAATCTCGACCTCACCCACCTGGCCGCGCTGGCCGCGGCCCTGGGCTGGGCCAGCGGCATGCGCCTCTATGCCGTGGTGTTCCTGGTCGGCGGTGCCGGCTTCCTGGGCTGGGTGCCGCTGCCCGATGGCCTGAAGCTGCTGCAGCACCCGTTGGTGCTGGGTGCCGGCTTCCTGATGTTCGCGATGGAATTCGTGGCCGACAAAGTCCCGGGTGTCGACACGCTGTGGGACGCAGTGCACACCTTCATCCGCATCCCTGCCGGCGCGGCGCTGGCCGCTGGCGTGTTCAGCGGCGACGGCAGCCTGGGCGGGCCCGAAGCGTCGCAGGCCTGGATGCTGATCGCCGCCCTGGCGGGCGGCACGCTGGCAGCCACATCGCATGCCGCCAAGGCCACCACGCGCGCCGCGGCCAACACCAGCCCCGAGCCTTTTTCGAACGTCGCGCTGTCGCTGCTGGGTGATGCCGCGGTACCGGTGATGCTGTGGCTGGCCTGGGAACACCCGCTGTGGTTCTTCCCCGCCCTGGCGCTGGCCCTGCTGCTGGCGGTGGTGCTGATCGTCGTGCTCTTCAAGTTCCTGCGCGGGCTGTTCCGGCGCTTCATTCCTGCTGTGCGGCCGCTGGAGACCTAAAGCCATGTTCAACAAGATCCTGATCGCCAACCGTGGCGAGATCGCCTGCCGCGTGGCAGCCACGGCGCGCCGCCTGGGCGTGCGCACGGTGGCGGTGTATTCCGATGCCGACGCCAGCGCCCGCCATGTGCAGGCCTGCGACGAAGCCGTGCACGTGGGCGGCAACGCGCCGCGCGACAGCTACCTGCAGTGGCAGCGCATCATCAAAGCGGCCCAGGCCACGGGCGCGCAGGCCATCCACCCGGGCTACGGCTTCCTGAGCGAAAACGAAGCCTTCGCTCAGGCCTGCGCCGATGCCGGCCTGGTGTTCATCGGCCCGCCGGTGGGGGCCATTGCCGCCATGGGCAGCAAGAGCGCGGCCAAGGCGCTGATGGAAAAAGCTGGCGTCCCCCTGGTGCCGGGCTACCACGGCGACAACAACGAACCCGCCTTCCTGGCGCAGCAGGCCGCGCGCATCGGCTACCCGGTGCTGATCAAGGCCAGCGCCGGCGGTGGCGGCAAGGGCATGCGCCGCGTCGACCGGGCAGAAGACTTCGAAGCCGCCCTGGCCAGCTGCCAGCGCGAAGCCCAGGCCAGCTTCGGCAACGCACACGTGCTGGTGGAGCGTTATGTGCTGCGGCCACGGCACATCGAGATCCAGGTTTTCGGCGACACCCATGGCCACGTCATCCACCTGGGCGAACGTGACTGCTCGGTGCAGCGCCGCCACCAGAAGGTGCTGGAAGAGTCGCCCGCGCCGGGCCTGACGGCCGCACGGCGCGCCGAACTGGGCGCCGCGGCCGTGGCCGCTGCGCGCGCCGTGGGCTATGTGGGCGCGGGCACGGTCGAGTTCGTCGCCGAAGAATTGAACGATGGCGACATCCGCGCCTACTTCATGGAAATGAACACCCGGCTGCAGGTGGAACACCCGGTGACCGAAGCTGTCACCGGCCTGGACCTGGTGGAATGGCAGTTGCGCGTGGCCAGCGGGCAGCCGCTGCCGCTGCAGCAGGCCGACCTGCAGATGCGCGGCCACGCCATCGAAGCGCGCATCTGCGCCGAAAACCCCGACGCCAACTTCCTGCCCGCCACCGGCACGCTGCAGGTGGCGCGCTGGCCGGGGCACGTGGCCTTCACGCGCAGCGACAGCCTGCCGCGGGTGGACAGTGGCTTCGGCGAGGGCGATGCCGTCAGCCCGCATTACGACTCGATGATCGCCAAGCTGATCGTCTGGGGGGCCGACCGCCAGCAGGCGTTGGCGAGGCTGGACGCTGCGCTGCGCGACACCCACCTGATGGGCCTGCACACCAACATCGCTTTCCTGCGGCGCGTGGTGGCGAGTAACGCCTTTGCCTGCGCCGACCTGGACACCGCGCTGATTGAACGCGAACACAGCGCCCTGTTCGATGCCGCGCCGCTGGCGCCCGAACTGGCTGCCGCGGGCGTGGCCGCGCAGTTGCTGGCCGCTGAAGCCGCGCTGGAAGATGCCGACCCCTGGTCGCGACGCGACGGCTGGCGCCTGTTCGGCACGGCTGAACGCCCGCTGCACCTGCAGGTGGGTGGCCAGCCCTTGCCGGCGGCCCTGCTGCGGCAGCATGGCGGCGGCCTGCTGCTGCGTGTGGGGGCGCAGACCTGGCCCTTCCGTGCCCGCGCTCTGGGTGGTGACCGTTTCGACCTGACGCTGGGCGACGCGCGGCAAACCTTGGCCGCCTACGCACGCGGCGAACAGGTGGCGGTGTTTGCCGGCCATGGCAGCGCCCTGGTCAGCGTCATCGACCCCCTGGCCCATGCCGGGGATACGGCCGCTCCGGGTGGCCGCCTGGCCGCGCCGATGCCGGGCAAGGTGGTGTCGTTCCTGGTGACGGCCGGTGCCGTGGTCAAGCGCGGCCAGGCGGTGGCGGTGATGGAAGCCATGAAGATGGAACACACCCTGCACGCCCCGCGCGACGGCAGGGTGGCCGAACTGCGCTACGCCGTGGGAGACCTGGTGGCCGAAGGCGACGAACTGCTGCGGCTGGCGCCGCAGGACTGAACCTCGCGCCGGCGCCGGGCGCCCGGGCGCTTCAGGTGTCGTGGCCCAGCCAGCGACCGGGCGACATCCAGCCCGGTGACTTCCGCGCGGCGCGCGCAGCCTGGCGTTCCTGGTCGAAGACCGAATTCGTCTGCGGGCGCGTGGCACCGAAGCCGGTGCTGTCGGCCCCGAACACGCTGCTGTCGGGTGCCGGCAGGCTGTCGCCCGCATCGGCTTCGGCCGCCGCCAGCCGGAACTGCCGCGCCAGGGTGGGCAGCAGGCTACCGGCCGCCTGGGCTTCGCAGACGGTCAGCACGTCCTGCGCGTAGCTGCTGTCGGCCAGCATGCGCTGGGGGTCGATCGAGATGCCCAGCCGGCCTTCGAAAGGTGACTGCAGGCGTTCGGCAATGCGTAGACAACGGCGGCGGTTCATGGGCAGAGACTCTTGTTCTGTTGCCAGTGTGCCCGGCGGCTCGGGCACGCACCAGCCCTGCACCGGCTGTGGACACCCACGCATTCGCGGGGGGGTAGCCGTTTGCGGCACACTGGCCGTGAAGTCCTGACGCTGGCGCCTGGCCGCTGGCAGCAACCACCATGTTCCCTTCCGAAGTCACACTGGTCGAAGTGGGCCCGCGCGACGGCCTGCAGAACGAGGCGCAGCCTGTGGCCACGGCCGACAAGGTCGAACTCATCGTGCGTCTTCAGCAAGCCGGCTGCCGCGAGATCGAAGCCACCAGTTTCGTCAGCCCGAAATGGGTGCCGCAGATGGCCGACAACGCGGCCGTGATGGCCGCCATCCCGCGCCAGGCCGGCGTGCGCTACTCGGTGCTGGTGCCCAACATGAAGGGGCTGGAAGCGGCGCTGGCCGCCCCGCGGGCGCAGTGGCCGCAGGAAGTGGTGGTGTTCGGCGCGGCCAGCGAGGCCTTCAGCCAGAAGAACATCAACTGCAGCATTGAAGAGAGCATCGAACGCTTCCGGCCCGTGGCGGCAGCGGCGCACGCTGCGGGGCTGAAGGTGCGCGGCGCCATTTCCTGCGCGCTGGGCTGCCCGTACCAAGGCGAAGTGCCGCTGGACGAGGTCGAACGCGTCGTGCGCCTGATGCACGCCATTGGCGTGGACCACGTGGGCGTGGCCGACACCATCGGCACCGGCACGCCGCGGCGCGTGCAGGCTGTACTGGAACGGGCCCTGAAACACTACCCGCTGGCGGAAGTGAGCGGCCATTTCCACGACACCTATGGCCAGGCGCTGGCCAACATCCACGCCAGCCTGGCGCTGGGCGTGCACGTGTTCGACACCAGCATCGCCGGCCTGGGCGGCTGCCCGTATGCCAAGGGCGCCACCGGCAATGTGGCGACAGAAGACGTGGTCTACATGCTGCAGGGCATGGGCATCGCCACCGGGCATGACCAGGCGGCCCTGGTGGACGCCGGCGCCTACATCAGCCGCGTGCTGGGGCGGCCGCCGGCTTCACGCGCTGCCCGCGCGCTGTTGGGCCGTCGCGAACAGGTGGCGGCATGACGGCGCCCGTGGCCAGCCCCTGCATCAACATCTGCCAGATGGAAGAGGCCAGCGGCTGGTGCCGGGGCTGCCTGCGCACGCTGGACGAGATCGCCTTCTGGTCGGTGCTGGACGACGACGACAAGCGTGCCGTGCTGGCCGAACTGGCGCGGCGCCGGCAGGCCGCGCCGGCGGTGCCGGTGCGCCCACCCGGCAGCACCTGAAGGGCCGTTGCGAACCCCCGCCGGTAACCCCGATGAAGCGCATCGACTTCTGGTTCGACTGTCTGTCGCCGTATGCCTGGCTGGCCTTCGACGCGCTGCCGCAGGCGCTGGCTGGCGTCAGCCACGCCGTCGACTACCGGCCGCTGCTGCTGGGTGCGGTGCTGCAGCACTGGGGGCAGAAGGGCCCGGCCGAGATCGACCCCAAGCGCGACTGGACCTACCGCCAGGTGCAGTGGCTGGCCGCGCGCCAGGGCCTGGTGCTGGACCTGCCGGCCCAGCACCCCTTCAACCCGCTGGCGCTGCAGCGGCTGGCGCTGGCCTGCACGCCCGCGGGCCAGGCCGGCCCCAGCCGCCACGTGGTGCAGGCGCTGTTCGAACATGTCTGGCTCGGCGGCGGCGACGCCAACGACCCGTCGCGCCTGGCAGCGCTGACGCAGCGGCTGGCCCCGGCCCGCGACCCGCAAGGCGACGATGTGAAGGCCGAACTGCGCGCCCACACCAGCGCCGCGCTGGCAGCAGGCGTGTTCGGTGTGCCCAGCTTCGTGTGCGAAGGCCGGCTGTTCTTCGGTGCTGACAGCCTGCCCCTGCTGCGCGCGGCGCTGCTGGGGGATGCCAGTTTCAGCGCTGCCGCCTGGGACGCCGCCGCCCAGCCGCGGCCGGCCGTGCGCCGCGGCTAAAGCCTGGGTCTGACCCGGGCCTGAACAGGCGCGTGAGGCCGGCCCCCGCACTGCCAGGGCCTGCCAAAAATGCGCCAGATTCCACATCGCGCCGGGAAACCCAAGGGTTTACACCTGGTTCGTCAGCCTGGGATCAGCCGCGCGTCAGCCTTTGTTTGTTTCGCGTCAGCCCCTGCTCAGAACCCCCGCGCACAGTAGGGGTGTAGCGCTGCCCTGTTGGTGGTGCCACGGCCCACGCAGGAGACAAACCATGCAGACCCCCCTGGCGACACGCATCGCCGAACACCCCAAGTACCAAGAACTCAAGGCCAAGCGGACGCGATTCGGCGTCTGGCTGACCGTGGCGATGCTGGTGGTCTATTACGGCTTCATCCTGCTGGTGGCCTTCAACAAGCCGCTCTTGGCCACGCGCCTGGGCGACGGCGTGATGACCCTGGGCATGCCGCTAGGCCTGGGCGTGATCGTCTTCACCATCGTCATCACCGGCATCTACGTGAACCGGGCGAACAACGAGTTCGACCGTCTGCAAAGTGAAATCAACAAGGCGGTGATGTGATGAAGCCCTTCACCTTTTTTCTCGTCGCCCTGACCGCCCTGGCTGGCACTGGCACCGCCCTGGCCGCGGGCGCCGACCTGGGCCAGGCCACCCAGCAGGCCACCAACTGGACAGCCATCGGCATGTTCGGGGCCTTCGTCGTCTTCACGCTCTTCATCACCAAGTGGGCAGCAGCCAAGACCAAGAGCACGGCTGATTTCTACACCGCAGGCGGCGGCATCACCGGCTTCCAGAACGGCCTGGCGATTGCGGGCGACTACATGAGCGCGGCGTCCTTCCTGGGCATCAGCGCGGCCGTGATGGCCAGCGGCTTCGACGGCCTGATCTATTCGATCGGCTTCCTGGTGGGCTGGCCCATCGTCACCTTCCTGCTGGCCGAACGGCTGCGCAACTTGGGCAAGTTCACCTTCGCCGACGTGGCCGCATTCCGCTTCGACCAGACGCCGGTGCGCGTGTTCGCGGCCAGCGGCACGCTGGTGGTGGTGGCGTTCTACCTGATCGCGCAGATGGTGGGCGCAGGCCAACTCATCAAGCTGCTGTTCGGGCTGGAATACTGGATCGCGGTCGTCATCGTCGGCGCGCTGATGATGGTCTACGTGCTCTTTGGCGGCATGACGGCCACCACCTGGGTGCAGATCATCAAGGCCATCATGCTGCTGTGCGGCGCCACCTTCATGGCCGGCGCGGTGCTGTGGCACTTCGGCTTCAGCCCTGAAGCCATGTTCGCCGGTGCGGTGAAGATCAAGACCGACATCGCCAGCGGCAGCGGCAAGACGGCCGAGGAGGCCGCCAAGCTGGGCAACAGCATCATGGGCCCGGGCGGCTTCGTGAAGGACCCGATCAGTGCCATCAGCTTCGGCATGGCGCTGATGTTCGGCACCGCCGGGCTGCCGCACATCCTGATGCGCTTCTTCACCGTGCCCAACGCCAAGGAAGCGCGCAAGAGCGTGCTGTGGGCCACCACCTGGATCGGCTACTTCTACATCCTGACCTTCATCATCGGCTTCGGCGCCATCACCTTCGTGCTGACCAACCCTACGTTCCTGGACGCCAAGGGCGCCCTGCTGGGCGGCAACAACATGGCGGCCATCCACCTGGCCAACGCGGTGGGCGGCAACGTGTTCCTGGGCTTCATCAGCGCGGTGGCCTTCGCCACCATCCTGGCGGTGGTGGCCGGCCTCACGCTCAGCGGCGCCAGCGCGGTGTCGCACGACATCTACGCCACCGTGGTGAAGAAGGGCAAGGCCGACAGCGCCAGCGAACTGCGCGTGTCCAAGATCACCACCATCTGCCTGGGTGTGGTGGCCGTGGTGCTGGGCATCGCGTTCGAGAAGCAGAACATCGCCTTCATGGTGAGCCTGGCCTTCGCGATTGCAGCCAGCGCCAACTTCCCGGTGCTCTTGATGAGCGTGCTGTGGAAGGGCTGCACCACGCGCGGCGCGGTGATCGGCGGCTTCCTGGGGCTCATCAGCTCGGTTGCGCTGACAGTGGTGTCGCCCGCGGTCTGGGAAGCGACGCTGGGCAACCCCAAGGGCAGCGCGCTGTTTCCGTACACCAGCCCGGCGCTGTTCAGCATGACGATCGGCTTCGTCGGCATCTGGCTGTTCAGCATGCTGGACAGCAGCGCCCGCGGCGCGAAGGACCGCGCTGGCTTCATCGCCCAGCAGGTGCGGTCTGAGACCGGCATCGGTGCAGCGGGTGCCAGCGGGCATTGAGTTGAGGGTTTGGTCTAGGCACATACCCTTGCTTCTGCGGCGAACGCGGCAGACGTCAGCAAACGGTCAGTGACCCTGAAGATAGTCGGCGCCGGTACCGGGTGGAGAGTTCCCTCCACCCGAGTTTTTTTCCGGAGACATGCATGGCAGCAGAGATGACAACGAACGTGCGCGAACGATCGCGCCCGATGACCGCCGAAGAGAAGAAGGTCATCATGGCCTCGTCGGCCGGCACCATCTTCGAGTGGTACGACTTCTATCTGTATGGCGCCCTGGCTGCCATCATCGGCGCGCAGTTCTTCACTGCGTTCCCTGAGAACACGCGCAACGTATTTGCCCTGTTGGCCTTCGCGGCTGGCTTCATCGTGCGCCCGTTCGGCGCCCTGGTGTTCGGCATGCTGGGCGACATGGTGGGGCGCAAGTACACGTTCCTGATGACGATCGTCATCATGGGCGTGTCGACCTTCCTGGTGGGCGTGCTGCCCAACTACGAAAGCTGGGGCACGGCTGCGCCCGTCATCCTGATCCTGCTGCGCATGGCTCAGGGCCTGGCGCTCGGCGGTGAATACGGTGGTGCGGCTATTTACGTGGCCGAACACGCACCGGCCAACCAGCGTGGCTACTTCACCGCCTTCATCCAGACCACGGCCACGCTGGGCCTGCTGCTGTCGCTGATCGTGATCCTGTCGGTGCAGGGCTACGTCAACGCCAACTACCCCGACGTGCCCCTGATGAAGGACGGCGTGGCCGTGCTGATGGCCGACGGCAAGCCGACGATGGTCAAGGCGTTCAACGCCTGGGGCTGGCGCGTGCCGTTCATCGGGTCGATCTTCCTGCTGGCGATCTCGCTGTACATCCGCCTGCAGATGAACGAAAGCCCGGCCTTCAAGAAGATGAAGGAAGAGGGCCGCACATCGAAGGCGCCGCTGAGCGAAGCTTTCGGCAACTGGAAGAACGGCAAGATTGCGCTGATCGCGCTGCTGGGCCTGGTCGCAGGTCAGGCCGTGGTCTGGTACACGGGCCAGTTCTACGCCCTGTTCTTCATGCAGAACGTGATCAAGGTCGACAGCTTCACGGCCAACGTCATGGTGGCCTGGTCGCTGATCCTGGGCACGGGCGGCTTCCTGGTGTTTGGCGCGCTGTCCGACCGCATCGGCCGCAAGCCCATCATCCTGACGGGCTGCCTGCTGGGCGCGCTGACCTTCCTGCCGGTCTTCAACCTGCTCACCAAGACGGCCAACCCGGCCCTTTACGCCGCGCACCAGACGCCGGTGACCGTGACCGCCGCACCGCTGGATTGCTCGTTCCAGTTCAACCCGACGGGCACGGTGAAGTTCACCTCGTCCTGCGACATCGCCAAGGCCCAGCTGGCCCGCACGTCGGTGAACTACGAGACGATCGAGAACCCTGCCGCCACGGTGGCTTCGGTGAAGATCGGTGAGGTCAGCATTCCGTCGTACGACGCCAGCAAGCTGAGCGGGGACGAACTGAAGAAGGCCAAGGCGGCCTTCGACGGTGCCCTGAACAGCGCGCTGAAGGCCGCCGGCTACCCGCTGGTGCCGGCCGATAACGTGACGGTGGCGAAGGCCCAGAACTTCGTCGACATCTTCACCGGCCAGAAGCTGACGATCGTGGCCATCCTGACCTACCTGGTCATCCTGGTGACGATGGTGTACGGCCCGATCGCGGCGATGCTGGTGGAAATGTTCCCCACGCGCATCCGTTACTCGGGCTTGTCGCTGCCGTATCACATCGGCAACGGCTGGTTCGGTGGTCTGATGCCCGCCACGGCATTTGCGATCTCGGCCCAGACCGGCAATATCTATTCCGGGCTCTGGTATGCCATCGTGATCGCCGTCATGACCGTGGTCATCGGTACCCTGTTCGTCCCGGGTGGCACCCACAAGAAAGACATCTTTGCCGGTGACAGCGCCCGCTGACGCTGCCTGAGTGGGCCTGTTGCCGATCTGATCTTTTGCAGCGAAACAGGCCCCTGGTGTTCGATCTTGTGCTGGCCCAGCTGACCGATGTGTTCCGCATCGGTCTCATCATCGCCCTGGTCCTGACCATGCGTCGGACCTCGGCCGTGACCGGCCGCGTGTTGCCGCTGGCGCTGGGCGTGGTGTTTGTTGCGGTCATCTTGCCGACCACCCTGCCGACCAACTTGCCCGGTGGCCAGGCCAGTCTGGCCGATGCCATCTTCGCCGGGCTGGTGTCGAACACGGTGATCCTGCTGCTGGCCCTTGCGGGGGTCAGCCTGGTCGAACGCCTGCGCAGATGAGCGCGGCCAGCAGGCTTGGCCACCAGCGCCGCACGGCGTTGTTCGTGGCTGGCGGCCTGCTGTTCAACTTTCCGCTGCTGGCGCTGTGGGACGGCGCGGCCCGCGTGGCCGGGCTGCCCCTGTTCCCGCTGGCCCTGCTGCTGCTGTGGGCCGGGCTCATCGGGCTGCTGGCCTGGCTGAGCGAGCGCGCGGCCGACTGAGCTGCCACGCCGATGCTGAGCCCCCCGCTCGTCATCGGCGCTTCCCTGGCCTACCTGGCTTTGCTGTTTGCCGTCGCGGCCTGGGGCGACCGCCGTGCGGCGCAGGGCCGCAGCGTGGTGGCCAATGCCTGGGCCTATGCCCTGTCGATGGCGGTGTACTGCACCGCCTGGACGTACTTCGGCAGCGTCGGCCGCGCCGCGGCTTCGGGCGTGTGGTTCCTGCCCATCTACCTGGGGCCGACGCTGGCCATGGTGCTGGCCTGGACGCTGCTGCGCAAGATGATCCGCATCGCGCGGCGCTACCGCATCACGTCGATCGCCGACTTCATCGCCAGCCGCTACGGCAAGAGCCCGCTGCTGGCCGGCGGCGTGACCCTCATCACCGTGGTGGGCATCGTCCCCTACATCGCGCTGCAGCTGAAGGCCATCGCCACCGGCTATGCGCTGATGACCACACCGCTGGGCACCCCGCTGGCGCCACCAGGCCCCTGGTGGCAGGACGGCACCTTCTACGCCGCCCTGGTGCTGGCCGCCTTCACCATGCTGTTCGGCACCCGCCACCACGACAGCACCGAACGCCACGAAGGCATGGTCGCGGCCATCGCCTTCGAGAGCATCGTCAAGCTGCTGGCCTTCCTGGCCGTGGGCGTGTTCGTCACCTGGGGCCTGTATGCCGGGCCGATGGACCTGTTCGACCGCGTTGCCGCTGTGCCCGAACTGCAGCGTTTGCTGACGATCGGGTCCGCAGATGGCCGGGGCCAGCCCTTTGCCTATGCCCAGTGGTTTGCACTGACGCTGTTGGCCGGGCTGTCGGTGATCTTCCTGCCGCGGCAGTTCCAGGTGATGGTGGTCGAGAACGTCGACGAAAGGCATCTCAAGCGCGCAGCCTGGGTGTTCCCGGCCTACCTGTGGCTGATCAACCTGTTCGTGCTGCCGATCGCCTTCGGCGGGCTGCTGTACTTCGGCCCCGGGGCTGCCACGGTGGCGCAGGCCGATGCCTTCGTGCTGTCGCTGCCGCTGGCCGAAGGCGCACACGCGCTGGCGCTGCTGGTGTTCATCGGCGGGCTGTCGGCGGCCACGGGGATGATCATCGTCGAGGCCATTGCCGTGTCCACCATGGTCTGCAACGACCTCGTGCTGCCGCTGCTGCTGCGCCGCGGGGCCGCGCTGGGCGGCGACCCCACGCGCTGGCTGCTGCGCATCCGCCGCGTGGCCATCCTGCTGCTGCTGCTGCTGGGCTACCTGTACTTCCACCTGGCGGGCGAGGCCTACGCGCTGGTCAGCATCGGGCTCATCAGCTTTGCCGCGGTGGCGCAGTTTGCGCCGGCGGCACTGGGCGGCATGGTCTGGAAAGGCGGCACGCAGCGCGGCGCACTGGCCGGGCTGGGGCTGGGCTTTGCGCTGTGGGCCTACACGCTGATGCTGCCTTCGCTGGCGCGTTCGGGCTGGTTCCCCGCGGGCTCCATGAACGACGGGCCTTTCGGCATCGCCCTGCTGCGGCCCGAAGCCTTGTTCGGCCTGCAGGGCCTGGACGGCCTGACGCATTCGCTGTTCTGGAGCCTGCTGGGCAACGTCGCGGCCTACGTGGGCGTCTCGCTGTGGCGGGCGCCGTCGGCGCGTGAAGCCAGCCAGGCGGCGCTGTTCGTTGACGTGGGCAGCGGCGACGGTGCCGACCCCGCCTTCTGGCGCGGCCGCGCGGCGGTGGCCGACCTGCTGCCGCTGGCCGAACGCTTTCTGGGCCCGGCGCGCGCGCAGCAGCTGTTTGCGGGCTACGCGCAGCGCGCGGGCGTGACCCGCGTGGCCGACATCCCGGCCGACGCGCAACTGGTGCAGTTCGTCGAAACCCAGCTCGCGGGCGCCATCGGCAGTGCGTCGGCGCGGGCGATGGTGGCATCCGTCGTGCAGGAAGAGCCGCTGGCGCTGGACGATGTGCTGCGCATCCTGGACGAGTCGCGCCAGCTGCGCGCCGCCAACGCCAGCCTGCAGAGCCTGGACCGGCTGAAGGACGACTTCATGAGCAGCGTCACGCATGAACTGCGCACGCCGCTGACCAGCATCCGCGCGCTGGCCGAGCTGATGGCCGACGACCCGCAGATGGCCACCGCGCAGCGCCAGCAGTTCCTGGGCATCGTGGTGGCCGAGACCAAACGCCTGTCGCGCCTGGTGAACCAGGTGCTGGACCTGGCGAAGATCGAAAGCGGCCACGCCGAATGGCACAACAGCGACATCGACTTGCGCGCCCTGTGCACACAGGCGGCGCAGGCCATGGCCCCGCTGCTGCAGGAACAGGGCACGCAGCTCGACCTGGTGCTGCCCGAGCGCGTGCCCCTGCTGCGCGCCGACGCCGACCGCCTGATGCAGGTGCTGCTGAACCTGCTGGGCAATGCCGCCAAATTCGTGCCCCGGCCCGGCGGCCGCATCACGCTGCGCCTGCTGGCCGGCGCTGACGCCGCCACCGTGCAGGTGCAGGACAACGGCCCGGGCGTGCCGCCCGGGCAGCGCACGCTGATCTTCGAACGCTTCCAGCAGGGCCGGCTGGCTGGCCAGCGGCCGGCCGGCACCGGCCTGGGCCTGCCCATCAGCCGCCAGATCGTCGAACACTACGGCGGCCGCATCACCCTGCGGACTGACGCAGCGCAAGGCGCCTGCTTCGAATTCAGCCTACCCTGGCGGCAAAAAGATGCCCATGCTGGAGACAAGCGCGGAGACAAGCGATGACAACCAAGGTCCTGATCGCCGACGACGAGCCCAACATCCTGATCTCGCTGGAATTCCTGATGAAGCGCGAAGGCTACGAAGTCCACATCGCGCGCGACGGTCAGGAAGCCCTCGACATGCTGCGCCGCGAACGCCCGCGCCTGCTGCTGCTGGACGTGATGATGCCGAAGAAGACCGGCTTCGAGGTCTGCCAGGAAGTGCGGCAGGACGACGCTATCAAGGACACGCTGATCCTGATGCTCACCGCCCGCGGCCGCGAGACCGATGTCGTCAAGGGCCTGGCACTGGGCGCCAATGCCTACATGACCAAACCCTTCTCGACGCGTGAACTGGCCGACAAGGTGCGCGCGCTGCTGGCCCAGGCACCACCGGCGGCGCCGTGATGGGCCCGCCCGGCGACCGGGGCCTGGTGCGCGCGCTGGCGGTGGCCGTGGGCGCCGCCACTCTGGGCGGCGGCGCCTGGCTGGGGCTGACGGCGGCGCTGCTGGCGTCGACCCTGACGGCCGATGAAAGCGCTGCGGCCCAGGCCCTGCTGGGCCCGCGCCTGGCCTTGCTGCTGATGATGGCGGCGCTGGGCCTGGCAGCCCTGGCAGCCGGGCTGCAATGGCTGTACCGGCGCCACGTTTCGGCCCCGGCGCGCCTGCTGGAACAGGCCCGCGTGCTGGTGGACACCGACGCCCGCGTGCAGCTGCAGGCCCAGGGCACGGCCACGGTGCAGGGCCTGGCGGCGGCCTTCAATGCTCTGGCGGCGCAGCGCGAACAGCTGCGCACCGACATCGACGCGCGCGTGGCCCAGGCCAGCCGCGCCATCGACCAGGAACGCAGCCGCCTGGCCGCGCTGATGGCCGAGCTGACGCAAAGCGTGGTGGTCTGCAACCTGGACGGCCGCGTGCTGCTGGTGAACCAGCGCGCACGGCTGCAGTTCAAGGCCCTGTCGGCCGAACCGGCGCTGGCCGGGGGCGCTGGACTGATCGGCCTGGGCCGGTCGATCCACACCGTGCTGGACCCGGCCCTGCTGGACCACGCGCTGGACAACATCCGCCAGCGCCTGGCGCGCGGTGCAGCCCAGCCATCGGCGCAGTTCGTCACCGTCACGCGCGGCGGGCAGCTGCTGCGCGTGCAGATGGCCGCGGTGCGCGACGACGGGGCTGTGGCGGCCGCGGCCTTGTCGCGCGGGCCTGCCGCCCCTGCGCTGGGCGGCTACGTGCTGGTGCTGGACAACATCACCCGCGACTTCGAACACGACAGCGCCCAGGACCAGCTGCTGCACGATCTGACCGAAGGCAGCCGCGCTGCGCTGGGCAGCCTGCAGGCGGCGGTGGAGATCCTGGCCACGCCCGACCTGGACGCCGCCCAGCGGGAACGCTTCCTGGCCGTGGTGCGCGATGAAGCCCGCCAGATGGCCACACGGCTGAACGATGCTGCGGCCCACAGCACGCGCACCAGCCGCAGCCGCTGGCCGCTGGAGGACATGCGCGGCAGCGACCTGGTGGCCGCCGCGCAGCGCCGCATCGACGCCGCCACGGGTCAGCGCACCGGCGTGCTGGACGTGGACGGCAGCCTGTGGCTGAAGCTGGACAGCTTTGCCCTGCTGCAGGCCCTGGTGCACCTGGCCAGCAGGCTGGGCGGCGACTTCGACGTGCGTGCGCCGCAGCTGCGCCTGCAGCGCGCCGGCCCGCGCGCGCAGCTGGACCTGGTCTGGCCCAGCCTGCCGATCAGCACCGAAACCGTGATGGCCTGGGAAAGCGAAAACATCCGCCTGCCCGGCAGCGCCGCGGCGCACAGCCCGCTGAGCGTGCGCGACGTGGTGCAGCGCCACGGCGGCGAATGCTGGTTTGAACGCGACCGTGCGCGCCAGCAGCAGTTCTTCCGCTTCCTGCTGCCGCTGGCAGCGGGTGCCCAGGCCGACGCCGCGGCGCATGAGGGTGCGCATGCGGGCACGGGCGCCGCGCTGGCGCCCGGCGACAGCCGCCCGGAGTTCTACGACTTCGACTTGTTCGGCACCAGCGAAAGCACGCGGGCGCTGGACGAGCAGCCCCTGCACAGCCTGCGCTACACCGTTTTCGACACCGAGACCACGGGCCTGGCGCCACAGCAGGGCGACGAGATCATCCAGATCGGCGCGGTGCGCGTGGTCGGTGGCCGGCTGTTGCAGCAGGAAGTGTTCGACCAGCTCGTCGACCCGAAGCGCAGCATCCCCGCGGCGGGCATTCCCATCCACGGCATCACGCCGGCGATGGTGCAGGGCCAGCCGCCGATCACGCGCGTGCTGCCGGCCTTCCATGCCTTTGCGGCCGACAGCGTGCTGGTGGCCCACAACGCGGCTTTCGACCTGCGCTTTTTGCAGCTGAAGGAAGCCGCTACCGGCTTGCGCTTCGACCAGCCCGTGCTGGACACGCTGCTGCTGTCGGCGGTGGTGCACCCGCAGCAGGCATCGCACCGCCTGGAAGCCATCGCCGAACGCCTGGGGGTTGCCGTGGTCGACCGCCACACGGCACTGGGCGACGCACGCGTGACGGCCGAAGTGCTGCTGAAGCTGCTGCCTCTGCTGGCTGCGCAAGGCATCCACACCTTGGGCCAGGCGCGCGCGGCAGCGCAGAAGACCTACTACGCGCGGCTGCGCTACTGAAGCCAGGTGCCGGCGCTGTCGCGCTGGGCTTGTTCAGGCCGCCGGCAGCAGTGGCGACAGGTCCACCGCCAGGTCGGGCAAGCTGTCGGGGCGGGCGATGCCCGGGCGGGCCGTCACCGACACCTCGGTGTAGCGGCCGTCCTGCGGGCGGCGCAGCAGGTGCACCAGGTTCTGGTCCAGGTCGATCAGCCAGACTTCGGCAATGCCATGGCGGGCATACAGCGGTAGCTTGATTTCGCGGTCGTAGCGCGACGTGGTGTCGGACACTTCCACCAGCAGCAGCACGTCTTCGGGCCTCGGGTGGGCCCCGCCATAGGTTGGGGGCGTCGATGTAACCCATGGCGCGCAGTCTATCCAAGCGTGGCAGGTCCGGCCAGCCGGCCGTGCGGCCGGGCATCAGTTCATCCGGTAGCGCTGTGCCAGCACATCCTGCAGCGACTTCACGACGCCGAAAGCGTCCTTCAACTGGCTGCGTTCGAAGTTCGACAGCTCGTCGGGGCGCAGGTAGTTGTCGGCGTCGTGGCCAGCGGCGATCTGGCGCGACTGGTGGCGGATGCGCACCAGCGACAGGTGTTCCAGCGCGTCGCGCAGGTCGCGCACGCCCTGTGGGCTGATCTCGCCGCTCTCTGCCGCATGCGCCAGCCGGTCGTGGGTGTTGACGGCCGGGTGCCCGGCTGCCAGCGCGTAGATGCGGGCCAGGTCGATGACGGGCACGATGCCGCTGTGCTTCAGGTTCAGCGTGCCCTTGTGTTCGCCGCTGCGCAAGGTCGCCAGGCCGCCGAACAGGCCCAGCGGCGGCTGTCGGCTCAGCGCATTGCTGGCCAGGTGGGCCAGGAACAGGCCATTGCCGCGCGTGCCTTGTAGCGTGTGCTGGCGCAGGCTGTCCAGCAGCTCGGGGCGGCCGGCGATGGCGCGCGCGTCGAAGAAGGTGCAGGTCAGCATCAGTGCCGTGGGGTCGGGCGTGTCCACCCACTGGCGGAACAGCTCGGCCCACTGCCGGCGCGGCAGCCGCCAGCGCGGGTTCATCGCCATCATCTCGCCAGGGCAGTACACGTAGCCGCAGGCCGCCAGGCCGTCGCAGACGAAGCGGGCCAGCTGCGCGAAGTAGGCGCCATGGGCGGCTTCATCAAAGGCGTCGTCCAGCACCAGCGCGTTGTCCTGGTCGCTTTTGGCGGTCTGTTCATGGCGCGCCTGTGAACCCGCGGCCACCCAGGCGAATGCCACGGGCGCCGGGCCCAGCTGCATTTCGGCCAGGTGCAGCAGGCGCACCGTCAGCGCGTCGGTGATGGCCGTGACGATGTAGCCGGTGCTGTAGGCGCTGGCCCCGGCGGCCGACAGGTGCTTTTGCAAGGCGCGCACCTTGCCGGCAGCGGCCACCAGGCCGGCCAGCGTGGTCTGGCGGTGGATGTCCCCGGCCAGGTACACGGCCGAAGTGCTGTGCTGTTCGGTCACATCGGTGGCCGTCACCATGCCCAGCACGCGCGTGCCGTCGACCACCGGCACGTGGTGGATGTTGTGGCGCGCCATCAGCAGCAGGGCCTCGAAGCCGGGCGCGTGGACGTCGATCGTCATCGGCGCGACGGTGGCGATCTCCAGCACCGGCAGCGCCGGGTCCAGGCCCGCGGCCAGGGCGCGGTTGCGCAGGTCGCGGTCGGTGACCAGGCCGAACAAGTGGTCCCGCTCGACAAGCATCACCGAGGACACGCGCTGCTCGCGCATCAGTTCGGCGACTGCGCGGATCGGCGTGTGTGGCGACACCGTCACGGGCTGGCGCTGCAGCAGCGCACGCACCGGCGTCGTCATCAGGTTCAGGTGCGGGTCGGCGGCTTCCAGCGGCGGCGGCGACGCAGCCAGCGGCTGCATGAACAGCAGCAGCCAGGGCTGGGCCTGCTGCAACGCCGCCAGTTCTTCCAGGCCCAGGCAGGCCACGACGGCCTGCGACGACGCCACCACTTGCCAGCCGCCCTGGCCTGGCGCCTGCACGCCGGCGCCGAACCAGTCGGGCGCGGTCAGCAGCAGCGGCGGGGTGTGGGCGTCCGGTGCTTCGGCTTCGAAAGCGACTTCACCGGCAGCCAGCAGGTGCAGGCGCTGCGTCAGCGTCGCGCCGGTGGCGACGACCTGGTGCCGGGCGCAGTGCAGCACCTGCAGCCGCGGCAGCAGCGCGTCGCGTGCGGCAGCTTCCAGCCGGCCCAGCACCGGGTGCTGGCGCAGTGCCTGGGCGAGCAGCAGGGTGTCGTCGGTGCGCGTGTCCATGTGGGCATCATGCGCTTTGCAGGCTGGCAGATAAACGGCGGCAGCCAGGTCTGGCCGCGGGTGCAACGTGGCAGGCACAGCGCGTCGAAGACGGCAGAACGCGTGCCGATGGCTGCCGCGCAGACGCCTGGGCCTAGACTGGGCCGCCCGCAGCCGGGCGGCTACTGCAGATTGCCACCATGACCCCAGTCCCCCACAACCGCGTTGCCCTCATCACCGGCGCCGGCAGCGGCATCGGCCGCGCCAGCGCCCAGGCCTTGCTGGCCGATGGCTGGCGCGTGGCCTTCAGCGGCCGGCGCGCCGACGCGCTGGCCGAATCCATCGCCCAGTGCGGCGACCCGTTCGGCGACATCGCCACGCGCGCGCTGGCCGTGCCCTGCGACGTCACCCAGGCCGCCAGCGTGGCCGCGCTGTTCGCGGCCGTGCAGCAGCACTTTGGCCGGCTGGACTTCCTGTTCAACAACGCGGGCGTCTTCACCCCCGGCGTGGCGCTGGAAGACCTGCCGCTGGCGCAATGGCAGGCGGCCGTCGACACCAACCTGACAGGCGCCTTCCTGTGCACCCAGCAGGCCTTCAGGATGATGAAGGCGCAGGCCCCGCACGGCGGGCGCATCGTCAACAACGGCTCGATCTCGGCCCACGCGCCGCGGCCGAATTCGGTGGCTTACACCGCCACCAAGCACGCCATGACGGGGCTGACCAAGGCCGCAGCGCTGGACGGCCGCGCTTTCGACATCGCCGTGGGCCAGATCGACATCGGCAATGCCGTGACGGCCATCAGCGCCGGCATGGCCACCGGCATGCCGCAGGCCGATGGCAGCGTACGGCCCGAAGCCCGCATGGACGTGGCGCATGCCGCGCGCGCCGTGCTGCACATGGCCAGCCTGCCGGTGGAGGCCAATGTGATGTTCATGACCGTGATGGCCACGCAAATGCCGTTCGTCGGCCGCGGCTGAAGACCGCCGTGGGCGGCGGCGGCAATGCCGCCGCGCCCACCCAGGGACCGGTCGGGCTGGTCGAACCTGCCAGGTCGGTCAGGCCGATCAGGCCGGCGTCTGGCGGCGCCGGCTGGCGGCCACCAGGCCCACCAGGCCCAGCAGCATCAAGCCGTAGGTGCCGGGCTCGGGCACCACCGTAACGAACACCCCACCGGCGGCTTCGATCTGGGCGCGGTAGGGGGCCACGCCCGTCCACCACGAGATGTCGCCGTAGGCGCTGTTGCTCAGCGTGCCGCCGCTGAGCACGCCCATCAGGGTCCACTGGCCGCCGTTGTTGAAGAACAGCGGGCCCCCGCTGTCGCCCGGCGCGGTGGTGGCTTCGAAGCTGGTGGCCGTGGCCGAGCTGCCCAGCCAGCCCAGGGTGTTGCTGGTGCCGGCGGGGTTGTCGAAGTCGGTCGAGAAGATGTTGGCCGAGCCGCCGATGGTCGACGAGGCATTCACGCCGGCGCCGTAACGGTCCAGCACGTTCGTGCCGCCGCGGCGCAGGCCGTCGTTGGGAATGGTGCCGGTGCTGCCCACGCCCCGCCGGCCAAAGCCCACGGTGGCCACCGACACGCCCGTCAGCGCGGTGGTGGCGTCGGTCAGGGTGTAGGGGGTGGCGATGTTGCTGGGCACCACCGACGACAGCGTCAGGATGGCGACGTCGCCGCCGTTCAGCAGCGGCGAACCCGAGGTGCCGCCGCCCGGGAACACCACCGACGAGATGGTGGAACTGAAGCTGGGGCTGGCGCTGTTGGCGCCGAAGCGCACGGTGCCGCCCACGCTGGGGCCGCAGTGGCGGGCCGACAGCACGGTGCCGGGCGCGATCAGCACGCCCGTGCAGCCGCCCAGCGCCACCACGCCGGCGAAGGCGGGGTCGGCACCGAAGCTGGCCGACCCGGCCAGGCCGATGTCGTCGCGGATGACGATGCGCGGGAAGATGCCTTCCTGGGCCACGCCGCTGGCCAGCATCTGGTCGTAGGCGGCGGTCTGCGCCTGGGCGGCAGGCAGGCACAGGGCCAGCGCTGCAGTGGCCAGCAGACTGCGGGCGAGGGCGGCGATCTTGGTCATTTGGGGTTCCGGTGGGCAGGAAGGATCCGCAATTTAGGCGATGCCCTTGTCGTCAGGGGGCTGGGTACGGAACCGGCCCCCGGGAACCGGGGGGCGCGGCAGCCGGCCAGGCGTTCGGCGCTACCTGGGTGAGGGGTGGCGCGGGTAGCGAGGGTGGCGCTTGCGCCACACCTTGCGAGACCGCGCCAGGCCGCGGTGGCCGCGCGGCAGCATTTCCCTGGTCGGCGTCAGGCTTCGGGCCCGCCGTCAGGCGCCTTCGCCTGCTGCCGCCAGGCGGCCAGCAGCGCGGCCTCGCATTCCGGTGCCAGGCCCACGGCCGGGCGCGGCGGGCCTGCGCCGATGCTGGCGCCTGCGCTGGTCGCGGCGGGGGCGGCCTGCGCAGCCCAGGCCGCGGTGTCCGCGATCGTCTGCGCCAGCGGCCGGCACTGCAGGCCAGCGGCCAGCGCGCGCGCGATGCAGGTCTGGTGCAGGGCCTGCGTGGCCCGTGGCAGCCACACGGGCAGGTCTGACCAGGGCGCCACGCCGGCGGCCAGCAGGAAGTCTTCGTCGACCCACTGCAGCCGCGCGGCCGGCTGCAGGCTGGCGCAGGCGGCGGCCAGGAACTGGCCCATCGTCAGCGGCTGGGCCGGGCCCGTCAGGTTGTAGGCCCCGGTGCTGCCGCGTTCGGCCTGGTCCAGCATCCAGGCCGCGGCGTCGCGCGCGTCGATGAACTGCACGGGCGCGTCAGGCGTGCCAGGAGCCAGCACGCTGCCGCCGCGCTGGATGCGCTGCAGCCACCAGGTCCAGCGGCCCGTGGGGTCGAAGGGCCCCACCAGCAGCCCGGGCCGCACGATGCAGCAGCCGGCAGGGCCGAAGGCGTGCAGGGCTTCGGCTTCGCACAGGGCCTTCAGGCCGCCGTAGGTTTCGCCGGTGACGGCTTCCACCGTGGGGTCGGCCAGCTTGGCCAGCGGCGCATCTTCTGCCGTGCCGGGCTGGGCCAGGCTGGCGTAGGCGCTGATGCTGGACACCAGCTGGTAGTGCCCCACGCGGCCGTTCAACGCTGCCGCCACGCTGCGCACATGGCGGGGTACGTAGGCGCTGGTGTCGATGGCGGCATCCCATGTGTCCCGGGCGAGCACGTCCAGCGCGCCATTGCGGTCGGCGATGCGGTGTTCAGCCTGCGGAAACAGCGCCGGGCCGCTGTGCCCGCGGTGCAGCAGCGTCAGCGTGTGGCCACGCGCCAGCGCCAGGCTGGCCAGGTGCCGGCCCAGGAAACGGGTGCCTCCCAGGATGAGGATGCGCATGGCGCGATCTTGCCGGCTTTAGGCGGCTTTAGGCGGCTTTTGGCTTTCGGCTTCTGGGCTTTGGCAGTTCGGCGGGGGCTTTTGGTGGCGAGCCGTGCGTTTTCAGCTGCCCGGCCGTTCAGCCCAGCAGTTTCTGCCGCTGCTGTCGGTTCGCATCGTCGACGCTGGCCAGCAGGGCCTTGAAGCGGGGCAGGTTGTGCAGGCTGTGCAGCGCCGGGTCCTGGGCCAGCCACCAGGCGCGCCGCCAGCCCAGGCGCACCGCGTCGTCCAGCGCCGCCAGTGCAGCTTCGGGCTGGCCGCGCAGGGCCGCGATGCGGGCGCGGTGGTAGCCGGCGGCATGCCAGACGTTGCCTTGCTTCACATAACGGTCGACGTAGGCGGCCGCCTGGTCGATGAAGGGGTCGGCCTTCTGGCGCTGGCCCGCCGCGTTGTACACGGTGGCCACGTCCAGCAGGATGTGCCGGCCCAGGAAGCACAGCCAGTTGTTGAACAGCGGTATCGGGTCGGCCTGCACCAGGCCGATCACGGCTTCCACGGCCTTCAGCGCCTCTGCGGTCTGGCCCAGCAGCAGGCGCAGCAAGGCCGCTTCGATGACGGCGTCGCGCGCCTGGGCGGCGCCTGTGGGCGCCAGGCGTAAGGCCTGCTCCAGCGCCGCGCGGTCCCCGCCCTGCACGAAGCGGTAGGCCGCCGTGACGCGCACCGACCCCGGCGTGGCGCTGAAGGCCTCGGCCTGGGCGAAGGCCTTTTGCGCCTCGTCGGTCTGGCCCAGGTCCAGGTGAAGCCAGGCCAGCTGGTGCCAGAGCTGATCGCGCTTGCCGTCGATGAGTAAGGCCTTGCGATAGCCCCCCACCGCGTCGGCCAGGCGGCCGCGGGCAAAACCCAGGATGCCCAGGCCCCAGGGGCCGTTGGGATGCTCAGGTGCCAGGGCGATGGCGCGCTGGTAGGCGCCCTCGGCCGCGTCGTACTGCCCGGCATGGACGGCGGCCAGGCCGGCACGGTGCTGGATCTGCGCCGCCAGTGGGCTGAGCTGGGCCGCTTTGCTGAACAAGGGCTGGGCGCGCGCCGGCCAGCCGTCGTCGCTTTCGTTGATGCCCGACCAGTGCAGCAAAGTGGCGTCGCTGGGGGCTTTGTCCAGGGCCTGGCCCAGCCAGCGACGGGCTTCCTCATGCTGGCTCAATTGGGTCTTCAGATGGCCCTGCAGGCCCAGGGCCAGGGGCAGGTCCGGGTCCAGCTGCAGGGCGCGGTCGATCAGGGGCTGGGCGCGCGCGTCCATGGTGCGGAAGGCCAGTCCGTTGCCGTAGTGGAATTCGGCAATCCAGGTGGCGGCCTGGCCCACATAGGCCGGGGCGAAACCGGGGTCGACGTCGATGGCGCGCTGGAAGTAGGCACGCGCCTTCAGGATGCCATCCATCAGGCCAGCACGCTGGTAGTGCAGGCCCAGCAGATAGAGCTCGTACGCATCGGCCACAGGCGCGGGTATCGAGCTGGCCGGCAGCGGCGCCACGCCCAGGGCCCGCAAGGCGGCATTGGCGGCATCGAAAGCCAGGCTACCGAATGCCGCAGCAGGCGATTCCAGCGCCTGCTGCCACAGCACCCGGCTGTCTGCCGCGCGGTACAGGCTGAGCTTGAGCTGCAGGCCCTGCTGCCACCGCCGCAGCTCGCCCCACAGCACGTGCGTCACGGCCAGCTGCTGCGCCTGCGGTGCCAGGGCCTGGGCACTGCGGAACTGGAACGACGTGGACCGCGCCGTCACACGGATTTCCTGGTGCCGCGACAACGCGCCGATCACGCTTTCGGCCAGGCTGTCGGCCAGCGGCTGTTCCAGATTTTTGGGCGACGCGTCACCAAAAGGCAGCACGGCCAGCGTGATGTCGGCAGCCGGCATCGGCGCTGTTCGCTGCCAGGCCCACCAGCTGCCTGATCCGAGCAAGGCTGCCGCGGCCGCGGAGCCACCCAGCAGCAGGCGCCGCGAACGGGCGGGTGGCGCGGGTGGAGCGGCTGGGGCGGGTGGAACGAATGGGGCTGCCGCGGCAGGTGCAGCGGCAAGGGGCGATGCGGCAGCCGCGGCGTCCAGGGTGGCTGCAGCGGGCGGCTCAGCCGGCGCCGGGCCACGATCCGTCGCGCGCCGCTTGGGCACTTGTTCAGGCTGCAGCGGCGTTGCAGTTGCCCCTGCAGATGGGGTGGAGGTGGGGGTGGGGGTGGCAGCCGTTGGCGCTGCGCTGACCCTTGCCACCAGCCGGTAGCCTTTGCGCGGCACGGTGACGATGTAGCGCGGCTGGCTCGCGTCGTCGCCGAGCACACTGCGCAGCTGAGAGATCGTCTGGTAGACCGAGCTCGGCGTCACCACCACGTCACCCCAGACCTCGTCGAGCAGCTGTTCCAGGGTCACCAGCTGCTGCGGCCGGCGCGCCAGGGCCATCAGCAGGCGCATCTTGCGCGGCTCCAGCTTCTGCACCTGGTCACCGCGGCGCAGCTCGTCCAGCACCGGGTCGGCCTGCCATTCACCAATCTGCAGGGGCTGCGCGGCGGCAGCGGCCAAAGCGTTGACGCCAGCGCCTGGCTTCAAGGGCTCGGCTTCATTCATTCGAGCCGCCCGTAAACCATTGATTTCATTGAAAAACAAAACCTTCAGAGAAGCGCAAGATTTCCTTCAGGACTTGCCCGGCGCAGCAGACCACCATGCCACGACTACAACTCAAGCCCAGGGAGGCCCCATGGATAGCCGCTACGCACACCCCCATTCTGCGCACCACACTCGCTCTGCGGCAGACAGCCGCTGAGATTGTGTGATCACGCAGCGGGTCCAAGATGCTCGTTCCCCCGCAGTTTGACGGGGCCCCTGCATCGGTTTTGTACCCAGTCCTGATGAAAGACGCCCTGCACATGGCCTGTTTCAAGCACTAGGCTCCGGACGACGCCAAAGCCTAATTCGTCGTTCGAGCTGGCACACCAGCGTCAGCGGCGCAAGCCTGGGGCGGACAGGGGAGTTTGGAGCGCTGGGCTTCGGCCATGTTGATTTTGCCCCACGACGAGGGGTGAACCTGTCAGCAATGTACCGGTGTGCCCGATGTCGATCATGATTAAACAGTTCAATAGTCAAGAAACCAGTATGAAATTCACCTTAAAAAACCTTGCGATTGCTTTTTTGCTGACGGGGTCTGCGCTAGCGCATGCGACGATTACTTTGGTCCGAACGAGTGATCCAGGCTACTACAACAACAGCATCGGAACCGTGCTGAACGGAACAAACGGCGGAGAAACCGGGCCATTTCCAGTTTTTGACGACGCACCCAGAACATTTCCCACTGCTCCCGATCTGAGCGCTGCCGAACCGGCGCTCGGCAATTGGCTGTCGGCTCCCACCGCATTGAACGCCAATTGGAGCTTTCGCCCTTCAATCCCCAACGCATGGACGCCTGGCGAGGAAGCGGCGGTCATGTACCGATTTGACACGCTGGGCGCAACCAATGTGGTGGCGCGCTTTGGCGTCGATAACGGCATATTCGTATGGCTGGATGGAAATTACCTGTTCGGCGCCCGGGGGCCAGGCGGGGTGAACCCGGGTGAGTATGTGATTCCCCTGGGAAACCTGGCTGCCGGCACCTACTTCCTGCAGATCTTGCTGGAAGACCATGGCGCGTTCAATGGGTACGATGTCTTGATCACTGCGGATACGTTCGTCCCGGGAGTCCCTGAGCCAGCGAGTTTGTTGTTACTCGCTGCAGGCATCGCTGCAGTGGCACTTCAGACGCGAAGGAAAGCCGGCGGGTTCCGCCAGGGCTGATGATGAAATGGATACTGTGCTGTTAAGCGTCAGTTGAAGAGCCACCCAGGTCGGTCGCCTCGTCGGTCGCCCTGGGTGTATCGCGCCGGCCTGCTCGTCGCCCATCTGCAGGGGCCGCGCGTCAGGCATTGAATCCGAAAAACAAAATCTTCAGAGAAGCACAAGGCTTCCTTCAAAACTTGCTGGGAGTGGTCGCCCACGATGCAGCACCCACAACTTGACGCCCGGGAGGCCCCATGGATAGCCGCAACGCACACCCCTTCATTCAAAGCAACACACAAGCCCTGGTGCAAACGTGCCCTTGGCGTGCCGCGCCCTGGCCCTCCTGACCTCGCTGTGCGCCACCGCCAACGCCCAGGCGGCCCTGCAGACCTACAGCAATGAGGCCAGTTTCCTGGCCGCTGCAGGACCCGTCAGAACTGAGAACTTCAACGCCTTCACTGGCGACGTCACGCCCACTGGGGGCCAGCTTCCGACGCTCACCGACTTCACCGTGCAGGGCCGCTGGGTCATCGACGCCCCTGCGACCCAGCTGACGACGGACGGCAGCACCAACCTGTTCATGGACGTCAGTTTCGGCGGCTTCACCGCGCTGCAGTTCGCGCAGCCCCTCCTGGCCTGGGGCGCCTGGTTCAGCCGTGTCCCGGACAACATCAACGTGTCCGCCGACGCCCTGGCAGGCCCCGGCTCGTTCCAGCCGGTGGGCAGCGTGCAGCCTTCAGGCAGCGGGCTGCAATTCATCGGCTTCACAGCAGACCAGCCCTTCAACCGAATCGTCTTCACGGGCTCGTTGAGCAACGCACGCACGTTCGCTATCGACAACCTCAGCTACGCCGCCAGCCTCGCCCCGGCCGTGCCAGAGCCTGGCAGCTAGGCCGATTCGCTTGGTCTGCGCCGCGGCCTGTTGGTATTGGCAGCCCCTGGCTGACACCTGGTTCGCTTGCCCTGTCGCTCCGTCGCGCAGGCGCGCAGGCGCGAAGGCGCGAAGGCGCGAAGACGGGGCAGCCGTAACGCAAACGCAATACACTCCGGGCATGAAGTCCGCCGTTATCCCCCAGATCCGCGTCGAACCGGAGTTGCGCGCCGCACTCGAGTCCGCTCTCAGGCCGGGCGAGACCCTGACCGACTTCGTTGAGGCCACCGTGCGGAGCGCCATCGCGTTCAGGCGCGTCCAGACCGAATTCCATGCTCGGGCGCAGGCCGCGTCCGAGGACTACCACCGCACAGGCGCGTCGGTGCCCGTTGACGACGTCGTTCAACGGCTGCAAGCCAAACTGGACGCGAAGCGCAAGAAGCTGGGGCGATGAGCTTCGTTGTCGAACTGTCGCCAGCAGCCGTGGCTGATCTGGAGCGACTCTTCGACTTCTTGCTCGACCTGGCTGAGACGACCGAGGACCTGGACCGCGCCCAGGCCGCGATCGACGCGGTCAAGGCCACGACACTGCACCGGCTGGCCATCACGCCCTTCAGCTGTCGCAAAGCGGCGCAGAACCCCGCCCAGCGGGAATTGATCATTCCGTTCGGCGGTACGGGGTATGTCGCACTGTTCGAGATCGTGAGCCTGTCGAAGGTCGTGGTGCTCGCCGTCCGCCACCAGCGGGAAGAGGACTATCACTGACCTGGGGCATGGGCCCCGCCCGAGGTCGCCTGCCGCTACGCCGCGAACAGCCCCTTGTGCAGTTCCCGCAGCAGGTTCTTCTGCACCTTGCCCATGGTGTTGCGCGGCAGTTCATTCACCACGAACACACGCTTGGGCACCTTGAAGGCGGCGATCTGGGCCTTCAGCAGCGCCGTGATGGCGGCTGCGTCTGGCGCAGCGCCGGGCTTGGGCACGACGGCGGCCACCACGGCTTCGCCGAAGTCGGGGTGGGGCACGCCCACCACGGCCGATTCGGCCACGCCGGGCAGTTCGTTGATGAAGCCTTCGATTTCGGCCGGGTAGACGTTGTAGCCGCCGGTGATGATCAGGTCCTTGCTGCGGCCGACGATGGTCACAAAACCGTCGGCGTCGACTCGGCCCACGTCGCCGGTCTTGAACCAGAGGTCGGTTGTGAATTCGTCTGCCGTCTTCTCGGGCATTCTCCAGTAGCCCTTGAAGACGTTCGGGCCCTTGACTTCTATGCCACCGATATCGCCCGGCTGCTGGCCTTCGCCGTGTGCCAGCGGCCTGCCCTTGTCGTCGCGCACGCGCAGCTGCACGCCGGGCAGCGGCAGGCCCACGGTGCCGCCGCGGCGTGCGCTCTGGGGCCGATAGGGGTTGCTGGTCAGCATGACGGTTTCGCTCATGCCGTAACGTTCCAGGATGGTGTGGCCCGTACGGCTGCGGAAGTCGTTGAAGGTCTCGATCAAGAGTGGCGCCGAGCCGCTGACGAACAGACGCATGTTCCGGCACGCTTCGCGCGTGAAGCCTGCTTCGGCCAGCAGGCGCACGTAGAGCGTGGGCACGCCCATGAAGACCGTGGCTTCAGGCAGGCGCTGCACCGCGGCGCGCGCGTCGAAGCGGCTGAACCACAGCATGCGCGCACCGGCCAGCAGCGCGCAGTGGCTGGCCACGAACAGGCCGTGCACATGGAAGATGGGCAAGGCGTGGATCAGCACGTCTTGCTTGCCCGCAGCGGCGGCCTCTGTCCAGCCCCAGTGGTCCACCAGCACCTGGGCGTTGCTCAGCAGGTTGGCGTGCGTGAGCATCGCGCCCTTGCTGCGCCCGGTGGTGCCGCTGGTGTACAGGATGGCGGCCAGGTCGTCGGCGCTGCGCGTGGCCGGGGTGTGCCGGTCGATGTGGAAGGCGGCGCGGTCCAGCAGGGTGCCGCTGCGGTCGTCGTTCAGCGTGAAGACGTGCGCCGTGCCGGCCAGGAAGGCGGTCTTGCTGACCCAGCCGAAGTTCTGCCCCGAGCACACCACCACGGCCGGTTCGGCGTTGCTGATGAAGTAGCCGATCTCGGCCGCCTGGTAGGCCGTGTTCAGCGGCAGGAACACGTGGCCGGCGCGCAGCACGGCCAGGTAGAGCATCAGCGCTTCGACGCTTTTTTCGGTCTGCACGGCGATGCGCGAAGCCGGCGGCAGGCCCAGCGAATCGATCAGGTTGGCCAGCATGGCTGTGCCGCGGTCGATGTCGCGCCAGGTGTAGAACAGCGGCGCAGGCGTGTCTGCGGTCTCGATGGCCACGCTGTCCAGGTCGGCCGGGAAGGCCGCGCGCAGGGCGGTGAAGAGGTTCTGGTTGCTCATGGCGTTGGATCGGATGTTCTTCAAGCGGCCGCCGCGGAACCGGCTTCGCCGGGCCGCTGGCGGCGCCCCCCTCCCAGGGGGGAGCGCCGTCAGGCGCTCGGGGGGTTAGTCCAGTTTCGCGCCAGACGATTTCACGACTTCGGCCCAGCGCTTGACTTCACTGCTGACGAAGCGGCCGAAGGCTTCGCCCCACAGGTCAGGCGTCTCGGTGCCCAGGCCAGTCCAGCTGGCGCGAAGCTCAGGGCCGTTCAGGGCTTTCTTCATTTCGCTGTCCATCTGCGCCACGATCTCGCGCGGCGTGTTCTTGGGCGCCCAGATGCCGTACCAGGTGGCCACCTTGTAGCTGGGCACGCCGCTTTCGGCGGCGGTGGGCAGGTCGGGGAAGCCCGGGGCGCGCTTGTCGCCGGCCACGGCCACGCCATGCAGGCGCCCGCCTTTGATGTGGCTGGCGCTGCTGCCCAGGCCGTCGAACATCATGTCCACCTGGCCGGCCAGCAGGTCCTGCAGGGCCGGGCCCGCGCCGCGGTACGGGATGTGGGTGATGAAGGTCTTGGTCTGCAGCTTGAACAGTTCACCCGCCAGGTGGTGGCTGGTGCCGTTGCCAGCGCTGCCGTAGTTCAGCTTGCCCGGGTTGCTGCGGATGAAGGCCAGCAGTTCGGGCAGGGTGCGCGCCTTCACCTTGGCCGGGTTGACGACGATCACCTGCGGCACGCTGGACACCAGCCCCACCGGGATGAAGTCGGTTTCGATGTTGTAGTCCAGCTTCGGGTACATGCTGGGCGCGATGGCATGGTGCACCGCGCCCATGAAGAAGCTGTAGCCGTCGGGTGCGGCCTTGGCGGCCAGCGTGGCGCCCAGGGTGCCGCCGGCGCCGCCCTTGTTGTCGATGATGAACTGGCGGCCGGTGTTCTTGCTCATCTGCGCGAACAGCGGGCGCGCGAAGGCGTCGGTGCCGCCGCCGGGCGGGAAGGGCACGATCACGTTCACCGGCTTGCTGGGCCAGCCGGCCTGCGCCCGGGCCAGCGGGGCGCCCAGCGCGGCAGCAGCGCCGGTGATGAGGATGTGGCGGCGTTGGATCTGGGTCATGGGGCAGTGGCCTTGTCTCGGTTGTCTTGTGGGCAATGGGGGCTAGAAGGGGTGGCCGATGGCACGCGAACGCGCCACTTCACCCTGGCGGAAACGGGCATGGTGGGCTTCCACCTTGTCCAGGTCGTAGAGGTAATTCACCATCATGCCGAAGGACTGGCGCAGCCCTTCTGGTGACAGGTTGCCGCGCAGGTTCAGCCTCTCCAGCCGCGCGCCGTTGTCCAGGTGGAAGCGCGCCACCGGGTCGCCTGCCGGGGTGGGCGCCAGGCAGGCCAGGTAGGCCGTGCACAGGCGCTGCAGCGCAGCTTCGTCGTCCGGGCCCATGGCCTTGTGCGTGGCGGCGCTGCGCAGGGCTTCCAGCTCGCCGCCGCACAGCTGGTGCAGGCGGTCGTACGCGGCCTGCAGTTCGGTGGCGGCGCCCTTCTTCAGCCCGGGCAGGGCGGCCAGGTCGGGCTTCTTCAGCAGCCAGTTGGCAAAGCCCGGGATGGGCGACAGCGTGCCGAAGACCCGCAGCCGCGGCACGTCGCGCTGCAGCTGCTGGGCCACGGTCTTGATGAGGAAGTTGCCCAGCGACACGCCCTTCAGCCCGGGTTCGCAGTTGCTGATGCTGTAGAAGGCGGCGGTGCGAAAGCGCTCGGGCGGCAGCGGCGCGCTGGTCTTGTCGATCAGCGGGGCGATGCCGGGGGGCAGCTCGGGCAGCAGGGCCACTTCGACGAAGATCAGCGGCTCGGCCGGCAGCTGCGGGTGGAAGAAGGCGAAGCAGCGGCGGTCGGGCTGCAGGCGGCGGCGCAGGTCTTCCCAGCCGTCGATGGCGTGCACGGCTTCGTGCTGGATGATCTTTTCCAGCAGCTGCGCGGGCGAATTCCAGTCCACGCGCTTCATCTGCAGAAAGCCCGGGTTGAACCACGACCCCAGCAGGTGCAGCAGGTCGGCTTCGATAACCTGCAGTTCCGGCCGTGTGCGCAGGCGCTGCAGCAGCGCTCGGCGCAGGCCCAGCACCGCCGCCGTGCCGCCGGGCATGCGGTTCAGGCGGCGGAAGAGTTCCTGCCGCGGGGGTTCAGCCGCCAGTTGCAGGGCCTGCAGGGTGGCGGCGTCGCCCTTTTCGGCATAGGCCTGGGCGCAGCGCAGCACGGCCGTGGGGTTGGGGTTCAGGCCCTGGGCCAGGAAGTCGAACAGACCGTCCAGCGCGTCCAGCGCCGGGCGCGGGGCCTGGGTCAGCTCGGTCAGGCGCTGCACCACGTCGGCGGCCAGGGCCAGGGCGCCCATTTCGCCGTCTTCGGACAGCAGCTTCTTGCAGTCCAGCACCAGCCGGCGGCTGGTGCGGGCGGTGCGTTGGCGGTCGGCGGCGTGTTTCAGGTCTTCGAACATGGGCGCGCGCAGTCTGCCTGCGTCAGCGCGCTTTCTCCATCAGGGCTTGCAGCCTTGCCAGACGCGGCGCAACCTGCGGGATGGTCAGCATGGTGCTCATCACCGCCATCAGCAGCAGGGCGGTGAAGGTGTCGGCGCTGATGAGCCGCTTGTCCAGCAGGATGTTGGCAAAGATGATCATGATCAGTGCCTTGGTCTGCAGCAGCCAGCCGATCACCAGGGCCTGGCCTTTCGGCCAGCCCAGCACGCGCCCGGCCAGGCCCACGCCCAGCAGTTTGCCGCCCACGGCCGCGGCCAGCAGCAGCAGGGCTGCCAGCAGCACCGTGCTGCCGCCCAGCTGCCACTGCGTGCGCAGCCCGGTGCTCAGGAAGAACACCGGCATCAGCACCAGCAGCACGTGGTGGCGCAGGCTGTCCAGCGCGTGTTCGTCGAACCAGCGCTTGTCCAGCACCACCCCGGCCAGGAAGGCGCCCACGATGTAGTGCAGGCCAGCCCAGTCGGCCCCCAGCGCGCACAGCAGCAGCCACACCAGGCCCAGCGCCCAGCGGTCGCGCGGCGCCAGCTGCGGCATCAGCCGGGCAAAGCCCCAGGCTGCAGCCGCGAACACCAGCAGGAACACCGCTTGCCGGCCCACCCGCACCCAGTCCAGCAGGATCAACGCCAGCACGGCCCAGATGGCGATGTCGTCCAGGCTGGCGTAGCGCAGCACGCGCTGGCCCAGCGGCTGGCGCAGGATGCCCAGCTTGTCCAGGAACAGCACCAGGATGGGCAGCGCCGTCACCGCGCAGGCCATGCCCAGCCCCAGCACGAACTGCCAGGGCTGGGCAGCCGGCCCGGCCCAGCCGCCACCGCCAAGGGCCAGCAGGGCCAGGCCGGCCGCACTGCCCAGCAGCAGCGGCACGCCCAGCGCCAGCCCGGCGGTGATGCCGCTGTCGCGGCGCTGCACCCAGGCCTGGCGCAGGTCGAGTTCGATGCCGGCCAGCCAGACGAAGATCGTCACCCCCCAGGTGGCCAGGCCGGCCAGCGACTGCACCACGGCCGGCGTGAACAGGGCGCGGTGCAGGTCGGGCAGGGCCTGGCCCAGCAGGCCGGGGCCCAGCACGATGCCCATCACGATCTGCACCACCACCAGCGGCGCCCAGTCGTCGGTGCGCAACAGCCGCCAGACCGCCCAGGGCAAGGCGAAGATCAGCGCCAGGGCGGCCAGAAAGAGTTCGGTTGTCGTCAGCGCGTGCGCAGCCATGGGCGCGCATTCTGGGCGACGGCGCCCGGGTTCCAGCCTGGGGGGTGGACGTGTCAGCCGGGGGTTAGGCCGGATGGGCGCGGGCCGGGGCAGTCACAACACTTCCAGGTGTGGGCCTATTGCCGCTGGCCATGGCGGCCCGGGGCCCCCGCACCCCACCCAGAACACCGAGGAACCCCCATGCACCCCGCCCGCCGCCCTGCCACCGCCATCTCCCGCACGAACCGGCGCACCCCCACCCCGGCCCCCCTGCTCAGCCTGCTGGCCAGCGCCCTGCTGCTGTCAGCCTGCGGCGGCGGCAGCACCAGCATCAGCTTGGGCAGCGGTGACTATGAAATCAACGTCGCTCCGGCCGGTGTGCGCGCCCTCAGCAGCACCCCCTACGACGGCAACAGCGACGACCTGCTGACGGCCGGCCTGGGCCGCGCCGGGCTGGCTTCGGCCGTGGCGCCCACCCTGTCGGCCACGCCCACGGCGGCCGAGCTGCGCAAGCTGGCCATCCACACCAACTACCGCGCCATCGTCGACACCACGGCCGGCGGCGGCTTCGGCACGCTGTACGGCCCGAACATCAGTGCCGACGGCGTGGTGGGCACGGGCGACGGCAAGATTGCTGGCGTCGAGCACATCGCGGTGGACGGCTCTGGCAACACGCTGATGCTGCAGGTGCCGGCCAGCTTCAGCGCCAGCGCGCCGTGCATCGTCACCGGCACGTCCTCGGGGTCACGCGGGGTTTATGGCGCCATCGGCTCTTCGGGCGAATGGGGCCTGAAGCGCGGCTGCGCTGTGGTCTACACCGACAAAGGCACGGGCAACGGGGTACACGACCTGCAGAACAACACCGTCAACCTGTTCGACGGCCGCCGCAGTGCTGCGGCAGCGGCGGGCAGCAACAGCAACTTCACCGCGGCGCTGACGGCCGCCGAGCTGGCCACTTTCAACGCCGCCACGCCCAACCGCTTTGCCGTGCGGCACGCCCATTCAGGCACCAACCCCGAAAGCAGCTGGGGCCAGCACACACTGAAGGCGATCGAATACGCCTTCTGGCGCCTGAACGAAACCTACGGCCCCGCTCTGGCCGACGGCCGCCGCACCAAGCTCATCACCCCGGCCAACACCATCGTCATCGCGTCCAGCGTGTCGAACGGCGCCGGTGCTGCCATCGCCGCGGCCGAGCAGGACACGGCCGGCCTGATCGACGGCGTGGCCGTGAGCGAACCCAATGTACAGCTGGCCAGCGGCGCCACGCTCAACATCCAGCGCGGTGCGCGGCCGGCCTACACCGGCGGCAGCAAGGCGCTGTACGACTACTTCAGCTATGGCAACCTGCTGCAGCCCTGCGCTGCGCTGGCCACGGCCGCGGCGGGCGGGCCCTTTGCCTTCAGCGGCGGCACGGCCTTTGTCGCGGGCAACCGCTGCGCCGCGCTGGCCGCGCAGGGCCTGGTGACGGGCAGCACCACCCAGGCCCAGGCCGATGACGCGCTGGCCAAGCTGCGCGCCTATGGCTGGGAAAGCGAAGCCGACGTGCTGCATGCCAGCCACTACCTGTTTGCCAGCCCGGCCATCGCCGTGACCTATGCCAATGCGCACGGCCGCTTCAGCGTGAAGGACAACCTCTGTGGCTTCAGTTTCGGCGCCGTCGACGCCACGGGCACGCCCATCGCGGCGGCGCCTGCGGCGATTGCCGGCATCTTCGGCACCTGCAACGGCGTGCCGCCCAGCGGCGCGCTGCAACTCATCAACAACAACGCCGTGGGTGGCGCGCGCAACCACACGGCCGCGACCTCCGCCAGCACCAACGCGCTGGACTTCAGCTTTGACGGTGCGCTGTGCCTGCGCAATCTGTGGACGGGCAGCACGGCCAATGCCCAGGCCGTGAAGGCCGGTGTGGCCGAAGTGGTGCGCAATGCCAACCTGCGAGGCAAGCCCACGCTGATCGTGCACGGCCGCAGCGACACCCTGGTGCCGGTGAACTTCAGCTCGCGCCCCTACGTGCTGCGCAACAGCCAGGTGGAAGGCGCGGCCAGCCGGCTGCGCTATGTCGAAGTGGCCAACGCCCAGCACTTCGATTCCTTCCTGCCTTTCGCCGGCTACGACAACCGCTACGTGCCCCTGCACCTGTACTTCAACCGGGCGCTGGACGCGATGTGGGCGCACCTGAAAACCGGCGCGGCGCTGCCGCCTTCGCAGCTGGTGCGCACCACGCCGCGCGGCGGTGCGCCCGGGGCGGCGAATGCGATCGCGCCCAGCAACGTGCCCGCCATCGCCGTCAGCCCGGCTGCGGCCGACCGCATCAGCATCGAAGGCAACACGCTGCGGCTGCCGGACTGAAGCCGGCACGTCCCCAAGCCAGGCGATGCGCTGCCCCTTCAGCCCTGGCTTGTGCGGGCGGTGCAGACGCACAATCCGCGGCAACAACTTTTCAACACGGCAGGGGAAGAAGTCCATGACACATCAGACGCGGGTTTTGACGACGGCTGCGGCCCTGCTGGGCGCCATCGCCCTGGGGGGCTGCGCGTTGCCGATGCACAAGGACGGCCCGAAGGGGGGCCCCAAGGGCGGCCCCATCCGGCTGACGGCCTTGCAGACGCTGCAGGTGCAGGACGCCAATGGCAACGGCATCTTCGACGCAGCCGAGAAGGTGCTCAGCGTCAAGCAGTGCAGCAGCGAGCCGTGTGAAGTCACGATCACGCCTGCGCCGAAGGTGGCGCCGAACCTGGTGGCCGGTTTTGACTGCGGTATCCGCCTCAGCGACGAGGTGCTGGTGTTCAGCCGGCAGATCACGCGCCTGAGCTGGCTGCTGGCCGAACCGGCCGGCGCCAGCGTCGACTACCGCTTCACGCCCCTGCCTGCAGACCCTGCAGAGCCTTACGGCATCTTCCTGTACGCCGACCCGGGCAAGCGCGAATTCAGCGTCGCGCAGGCCACGGCCCAGCGCTTCGTGCTGGCGCGCCAGGTGCGCCAGCAGGCCGGCTTTGCCTACGGCGTCTACCTGCAGTGGAAGCCCAAGGGCGCGTCCGACAAAGAGTGGCAAGCCTGCAACCCGCTGGACCCGGTCATCATCGAACTGAACTGAACTGAACTGGCCTCTGCGCGTAGCGCTCAGGCCGGTTCCAGGCCCAGCCGGCGCGCCGTCAGCCGCACGCGGCGGCCCAGTTCGGTGTCGGCATGCCAGCCGTGGTTGGCCAGCACCTGGCGGGCCTGGGCGAAGGCGGCCAAGCCTTCGTCTTCGCGCGTCGCGCGCAGGTGCCATTCGCTCAGGCTGCAGTACAGCAGGCCTTCGGCCAATGGGTCGGGCTTGTCCACCAGCAGCGCGCGTGCACGGTCGATGGTGTCGGCCGCTTCGGCCTGCAGGTCCATCCGGCACTGGGTGCCGGCCAGATAGGCGTTGTACTGCGCTTCGGCACGCGGTTCCTGGCAGGACTGTGCAGCGTCGCGGGCGGCCCCGAAGTGGTGGGCCGCCCGGGCCAGGTCGTTACTGGCTTCGGCCACCAGGCCCAGGTTGCAATGCACCACGTGGACCAGCCGGGCGTAGCCCAGAGCCTTGGCCACTTCCAGGGCCTGGGCCAGTTCTTCGCTGGCGCGCTGGTGCTGCCCCAATTCATGCAGTACCACCCCCAGATTGCAGCGGGCGCTGCCTTCGAAGCGCGTGCTGCCGACTTCGCTGGACAGGTTCAGGGCCTGTTCGTAGGTCTTGCGCGCCTGTTCCAGTTCGCCTTCGGAAAAGTGCAGTCCGGCCAGGTTGTTCAGCAATGCCGCCTGCCATTGCTTGTTGCCTTCGGCAAAGCCGATCGCCAGCGCTTCTGAAAAGTAGCGCCGCGCATCGGCCAGCCGGCCCTGGTACTGCATCAGCGCGCCCTGGGCGTTCAGCACCCAGCGCAGCCAGTAGCTGGGCCCCAGCCGCGTGGCATGGGCCATGGCGCGTTCCAGGTGTTCGGCCGATGCCTGGTAGTCGCCGGCCGCCATTTCCACTTCGCCCATCAGCGAATGCGCCGCCGCCCAGGCTTCGTCGTCTTCGGGCGGGATGTCTGCGCCCAGGGTGCGCAGCGCGGCTTCTCGGGCCAGCACCTGGTCGCCCAGCGCCAGGTGTGCGCGCCCGGCCACCTGGTCGATCCACAGCCGATGTTCTTCCTGCAGCGCCTGCATGCTGCGCATGCGCTCGGCCAGCTGGGTGGCGAAGACGAAGGGGCCGCTCATGCGCAGCGCCGTCCACGACCGGCGCAGGCAGCCCACGGCCAGGTCGGCCTGGTCGTCGGCGGCGGCGTGTTCGCAGGCGCGTACCAGGTTGTCGAGTTCGATGCAGTGGCCGGCAGTCGTCTGCGCCTCGGTCAGCGCGGCATAGTAGGCATAGTGCCGGTGCCGCGTGGCCGCGGCCAGTTCCGGGCCGCTGCCGGGAAAGCTGCCTTCGCGCGACAGTTCCTCGGCGGCGAAGTCCTTTACGCTGCGCAGCAGGTTGAAGCGCGCGCCCAGCCGGGGGGTGACCAGGCTCTTGTCCACCAGCGACTGCAGCAGGTCGATGATCCAGGGCGCGTCGTCGCCCGGCGTGCTGCCGCCCAGCCCCAGGTGCACGACGGCCTGCACCGCCGGCCAGGCAAAGCCGCCTTCGAACACCGACAGCTGGGCCAGCACGCTGCGCTCATCCGGGCTCAGCAGGTCCCAGGACCAGGCCAAGGTGGCGCGCAGCGTGGCCTGGCGGTCGGGCCGGCCGCTGCCGGCGGCCAGCACGCGGAAGCGGTTGCCCATGCGGGCCAGCAGCTCGGGCGTGGGCATCACCCGCACGCGCGGTGCGGCCAGTTCGATGGCCAGCGGCAGGCCGTCCAACAGGTCCACCAGCTGGCGCGTGGCTTCGGGCTCGGCGCCGGGGTCGTGTTCGGCATGGGCGGCGCGGGCGCGTTGGTGAAACAGCGTGGCAGCGTCATCGGCCGCCAGTGGCGCCAGCGCCTGGTTGCGTTCGCCGGCCAGGCCCAAAACTTCGCGCGATGTGACGATGAAGCGCGCCTGCGGCGCCGCGTCCAGCCAGCGGCCCAGGGTGTCGCGGGCATAGGGCCGCAGCTGTTCGAAGTTGTCCAGGATCACCAGGCAGCGGCCACGCCCGGCCATCGCCCGGCCCAGCTGCACGGCGGCGTCGTTGCCCAGTGGCACGTCCAGGCCCTGGCCGACGGCGTGCAGCAGGCCGTCGATGCCGCGTGCGGCCGCCAGGTCGCAGAACCACAGGCCGCCCGGGTGGTCGCCCAGCCAGGACCAGGCATAGCGCAGCGCCAGCCGCGTCTTGCCCATGCCGCCCGGGCCGGTCAGCGTGATCAGGCGTGCGCCTTCACTGAATTGCCGCGCCACGGCTTGCAGTTCGAGACTGCGACCGACGAAGGAATCGCGCTCGCCGGGCAGGTTGTGCGGCACCTCGCGCGCGCCCACCCAGGCGCCGCCCATCTGCACCATGCGCTGGCTCTTGTCGCCGTCGGCCGGCGGCACGAAGCTGCTGTGGGCGTCGCCGATCTCGAACAGCTCGATCACGCTGTCCAGGCCCTTCATGCGCCAGTAGCCGTGGCTGACGCAGCGCCAGGGGCCGTCCAGTGCGCCGCTGCCGCGCAGGGCTTCCTGTGCCGCCGGGCTGGCCAGCGTCTGCCCCCCCTGGGCCAGGGACATCAGGCGCGCCGCCATGGCCTTGGCGATGCCCACCACTTCGGTGGGCTTGGCGCCCAGGTCGACTTCCTCGGGGCCGTTTTCGCGCAGCGTCAGCGGGCCCACGTGCAGGCCGGCGCGGGCCCGCAGCGGCACCGGCAGGCTGCCCAGCATGCGGTGGTAGTGGCTGCAGAAGGCCACGGCGTCGGCCGGTTGGTCGAACAGCACCAGGAAGCCGTCGCTGCGGTCGATCTCGCGCCCGCGCCACTGACGCAGCAGTTCGCGCGACCGGCGGTCATGTTCGTCCCACAGGCTGGCCATGCCAGCGTCGCCCAAGCGGGTGTTGACGGCCGTGCTGTCGACGATGTCGGTGTAGAGAAGGGTGTATTCCTTGCGCATACCCATTCGAATTTACTTGAAGGCCGTCACTTTTCATCGCGATGGGGGATGACACGACCAGCCCTGGGCCGTTGCCAAAAATGCCATTCCGCATTGGCACCACTTGCTGGGGCCTGGCGGGGCAGGCAGCATTGGCACATGCACTCGCCGTCTGCCCCGCCAAGATGAACCCTCTGCGCCGCTGGCGCTGGCCGCTGGCGGTGCTGCTGGCCCTGGCTGCCCTGCTGGTGGGCCTGGTGTTCGGCCTGCCGCCACTGCTGAAGCAACAGATCGAAACCCGTGGCAGCGCGCTGCTGGGGCGCAGCCTGGGGCTGGCGGGTGTGGAGGTGTCGCTGCCGCGGCTGGCCGTCACCCTGCGCGGCTTGACGGTGGCCGCCGCCGCGGGCGACGCCGACGCTTCCCCTCAGCTGGCGATCGAAACCCTGCATGCCGACCTGAGCCTGCGGTCGCTGTGGCGCCTGGCCCCCGTGGTGGAGGCACTGGCCATCGACCAGCCACGCCTGCGCGTGGCGCGGCTGGCCAGCGGCGCGCTGGACATCGACGACCTGGTCGCGCGGCTGCAGGCCCCGCCGCCGGCCGGTGCACCAGCGCCTGAACCCGCGCGCTTTGCCCTCTTCAACCTGCAGCTGCAACAGGGCGAGCTGCGCTTCGACGACCGGCAGGTGGGGCGCACCCAGCACATCCGCGCGCTGCAGGTGGCGCTGCCTTTCCTGTCCAACCTGCCCGAGGACATACCGGTGCAGGTACAGCCGCGGCTGGCCTTCGAACTGGCGGGCGCCGCGGTGGACCTGACCGGCCGCAGCTTGCCCTTCAGCCCCGACCGCGCTTCCGACCTGCAGCTGCACTGGGAAGCCCTGCCGCTGGACGCGTTCTGGGCCTACCTGCCGCGCCAGATGGGCCTGACGCCCACCGGCGGCCGCCTGGACGCGCGGCTGAACCTGCGCTTTGCGCAGCCCCCGGGCCAGACGCCCGTGCTGGCGCTGAGCGGGCAGCTGGCCCTGCACGACCTGGCCGTGGCCGGGGCCGTGCCAGGTACGCGCGTGGCGCTGAAGCGCCTGGCCTTGGGCCTGGACGACGTGCAGCCCCTGCTGCGCCGGGTGGCCCTGGGCGAGCTGGCCATCGACGGCCTGCAGTTGGACTTGCAGCGCGATGCCCGCGGGGCGCTGAGCTGGCCAGGGCCGACGGCGGCTGGCGTGGCTGTGCCCAGGAAGGCTGCCGTGGTGGCGGCGGGCTCGGCGGCACCAGGGGCCTCAGCCGCTGGGGTTCCAGCCGTGGCTTCGGCTTCAGCCGGCCCAGCCACGGGGGCTGCCCCGGCCAGCCGTTCCGACTGGCAACTGAGCCTGCGCCGCGTGGCGCTGAAGCAGGGCCTCATCGATCTGGCTGACGCCGCGGCCCAGCCCGCCACGCGCTGGCAGCTGCGCGACGTCGACGTCAGCGTCGACCAGCTGCGCTGGCCAGCCCAGGCGCCCTGGCCGCTGCAGGCCCAGGCCGGCCTGTGGTCGGGCCCGGTGCCCCCGGCGGCCAGCACAGTGCCAGCGCGCGCCGTCGCCGCGGCCCCGGCGGCCCAACTGGCCCTGCAAGGCCAGGCATCGGCCAGCGAAGCGCGGCTGGACATCCAGCTGTCACAGCTGCAGCTGGCTGCAGCGGCGCCCTACCTGCGCGCCTGGCTGCAGCCGCAGCTGGAAGGCCAGGCCGAAGCGCAGCTGCAGCTGAACTGGGCCAGCGGCGACCAGCCGCGTCTGCAGCTGGCCGTGGCGCGGGCGCGGGTGGCGCCGCTGCGCCTGCTGCCCAGCCCGGCGCGCCGGGGCACGCCGCCGCTGGCGCAATGGGCCAGCCTGGCGCTGCAGGACGCGCAGATCGACTTCCTGGCCCAGCGCGCCAGCCTGGGCCGCCTGCAGCTGGACCAGCCCCAGCTGGCCCTGGCGCGTGACCGCCAGGGCGTGCTGGACGTGCAGCGCTGGTGGCTGGGCAGCCCCGCGCCTGCTTCTGCGCCCAAGCCATCACCCGAATCCGATGCCGCACCCGCCGCCGCACCCGCCGCCGCACCCGCGTCCAGCCCCTGGCGCCTGGCCCTGGCCGACCTGCAGATCGACCGCGGCCGCGTGCAGTGGCGCGACGACCTGCCCGGCGCGCCGGTCGACCTGGTGGTGCAGGCCCTGCGCCTGCGCCTGCAGGACCTGGCCTGGCCGGCCGCGCCGCGCCCCATGCGTTTCGACCTGGCGGCCCAGCTGCCCACGGCCGCTGCGGCTGGCCGCCCTGTCGAGCCATCCACAGGCCGCGCCGCCCAGCTGGCCGCGCGCGGCACGCTGGTGCTGGCGCCCTGGGCCCTGCGCAGCCAGGTGACGCTGGAACGCCTGCCCTTGCAGCGCTTCGAACCCTACTTCCGCGCCGTGCTGCCGGTGCGCCTGGCGCGTGGCGAACTGGGCTGGCAGGGCAGCGTCAGCGCCAGCCTGCCGGCCGGCCAGGTGCCCGACCTGGCCGCGCTGAGCCTGGACGCGCAAGGCCAGGCCCTGCTGGCCGACCTGGACCTGCGCACGCCGGCCGATGCCGCTTCACTGGCTGCGGGCAACGAAGACGACCAGCTGCTGAGCTGGGCGTCGCTGCAGGTCAAGCCGCTGCGGGTGACGCTGGCCCCGCGCAGCAAACCCCGGGTCGAGATTGGCGAGCTGGCGCTGACCGACTTCTATTCGCGCCTGGTCATCACCGAACAAGGGCGCTTCAACCTGCGCGACGTGCAGGCGGCAGATGAACCGTCGCCGACGCCGTCGCCCGCCCCGGGCCCGGCCGCCGTAGCCGCCAGCGGCGCTGCGCCCGGCCTGCCGCTGGACTTGAGCATCGGCAGCACGCGCCTGAGCGGCGGCCGCGTCGACTTCACCGACCGTTTCGTGCGCCCCAACTATTCGGCCCAGCTGACGGAACTGGCCGGTGTCATCGGCCGCTTTGCGTCCACCAGCCCGGCCGATCTGGCCACGGTGGACCTGCGCGGCCGCGTGGCCGGCACCGGGCGGCTGGACATCCGCGGCGCCTTCAACCCCACGGCCAATCCGCTGGCGTTGGACATCCAGGCCCGCACCACGGACCTGGAACTGGCCCCGCTGTCGCCCTATTCCGGCAAGTACGCGGGCTACGCCATCGAGCGCGGCAAGCTCAGCGTGGACCTGGCCTACAAGGTGGCGCCCGACGGCAAGCTGGAAGCCCGCAACCAGATCATCCTGAATCAGCTGACCTTCGGCGCCGCGGTGGACAGCCCCGACGCCACCAAGCTGCCGGTGCGCCTGGCCGTGGCCCTGCTGTCCGACCGCAACGGCGTGATCGATCTGGACCTGCCCGTCAGCGGGTCGATCAACGACCCGCAGTTCAGTGTCTGGGGCCTGGTCTGGAAGATCCTGGGCAACCTGGTCAGCAAGGCGCTGACATCCCCGTTCGCTCTGCTGTCCGGCGGTGGTGCCGATGACCTGAGCAGCATTCCCTTCGTGCCTGGCACGGCACGCCTGGCCGATGGCGGCGCGGCGGCCGTCGACAAGATCGCGCAGGCGCTGAAGGACCGCCCGACCTTGCGGCTGACGCTGTCGGGCCATGCCGACGCGGTGGCCGAGAAAGCCGCGCTGCAGGCTGCGGCCATCGACGCCCGGCTGCTGGCCGAGCAGCGCCGCGACCTGGCCCGCGCCGGCACGCCAGCGGCCGCCGCCAGCGCCCCGCTGCCGGCGCTGGCACCGGCCGACAGCGCCCGGCTGCTGAAGCGCCTGTACACCGACACCCCGCTGCCCGACCGGCCGCGCAACGTGATCGGCCTGCTGAAGGACGTGCCCCCCGCCGAGATGCGCGCCCGGCTGGAAGCCGCCGTGCCCGTGACGCCCGACACCGCGCGCGAGCTGGCGCTGCAGCGCAGCCTGCGCGTGCGCGACGCCTTGATCGAGCGCGGGCTGGCCAGCGAACGGCTGTTCCTGGGCGCGCCGAAGGTCGCGGCCGCCGCTGCAGCCCCTGCTGCGGCGGGCCCGGCAGCGCGTGCGGCCAGCGCGCCCGCAGCGGCTGGTTCCTCGCCCCCGCCGGCCCCCGCCACGGGCAACGGCCCGCGTGTCGAACTGGGCCTGGCGGTGCCCTGACCCGCGGCAGAACGGCTTCGGCAACGCGCCTGGGGCGGCTCCTAGAATGGCCGGTTGCCCCCACGCCGCACCCCTGCTGAGAAGGCTGTCATGTCCGCTGGTGAAACCGCTGTAAGCCCAACCCTGCCCCTTCCGGAAAACCTTGCGGAAAACATCTCGGAAGACAGCGGCGAAGGCCTCATTCGCATCCGCGGCGCGCGCCAGCACAACCTGAAGAACCTGGACCTGGACATCCGCACCGGCGAACTGACGGTGGTGACCGGGCCCAGCGGCAGCGGCAAGTCGTCGCTGGTGTTCGACACGCTGTATGCCGAAGGCCAGCGGCGCTACGTGGAAACCTTCAGCGCCTATGCGCGCCAGTTCCTGGACCGCATGGACCGCCCGGCGGTGGACCGTGTCGACGGCGTGCCCCCGGCCATCGCCATCGACCAGACCAACCCGGTGCGCACCTCGCGTTCAACGGTCGGCACGATGACCGAGCTGAACGACCACCTGAAGCTGCTGTGGGCGCGCGCGGCGCAGCTGTTCGACAGCCAGACGGCGCTGCCGGTGCGGCACGACACGCCGCAGACGATCTACGCCGACCTGCTGGCGCGCGCGGCCGCCGCCCAGGACCCGCGGTTGGTGCTGACCTTCCCTGTCGAACTGCCGGCCGACACCACGGCCGAGCAGCAGGAACAGTGGCTGGCGGCCAGCGGCTTCACGCGCGTGCAGGGCGAACGTGTCGATGGCACGCGCAAGATCCTGGACGTGGTGGCCGACCGTTTCCGCATCGCTGGCACCGAGCAGGTGCGCGCGATGGAAGCCATCGAGCTGGCCATCAAGCGCGGCGGCGGCCGGTTGACCGTGCATGCGGCCGACGAAGCGAACCCGCAGATGTGGAAGTACAGCACCGGCCTGCACTGCCCCGAAAGCGACCTGCGCTATGCCGACCCGCAGCCGGCCATGTTCAGCTTCAACAGCGCCTACGGCGCCTGCGAGACCTGCCGCGGCTTCGGCCGCGTGATCGGTGTCGACCTGGGGCTGGTGATCCCCGACGAACGCAAGACCCTGCGCAACGGCGCCATCAAGACCATGATGACGCCGGCCTGGGCCGACAGCTTCGACGACCTGCTGAAGTACGCCGGCGAAGCCGGCATCCCGCGCGACACGCCCTGGGCGCAGCTGACCGCCGCGCAGAAGGCCTGGGTCATCGACGGCAGCCCGAACTGGACGGGCAACTGGAACAAGCAGTGGTACGGCGTGCGCCGCTTCTTCGAATACCTGGAGAGCAAGGCCTACAAGATGCACATCCGCGTGCTCTTGTCGAAATACCGCAGCTACACGCCTTGCGGCGCCTGCGGCGGCGCGCGGCTGAAGCTGGAGCCGCTGCTGTGGCGCATGGGCACGAAGGCCGATGCCGATGCGGTGCTACCGCCTGCCCAACGCTTCTTGCCGATCGGCGCGGAGTGGTCACGCGAGCAGCTCGAAGCGCTGCCGGGCCTGAACCTGAACGACGCGATGCAGCTCAGCATCGACCGCCTGCGTCGCTTCTTCGACGGCCTGTCGCTGCCGTCCACGATGCTGGACGAAGCGCTCAAGCTCCTTTTGGGTGAAGTCCGAACCCGCCTGAAGTATTTATGCGATGTGGGCCTGGGCTATTTGACGCTGGACCGCCAGAGCCGCACGCTCAGCGGCGGCGAGGTGCAGCGCATCAACCTCACCACGGCGCTGGGCACGAGTCTGGTGAACACGCTGTTCGTGCTGGACGAGCCCAGCATCGGCCTGCACCCGCGGGACATGAACCGCATCAACCAGGCGATGCTGCGGCTACGCGATGCCGGCAACACGCTGGTCGTCGTCGAACACGACCCGGCCGTGATGCTGGCCGCCGACCGGCTGATCGACATGGGCCCGGGCCCGGGCGAACGCGGTGGCCGCATCGTCTTCGACGGCACGCCCGAGCAAGCGCGCAGCGCCGACACGCTGACCGGCGCCTACCTGGGCGGCCGCAAGCACGTGGGCAGCGGCTTTCGCAAGCTGGTTAATGAGTCGACGCCCAAGCTGCTGCTGGAAGGCGCGCGCGACCACAACCTGAAGAACATCAGCGTGGCCTTCCCGCTGCAGCGGCTGGTGGTCGTCACTGGGGTCAGTGGCAGCGGCAAGAGCACGCTGATCCAGGACGTGCTGTACCCCGCGCTGGCGCGCCACTTCGGCAAGGCCACTGAAACCCCTGGCGCGCACGACCGCGTGCTGGGCATGGACCATCTTTCTGAGGCCGTGTTCGTCGACCAGAGCCCCATCGGCAAGACCGCGCGCAGCAACCCGGCCAGCTATGTGGGTGCCTTCGACGAATTGCGCAAGATCTTCGCCGACGTGCCGATGGCGCGCGAGCGCGGCTACAGCGCCGGCACCTTCAGCTTCAACGCCGGTGACGGCCGCTGCCCCAGCTGCGGCGGCAGCGGCTTCGAGCACGTGGAGATGCAGTTCCTCAGCGACGTCTACCTGCGCTGCCCCGATTGCGACGGCCGCCGCTACCGCAGCGAAGTGCTGGACGTGAAGGTGCTGCGCGGGCCGATGTCGCTGTCGATCGCGGATGTGCTGGACCTGACCGTGGCCGAAGCCGCGCACTGGTTCCAGGCCGACCGCGAGGTGGTCGCTCGCTTGCAGCCGATTCTCGACGTGGGCCTGGACTACGTGCGCCTGGGCCAGCCCGTGCCCACGCTGTCGGGCGGCGAGGCGCAGCGCCTGAAGTTGGCCGGCTTCCTGGCCGAAGCGGCAGCCAACCCGCGCGCGCACCTGGCCAAGCGCGGCACGCTGTTCCTGTTCGACGAGCCCACCACCGGCCTGCACTTCGACGACATCGCCAAGCTGATGCGCGCGCTGCGCAAGCTGCTGGACGCCGGGCATTCGCTGCTGGTGATCGAACATAACCTCGATGTGATACGGGCTGCCGACTGGATCGTGGACCTGGGGCCCGAAGGCGGTGAAGCCGGTGGTGAACTGGTCTGCACCGGCACGCCTGACGACGTGAAGGCGCACCCCACGTCCCACACCGGACTGGCGCTGCGCGAATACGACACGGCCCTGGGCGTGGCCACGCCGCAGGCCGAAGAGGGCAGGGCGCTGCAACGCGTGCTGCTGGACGCGCGGCGTGCGCGCCAGGCGGCGGACAACAGCATCCGCATCGTCAACGCCAAGGAACACAACCTCAAGAACCTGAGCGTGGACATCCCGCGCGGCAAGTTCAACGTCGTCACCGGGGTCAGCGGCAGCGGCAAGAGCACGCTGGCTTTCGACATCCTGTTCAACGAAGGGCAGCGGCGGTATCTGGAATCGCTGAACGCCTACGCCCGCAGCATCGTGCAGCCGGCGGGGCGGCCGGAAGTGGATGCGGTCTACGGCATCCCGCCGACAGTCGCTATCGAACAGCGCCTGAGCCGCGGCGGCCGCAAGAGCACGGTGGCGACCACCACCGAGGTCTGGCACTTCCTGCGCCTGCTGTGGGTGAAGCTGGGCCTGCAGCATTGCGTGAAGGACGGCGCGCCGGTGAAGGCGCAAAGCGCCGAGAGCATCGCCGCGCAGCTGCTGCGCGACCCGAATTTGGGTGGACATAAGGGCCAGCACGTCGGCCTGCTGGCGCCGCTGGTGGTGAACCGCAAGGGCGTCTACACCGATCTCGCCAAATGGGCCAAGGCGCGCGGCCACACGCACCTGCGCGTGGACGGCGAGTTCATCACGCTCAGCCCCTTCCCGCGGCTGGACCGCTTCAAGGAACACACGCTGGAACTGCCGGTGGGCGACATCGTGGTGAGCGCTGACAACGAAGCCGAGCTGCGCGACATGCTGCGCCGCACGCTGGAACTGGGCAAGGGCGTGCTGCACCTGCTGCACCCGCTGGACGGGTTGGCTGAAGCCTCTGAATTCAGCCCCGGCCAGTTCGGCGCCGGCATCGGCCAGGTGCAGGTGTTCAGCACCAAGCGCGCCTGCCCCGTGTGCGGCACCAGCTACCCCGAACTCGACCCGCGCATGTTCAGCTACAACAGCAAGCACGGCTGGTGCGGCACCTGCGTGGGCACCGGCCTGGCGCTGACGCGCGAACAGCGTCTGGCCTTCGACGACAGCCGCAAGGACGAAGACAACAAGGGCCGTGAGCAGAGCTTCCCATCCGAAGAACTGGACGTGGAAGGCGTGGTCGACCAGGCCTGCCCCGACTGCCATGGCGCACGCCTGAACCCATCGGCGCGCCAGGTGACTTTCGAAGACCGCGGCATCCAGGAGATCGCCGCGCTCTCGGTGAACGAAGTGCGCGCCTGGATCGCCAGCTTCGAACTCACGGGTCGGGATGCCGACATCGCCCGCGACGTGGTGAGCGAGATTGCGAGCCGGCTGGACTTCCTGGCCGACGTCGGCCTGGGCTACCTGACGCTGGACCGCGCCGCACCCACGCTCAGCGGGGGCGAGGCGCAGCGCATCCGCCTGGCCGCACAGCTGGGCAGCAACCTGCAGGGTGTGTGCTACGTGCTGGACGAGCCCACCATCGGCCTGCACCCGCGCGACAACGGCATCCTGCTGAACGCGCTGGCCAAGCTGGGCGCGCGCGGCAACACCCTGGTGGTGGTGGAGCACGACGAAGACACCATCCGCCGGGCCGACCACGTCATCGACATCGGCCCCGGCGCCGGACAGCGTGGCGGCCGGCTGGTGGCCCAGGGCACGGTGGCGCAGGTCTCGGCCGCGGCTGAATCACTCACCGGCCGCTTGCTGGCGCATCCGCTGCAGCACCCGCTGCATGCGCGCCGGCCGGTGGCGGCCAACGCGCCTGCGCTGAAGCTGCGCGGCGCGAACCTGCACAACCTGCGCAACGTGGACATCGACGTGCCCTTGCAGCGCCTGGTGGCCGTCACCGGTGTCAGCGGCAGCGGCAAGAGCACGCTGGCGCGCGATGTACTGCTGCACAACGTGCAACTGGCTGTGGGCATGAAGCTGAACAAGGCCGGCCGCGACGCCATCGCGGCCGGCCGCGGCAGCGCGGCGCATGCCGACCTGTGGCCGGCCCTGGTGGGCTGCACCGGGCTGGAAGGCTTCGAGGCCATCGACCGCGTGCTGGAAGTGGACCAGACGCCCATCGGCAAGACCCCGCGCAGCTGCCCGGCCACCTACATCGGCTTCTGGGACGCGATCCGCAAGCTCTTCACCGAAACGCTGGAAGCCAAGGCGCGCGGCTACGGCAGCGCGCGCTTCAGTTTCAACACCGGCGAAGGCCGCTGCCCGGGCTGCGAAGGGCAGGGCCTGAAGACGATCGCGATGAGCTTCCTGCCCGACGTGAAGGTGGCCTGCGATGTGTGCCACGGCGCGCGCTTCAACCCCGAAACCCTGGCCGTCACCTGGCGCGGCAAGAGCATCGGCGACGTGCTGCGCATGGAAGTGGACGAGGCCGTGGACTTCTTCGCCAGCATGCCCAGCATCGCCCACCCGCTGCAGCTGCTGAAGGACGTGGGCCTGGGCTACCTGACGCTGGGTCAGCCTTCACCCACCCTCAGCGGCGGCGAGGCGCAGCGCATCAAGCTCGTCACCGAACTCAGCAAGGTGCGCGATGACATCACCCGCCGCGGCAACAAGGCGCCGCACACGCTGTACGTGCTGGACGAACCCACCGTGGGCCTGCACATGGCCGACGTGGAAAAACTCATCCGCGTGCTGCACCGCCTGGTGGACGGCGGCCACAGCGTGGTGGTAATCGAGCACGACCTGGACGTCATCGCCGAGGCCGACTGGGTGTTGGACCTGGGCCCCGAAGGCGGCGCCGGCGGCGGCCGCGTGGTGGTGGCGGGGCCGCCG
>JAIXRN010000087.1 GCA_027485165.1 Rubrivivax sp.
GACCACCGTTCAGCTGCGCGCCATGGAAACGGCCGACGTGGCCGCCCTGGAAACCGCCGACCTGAACGCCATGAACTCGGCGCAGATCCGCGGCTTCTCATCGCAGCAGATCGACGCGCTGACGACAGCGCAGCTGTCCACGCTGGGCACGGCCCTGGTGTCGGCACTGGCAAGCAACCAGATCAGCGCGCTGACCACCAGCGACCTGAACTCGCTCACCACGGCGCAATTCGCAGCCCTGGGCACCGCCCAGCTGGCCAGCCTGACGACGGCACAAGTGGCGGCCCTGGAATCGAACGACCTGGTGGCGCTGTCCAGCGCGCAGATTCGCGCGCTGACCACGGCGCAGATCGCAGGCCTGGACACGGCTGACATCACGGCGCTGACCACCGCGCAAGCGGCTGCACTGACCACCGTTCAGCTGCGCGCCATGGAAACGGCCGACATTGCCGCCCTGGAAACCGCCGACCTGAACGCGATGAATTCGGCGCAGATGCGGTCGCTGTCGACCCAGCAGATCGATGCGCTCACCACCGCGCAGTTGTCCACGCTGGGCACGTCGCTGCTGTCGACCATGACCACGGCGCAGGTCGCGTCGCTGAACACCAGCGACTTGAATGCCTTGACCACGGCGCAGTTTGCAGCCCTGAGCACGGCACAGATCGCGAACCTGACGACGACCCAGTTCGCGGCCCTGGAAACCGACAACATCGTGGCGCTGACGACCGAACAGATGCGGGCGCTGACCACGGCCGAGATCGTGGCCTTCACGACCACGCAGATCGTCGCCCTGCAGACGGTGGACATCGCCGCGATGACGACCCAGCAGATCCACGCCCTGCAGACGGCAGACATCGCGGCCATGAGCACGGCGCAGATCAACGCCCTGGTCAGCATGACCCCGATCGTGCTCGACCTGGACGGCAATGGCATCCAGACCTCATCGGCAGCCAACGGCGTGATGTTCGACCTGGGCGCCACCGGCGTGTCGCACCAGGTGGGCTGGACGGCGGGCAACGACGGCCTGCTGGTGATGGACCGCAACCGTGACGGCGTCATCAACGACGGCAGCGAACTCTTCGGCGCAGCCACCGTGCTGGCCAACGGGCAGCGTGCCGGCGACGGCTACAACGCCATGGCCGCGCAGGACACCAACGGTGACGGCAAGCTCAGCCAGCTGGACGCCAACTTCGACCAGCTCAAGGTCTGGGTGGACGCCAACCACGACGGCCGCACCGATGCAGGCGAACTGCGCGGGCTGATCGAGGCCGGCGTGATGGAACTGGACCTGAACTACACCGTCGGCACCGAGGTGGACAACGGCAACCTGCTGGGCCTGGTGTCGAGCTACACCACCACCACGGGCGAGCAGCGCGACATGGCCGACGTCTGGTTCACCAAGGCCGTACCGGCGCAGGCCCCGGGCCTGGATGAACTGCTGACCGATGCGCCGGCCGAGCTGCTGCCAGGCTCGACGCCAGTGGGTGGCCAGCGGGGCGACAGCAGCGCCGTGACGGCGGTCATGCCCGCGCGCAGCGTGCTGGACGACGACCAACGCTATGTGCCGCTGATCTGACGCCACGGGGCCATGACAAGGGCCTCCAGCAGGGGGTCATGAAAAAGGCCCCCTGCCGGGGGCCAAGTCATGTGGGGCGGGCCGCCCCGTGAACAGCCCCAGGCCGCTACTGCGGCAGCAAACCGCCCAAGCGATTGAGCGTGGCTTGCGACCCCACGGTGCCGCAGACGCGCGGGTCCAGCGCCAGGGGCCGCAGGCGTGTCGTCGGGGCATGCGCTGCGTCAACGTGGCCGTGGGCCTGCGCTTCCAGCAGCCAGCTGCCGAAGCCGCCATCCAGCAGGTGGTCTTCCAAGGTCCGCACGTCGCTGAACCGGGCCAGGGTCTGCGCCTGTTCGGCCTTGCTGGCCATCGACCACAGCGGCATGCTGTACACGCCATGGTCCGCGTATTCCGGCTGGGCCTGCCAGTCGATGGCCACGCCCAGGGTGGCCCCGGTGGACAGCAACGCGCCCGCCGGGCCAGCGCCGGCCCGCGGGGGCCGCACCGGCACCCAGCGGCCGGGGGCCACGTCGGGCACGGTGGCGTGGAAGCTGGGTTCGCCGGCCTTGCCCAGCCGCAGGTAAGACGGCTGGGGGTGCGCCACCAGGTAGCGCAGGCAGGCGCGCACCTCCAGCGGGTCGCCCGGCGAGGCGATCAGCATGTTCGGCAGGCTGCGCATCAATGCGTAGTCCTGCACCGCATGGTGCGAATAGCCCAGGGCCCCATAGGCCAGGCCGCCGCCCACCGCCACCACGGTCACGGGCAGTTGGTGGTAGTCGACGTCGTTTCGGATCTGCTCGGCGCAGCGGAAGCTGGGGAAGTTGGCGATCGAATACGTGAAGACGTGGTAGCCCTCGGACGCCATGCCGGCGGCCAGGCCGGTCATGTTCTGCTCGGCCACGCCCGCGTTGATGAAGCGGTCCGGAAAGCGGTCGGCAAACGGCTCGACGACCGAGTAGCCCAGATCGCCGACCACGAGTGCGATGTGCGGGTGCTGCGCGGCCAGCGCGACGAGTTCTTCGATGAAGGCGTTACGCATGCGGGGCGGTCTCGTGCTTAGGGGGCCTGGGCGCCGTCGATTTCTGCCAGCGCCTGGGCCAGTTGCGCGTCGCTGGGGCTGCGGTAATGCCAGTCGACGCTGTCCTGCATGAAGCTGACGCCGCGTCCCTTGGTGGTGTGGCACACCAGCATCGACGGCTGGCCGGGTTGCCAGGGCGTGCTGCCCAGGGCCTGGGCCAGGGCAGCGTGATCATGGCCGTCGACTTCGCGCACGGCCCAGCCAAAGGCGCGAAACTTGTCGGCCAGCGGCTCGACGCGCAGGGTCTTGTCCACCGTCGTCAGGCTCTGCAGCTTGTTGTAGTCGACGATGCCCACCAGTTGGTCCAGCCGGTGGTGGGCAGCGAACATCAGCGCTTCCCAGTTGCTGCCTTCGGCCAGCTCGCCGTCGCCCAGCAAGACGAAGGTGCGCCACGGGGCGCCTGCGCGCTGCGCAGCCAGCGCCTTGCCGGTGCCGAAGGGCAGGCCGTGGCCGAGCGAGCCGGTGGAGAAATCCACACCCGGCACCTTGTGGCTGATGTGGTTCATCAACGCCGAGCCATCGCGGCCGTAGCTGGCCAAGGCCTCGGTATCAATGAAGCCGCGCTCTGCCAGTGCAGCGTAGACGGCCACGCAGGCGTGGCCCTTGCTGAGCAGGAAACGGTCGCGCCCGGGCCAGCCAGGCTCGGCCGGGCGCAGGTTCAGCACCCGGCCGTACAGCACGGCCAGGATGTCGACGATCGACAGTGCGCTGCCGATGTGCGAGGCCTTGGCCGCATGCACCATGCGCAGCGCATGCCCGCGCATGCGGCGGGCCAGGGCTTCGGTGGCAGCGGTGGCGGTGGCTGCCGTCGATCCACCGCCCGCCAGAGCCGCAGGGCTGGCTGGCCGCGCCATGGCCTGCAAGCCGTCAAGCATGTTCATGAGCCAGCCCCGGTGCCAACAGCCGCGCCAGCGCTTCGGCATGCGCCTGCGGGTGCAGGAAGGCGTAGTTCGTTTCGGGTGTCTCGTCGGTCACCTGTTGCAGCGCGCGCACACCGTGCTCACCCACAGCCCAGCAGCCGTAACCCAGGTCGGCGAAGAAGCCGAGCATGTCATTGGGGTGGTAGCCGAAGGGCTTGGACCATTTGCGCAGCAACTCCGCAAAGACGATGGGGCGGTGCTGGCGCAGCGTGGCCTGCCCGCCGCGGAACACCAGCAGCTCGGCGCCTTCGACGTCGCACTTGATGAAGTCCGGTACCACGCCCTGGTTGGCCACCCAGTCGTCCAGCGTCAACGTCAGGCCGACGACCGCACGCGCGCTAGGCGATCCGCTCACGTTCAGCAGCGATGCGTTGGTGCCGCCCTGGGGCGTGATGAAAAACTGGAAGCTGCCGCTGTGGTCCGACAGGCCGTGGCTGTAGCAGGTCACGCGCTGGCCCAGCCCGTTGGCGGCGACGTTGCGCTGCAGGTAGGCGTGGGCCGTGGGCAGGGGCTCGAAGGCATGCACGTGGGCCTGGGGCAACCGCGCAGCGAAGCGCACCGCGTACCAGCCGATGTTGGCGCCGACGTCCAGCACCTGCCGCGCACCCAGCGTCAGCGCGTCCATCGCGCGGGTCTCGGCGGGTTCGTAGCGGTCGAAGTTCATGACCTCGATCGGGGCCACGCGGGCTTCGTCGGGCGGGGCGAACAGGCGCAGGCGCTCGTCGCCCATCACGAAGCTCACGCCTTCGGGCGTGACATGGATCTCGTGCACGTCGGTGCTGCCGGTGAGCGCCACGCAGTCGAACAGGTGGCGGTGGATCTGCAGCGCGCGGGCGATGAACTCGGGCTTGCCGATCTCGCCGGCCTGGAACTGCCGCTTCAGGGCATGGATCGTCATGACGTGTGGGCCTCGATCATGCGGCGAAAGCCGCTGTGGGGGTCGACCAGCGGCCGCCAGCCCAGCACGGCCAGCCGGCCGACGTCGGGCACCAGGCGGCTGTAGGCGCTGGCCAGGTAGGGCGTGCCGGCCGGCGGCGCATGCCGCTCGACGCGCAAGCCCTTTTCGGGGAACAGCCGCACCAGCAGTTCAGCCAGTTCCATTACCGACAGTTCAGCCGCCGGGTTGGCAACGTTGTAGGCCGTGGCCGGCTGGCCGCACAGCAGCACGGTGAAGAACCCGGCGACCGCGTCGGCGGCGTAGCAGAAGGCACGGCGGGCGCTGCCGTCGCTGGTCATCACGATGTTTTCGCCGCGCACGACATTGAAGGCGAAGTCGGCGAAGACACGGCCGTCGTTGGCCAGCAGGCCCGGGCCATAGGTGTGGAAGGGCCGCACGATGAACGTGGGCAAGCCGTGCTGGTGGTGCCAGGCCACGCACAGGGTCTCGCCCATGCGCTTGCTTTCGGCATAGCAGGCGCGCAGCTGGGCTGGGTCGACGGTGCCGTAGCGGGCCTCGTCCAGCGTGGCTTCGCGGGGCACGCTGCCGTAGACCTCGGAACTGCTGACGAACAAGAAGCCGCGCGCCACCGGGCTGCGCTGCAGGGCCTGCAGCAGGGCCGTGGTGCCCACGGTGTTGGGCAGGGCCGTGCCCACCGGGTCGCTGCCGTAAAAGCGCGGGCTGGCCTGGCTGGCTGCGTGCAGCACGTAGTGGCAAGCGCCGATTTCAGGCACCGCCAGGCGGTTCAGGTCCCAGGCCATCAGCGTGAAGCCGGGATGCTGCAGCAGGTCGGCATAGCGCGTGCGGGCGGCGGCGATGTCGCGCACCATCGCCACCACCTGTACCGGTGTGTCCACCCGCCCGGCGCCGTGCAGGGCCAGCAGCGTGCGCACCAGGTAGCCGCCCAGGAAACCCCCGGCGCCCGTGACCAGCACGCGCGTGCCTGACAGCCGGTCCCAGGGCAGCGGCCGGGCCAGGACCTCGGCGATGTCCTGGTTCCAGGCGGCCTGCAGCTGCGGTGTGGACATCTCAGAAGCCCAGGCCGAAGAAGGTTTCGAGCTGCGTGGCGATGTATTCCAGTTGCGCTTCGCCCAGGCCCGGGTAGACGCCGAGCCAGAAGGTCTGGTTCATCACCACGTCGGTGTTCTTCAGGCTGCCGCTGACGCGAAAGTTGCGCCCGATCATGTAGGGCTGCTTGGTCAGGTTGCCGGCGAAGAGCAGCCGCGTGCCGATCTTTTTGCCGTCCAGGAAGTTCAGCAGGTCGGTGCGCGAGACACCGGCACTTTCCTTCAGCACCAAAGGAAATCCGAACCACGACGGCTCGCTGCCGGGCGTGGCTTCGGGCAGGTGTAGGAAGTCGGACAGGGAACGCAGCCGGCTCTTCAGGAACGCGTAGTTGGCGCGCCGCTGCGCGATGAAGTCATCGAGCCGGTCCATCTGCGCCAGCGCGCACGCGGCCTGCATGTCGGTGATCTTCAGGTTGTAGCCCAGGTGGCTGTAGGTGTACTTGTGGTCGTAGCCCTCCGGCAGTTCACCGAACTGCTGGCAGAAGCGCTTGTTGCAGGTGTTGTCCTTGCCCGGGGCGCAGTAGCAGTCGCGGCCCCAGTCGCGGAACGACTCGGCAATGCGCGCCAGCTCAGGGTTGTTCGTGAACACCGCCCCGCCCTCGCCCATCGTGATGTGGTGCGCCGGGTAGAAGCTGAGCGTGCCGATGTCGCCGAAGCTGCCCACCATGCGGCCCTGATAGGTGGCGCCCAGGGCGTCGCAGCAGTCTTCCACCAGCCACAGCTGGTGCTTGCGGCACAAGGCGGTGACGACCTCCACATTGAAGGGGTTGCCCAGCGAATGCGCCAGCATGATGGCGCGGGTGCGCGGCGTGATGGCGGCCTCGATGAGGCTGGCATCGATGTTGTGCGTGGCCAGGTCGACGTCGACGAAGACGGGCACCGCACCGAACTGCAGGATCGGGTTCACCGTGGTCGGGAAGCCCGCCGCCACGCCGATGACCTCGTCGCCGGGCTGGATGGCACGGTCGCCCAGGCGCGGCGAGGTCAGCGTGGAAAAGGCCACGAGGTTGGCCGACGAGCCCGAGTTGACCGTCAGCACATGCTTCATGCCCAGGAATTGCCCCAGGCGCTTTTCGAACGCGGCGTTGAAACGGCCGGTCGTCAGCCAACCGTCGAGCGAAGCCTCGACCATGGCCTGCACTTCAGGCGTGCCGATGACCTTCCCCGACACCGGCACCACCGACTGCCCGGGCACGAAGGCTGGCGTGGCGTGGGCCACGTCGGCGTACTGCTTGACCAGGGCCGCAATCTGGCTGCGCAGCTCGGTCAGCGTGGGCGGTGTTGTCAGGGTCTGGGTGCTCATGGCGTGGGCGTGGCTCTTGAAGAAATGGGAACGGGAAATGGGTCTGGCTCTGCCTGGCGGATTCAGACGCGATCAGGCGGCCTGACGCTCGGGCGGCTGCGCCACGCCTGCCACCGCGGCAGCGGGCGGCTGAGCGTGCAGCGGCCTGGGGGTCTGCATGTAGGCCTGGATCTGTGCCAGACACAGCGCCTGCATGTCGCGATGGGCGCCTTGCTGCGCGCGCCAGGTCTGATGCCAGTGCACGACATGGCCCAGCGCCTCGGCCAGCCGCCAGCGCGGCTGCCAGCCCAGGCGGTGTGCGGCCTTGGCGATGTCCAGCTTCAATTGGTGCGCCTCATGCGGCTGGCCGCTGCCGTCCAGCGCCCAGCGCGCGCCGTCGCCCCAGAGCGTGGCCATGTGCTCGACCAGCCACTGCACAGGCTGCACGTCGCTGTCGTGCGGGCCGAAGTTGAAGGCCTCCGCGACGGCGGGGCCGTCGGTGACCAGGCGCTCGGCCAGCGTCAGGTAGCCCGACAGCGGCTCCAGCACATGCTGCCAGGGCCGCGTGGCGGTGGGGTTGCGCAGGACGACGGGGCGCCGCTGCTCGAAGGCCCGCAGGATGTCGGGCACGAGCCGGTCTTCGGCCCAGTCGCCGCCGCCAATGACGTTGCCGGCACGCGCCGTGGCGAGTGCCGGGGTGCCGGGCCGACCGCCGAAGAAGCTGCGGCGGTAGGCACTGCTGACCAGTTCGGCGCAGCCCTTGCTGTTGCTGTAGGGGTCGTGCCCGCCCATCGGCTCGTCTTCGCGGTAGCCCCAGACCCACTCGCGGTTCTCGTAGCACTTGTCGGTGGTGACGTTGACGATGGCGCGCACGCTGTCGCAGTGGCGCGCGGCTTCGAGCACGTGCACCGTGCCCATCACGTTGGTGGCGTAAGTCTCCACCGGGTCGCGGTAACTGCGGCGTACCAGCGGCTGCGCGGCCATGTGGATGACGATCTCGGGGCGGAAGTCCTTCAGCGTCAAGGCCACCAGGCCGGCGTCCCGGATGTCACCGACGCGCGACTGCATGCCCGCGCCCACGCGCGCCGCCTCGAACAGGCTGGGTTCGGTGGGCGGGTCCAGCGCCAGGCCGCGCAGCTCGGCCCCCAGCGACTGCAACCACAAGGCCAGCCAGCTGCCCTTGAAGCCGGTGTGGCCGGTCAGAAAGACGCGCCGGCCCTGCCAGAAGCCCGGGTTCATGCGCCGCAGTCCCACTGCTTCCAGGGCGCGCGGCCGCTGGCCCACAGCTCTTCGAGCAGCTGCTTGTCGCGCAGCGTGTCCATCGGCTGCCAGAAGCCTTCGTGCTGGTAGGCCATCAGCTGGCCCTTGGCGGCCAGGCTGATCAGCGGGTCCTGCTCCCAGACGGTGTCGTCGTCCTTCACCAGGTCGATGACCTGCGGGCTGAGCACAAAGAAGCCACCGTTGATCATGCCGCCCTCGCCGCGCGGCTTTTCCTTGAAGCTCATCACCTGGCCTTCCATCAGGTCCAGTGCGCCGAAGCGCGCCGGCGGGTAGGTGGCGGTCAGCGTGGCCTGCTTGCCGTGGCTGCGGTGGTAGTCGATGGTGGCGCTGATGTCGACGTCGCTGACGCCGTCGCCATAGGTGAAGCAAAAAGCCTCGTCGAGCTGCACGTACTTCTTCACGCGCTTCAGGCGGCCGCCGGTCATCGACTGTTCACCGGTGTCCACCAGCGTCACGTTCCAGGGCTCGGCGCGCTTGTGGTGCACTTCCATGCGGTTGCTGCGCATGTCGTAGGTGACGTCGGACATGTGCAGGAAGTAGTTCGCGAAGTACTCCTTGATCAGGTAGCCGCGGTAGCCGCAACAGATGACGAAGTCGTTGATGCCATGGTGTGCGTACATCTTCAGGATGTGCCACAGGATCGGGCGGCCGCCGATTTCCACCATCGGCTTGGGGCGGGTGGCAGTCTCTTCGCTCAAGCGGGTGCCCAGGCCCCCGGCCAGGATGACGGCTTTCATGCGTGCGCCCTTTCTTCTTCGTGGCGTTGCGGCTGCGCGGTGGGCAGCGGGTTCGACGGCGTGAAGGCATCGGCCAGAAACTGGCCTGGCGCCAGGCCAGCGGCGACGAGTCGGGTGCGGGCCGAATCGATCATGGCTGGCGAGCCGCAGGCGTAGACCTGGGCCTTGGCCAGGTCGGGCTGCTCGCGCAGCAGCACGTCCTGCACATGGCCGCGGTGCACCGGCCAGCCCGCCGCCGGGCCCGAGACCACGGGCACGTAGCGAACGGGCAAGCCAGCAAAGGCCGGTTGCCAGAACAGATCGCGTGCATGCCTTGCCCCCCAGAACAGTTCGATGGATGACGGACGCTGTGACAGCGGGCTCTGGGCCAGCTCTTCCAGCATCGCCTTGATCGGCGCCAGGCCCGAGCCCGTGGCCAGAAACTTTAGGTCGCGGCCGGCCACGTCACGCAGCGAAAAGCTGCCCCGCGGCCCGTCAATTCGAAGCAGGTCATTGACCCGGGCGGCCGAAAACCAATAAGCGCTCATCTCGCCGCCGTCGACGCGGCTGATGAAAAAATCGAGCCGGTCGTCGCCGCGCGCGCGGTTGGCCACCGAGTAGCTGCGTCGCACCGCACCGGGCCCGACGATGTTCACGTACTGCCCGGCGCGCCAGTCCAGGGCCGAGCCCGGCGGCAGGCGCAGGCGCACATGCAGCAGGTTGGGCGTCATCGGCTCGAGATGGTCGATGCGGGCCGGCAACACGCGCGCCGGCGCCATCGCCGGCACGTCGCCGCACCCCAGTTGCAGGTCGCTGGCCGCGGCGTCGGTGCAGGTCAGCACCCAGCCCTGCGCGCGTTCGGCTTCGCTGAGCATGCCGGGCTGCACGGGCATGGCGCGGCCCTGTGTGGCCTGGGTCCTGCAGCTGCCGCAGCGGCCGGTGCGGCAGCTGTGCTCCAGGTTCAGCCCCGCCGCTTGCGCAGCGTCGAGCAGGGGGGTGCCCGCCGGTGCGCTGAAGAACTTGCCGTTGACGAGCTGGACGCGGTGTTCGTGGGCCATGGATGTGCTCATTGCCTGAAGTGGTGCTGGGTGGCGTCGACGAACTCCAGCAGGTGCAGCCGGAAGCTGGCGATCTGGTAGCGGATGTTTTCGACCGTCTCCACGCGCGTGCGCATGGCGCGTTCGATCTCGAAGTCGCTGTCGCCGAAGGCGTAGCCGCCGGTACCGTTCTCGGTGGCTTCCAGGTCCTGGCGCGTCCAGGCCCAGTCGTGATAGCGCATGTTCTTCAGCACGACCACGGCGCCGCAGAGGATGGCCTCCAGATTGGTGCAGCTGAGCGCGTCGTAGGAATACATGCGCCGCGTGCGGCGCAGTTCAGCGGCGAGCGTTTCGCGCGTGGGGGGCCAGGCGTAGGTGAGGTCGACGCAGTTGGCAGGGCGCTCGGTGCAGTACTTGGCGCCCTTGCCCAGCCAGAGCATGTCCTGATCGCGCGCGGTCGCACCCTTGTCGTTGAACACGCCCAGGTCGATGGGCAGGTGGAACAGCGTGCGGTGGCGGCCAGCCCGGTCCACCGGGAAGGCACGCGAGTGGTAGATACGGTAGTCGGTGGGCGAATCAGTGGGCTTGGGCACTTCCTTGCCCAGCACGTAGCGCACGACCCGCCGGGCGCCAAAGGGCGAACCGGGGAAACCGTCGCTGCAGATGACGATGGCGTCTTCCTTGATGGCTTCCCAGTCGGTGTGCATGCGCGCGTTGATGCAGGGCGTCAGCAGCGCGGGGTTGAGCAGCTTGTCGGGGCTGGGGGACAGGTTGCTGGTCAGCAGCACGCTGGCGTCCAGGCCCAGGCTGTTGAGTTCATGGCACAGCGTGTGCATCACGCGCACGCCCGAGCTGACGCAATAGCTGGGTGTGACGATGACGTAAGGGCGGGTCTTCATGGCGGCGGGGCGTTCAGGGCCACAGGTTCATGGCCACGTGTTCAGTGCCACAAGGTCTGGAAGGCGCGGCGCAAGAGGCGCTGCAGGCTGTCCACGTCGATCTCGTTGCTGCGGATCTCGGCATGCTGCGCAGCCAGGAAGGGCACGAGACGCGACAGCTTGTCGGCCAGCAGGCTGCGCAGCGCGTCCTGGCCTGCCGGGTCGTTGAACAGCCGTCCGGCTTGGTAGCCGTCGACCAGCAGCTGCAGCCACTCGATGTTCGAGCGCAAGGCAGTGACGGGGCGCCGCTGGTCCTGGCCGCCATGCAGCCGGAAAAGGCTCAAGGGTTCGGGCAGGTAAACGGCGTAGCGCCCCGGCTGGCACAGCAGGTCCATCCAGGTGGCCAGGTCCGACAAGGTCATGTACTGGTGCCCGCAGAACCAGCCGAAGCAGGCGCCCAGGTCGGCCCGCCGCACCATGGCCGTGGTGGGCTCGCCGACCAGGTTCATCCCGGACTTGATCATCATCTCGGCCAGGGACTGCCCCACCAGCACGGTGTCCTGTTCGAACAGGCGCTGCGTGCCGGGCAGCGCCGCCAGCGGCGCGCCATGGCCGTCGATCAGCTGGCGGAACGACGTGACCAGGCTGACCTGCGGGCTGAGCGCAAAGGCCCCCAGCATGCGTTCGACCTTGCGCGGGTCGAACAGGTCGTCGTCCATCAGGAAGTTGACGTACTCGCCGCGCGCCTGGCCCAGAGCCCGCAGCCAGTTTTCCATGTAGTTGCCGCCTTCCTGGCGCACATACTCCACGCGCGGGTCGGACTCGATCTGGGTGGCCAGCAAGGCACGGGTGTCGGTGTGTTCGCTGTTGTCGCTGATGACGATCTGCAGGTGCTCGTAGGTCTGCGCCTGGGCGCTGCGCAAGGCCAGTGCGAGGTAATCGACCCGGTCGTGGGTGGGGATCAGGATGCTGACCAGCGGCCGGCCCGGGCGCTGCACCGCGGGCGCAGCAGCGCTGACAAGCGCGGTGCTGATGTCAGGCGATGCGGCGGTAGGCGAAGTCATGGGCAGAGGTTCCTGAAAGTGCTGGACGCAGACCGTTCACTGCAACCACTGCTGCACGCCACGGCCCAGGGACAGCAGCACGGCATTGAGCTGCTGCCCGTCATGCAACGCGTTGACGTAGGCCACGCGCAGGTTGTAGTGCTCAGCCTCGGCGCCCATCACGTCGAACAGGCTGCGCCGGCCCAGCTGCTGCCACTGCTGCAGGGTGAAGTTGCGCAGCTGTTCGCTTTCGCGCAGCACCGCGCCCACGCGGCGCGCTCGGTCGAAGCTGGCCAGGGTCTGGTCGTGCATTTCCACCACGCGGTAGCGGCGCGCTTCCAGGGCTTCCGTGCGCTGCAGGTTGGCGGCTTCGGCCCGGCGGCGTGCGGCGTCAGACGCCGGCGCCAGCCCCGGGGTGTACAGCGGCACGTTGATGGCCACGCCGAGCGAGAAGTTGGCCGAACGCCCGCTGCCGGGGGTGTCCGGGTTGCGGCCTACCGCGACAACGCCACCGCCCGTGAAAGCCCAGCTGACCTGCGGCTTGCCACCGCTTTCGATCACACGGGCGTAGGCATTGGCCGCTGCGGCCTGCGCGTTGATGGCGCCGATCTCGGTGGAACGTTCGACATCGGCCACCAGTTCAGCCAGCGGGTTCACGTCCAGCAGCACGGTGGACAGGCCCTGCACCCCGGGCAGGCCGTCGCCCACCAGGCGGCGCAGGCGCACGTCCACCTGGCGTGCCTGCGACTGCGCGCCGGTCTGCAGCAGCTGGGCCTGCTGCAGCGTCTTCTGCGCCTGTACCAGTTCGCTGGCGCGGCCGCGGTCTGCGCGCACGATGGTTTCCAGCGCTTCGACCAGGCATTCCATCTTGCGCACGTACTGGCCGTAGATCACCACGTGCTGGCGGAATCGGCTGCGTTCCAGCGCCAGTGCCACGGTATTCAGGGCCAGCTGTTCGCGCACCGTCAGGTAGCCCAGCCGGGCCGATTCGGCCAGCTGGGTACGCCAGTCCGTCAAGCGGTCGGTGCGCCCGCCGTCGTAGAGCAGCTGGCTCACGTTCGCGCCGGCCCGCAGCTGCAGCAGGGCGGTATCGCGAATGCCCGACTGCAGGTTGCCGCCAGGGCCTGCGCCAGCCGACAGGCTGGCCTGCGGCAGCCGGCCGGCGCGCACTTCGTCCACGTCGCTGACCGAGGCCTCGGCCAGCAGCCGGCTGGCGCCGACCGCATGGCTGCGGTCCAGCGCGTCGCGCACCAGGCCCTGCAGCGTGGCCCGCGGGTCCACGCGTGTGGCACTGGGCTCGTCAGGGGCGGCGGCCGAGCCTTCCAGCCGGCCTTCGTCGATGCAGCGTGCCTGCAGCGGCGCTGCCGTCAGGGCCAGCAGGCCCAACAGCAGACAGCTCAGGAACGGGGTGCGCAGGGCGTCCATAGGCCTGCAAGTCTGGGCGACGCACGGCCAGGGCGATGGCTGGAAATCGGCCCCGAAACCCCGCCAGATCGGGCGCAGATCAAGCCCGGACCCGCCACCCACGACCCTGCTGCGCTGTCGCAACCGCGACCGGGTACGACGTCGCGCCGAACCTATCATCCCGCCCATTCCGGCCATCGTGGCCGGGCCCCGCGAAGGACACCCCATGCAAGCCTGGCTCTGTGAAACCCTGGACGGCATCGGTGCGATGCGCTTGCAGACCCTGCCCACGCCTGAACCAGCAGCCGGCGAAGTGCGCATCGCCATTGCAGCGGCCAGCCTGAACTTCCCCGACCTGCTGATCGTGGAGGGCAAGTACCAGGTCAAGCCCGCCCTGCCGTTTGTGCCGGGGGCCGAATTCGCCGGGGTGGTGGACGCGGTAGGCGCCGGCGTGAAGCACCTGAAGGTGGGCGACGCGGTGGCGGCCATCGCCGGCACGGGCGGCTTTGCCACCCACGCCTGCGTGGACGCTACGCGCGTGCTGCCGCTGCCGCCGGGCTTTGCGCTGCGCGACGCCGCGGCATTCGCCTTCACCTATGGCACGTCGCACCACGCGTTGATCGACCGTGGTCAGCTGCAGCCCGGCGAAACCGTGCTGGTGCTGGGCGCAGCCGGCGGCGTGGGCACCGCGGCGCTGCAGATTGCGAAGGCTGCCGGTGCGCGCGTGATCGCCGCCGCTTCCAGCGACGAGAAATGCGCGCTGTGCCGCGAACTGGGCGCCGACGAGACGCTGAACTACAGCACGCAGAACCTGCGCGAAACGCTCAAGGCGCTAACCGGCGGCAAGGGCCCGGACATCGTCTACGACCCGGTGGGCGGCGACCTGGCCGAACCTGCTTTCCGCAGCATCGCCTGGCGAGGCCGCTACCTGGTGGTGGGCTTTGCCGGCGGCGGCATTCCGGCCCTGCCCTGGAACCTGGCGCTGCTGAAGGGCGCCAGCGTGGTGGGCGTGTTCTGGGGTGAATTCATCCGGCGCGAACCCCAGGCCAGCGCGGCGGCACTGCAGCAGCTGGCGCAGTGGTATGCCAGCGGCAAGATCAAGCCCGTGATCGACCAGGCCCTGCCGATGGCCGATCTGCCTGCGGCCTATGCGCGCATGGGTACGCGGCAAGTACGCGGCAAGCTGTTACTGGTCAATGCATGACGCTGCAGGTGGCTGCTGAATCGTTACCTTGATGGATGGCGGCCCCCCTTCCGAGGGCCGCCATGGGGCGGTGCAGGGGTTAGCATGATGGACTTCATTCAGGCGGGGGAAGCATGGCTGTCAAGGTGTTGATCGTCGAAGACAACCCCGTGGCACGTAGCTTTCTGTGCCGGGTGGTGCGTGAAAGCTTCAGTGACGCACATCACATCACCGAAGCGGGCGACCTGCAGACCGCGCGCCGGCACATTGCGCTGACGGGCGGCGCCCAAGGCCTGCACGGGGTCGACCCCTTCAAGCTGGTGCTGGCCGACCTGGAACTGCCCGATGGCAACGGCCTGGAACTGCTGGTCGAACTGGCGCACTACCCGGCCACCAAGATCGTCACCACGCTGTATTCCGATGACGACCACTTGTTCCCGGCCCTGCAGTGCGGTGCCGACGGCTACCTGCTGAAGGAAGACCGCTTCGAAGTGCTGGTGGAAGAACTGCAGCGCATCGTGCGCGGCCAGCCGCCGCTGAGCCCGGCCATCGCGCGGCGGCTGCTCACGCACTTCCGCCATGGCCCGGGCAGCGACAGCCAGGCGCCTGATTCCGGCTTCGCCACGCTCAGCGGCTTCACCACCAGCCGCCCGGTGCCGATCGAGAAACCCGCGCCCGACCACGAGCGCCTGACACCGCGCGAAAGCGAAGTGCTGACCTACCTGAGCAAGGGCTTCACCATCAAGGAAATCGCCAGCCTGATGGGCATCAAGTGGTTCACCGTGAACGACCACATCAAGAGCATCTACAAGAAGCTCAACGTCAGCAGCCGCGCCGAAGCGGCGGTGCTGGCCAGCAAGCAGGGGCTGGTCTAGGCAGCTGGGTCAGCGCGAAGGGCGCGGCCAGCGGCGGCGCATGTCGGCCAAGTGCGCCAGGCCGGCCACCAGCAAGGCTGCGGCCACCCACACCCACGCGGCTTCGCTCAGCGCCGCACGCACGGCCAGCATCAGAGCCAGCCCCGCGCCCAGCGCCGGCACCAGGTCCACCAGCGCCAACCCGCGGCCCGTGAAGCGGTGGTACAGCGTTAGGGCCAGCATTTCCAGCAGCGTCACGGCGATGACGAAGTCGATCAGGTGCAGCAGCATGAAATCGCGGTCCATGAAGGTGAGGAAGTTGAACCAAGCTTCCCGCCGCGGAACCGGCTTCGCCGGGCCGCTGGCGGACGGCCCCCTCGGGGGGTAGCGAGCGCTAGCGAGCTCGGGGGCTCAATGTTCTGGGGCTCACACCCGTGCCATGCCCAGCAAGTGCGCCATGTCCTTGAAGAAGATGCGCACCTGCTGCATGGGCTTCTTGCGCGTGAGCTTCTTGTTCATGTAGCTCTCGAAGGTCATCTGCTGCACGTCCTTGTCCTTGCAGATACTGACGAAGCGTTCACGGCGCTTGTCGTTCACGTACCAGAAGCGTTGCATGATGCCCAGCACCAGGAACACCATGCCGTGTTCCTTCATGAAGCGCTTGCGCGCCCCGGCCAGCGCGCGGCCCTTGCCGGTGGCCAGCAGTTCCAGCACCGCGTCGGCAGCCACTCGGCCGCCGTACATGGCGTAGTAGATGCCTTCGCCTGAGGAAGGCGCCACCACGCCGGCAGCGTCGCCGGCCAGCACCACGTCGCGGCCGTTGTCCCACTTCTTCAGCGGCTTCATCGGCAGCGGGGCGCCTTCGCGGCGCAAGGTCTCGGTGTCGGCCAGGCCGGCGGCTTCGCGCAGACGGCTGGTGGCATGGCGCAGGCTGAAGCCCTTGTCGGCGCTGCCGGTGCCGATGCTCATGGTGTCGCCGTGCGGGAACACCCAGCCATAGAAGTCGGGGCTGACGGTGCCGCGGTAGTAGACATCGCAGCGCGTGCCGTCGTAGTCGGGCCCGGGGTTGGCGGGGGCGCGCACGATCTCGTGGTACGCGAACACGCATTCCACGTCCTGCGCGCCCGGTACGGCTTCGCGCGCCACGCCGCTGCGCGCGCCGTCGGCGCCGATGATGGCGCGCGCGCGCACCTGGGCGGCGACGCCGTGGCCGCGCTCGGCGCGTTCGCGCTGCTGGAAGTGCACGACGGCCGTGCCGTCGGCGTCGCGCGTGATCTTCTCGAAGGTGCCGATGCGGCGTTCAGCGCCGGCAATGGCAGCACGTTCGCGCAGCCATTCGTCGAAGACTTCGCGGTCGACCAGGCCGACGAAGCCGTTCTCGATCGGGATGTCCACCTTCACATCGGCCGGCGAGACCATGCGCGCCGAGCGCGCCTTGGCCACCAGCAGGCTGTCGGGGATGTCGAAGTCCTTGATCAGCCGCGGCGGAATGGCGCCGCCACAGGGCTTGATGCGGCCGGCCCGGTCCAGCAGCAGCACCTGCTTGCCCTGGCGTGCCAGGTCGTGCGCGGCCGTCGCGCCCGCGGGGCCGCCGCCGACGACGACCACGTCGTACGTGACCACAGCGGGTGACAGGGGAAACTGGCTGGCGCCGGCAGGGTAGGAAGTCGTCATGGTCAGGTCTACCTGGGTTGACCGAGCGCGACCGCGGGCTCTGTCCGCGTGTGCCCCGGGGGCTGCGCAACGGGGCGCGATGAAGAATCGGTCGTCACGGCAGGGGCAGGCCCGCCGATGCGTGCGGCCAGCACGGCCGCGAAGACGAACAGCAGGGCCTCGGCCGCGAACACGCTGGTGTAGGCCGCCACGGGCGAGCCCAGCAGCCAGCGCGCCAGGTCGCTGGCGCCGGCGCCCAGCATGCCGCCCAGGCCGAAGGCCAGGGCCTGCGCAGCGCCCCACAGGCCGATGCGCACGCCTTCGCGGCGTTCGCGGCCCTCAGCGGCCAGGCGCATCATCGACGCGATGGCGGCGATCGAGAAGGCGCCATTGGCCAGCCCGAGCACGAACACATTGGCCGCCAGCGGCCAGCTGCGGCCGGCGGCGGCAGCGCCACCGGCGGCCACCAGCCCCAGCAGGGCCAGGCCCGAAGCGATGCAGCCCCCCACGGCCCAGCCGCGCAGCGTGCGCAGACGCCGGCCCAGCAGCCCGGCACCGGCCACGGCCACCATCACCATGCCGGCCAGCACGCCGCCGTGCTGCAGGCCGGACAGCTGGGTGGTCTGCCCGGGCGTCCAGCCGAAGATGCTGCCGGCGAAGGGTTCCAGGATCAGGTCCTGCGCGCTGAAGGCCAGCATGGACACGAAGATGAAAACGGTGAAGCGCCGCGCCTCGGGTTCGGCCCAGACCTGGGCCAGGGCCTGGCGGAAAGGCGGCGGGGCGGCTTCGGCGGCTTCTGCCGCACGCGGGCGGCGGCCTTCCACCCCGAACAGCGCGAGCACCGCCACCACGAAAGCCAGGCCGCAGACCCCGGCCATCACCGCCACCATGCGCGCGGGGCTGAACGGGTCCAGCAGCTTGCCGGCCATCACCGCGGTGAAGGCCAGGCCGAAGATCATCATCATCCAGACGATCGTGGCGGCCGGGGCACGACGCGCTTCTGGCACGCTCTTGGCCAGCAGCACCAGCAGGTTGGTGCCGGCTGCGCTGACACCGCAGCCGATGAGCACGAAGCACCCCACCGCCAGCGCGATGCCCGCCATTGGCGCGCTGGCCATCCAGAAGGTGGCGGCGGCTGCACCCACGGCGCCCAGGCCCAGCACGGCCAGGCCGCCCACGATCCAGGGCGTGCGCCGGCCGCCCATGTCGCTGCCGAAGCCCATGCGCGGCCGCGTCACCTGCACCACGTAGTGCAGGGCCACCAGCAGGCCCGGCAGCAGGGCCGGCAGGGCCAGTTCGACCACCATCACGCGGTTCAGCGTGGACGTGGTCAGCACCACCATCGCGCCGATGGCCATCTGCACCAGGCCCAGGCGCAGCACGCCCAGCCAGCCGATGTCCGTGGCGGCGCCAGCTTTCACGCCACCCCCGGCAGGCCGCGCAGCGCAAAGGCGCTGACCATCATGCCGGCCACGAAGACGGGCACGCCGAAGCCGCTGTAGTACAGCGCCCGTTCGATGGGTTTCTGCAGGAACCAGCGCATCAGCACGCCCTGCCCCAGCAGCAGGCCGACCGTGGCCAGCGCATGCCAGGGCGCGCCCCAATACAGCAGCAGGCCGATGACGACGAACTGCGGCAGCGCCATCACCGCGCAAGCCACCTGCGCGGCGCGCTGCGCGCCCAGCTGCACAGGCAGCGAACGCACGCCCATCTGCTGGTCGCCGGCAATCGCCTTGAAGTCGTTCAGCGTCATGATGCCGTGCGCGCAGATGCCGTACAGCAGCGCCAGCAGCAGCGAAGGCCAGGGCGGCATCAGGCCGCCGGCCATGACCGCGGCGCCCGTCACCCAGGCCAGGCTTTCGTACGACAGGCCGCAGGCCAGATTGCCGTACCAGCCGTTGAGCTTCAGCCGCACCGGCGGCGCGCTGTAGGCCCAGGCCAGCAGCAGGCCCAGCACGGCCGCGCCGAAGCCCCAGGGGCCCAGCGCTGTGGCCACCAGCAGCGACACGGCCGTCCAGCCGATGGCAATCCACAAGCCCCAGCGGCCCGGGATGCGGCCGGAAGGAATGGGGCGCTGCGGTTCGTTGATGGCGTCGACCTCGCGGTCGAACCAGTCGTTGACGGCCTGGCTGGTGGCACAGACCAGCGGCCCGGCCAGGATGATGCCCACCACGGCCAGCCACCAGCGCGCGGCGATGTCGGCAAACGGCAAACCCGAGGCCACCACGCCACAGGCAAAGGCCCACATCGGCGGGAACCAGGTGATGGGCTTGAACAGCTCGGCCACGGCGCGCCACTCGGGCAGGGCACGTTCGGGCAGGGCAGGTGCGGCGGATACAGCAGGTCGAACCATGGGCGCATCTTGCCGTTGACAGTGCAAGGCGTCAATCAGAATTGACACTTCCCTGCTGCATCGGCGATGCTCGGCAGGTGGGCGGCCCATTCCGGCCCAGCCCTGCTGTTGTGAAAGACCCGTGCCATGCTGATGAAGACCACCCCCGACCGGAACACGGCGGCCCTGACGCCAGCACACGCCCCGGTGGCCCTGGTGGTGGGCAGCGGCTTCGGCGGGCTGGCGGCCGCCGTGCGGCTGGCCGCTAAGGGCTACCGCGTCACGGTGCTGGAAAAGCTGGACTCACCCGGTGGCCGCGCCTATGTGCACCGGCGCGACGGGCATGTGTTCGACGCTGGCCCGACCATCATCACCGTGCCCTTCCTGTTCGACGAGCTGTGGGCGCTGGCAGGCCGTAAGTTCAGCGACGACGTCACGCTGAAGGCGCTGGACCCGTTCTACCGTATCCGTTTCGACGACGGCGACCACTTCGACTACAGCGGCGACAAGGACAAGCAGCGCGCCGAGGTGCGGCGCATCAGCCCGTCAGACGCGGCCGGCTATGAACGCTTCATGGCCGAAGCCGACCACTGCTACCAGCTGGGCTTCAAGGCCCTGGGCGACAAGGCCTTCGACACCGTGGGCGACCTGCTGAAGGCCTCGCCCGCGATCCTGAAGATGCGCGGCTGGCGCAGCCTGCACCAGATGGTGGCGGCGCACCTGAAGCACCCCAAGCTGCGCATGGCGATGAGCCTGCAGAGCCTGCTGATCGGCGGCAACCCGTTTTCCGTCACCTGCATCTACAGCCTCATCAACGCGCTGGAACGGCAATGGGGCGTGCACTGGGCCATGGGCGGCACCGGCGCGCTGGTGAACGGCCTGGTGGACCTGCTGCAGGGCCAGGGCGGGCAGCTGATGCTGAACGCCGAAGTCAAGCGCATCGAAGTCGAGAACGGCCGTGCCAAGGGCGTGACCCTGGCCGACGGCCGCTTTCTGCCGGCCGACCTGGTGGTCAGCAATGCCGACACGGCCTGGACCTACCGCAAGCTGATTGCCCCCGAACACCGCCGCCACTGGACGGACAAGAAGGTGGAAAACGGCAAATACAGCATGAGCCTGTTCGTCTGGTACTTCGGCACGAAGAAGCAGTACCCCGAGATTCCGCACCACATGATGCTGCTGGGGCCGCGCTACAAGGAACTGCTGAACGACATCTTCAAGCGCCACAAGCTGGCCGACGACTTCAGCCTGTACCTGCACCGTCCCACGGCCACCGACCCCGCGATGGCGCCCGAAGGGCAGGACACGTTCTATGCCCTGTCGCCCGTGCCCCACCTGGACAGCGGTACCGACTGGGCCACGCAGGCCGAGATCTATCGCCAGAAGCTGCAGGCGCGGCTGGAAGCCACGGTGATGCCGGGCTTGAGCGAACAGATCACCACGTCCTTCGTGACCACGCCGCAGGACTTTCACGACCGGCTGCTGTCGTTCAAAGGTGCTGCCTTCGGCCTGGAGCCCCTGCTGACGCAGAGCGCCTGGTTTCGCCCGCACAACCGCAGCGAAGACATCGACGGGCTTTACATGGTAGGTGCCAGCACACATCCGGGTGCCGGGGTGCCCGGTGTGCTGATGTCGGCGCGGGCCCTGGATTCCGTGCTGCCCCACGCCAGCGTCTGGCGCGGCGAGGGCACGGGCCGTTAGCCCGTAGCCCTTAGCCCTTAGCCCTTAGCCCTTGCGGCGACGTGCGCCGGCGGTCACCGCCAGGGCTGCCAGTGCCAGCGCGGCCAGTGCCAGTGAACCCGGCTCGGGCGTGGGCTGCGGCGTCGGGTTCGGGTTCGTCGAACCGAAGGTCAGGTTGTCGAAGCCGACTTCGTTGACCGCGGTGTTGAACACCGCAGAACGTGCCATTCCGCTGAAGGCCACCGAGCCCACGGCCCAGGTGCTGAACGGGTTGCCGGGGGACGGGCCTTCCTCCAGTGCCAGGATGCTGATGGTGCCCAGCAAGCTGCCGCTGCCGTTCAAGCCGCTGTAAACCAGCACCGAGCCGCTGGACTGGACGTTGGTGTACCAGAACGAGAAGCCGGACGTGAAGCCCGCGTCCACGTTGACCAGCGCGCCACCGATGCCAAAGAACATGATGGTTTCGGGCGACGGCGCCAGCGCGAAGTTGGCCAGCGGGTCGGATTCCCGCAGCGCCATCGCCGACGCGCCGAAAGCCACGCCGTAGTTGACGCCCGCGTTGCCCTGGCTGTCGGTGCCGCCGTTGTAGAAGCCGTTGATCATCGCGCCGCTGCCGATGCCCTCGAAATCCAGCGTCACAACCGCCGCAGAAGCATTCAGCGTGACGGCCAACAGGCTGGCCAGGGCCGCGCTTTTCAATCCCTTGAGGGTCGACATACCGATAACTCCTGAAACTTTGTTGGTAAGTTTCACGGATTTCAAGGGGTGCCGACACCCCTGACTGCGGGAGTCTGCGGCGCCGTGGGCGTGGCTATTTGTCGGCGTCGCTAGGCAGATCGCCCACACCATAACGTCGCAGCTTGACATACAGGCTCTGGCGCGACAGGCCCAGCATCTCGGCAGCCGAAGCCCGGTTGTCGCGCGTCAGCTCCAGCGCGGCTTCGATGCACAGCTGTTCGATCAGGTCCGTGGTCTCGCCGACGATGTCCTTCAGCGGCACACGGCCCACCAGTTCCGTCAGTTGCCCCACCGAGCGCGGCAGTTCTTTCTTGTTGCGCGATTCGCCGTTCAGCCGCCGGCCGACGTCGCGGATGGTGAAGCCCAGGAACGGGCGGTCGCCATGCGGCACCATGGTGGCCGAAATCTCGACATCAGTCATCGCCCCGTACTCGCCGCGCAGGGTGGTGGCAAACAGACGCACCGCGCCGCGCTGGCGCAGGTTGCTGATGAGCACGCTCAGGTCCACCCCGGTACGGCCCAGCCAGCGGTCCAGGGTTTCACCGCGCACCTGCTCTTCGGTTGTCAACTGGGCCAGTTCGATGAAGGCCGTGTTGGCTGAGATCACGCGCCCGTCCAGGTCGGTAACGACCAGGCAATCGGGCACGCTTTGCACCAGCTTCAGCAGCATCGAACTCGTGCTGGGCGCGGGCTGGGCCAGGGTGTCGGGTGCCGCCTGCGACAGCCGCACCAGGAAGTGCGAGACGTTGTCCTGCCGATAGGTCGACACCGCCACCAGCACCTCGCCACGAGCGTCCAGCAGTTCGGCGCGCAGCTGTTCGGCGCGGCCAGTGGCACGCACGCCCGCCAGCAGATTGTTCAGGGCTTCCTTGCTGCGCGTGTCCACGCCCAGGGGGAAGGTTTCGCCCACCAGCCCTTGGGTGCCGCCGTCGCCCACCAGCCGCGCCGCGGCAGGGTTCGCTTCCAGGATGCGCTGCGTGGTGGCGTCGACCACCAGCACAGCCTCACTGGCCACCTGGAACAGGTGGCGGTAGCGGGTTTCGGCGTGCCGGAACTTCCAGTAGTCGCGCTCCATGGCCTGCTGGGCGTCGACCAGGCGCTGCTGCAGCGCGGCTGTGGCGCGCAGGTCGCGGCCGCACACCAGCGTGCGAGTGGGGCTCAGGGGCACGGCCGCCAGCAGCAGGGGCAGTTCGCGCCCGCTGGCCAGGATGAGGTTGATCTGCCGCCAGCGCGGTTCGCCCTCGGCGGCGGCCACGCCCAGGTGCAACAGGCTCTGGACCTTGCGCCGGCTTTCCGACGTCGACACCTCGGCCAATGCCTGGCCGGTCCAATGCGTCAGTTCGTCGGCGGGAATGTTGTCCAGGCTGCTGGACAGATCGCGCACCACACCCGATTCGTCAACGACCAGGGTGATGTCGTTCGCCACACCCAGCAGCGTCTCCATGGCCATGCCGTCGAGTTCGCCCAACGTGGCCTGTGCTGCTGCAAAAGGTCTCATGGGAGACCCGCCTTTCGCTCAAGACTGCATTGATGGGGACTACATAGATACAGACAACATATCTGGGAAAGAGAAAACCGGGGGCAGCGCACCTCACAAGCGCCGCAGGCGCTGCTCCAGCAATTGCTCCGCCAACACGGGGGCCTGGCGGCCGTCAGCGGCGGTGCCGTCGGCGCCAACCTCTCCCGCACGTTCCGGGTTGACCACGAAAACAGGGCCGCCCACCATCACGCCGATGGCCCGGTTGCGCGACGCGTTGCGCACGGCGGAAATGCCTGACTTGAGCCAATCCAGGCGCGATTCGATGCCGGCCGAAATGCCGATCACGTCGAACCACTCGCGCCGCACCAGGGCCGCAGGGTCGGCGGCACGGGTCTCGGTGTCGCCCACCACTTCCCAGCCGGCGCGGCGGAAGAATTCGGCCACGATCGACAGGCCGAAGGTGTGTTGCTCGCCCGGCGCGGGCAGCAACAGGATGCGCCGGCCGTCGGCAGGCTGGTCGACAGAACGCCCGAAGGCGGGGCTGAGGGTGCGCATCACGCGCTGCATGCGCCCCAGCGCCACCGTGACGTCGCTGAAGGCGACGCGGTCTTCTTCCCACATGCGCCCGAGTTCGCGCGCCACAGGGGACAGCAGGTCCAGGTAGATATCTTCGACTGGCACGCCTTTGGCCAACAGGCCTTCCAGCAGCCCCTGCCAGCCAGCGTCGTCAGGCGCCAGTATCAGGGGCACGAAGGCGCTCAGGTCCTCGGTGGTGACGCCGGTCGCCGGCGCCGGCGCGGCGGGCGCGGCGGCGGGTTCGCGGTGCGCGCGCACCAAGCGCGGAATGATGTCCTGTTCGATGGTTCGCACGATGCGCGCCAACCTTTCCTGCGGGGTGGGCGCGGCCGGCGATTCGAATTCAGAGCACGCATGCCCTGCAGTCGCGGCGTCGGGCAAGAAAGACGCGGGGGTCAAACGGTCCATCGTGCGTCTCCTGGCGCGGGGAGGGGCGGGCTTTTGCCCGGCCCCGAACGGCCCGCTCTGCTGCGGTTATTACTGCTCACACCACGCGCCACGGCTGCGCCGGAATGCCACCTTGCACTCGGAAAAGCCGTCTTGTCGGCCCTCATGGGTGCCACCTGAATGTCATGTTTGTGCGCGCTGAACGTCAAGCATCGTAAACCCACAGTGTCGTCAGGTTAGTGTCAACCGGGGCTGACGTCAACCCGGGTTGACATCTTGTGGCTGGCCGCCTAGATTCGATGCATGCCCAGCTCACCCCAGCCCCGCACCGGCCTGTACAGCGCAGAAGAGCGCGTCCGCCGCGACGCGTCGAAGTGGACGCTGGTGCAGGGCGTCCTGGCCCCGGTGCAGTTCCTGGTCTTCCTGGTCAGCCTGGCACTGGTGCTGCGCTTCCTGGCCACCGGCGAAGGCCAACAGGCGGCCACGGTGTCGGTGGTGGTGAAGACGCTGACGCTCTACACCATCATGGTCACGGGCTGCATCTGGGAGAAGGATGTCTTCGGCGTCTGGCTGTTCGCCCCCGCCTTCTACTGGGAAGACGTTTTCAGCATGCTGGTGCTGGCCCTGCACACCACGTATCTGGTGGCGGTGCTCACCGGCTGGCTGACCCCACGGCAGCAGATGCTGCTGGCCCTGGCGGCCTACGCCACCTATCTCGTCAATGCCGGGCAGTTCATCTGGAAGCTGCGCATGGCCCGACTGCAGGCCGCGCGCAGCGCACCTGCGTCCCACGGAGTCGCTGTATGAACGCCGTCATCGACATCAAGCCGCTGGCGGCTTCGCCGGCCCTGGGCTGCGCCGACGCCCCTGTGCTGAAGGAACGCGGCCAGCGCGAAGTGTTCTGCGGCCTGACCGGCATCATCTGGCTGCACCGCAAGATCCAGGACGCCTTCTTCCTGGTGGTGGGCAGCCGCACCTGTGCGCACCTGCTGCAGTCGGCAGCGGGGGTCATGATCTTTGCCGAACCGCGCTTCGCCACGGCCATCATCGACGAACGCGACCTGGCCGGCCTGGCCGACGCAAATGCCGAACTCGACCGCGTCGTCACCCGGCTGCTGGAACGCCGGCCGGACATCAAGATGCTGTTCCTGGTGGGCTCGTGCCCGTCCGAAGTCATCAAGCTCGACCTGTCGCGCGCAGCGCAGCGGCTGAGCAAGAACTTCTCGCCAAACGTGCGCATCCTGAACTATTCGGGCAGCGGCATTGAGACCACGTTCACGCAAGGTGAAGACGCCTGCCTGGCCAGCCTGGTGCCCGAAATGGCCACCAGCACGGCCCCGGCCCTGATGGTGGTGGGCGCGCTGGCCGACGTGGTGGAAGACCAGTTCAAGCGCCTGTTCGACGCGCTGGACATCGGCCCGGTGCACTTCTTCCCGCCGCGCCACGCGGCCGAATTGCCCGCCGTGGGCCCGAACACGCAGTTCCTGCTGGCCCAGCCCTTCCTGGCCGACACCGCCCGCGTGCTGGAAGCGCGCGGCGCGCAGCGGCTGTCTGCCCCCTTCCCGCTGGGCGCCGAGGGCACTACCGGCTGGCTGCAGGCGGCGGCCACGGCCTTTGGTGTGTCGGCCAGCCGCTTCGAACAAGTCATTGCCCCCAAGCGCGAACGCGCACAGATGGCGCTGGAACGCCACCGCACAGCGCTGGCCGGCAAGCGCATCTTCTTCTTCCCCGATTCACAGCTGGAAGTGCCGCTGGCGCGTTTCCTGTCGCGCGAACTCGGCATGGGCCTGGCCGAAGTGGGCAGCCCCTACCTGCACCGCCAGCATCTGGCGGCGGAGATGGCACTGCTGCCAGCCGATACCGTGCTGTCCGAAGGCCAGGACGTGGAACGCCAGCTGGACCGCTGCCGCGCCGCGCAGCCCGACCTCGTGGTGTGTGGCCTGGGGCTGGCCAACCCGCTGGAAAACGAAGGCTTCACGACCAAGTGGGCGATCGAGCTGGTGTTCACGCCCATCCAGGGCTTCGAGCAGGCCGCCGACCTGGCCGAGCTCTTCACCCGCCCGCTGACCCGCCGCACGAAGCTGGCGGCCTGAGGACCAGAAGATGCAGTTGACCCTCTGGACTTACGAAGGCCCGCCCCACGTGGGCGCGATGCGCATCGCCACCGCGATGACCGATGTGCACTACGTGCTGCACGCACCACAGGGCGACACCTACGCCGACCTGCTGTTCACGATGATCGAGCGGCTGCCAAAGCGCCCGCCTGTCACCTACACCACCTTCCAGGCCCGCGACCTGGGCAGCGACACGGCCCAGCTGTTCCAGACCGCTGCCGCCGAGGCCTACGAACGCTTCAAGCCCGCGGCCATGCTGGTGGGTTCGTCGTGCACGGCCGAACTGATTCAGGACGACCCGGGCGGCCTGGCCCGCGCACTGCAGTTGCCGGTGCCCGTGGTGCCGCTGGAACTGCCTTCCTACCAGCGCAAGGAAAACTACGGCGCTTCGGAAACCTTCTACCAGCTGGTGCGTGCGCTGGCCGGCCCGGCCGCGACGCAGTTTGCGGCCGCCCGCCAGGCCCAGCCCACACCCGGCGCTCTGCGCCCGGCGCGCGCTGCCGGCACCGCCCCCAGCTGCAACATCCTGGGCCCCACGGCCCTGGGCTTCCGCCACCGCGACGACGTGCGTGAAATCGTCGGCCTGCTGGAACAGCTGGGCATCGATGTGCGGGTGGTCGCGCCCCTGGGCGCCAGCGCCGCAGACCTGACGACGCTGGGCGAGGCCGACTTCAACGTCGTGCTCTACCCCGAAGTGGCGTCGCAGGCCGCCAGCTGGCTGCAGCGCATGTTCGGCCAGCCGTTCACGCGCAGCGTGCCCATCGGCGTGGGCGCGACGAAAGAATTCATCCGCGAAGTGCGCGGGCTGGCGGGTCTGGACGCCGATGCCCCGCTGCCCGACAGCCTGTCGCATTCCACCTGGTACGCCCGCTCGGTCGATTCCACCTACCTCACCGGCAAGCGCGTGTTCGTGTTCGGCGATGCCACGCACGCCATTGCCGCGGCACGTGTGGCGCAGCAGGAATTCGGCTTCACCGTCGTCGGCCTGGGCACCTACAGCCGCGAATTCGCACGCGACGTGCGCGAAGCCGCCAAGCAGTACGGCATCGAAGCGCTGATCACCGACGACTACCTGGAAGTGGAAGCCAAGGTCGCCGAACTGCAGGTCGAACTGGTGCTGGGCACGCAAATGGAACGCCACATCGCCAAGCGCCTGGGCGTGCCCTGCGCGGTGATTTCGGCCCCCGTGCATGTGCAGGACTTCCCGGCGCGCTATTCGCCGCAGATGGGCTTTGAAGGCGCCAACGTGTTGTTCGACACCTGGGTGCACCCGCTGATGATGGGCCTGGAAGAACACCTGCTGACGATGTTCCGCGGCGACTTCGAATTTCACGACGGCGCTGCCGCTTCGCACCTGGGCCGCAGCGGTGGCCCCCAGGCCACGAAGCCGCCAGTGCCAGCCGACGCACCCCCGGCGACGGAAGGCGTTGTCCAGGCCGAAGCCGCTGCACAGCCTGCCGGCCCGTTGGTCGTCACCTGGGCACCCGACGCACAGAAGGAACTGCAGAAGATTCCCTTCTTCGTGCGCGGCAAGGCCCGCCGCAATACGGAACGCTTTGCCGCCGACAGGCAGCTGGCGCTGATCACCGTGGATACCCTGTATGACGCCAAAGCTCACTTCGGCCGCTGACTTCATCGCGCCGGGCGCCAGTGCCGCGGCGCGGCCGCCGATCCGCGTCTGCATCGTGACCATGGACACCCACCTGGCCAGCGCCACCGACCGCGCTGCGCCCACCCTGGCGCGTGAATTCCCGGGCCTGCACCTGAGCCTGCACGCCGCCAGCGAATACGCCGGCAACGACCGCCTGGTCGCCCAGGCCCGCGCCGACATCGCGCAGGCCGACATCATCGTGGCCGGCATGCTGTTCCTGGAAGACCACTTCCTGCCCATCATGGACGCGCTGCGCGCCCGCCGCGAAACCTGTGACGCCATGATCTGCCTGGCCTCGGCCAGCGAAGTGGTGAAGCTCACGCGCCTGGGCCACTTCGACATGGACAAGCCCGCCAGCGGCCCGATGGCGCTGCTGAAGAAGCTGCGCGGCGGCAGCGGCGACAAGGACAAGGACAAGAAGCTCACGGGTGGCGCGCAGCAGATGAAGATGCTGCGCCGGCTGCCGCAGATGCTGCGCTTCATTCCGGGCACGGCACAGGACGTCCGCGCCTACTTCATCACCCTGCAGTACTGGCTGGGCGGTTCCGACGAGAACATGCTCAACCTTGTGCGCCATGTCATCGACCGCGGCGCTGCCGGCCCGCGCAAACCGCTGCGCGGCCTGGTGAAGGCCCAGCCGCCGGTGGACTACCCCGAACTGGGCCTGTACCACCCGCGCATGGGCAACACCGTGGCTGCCCGGCTGAGCGAAGACACCAACGCCCTGCCCACGCTGCCTGGCCTGCAAAAGGGCCAGCCCGTCAAAGGCACGGTGGGCCTGCTGCTGCTGCGTTCCTACCTGCTGTCGAACAACGCCGGGCACTACGACGGCGTCATCGCCGCACTGGAAGCCCGCGGCCTGCGCGTGCTGCCGGCCTTTGCCGCAGGGCTGGATTCACGGCCCGCGATCGAACAGTTTTTCATCCAGAACGGCCAGGTGGCGGTGGACGCCGTGGTCTCGCTCACCGGGTTCAGCCTGGTGGGCGGCCCGGCCTACAACGACGCCAAGGCGGCCGAAGACATCCTGGCCCGGCTGGACGTGCCCTATGTGGCCGCGCACCCGGTGGAATTCCAGACCCTGGACGCCTGGGGCAGCAACGACCGCGGCTTGCTGCCGGTGGAAAGCACCATCATGGTGGCCATCCCCGAACTCGACGGCTCCACCGGCCCCATCGTCTTCGGTGGCCGCCCCGGCGCCGACGGCGTCACTTGCACGGGCTGCCACCACGCCTGCACTTTCCACGCGCAGAACAACGCGCAGGACATGCACAGCTGCCCCGAACGCGCCCAGACCCTGGCCGCGCGGGTGGGCAAGCTGGTGGCGCTGAAGCGCAGCCAGCGTGCGCAGCGCAAGCTGGCGGTGGTGATCTTCAACTTCCCGCCCAATGCCGGCAACGTAGGCAGTGCCGCCTATCTGTCGGTGTTCGAGTCGATGTTCCACACCCTGGGCGCGATGAAGGCCCAGGGCTACACGGTCGATATGCCCGCCAGCGTGGATGACCTGCGCCAGGCCGTGCTGCAGGGCAATGCGGCGCAGTACGGCGCTGACGCCAACGTGCATACGCTCATCGCCGCCGACGACCACGTGCGGCGCGAACCCTGGCTGGCCGAAATCGAAGCCCAGTGGGGCCCGGCGCCCGGCCGGCAGCTCAGCAACGGCAGCAGCATCCTGGTGCTGGGCCGGCAGTTCGGCAACATCCTGGTCGCGGTGCAGCCTTCCTTCGGCTACGAAGGCGACCCGATGCGCCTGCTGTTCGAAAAAGGCCTGGCGCCCACGCATGCCTTCTCGGCCTTCTACCGCTACCTGCGCGAAGACTTCGCGGCCCACGCGGTGCTGCACTTCGGCACGCACGGCGCGCTGGAATTCATGCCTGGCAAGCAAAGCGGCATGTCGGGCAAGTGCTGGCCCGACCGCCTGATCGGCGACCTGCCGAACATCTACTTCTACGCTGCCAACAACCCGTCCGAGGCAACCATCGCCAAGCGGCGCGGCAACGCGACCATCGTCAGCTACCTGAC
>JAIXRN010000022.1 GCA_027485165.1 Rubrivivax sp.
AAGATCCTGTTCATGGACGAGATCCCCAAGGGCGCCACCGGCAAGCTGCAGCGTATCGGCCTGGCGGCCAAGCTCGGGCTGGGCTGAAGCGCGCCAGGTGCAGGCATGGGTGATGACGATGGCTCCGACGCCCAGGTTCCCGCCCAGGTGCCTGCGAAGCTGAATGCGACGGTGGCAGCGACACGGCCGTCGCCAGCTGCCGACCCTCTGCACGGCGTCACGCTGGAAGCCATGGTCACGGCGCTAGCCGCGCACTACGGCTGGCCCGGCCTGGCCGGCAGGTTGCCGCTGCGCTGCTTCAGCAGCCAGCCCAGCGTCGCTTCCAGCCTGAAATTCCTGCGGCGCACGCCCTGGGCGCGTGCGAAGACTGAAAGCCTGTACCTGTTCATGCTGCGCGAAATCCAGCGTGCCGCCAGGCGGGCAGGGCAGGCGCCGGCACCCGACCCCGGGCCCTGCGACCCCCCATTCGTGGCCCCCAACCGCCAGCGGGTTTGAAGAACAGTTAAGCCATCGCTTAACACGCCCGCGGGTAAGTTCTGAATTTACGGAAGGGGTGGCGTTCTCTACAGTCCGGGTTCGTTTTGTCTTGGACAAGGAACCCCGTCATGAGCCGCCCGCCCCGCCTGTCCCGCTTCCCCCGCCTGTGCCGCCGTGCCACCGCTGCTGGCCTGGCCAGCCTGGGTCTCGTTTCCGTACCGGCGCTGGCCTGGGAACCCACCAAGCCGATCGAATTTGTGGTGCCCGCTGGCACCGGGGGCGGTGCCGACCAGATGGCGCGCTTCATCCAGGGCGTGGCAGCCAAGAACAACCTGACGAAGCAGCCCATCATCGTCGTCAACAAGTCGGGTGGCGCGGGCGCCGAGGGCTTCCTGAACGTCAAGGAAGACAAGGGCAATGCGCACAAGATCGTCATCACGCTGTCGAACCTGTTCACCACGCCCCTGGCCACGGGCGTGCCTTTCAACTGGCGCGACCTGACGCCAGTGCAGATGCTGGCGCTGGACCAGTTCGTGTTGTGGGTGAACGCCGAGTCGCCCTACAAGGACGCCAGGTCTTACTTCGAAGGCGTCAAGTCTGGCCCTGACAAGGGCGTGAAGATGGGCGGCACGGGCAGCAAGCAGGAAGACCAGATCATCACCGTGATGATCGAGAAGGCGGCTGGCAAGAAGATCACCTACGTGCCGTACAAGGGCGGTGGCGATGTGGCGGTGCAGCTGGTGGGCAACCACATCCAGAGCACCGTGAACAACCCGATCGAGGCCGAATCACACTGGCGCGCCGGCAAGCTGCGCCCGCTGTGCGTGATGGACAAGGCGCCCATGCCCTACAAGACCAAGCTCACGGCAACCCAGGCCTGGGCCGACATCCCCACCTGCGCTTCGGCCGGCTTGCCAGTGGATTACCTGATGCTGCGCGGCATCTTCATGCCCCCGGGCGTGACGCCCGAGCAGGTGAAGTTCTACACCGACCTGTTCACCAAGTTGCGGGCCTTGCCTGAGTGGAAGGAATTCATGGACAAAGGCGCGTTCAACCAGACATCGCTGTCGGGCCAGCCCTTCGTCGACTGGCTGGGCAAGAACGAGCAGATGCACCGGGTGCTGATGCGCGAAGCCGGCTTCTTGGCGCAATGAGCGGCATGGACACGCCCCCGGCCCACGACGACGCGCCCGTGGGCAACCGCTGGCCCGAACTGGCGGTTTCGGCTTTCCTGATGATCATCGCCCTGGCGGTGATTGCCGACAGCGTGCGGGTGGGCACCGGCTGGGGCGAAGACGGCCCGCGCTCGGGCTACTTCCCTTTCTACATTGGCTGTGCGCTGCTGCTGTCCAGCGGCGCCGTGCTGGTGGGGCAGCTGCTGCGCTGGCGCGGCGACAAGAGCATGTTCGCTGAACGCGGCCAGCTCAAGCTGGTGGTGTCGGTGCTGGTGCCCATGGTGGTGTATGTCGTCGGCGTGTTCGCCATCGGCATCTACTTCGCGTCGGCCGCACTGATCGCCTACTTCATGCTGCGGCACGGCAAGTACCGCTGGATGCCGACCGCAGCGGTGAGCATTGGCGTGCCGGTGTTCTTCCTGCTGGTGTTTGAGAAGTGGTTCCTCGTCCCCCTGCCCAAGGGGCCGATCGAGCGTTTGCTCGGCATGTAAGTCGCAACCAGGCGCCACGATGGAAGAACTTGCCAACCTGGGCCACGGCTTCGCCGTTGCCGCCACCCTGCCGAACCTGATGTTCATGCTGGTGGGCATCACGCTGGGTGTGTTGATCGGGGTCTTGCCCGGCCTGGGGGGGGCGAACGGCATCGCGATCCTGCTGCCGCTGACCTTCAACATGAACCCCACCTCAGCCATCATCATGCTGAGCTGCATTTACTGGGGTGCCTTGTTCGGCGGGGCCATCACGTCGATTCTGTTCAACATCCCGGGCGAGCCCTGGAGCGTGGCCACCACCTTCGACGGCCACCCGATGGCCCAGCAGGGCAAGGCAGCGCAGGCGCTGACAGCAGCGTTCACCTCGTCCTTCATCGGCGCCTTCTTTGCTGTGGCGCTGATCACCTTCCTGGCGCCCTTGCTGGCGAAATTCGCGCTGAAGTTCGGTCCAGCCGAGTTCTTTGCCGTGCAGTTATTGACCTTCTGCAGCTTCGTGGGCATGAGCAAGGAACCAGCGGCCAAGACCATCGCCGCCATGATGCTGGGCTTCGCGCTGGCGGCGGTGGGCATGGACACCGTGACCGGCCAGCTGCGCATGACCTACGGCGTGCCCGAGTTGCTGAAGGGGTTTGATTTCCTGATCGCCGTGATCGGCCTGTTCGGCATCGGCGAAATCCTGCTGACGATGGAAGAGGGCCTGGCGTTCAAGGGCAAGAGTGCCAAGATCAGCTTCGACGTGGTGCGCAAGACCTGGGGCGAGATGTTCCGCTATTGGAAGACGTTCCTGCGGTCCACCGCCATCGGCTGCTGGATGGGCATCACCCCCGGCGGCGCCACCCCGGCCAGCTTCATGAGCTACGGCATGGCGCGGCGCGTGTCGAAGGACCCGCAGTCCTTCGGCAAGGGCAATGTCGAAGGCGTGATCGCGCCCGAGACGGCGGCCCACGCTGCCGGCACCAGTGCGCTGCTGCCGATGCTCACGCTCGGCATCCCGGGCTCGCCCACGGCTGCCGTGCTGCTGGGCGGCCTGCTGATCTGGGGCCTGCAGCCCGGCCCGATGCTGTTCATCGAGCAGAAGGACTTCGTCTGGGGCCTGATCGCCAGCATGTACCTGGGCAACATCGTCGGCCTGATCGTGGTGCTGACCACGGTGCCCTGGTGGGCGGCGATCCTGCGCATCCCGTTTGCCGTCATCGCACCGGTGATCATCGTCATCTGCGCCATCGGCGCCTACACCGTGCACAGCTCGATGTTCGACGTGGTGCTGATGATGGTGTTCGGCGTGCTGGGTTACCTGTTCAAGAAGCTGAAGTACCCGCTGGCGCCCCTGGTGCTGGCCCTGGTGCTGGGCGACATGGCCGAAGCCAGCTTCCGGCAGGCCATGCTGCTGAGCGAAGGCAGCTTGTCAATCTTCTGGAGCAACCCGCTGGTGGGTTCCATCTTTGGCCTGGCCATCCTGCTGCTGCTGTGGCCACTGTGGGGCGCAGCGCAGAACCTGGCTCGCAAGCGGGAAGTGAAGGCCGCATGAAGATCTGCATCGTCGGCGCCGGCGCGATCGGGGGCTACCTGGGCGCGCGGCTGGCCCTGGCGGGCGAGGAAGTGAGCTTCATCGCGCGCAACAAGAACCTGGAAGCCATCAACACCCAGGGCTTCCGCCTGATTGGCGAAGACGGCAGCGAACAGCTGGCCACTGGCGTGCGCGCCTTCCAGCGCTACGCCGAAGCCGGCCCGCAAGACGCCGTGCTGCTGACCGTGAAGGCGCACCAGGTGAAGGACCTGCTGCCCGACTTGCGCACCCTGTTCGGGCCCGAAACCATGGTCGTCACGATGATCAACGGCATCCCCTGGTGGTACTTTCACCAGCTGCCGGGCAACTACACCGGCCGGGGTCTGGACAGCGTCGACCCGGGCGGCGTGCTGGCCGCCAGCATCGAAGCCGAACGCGTGATCGGCAGCGTCGTCTACCCCGCGGCCGAACTGGTGGCGCCAGGGGTGGTGAAGGTGATCGAAGGCAACCGGTTCACTCTGGGCGAGCCCAGCGGCGAACGCACGCCACGCATCGAAGCGCTGTCGCAGGCGCTCATGAAGGCGGGCTTCAAGGCGCCCGTGAGCAAGGACATCCGCAGCGAGATCTGGGTCAAGCTCTGGGGCAACCTCAGCTTCAACCCCATCAGCGCGTTGACACACGCCACGCTGGAGGACATCTGCCGCTTTCCCGATAGCCGGGCGCTGGCCGCGGCCATGATGGCCGAAGCGCAAGCGGTGGCAGAAAAGCTGGGCGTGCGCTTCAAGATCAGCCTGGACCAGCGCATCGCCGGCGCCGAAGCCGTGGGTGCGCACAAGACCAGCATGCTGCAGGACGTCGAAGCCGGCCGCGCCCTGGAACTGGAAGCCCTGGTGGGCGCAGTGGTGGAACTGGGCCGCATCACCGGCACGCCCACGCCCAGCATCCAGGCCATCTACGCCGCCACGCGCTTGCTGGGCCATACGCTGGCGCAGCAGCGCGGGCGCTTGGCGGTGCAGCCTTTGGGCTGACCTGGCGCGGCTTTACAGCCCACCGGCCGCCCCCAGGGGCGGCCTTTTTCATTCAGGCCGCTCCCAGGGGCGGCTTTTTCATTCAGGCCGCCCCCGGGGCGGCCATGGTCCGACCCGCATTGACGCCCCGGACAGAAGTGTCTATTCTTCGTGACACTTTTGAATGTCTGCTGTAAATGACAGCTGTCTCGGGCTTCCGTGGCGGCGTGAACCGAGGTCACCCATGGAAACCCTGGCAAGAATCGAAGAGGCGCTGGCTGCGGCCATCGTCACGACAGAGGCGCCGGGCTGCCCGCCCAAGCTGGCCGCTGCGATGCGGCATGCGGTGTTCCCGGGGGGCGCCCGCATTCGGCCGATGCTGTGCCTGTCGGTGGCGCGGGCTTGCGGCGACGACGACCCGGCCCTGTCCGACGCGGCGGCGGCAGCGATTGAACTGCTGCACTGCGCATCGCTGGTCCACGACGACCTGCCCTGCTTCGATGACGCCCCCACGCGCCGCGGCCAGGCTTCGGTGCATGCCGCCTATGGCGAACGCCTGGCGGTGCTGGCCGGCGACGGCTTGATCGTGCTGGGCTTCCAGCTCCTGGGCACTTCGGCCGGCCGCCACCCTGAACGCTTCGCCCGCTTGCTGGCCACCATCAGCCGTGGGGTGGGCATGCCCTTTGGCATCACCGCTGGCCAGGCCTGGGAATGCGAACCCCGCGTGGCCCTGGGCGACTACCAGCGCGCCAAGACCGGCGCCCTGTTTGCTGCCGCCACCTGCGCCGGGGCCGAAGCCGCCGGCATGGACGGCGGTACCTGGCGCGCCCTGGGCGAATGGCTGGGCGAGGCCTATCAGGTGGCCGACGACGTACGCGACGTGATGGCCGACCCCGACGTCTTGGGCAAGCCTGTGGGGCGCGATGTCGCCTTGGGCCGCCCCAGTTCGGCCAGCGAACACGGCCTGTCGGGTGCCATCCAGCACTTCGACCGCCTGGTGGCCTGCGCCATCGAAGCCATCCCGCCCTGCCGCGGTTCTTCACAGCTGCGCCAGCTGGTGCGGATGGAATCTGAACGCCTGGTGCCCAAGAGCTGGTGCGACAAGCTGCCCGGCCTGCGGCGCCCCTTGCAGGCGGCCCCCGGCGCAGCCCTGCCGCCGCGGCCCCCGCGCAAGCAGCGCCTGCCGGCGCGCGGGCCCGTCATCACCCCCACCTTGCCTTGAGAGGCCCCGCCATGGACCCAGCGCCGCCCAGGCCCGTGCCGGCAGCGCCGGGCGCGGCCGTTCCTTCTGGTTCTGCCATCCCGGGCCTGTCCGCAGGTGCGGTGCGCACCAGCGGCGCCAGCACCAGCACCAGCGGCAGTCTGCTGGAACGTTTTCGCGACTGGCGCCACCGCACCGTCGCGCGTCCCGGCTTCCAGCGCTGGGCGGCAGCCTTTCCCCTCACGCGGCCCGTGGCCCGGCGCGAGGCGCGGGCCCTGTTCGACCTGGTGGCCGGCTTTGTCTATTCGCAGGTGCTGCTGGCCTGCGTGCGGCTGGACATCTTCAACCTGCTGGCCGCGGGCCCGCTGAGCGACCAGCAGCTGGCCGACCGCCTGGGCCTGGGCCCCGAAGGCGCAGACCGACTGGTGGCCGCGGCCGTGGCGCTGGAACTGCTGGAACGCCGCAGCGGCGGCCGCGTTGCCCTGGGCCGATTGGGCGCGCCGATGGTGGGCAACCGGGCGATCGCGTCGATGGTCGAACACCACGCCACGCTGTACGCCGACCTGAACGACCCCGTGGCCCTGCTGCGGCGTGAGGGCCGCCCGGCGATGGCCGGCTACTGGCCCTACGAAGCCGCGGCGTCTTCGGCCACCGAATCGCCGGCGGCGCTGTCGCCTGAGCGCGTGGCCGAATACTCGGCCCTGATGTCGGCTTCCCAGCCGCTGGTCACGCGCGAGGTGGTGGACGCCTACCGCTTCGACCGCCACCACACCCTGCTGGACGTGGGCGCTGGCGAAGGCAGCTTCATCAGCGCCGTGGCCGCGCAGGCGCCGCGCCTGAAGCTGATGCTGTTCGACCTGCCGGCGGTGGCCGAACGCGCGCGCGTCAGCCTGGCGGCTGCCGGCCTGGCACAGCGCGCCAGTACTCACGGCGGCGACTTCTTCAACGACGAGCTGCCGCGCGGCGCCGACATCATCAGCCTGGTGCGGGTGGCCTTCGACCACCCCGACGAACGCGTGCTGCGCCTGCTGCAGCGCGTGCGCCGCGCCCTGCCGGACGACGGCACCCTGCTGCTGGCCGAGCCTCTGGCAGGCGTGCCCGGCGTCGAAGCCATGGGCGACGCCTATTTCGGTTTCTATCTGTTAGCCATGGGCCGGGGCCGGCCACGTTCGGCCGCCCAGCTGTCGGCGCTGATGGAACAGGCCGGATTCGAACCTGCCCGCGTTGTGCCCACGCGCATGCCGCTGCAGACGGGCTTGCTGGTGGCCCGGTGCCGTCGCACGTAAACCCGGTGCAAACAAAAGTGTCTATTTCTATTGACACTTGCAAACGTCACTCTAAACTGACGTTGTCACTTCCCCAATCCATGTCCAAGCCCCTGACCCCCCTAGCCCCCAAGACCCCGTCGTGCTGCTGGCCCGATGCGGGTGCAGTTCCCGGGAGGACCGCATGAAGACCATGGCCATCGTGCTCCAGGAGCCCGAGCACATCGCGTTCAGCCGGCTGGAGCTGACGCCCCCCGGCGCTGACGACCTCGTGGTGGACATCGACTACAGCGGCATCAGCACCGGCACCGAGAAGCTGTTGTGGAACGGCAGCATGCCCAAGTTCCCCGGCATGGGTTACCCGCTGGTGCCGGGCTACGAATCAGTGGGCCGTGTGGTGGCCGCAGGCCCGCAGGCCCGCCATGCCGTCGGCACACGGGTGTTCGTGCCCGGTGCCCGCTGCTACGGCGAAGTACGCGGCCTGTTCGGCGGCGCGGCTTCGAAGATCGTGGTGGCCGACTCGCGCGTCGTGCCGGTTTCCGAAGCGCTGGGTCAAGAAGCCGTGCTGCTGGCTCTAGCCGCCACGGCGTATCACGCAGTGGCGGTGGGCGGCAAGCGCGAAAAGATCGTGCCGCCGGACCTGATCGTCGGCCACGGCGTGCTGGGCCGCCTGCTGGCGCGCATGACGGTGGTGGCCGGCTTCGCGCCGCCCACCGTCTGGGAAACCAACCCGCGCCGCGCGCTCGGCGGCGAAGGCTATGCCGTCGTTCACCCGGACGTTGACACGCGGCGCGACTACCGCGCGATCTACGACGTCAGCGGTGACGCCCAGATCCTGGACCGCCTGGTGCAGCGCCTGGCCCCCGGCGGCGAAATCGTGCTGGCCGGCTTCTACACCGACCCGCTGAACTTCCTGTTCGCGCCGGCCTTCATGCGTGAAGCCAGCTTCCGCTGCGCTTCCGAATGGCAGCGGCCCGACTTGCTGGCGGTGAAGGAACTGACCGAGACCGGCCGCCTGTCACTGGACGGCCTGATCACACACCACGCCGACCCCTTGCATGCCGACAGTGCCTACCGCACGGCGTTCGGTGATTCCGACTGTCTGAAGATGGTCCTCGACTGGAGAAGTTGCCAATGAATGCGCCCACCAACACCGTGATGTTCATGCGGGACGAGCGTCTGAAGGCCGAAGCCGCGATCGAACCCGATCCGGTCTCCACCAGCCCCGCGGCCAAGACCACGCAGATCATTGCCATTTACGGCAAGGGCGGCATCGGCAAGAGCTTCACGCTGGCCAACCTGAGCTACATGATGGCCCAGCAGGGCAAGAAGGTGCTGCTGATCGGCTGCGACCCTAAGAGCGACACGACCAGCCTGCTATTCGGCGGCAAGGCCTGCCCCACCATCATTGAAACCAGCAGCAAGAAGAAGCTGGCCGGTGAAGCGGTGGCCATCGGCGACGTGTGCTTCAAGCGCGATGGCGTCTACGCGATGGAACTGGGCGGGCCCGAAGTGGGCCGCGGCTGCGGCGGGCGCGGGATCATCCACGGCTTCGAAACTCTGGAAAAGCTGGGCTTCCACGACTGGGGCTTCGACTACGTGCTGCTCGACTTCCTGGGCGACGTGGTCTGCGGTGGCTTCGGCCTGCCGATTGCGCGCGACATGTGCCAGAAGGTCATCGTCGTGGCCAGCAACGACCTGCAATCGCTCTACGTCGCCAACAACGTGTGCAGCGCGGTCGAATACTTCCGCAAGCTCGGCGGCAACGTGGGCGTGGCTGGCATGGTCATCAACCGCGACGACGGCACTGGCGAAGCCAAGATTTTTGCGCAGAACGCCGGCATCCCCGTGCTGGCCACCATCCCGGCCAACGACGACATCCGCCGCAAGAGCGCCAGCTACGAAATCATCGGCCGCCCCGGCACGCAATGGGCCCCGCTGTTCGAAGAGCTGGCCACCAACGTCGCCGAAGCTCCGCCGATGCGCCCGAAGCCGCAGACCCAGGACGAGCTGCTGGGCCTGTTCAGCGCCGAAGTGACCGGCCGCGATTTCAAGATGGAACCGGCCACGCTGTTCGACATGGTGGGCAAGAACGAGATCGTCAAGCCGACGCTTGAAGTGGTCTACGACGCGGCTTGATCAGAGCACGACCATGAGCGCTGTACCCCAAGTCCCGAACCCGGCCGCCCTGGAGGCCGACGGTGTTGGCTGCCATTCCGGCAAGGACGCGATGCTGTCCGCCGCGAAGGCTGCCGGCAAGAGTGACGTTCTGACCCAGTACGCCAAGGACTACCCGCTGCCCGAAGGCGCGGGCCCGCACGACCAGCCGCAGAGCATGTGCCCGGCTTTCGGTTCGCTGCGCGTGGGGCTGCGCATGCGGCGCACGCACACCATCCTGTCTGGCAGCGCCTGCTGCGTGTACGGGCTGA
>JAIXRN010000021.1 GCA_027485165.1 Rubrivivax sp.
CTGACCATCTGGTTCAGCGGGTCGGTCAGGGCTTCGAGGATCTCGGTGGACGAAATCGTGAAGCTGCGCGGCACGCCTTCGCTGAGGTTGCGGCCCTTGACTTCCATTTCCTTGACTTCGCTGCCCGGAAAGGCGCTGCCGATGCTCTTCTTGATGGCTTCGGCCGTGGGCTCGCCGATCAGCATGCCGTAGTTGCGGCGGATGTAGTTGATGATGCTTTCATCGAACTTGTCCCCACCCACGCGGATGCTGCCCTTGTAGACCATGCCGCCCAGGATGATGACGCCCACTTCGGTGGTGCCGCCGCCGATGTCGACCACCATCGAACCGCTGGCTTCCGACACCGGCAGCCCGGCGCCGATGGCCGCGGCCATGGGTTCTTCGATCAGGTAGACGTCCGATGCGCCGGCGCCCAGCGCGCTTTCGCGGATGGCGCGGCGTTCGACCTGGGTGCTGCCGCAGGGCACGCAGATGATGATGCGCGGGCTGGGGCGCAGCAGGCCGCGCGGGTGCACCATGCGGATGAACTGCTTGAGCATCTGCTCGGTCACGGTGAAGTCGGCGATCACGCCGTCCTTCATGGGCCGGATGGCTTCGATGTTGCCGGGCACCTTGCCCAGCATGGCCTTGGCTTCGCGGCCGACGGCCTGGATGGTCTTCTTGCCGTTGGGCCCGCCTTCGTGGCGGATGGCGACGACCGAGGGTTCGTCCAGGACGATGCCCTTGCCGCGCACGTAGATCAGCGTGTTGGCGGTGCCCAGGTCGATGGCAAGGTCGGTGGAAACGTAGCGGCGCAGTGAGGCAAACATGGGGGCAGGGTGGGGCAGGGCGGGCCTGCGCATCAGGCGCGGGCCGGGCTGGGGCAGGGTGCGCCTGCGGCAGCGGCGTATGTGGGGGTGGTGTCGGGTTCGCGGCCAGGTGCCATGACCCCTGTTCGACCATGCTGACAGGCGCGCGGGCCGGAGTGACCATACTGAAGGCTGCTTCCGGCCGGGCCCTGCACCAAGGGGTTGACAGGGGTCTTGCGAGTAACCGGAGATAATAACTTATCCCTTCGTTGCAAAGGCTGGGCGCGCTGCTTTTTGTGGCAGCCGCCACTGGATCCCATGGCCCTGACCCCTCAAGACGTGAGCCGTATCGCGCACCTGGCGCGCCTGCAGCTGTCCCCTGCCGAAGCGCCCGAGATGCTGGCCCAGCTGAACGGCTTCTTCAGCATCGTCGAACAGATGCGCGCCGTCGACACCAGTGGCGTTGAACCGCTGTACACCCCGCTGTCGGCCGTGCAGGAAGTGCAGCTGCGTCTGCGTGAAGATGCTGTGACGGAAACCGACCAGCGCGAACGCAACCAGGCCAGTGCCCCGGCCGTGGAAGCCGGCTTGTTCCTGGTGCCGCGGGTGGTGGAATGAACATGCCGTCGATGGAACACGCCAGCGTCGAGGCCCTGGCCCTGGGCCTGCAGCGCGGCGACTTCAGCAGCGTCGAACTGACCCGGCACCTGCTGGCACACCAGGCCCGTCACGCCGGCCTGGGCGCCTTCCTGGCCGTGAACGAAGCCGCTGCGCTGGCCCAGGCCCAGGCTGCCGATGTGCGCCGCGCCACTGGCCAGGCCGGCCCGCTGACGGGGGTGCCGCTGGCGCACAAGGACATCTTTGTCACGGCCTACCCGGAAGGCGGCCTGCCCACCACGGCGGGGTCGAAGATGCTGGCTGGCTACCAGAGCCCGTTCGACGCCACCGTGGTGGCGCGGCTGGGCGCCGGCCTGCCCGGTGAAGCGCCTGGCGCCGGCATGGTGACGCTGGGCAAGCTGAACTGCGACGAGTTCGCCATGGGTTCGGCGAACGAGAACTCGGCCTTCGGTGCGGTGAAGAACCCCTGGGACCTGCAGCGCGTGCCGGGCGGGTCTTCCGGCGGGTCGGCCGCGGCCGTGGCCGCGGGCCTGGTGCCGGCGGCCACGGGCACCGACACCGGCGGGTCGATCCGCCAGCCGGCCAGCTTCTGCGGCATCACCGGCATCAAGCCCACCTACGGCGTGTGCAGCCGCTACGGCATGGTGGCCTTCGCTTCCAGCCTGGACCAGGCCGGCCCGATGGCGCGCAGCGCGGCCGACTGCGCCCTGTTGCTGTCGGCCATGAGCGGCTTCGACCCGCGCGACGCCACCAGCGCCGAACGCCCGCCGCAAGACTTCCATGCCCAGATGTTGCAGCCACGCGCTGGCGCCACGGCGGCGCAGCCGCTGCTGGGCCTGCGCATCGGCCTGCCGAAGGAATTCTTCCCCGCCGCACTGGCCGCCGACGTGCACGGCGCCGTGCGCAACGCGCTGGCGCAGCTGGAAAAGCTGGGGGCCGCGCTGGTGGACGTGAGCCTGCCGCGCACCGAGCTGTCCATCCCGGTTTACTACATCATCGCCCCGGCGGAAGCCAGTTCCAACCTGGGCCGCTTCGATGGCGTGAAGTTCGGCCACCGCGCGGCCCAGCATGGCGACCTGCTGGACATGTACAAGAAGACGCGTTCTGAAGGCTTCGGGCCGGAAGTGAAGCGCCGCATCATGATCGGCACCTATGTGCTGAGCCACGGCTACTACGACGCCTACTACCTGCAGGCGCAGAAGCTGCGCCGCATGATTGCCGACGACTTCCAGGCCTGTTTCCAGCAGTGCGACCTGATCGCCGGCCCGGTGGCCCCCACCGTGGCCTGGAAGCTGGGCGAACAAGGCGGTGACCCGCTGCAGGCCTACCTGGCCGACATCTTCACCCTGCCCGGCAGCCTGGCCGGCCTGCCCGGCATGAGCGTGCCCGCAGGTACCGGCGCCCACGCGATGCCGGTGGGCCTGCAGCTGATCGGTAACTACTTCCAGGAAGGGCAGCTGCTGCACGCCGCCCATGCGCTGCAGCAGGCCACCGACTGGCACCTGGCGCGCCCCGCCGGCTTTTGAAAACGTCCATGCCCCATCCTGCCCCCCCGCCTGCTCTCATCCGTGGTTTCGAGGTCGTCATCGGCCTGGAAACCCATGCCCAGCTGTCCACCGCCAGCAAGATCTTCAGCGGCGCTGCCACCGCCTTCGGCGCTGCCCCCAACACCCAGGCCTGCGCGGTAGATCTGGCCCTTCCTGGCACCCTGCCGGTGATGAACCGGGGCGCGGTGGAACGCGCCATCCGCCTGGGCCTGGCGGTGGGTGCCAAGGTGGCGCTGACGTCGATCTTCGCGCGCAAGAACTACTTCTACCCCGACCTGCCCAAGGGCTACCAGATCAGCCAGTACGAGACCCCCGTGGTGCAGGGCGGCAAGATTGACTTCGTGCTCGACGGACAGCCGCGTGGCGTGCGCCTGACGCGCGCGCACCTGGAAGAAGACGCCGGCAAGAGCCTGCATGAAGACTTCGCTGGCCAGACCGGCATCGACCTGAACCGAGCCGGCACGCCGCTGCTGGAAATCGTCAGCGAACCCGACATGCGCAGCAGCGCCGAAGCCGTGGAATACGCCAAGGCCCTGCACGCCCTGGTGGTGTGGCTGGGCATCTGCGACGGCAACATGCAGGAAGGCAGCTTTCGCTGCGACGCCAACGTCAGCGTGCGCCGGCCCGGCGCGCCGTATGGCACGCGGCGCGAGATCAAGAACCTGAACAGCTTCCGCTTTCTGCAGCAGGCCATCGACTTCGAAGTGCAGTGGCAGATCGACCGCATCGAAGACGGCCTGGCCATCGAACAGGCCACGGTGCTGTTCAACCCCGACACGGGCGAGACGCGGGCCATGCGCAGCAAGGAAGACGCGCACGACTACCGCTATTTCCCCGACCCCGACCTGCCGCCGCTGGTGATTGCGCCCGAATGGGTGGAACGGGTGCGCGCCGCGATGCCCGAATTGCCCGCGGCCATGGCCGCGCGATTCCAGCAGCAAGACGGCCTGCCGCCCGACGACGCGCAGCTGATGACGCAGAGCCTGCCCTTTGCGCGCTACTTCGAGGCCGTGCGCGACGCCTGCCAGGGGCGCGATGGCAAGGGCCCGACACGGGCCGTCGGTGCCAAGCTGGCGGCCAACTGGCTGATGGGCGAAGTCAGCAAGCGCCTGAACGCGGCCAGCCTGGACATCACGGCCGTGCCGGTGCCCGCGGCGCTGCTGGCGGCGCTGATCCGGCGCGTGGCCGACGGCACCGTGTCGCACAACGGCGCGCGCCAGGTCTTCGACGCGCTGTGGGCCGGCGAAGGTACCGACGTGGACGCGCTGATCGACGCCAAGGGCCTGAAGCAGATGAACGACAGCAGCGCGCTGCAGGCCATCGTCGACGACGTGATCGCCGCGAACGCCAAGTCGGTCGACGAATACCGCGCCGGCAAGGACAAGGCCTTCAACGCCCTGGTGGGCCAGGTGATGAAGGCCAGCAAGGGCAAGGCCAACCCGGCGCAGGCCGGTGAGCTGCTGAAGAAGGCGCTGGGCTGAACGGGGCGTCAGCGTCCGGTTGGGCCGGTCCGGCCCGCCTTCGCCGCGCCAGGCGCTAGAGCCGAGCTAGCGCGTGCCGCTGCTGGAAGACGGCTGCGCGGCCAGCACCGGCCCGGCCCCCGGCACCGCCAGCGGGCCCAGGCTGCCCGGTGCCGCACCTGCCCACAGGCGGCGCAGGCGGGCCAGTTCGGCGTCGTACAGGCGCATCACGCGCACCAGTTCGGCTTCCTGGTTGCGGCTGGCGTCGCGTTGCGCGTCGGCCGCAGCGTCGTTGGCGTCCAGCGCCTGCTTCAGCTTGGGCGGCAGCTGGCGGCCTTCGTAGAACTCGGCTTCGCTGGTCAGCGGCCGGCGTTCCTGGGCCAGTTCGCGCAGCCGCAGTTCGCTGGCCCTGATGGCCAGGCGCACCGTGTCCAGCGCCGCTTCGCGGGAACGCTGGTGCGCGGCTTCGTCAGGGTAGCGGTTCAGCAGATTGCGGTCGCGGCGGCCGGCTTCGGCCAGGGCGTTGCGTTCTTCGGCCAGCTTGCGTTCACGGGCTTCGTATTCGGCGCGCTCTTCGGCCGTCAGCGAAGGCGGCAGGCGGGAGTGCACCGACCCGTCCTTGTTCAGGATCAGCTGTTCACGGGCAATGCATTCGCGAATGGGCCGGTCGGCGGTCACCCGCTTGCCGTTGGCGTCGACGCAGCTGTAGATGCGGTTGTTGCCGGGCTTGGCGGGCTCCGATCCAGCCGCGGGCATGGTGCCGCCTGCCACCATGGCGGCGGCCGACAGCAGGGCCAGTTTGGGAAGTCGGCGCATGCTAGACACCGTAGCGGCTGCGGTAAGCCTGCACGGGACCGGCAAAGGCGGCCAGGGCGGGGTCAGCGCTGCCCTGAAGCACGTCCATCAGGTCGGCCAGCGTGGCCACGGCCACGACGGGCAGGCCCAGTTCACGCTGCACGAACTGCACGGCGCTCCAGGGGGCGTCCTGGCCGTCTTGCGTGGCGCGTTCCTGGCGGTCCAGCGCGATGGCCACGCCCGCGGGAACGCCGCCGGCAGCGCGAATCATGGCAATCGACTCGCGCACCGAAGTGCCAGCTGAAATGACGTCGTCGACGATCAGCACCCGCCCGCGCACCGGCGCGCCCACCAGGGTGCCGCCTTCGCCGTGGTCCTTCGCTTCCTTGCGGTTGTAGGCAAAGGGCAGGTTGTGGCCACGGCGGGCCAGTTCGATGGCCAGGGCTGCGGCCAGGGTGATGCCCTTGTAGGCCGGGCCGAAGATCATGTCGAAGCCCAGGCCCTCCTGGCCGGGCGGCTGCACAGCGGCGTCGGCCAACAGGCGGCGTGCATAGAATTCGGCCAGCTTGGCCAGCTTGGCACCGTCGTCGAACAGACCGGCGTTGAAGAAGTAAGGCGACAGGCGGCCCGCCTTGGTCTTGAACTGACCGAAGCGCAGCACACCGGCAGACACGGCAAATTGCACGAAGTCGGCGGCAAGCTGGGGGTCGGTACGAAGGGTCATGCCATCGGGGCCAGCAAAGGCCGTCATGAAGGAACTGTCTTGGGTTTTCGGCTGCTCTCACTCAATCTGAACGGTATCCGTTCGGCAGCGTCCAAAGGCTTCTTCGAATGGGCCGAATCGGCCCAAGTTCATTGTATGGGCGTGCAGGAAGTGAAGGCCCAGGCTGAACATTTGTCAGCCGGCCTTGACAGCGTGGCCGGTCTGCGTGGCTACTTTCACCTGGCCGACAAGAAGGGCTATTCGGGCGTGGGCCTGTACGTGAAGCGCGAACCCAGCGACGTGCTGCGCGGCTTCGACGGCGGCGAATTCGACACCGAAGGCCGCTGGGTCGAGACCCGTTTCGACACCCCGGCCCGCAAACTCAGCCTGATTAGCGCCTACTTCCCCAGCGGCAGCAGCAGCGAAGAACGCCAGGCGGCCAAGTTCCGCTTCCTGGGCCGCGTCTTCCCGCACCTGATGCGCCTGAAGGCCGAACGCGAGTTCATCCTGGTGGGCGACATCAACATCGCGCACCAGAACATCGACCTGAAAAACTGGAAGAGCAACCAGAAGAACAGCGGCTTCACCCCTGAAGAGCGCGCCTGGATGACCCAACTGCTGGGGCGGGGCCCGGCTGACGGCGGCCTGGTGGACGTCTTCCGTACCCTGAACACGCAGCCCGACCAGTACACCTGGTGGAGCAACCGCGGCCAGGCCTGGGCCAAGAACGTGGGCTGGCGCATCGACTACCACCTGGCCACCCCCGGCATGGCGGCCCTGGCCCGGCGCGAACAGATCTATCTGGCCCAGCGCTTTTCAGACCATGCGCCGTTGATCATCGACTACGACTTGAAGCTCTGAGCTCTGAGCTCTGAGCTCTGAGCTCTGAGCTGTGGCGTACAGCCCGCCGATGGGGTGTGCAGGACCACTCGTGGTTCCTTCGGGATGCTGGTAGCTGAAGGCCATCGCGCGGATCGGCTGCACGGCAAAGGCGTGCAACCAGTCGCGCGGGACCCTGGTGGCTTCGCGCCGGGCACCGCCTGCCGCGAACGGCCGATACGCTGGCAGGCCGTTGTCGGCAGGGCAGCCACGTAAGCGTGAAGCCCCCACACACAGCTGTCGGCCAATCCAGTCGACTCGGTTAACCTTTTCACCATGCACAGCGCCTCTGCCCGCTCTTCCCGCATGGACGTTTCTTGCGTCTTGGCTGCTTGCCAGCCCGACTGGCCCCAACAGCGCCCCAGCGCTACGGCCCGGCGGCCCGCCTGATGGACCGCCTGCGTGCCAGCCGTCAGAGCCTGGAACAGGCGGTGCGCAGCCAGGGGCTCATCCCCGTGCTCGGGCCCGACGCGCTGTGGGTGGACGTGGCGGGCTACAAGGGCCAGCCGCCTTGCACGGCGCCGTTTTATGCGCTGGTGGCCGAAGAACTGCTCAGCGTCTTCGGTCTGGACCCGGCGGTCAGCCCGTTGCGCGACGCCACGGCTGGCTGGCCACTGCACCAGGCCGTGGCGCGGGTGCTGCTGGAACAGCCGCGCAGCAGCACCGAACGCCTGCGCCGTTCGGTGGCCACCATCGTGGCCGAGCTCACACCCTGCGTGCGTGCCGCGCCCTTGCTGGACAGGCTGGCCGCGCTGCCGCAGCTGGAAATGTTCGTCAGTTTGACGCCCGACGACCTGCTGCTGCAAGCATTGACACGCGTGCGCGGCGAAGCCGCTGTGCGCGCCAGCGCCTACGCCCCCAGCAGCGACAGCGGCAAGCCCTGCGACCTGGCCGCCACGCAGCCCGGCGGGGCGCGCGTGTTCCATCCGCTGGGGCAGTTCAGCGCCGGCGTGCGCCCGGCCATCCACGACGAAGACGCGCTGGAATACCTGTTCCGCTTCCAGCAGGAAGCCGCGCTGCGCGCGCCGCTGCTGCTGGAAACCCTGCGCCGGCGCGACCTGCTGCTGCTAGGCTGCCGCATGCCCGACTGGCTGGGCCTGGGGCTGATCCGCATGGCCAACGAAGTGCGGCTGTCGGCGCAGGAAAAGAAGATGGAATTCTTCGCCGCCGACGCCCAGGCCGGCGACCTGGCCGACTTCCTGGCGCGCTTCAACCCCAACGCCACCGTCTTCCCGTGGACGCCGCTGGAATTCGTGGCCGAGATCGAAGCCATCGCCGCTGCGGGCGCTGGGCCGGGGGCGGCCGCCATACCCGCCGTGACCACCGGCACGCCGATGGTGGCGGCTGCAGCCGGCGCGGGTGCGGGTTCCGCGCGCGCCACCGTCTTCCTCAGTTATGCCAGCGAAGACCGCGTTGCCGTCACACGGCTGGCCGACAGCCTGCTGACCCTGGGCTTCGACGACGTCTGGCTGGACCAGCGCCAGCTGCGCGCGGGCGACGACTGGTCGCAGCGCATCGACGAAGCCATCGAACACTGCAGCTTCTTCATGCCCGTGCTGTCGCGTCAGGCCGACGCGCGGCGTGAAGGCGTGTTCTGGGAAGAATGGCGCAAGGCCATGGCGCGTGCGCTGCGCGTGCACGACGCCTTCCTGCTGCCGGTGGGCATCGACACCCAGCCGCCGGCCCAGGCGGGCTACCGGCGCATCTTCGGCGGCTTCGGCAGCGAACTGCGCGGGCTGCACCTGGTGCATGCGCCGGCCGGCGCGCTGCCCCTGCAGGCCCAGGGCGACCTGCGGCAGCTCGCGGCCGACGTCCGGGGGCCTGGCCATGGCTGAAGGCGGCAACGTGCCGGTTGGGGCGAATACCGAGGCTGCCGCATCTTCGAACGTCCCGGACGCCCAGCACCCCTGGCCCTGGCTGGAACCCTTCGACGAACGTTCGCAGGCCTTCTTCAACGGCCGCGAAGACGACGTACTGGCCCTGCAGCGCTGCGTGGCCGCCGCGCCGGTGACGCTGCTGTACGGCAAGTCGGGCCTGGGCAAGACCTCACTGCTGCGCGCCGGGCTGTTCCCGCGGCTGGGCGAATCGGCCTTGTTGCCGGTGCTGCTGCGCCGCATCGAACGCGCGGGTGAAGCGGGTGCGCTGTCGGCCCAGCTGCTGCGCCTGCTGGACGAAGCCGCGGCCGCCAAGGGCCTGCAGTGGCAGGGCCCGGCGGCCGTGGCGCCGGCCGCCACGCCCGTGGTGGCGCTGTGGGAACGCCTGCACGACCGCAGCCTGACGCTGCAGGCTGCCGACGGCCGGCGCTTCACGCCGCTGTTCGTGCTGGACCAGTTCGAGGAACTCTTCACCCTCATCCCCGCTGGCCCGGTGCGCGAAGGCCTGCTGGTCGAACTGGGCAACCTGCTGGAAAACCGCGTGCCCGCCGGCGTCGAAGCGCGGCTGGACGCGCACGACGCGCTGGTGGACCGCATCGACGTCGACCGCCAGGCCTGCCGCTTCGTGATCTCGCTGCGCGAAGACTTCCTGCCCGACATCGACGCCATCGCCCCGCGCATGCCGCGCCTGCAGGCCAACCGCTGCCGGCTGCGGCCGATGTCGCGCCCGCAGGCCCTGCAAGCCGTGCAGCTGACAGGCGGGCCGCTGGTGGTGGGCGACGCGGCGCAGCAGATCGTGGACTTCCTGGCCCGTCCGGCGGCCAGCACCACGGCCGCCGAGGCGCTGCGCGAAGAACGCCCGGTCGAACCCGCGCTGCTGAGCCTGCTGTGCGCCAGCCTGAACGCCGAGCGCCTGGCGCGCGTGCCGCCTGGGGCCGTGCTCGATGTACAGAACCTGGAAGGCCGCGGCGCGCGCGTGATCGAACAGTTCTACGACCGTGCCTTCCAGGCCCTGGCGCCAGAGCGCCGCGGCGCGATGGCCGACTGGCTGGAACGCGAACTGATCACCGCCAGCGGCACGCGGCGCCCGTTCCCGCGCCGCGACATCGCCGCGGAACTGCGCAGCGACGTCGACCTGCTCGTGGGCCAGCGCCTGCTGCGCTACCAGAGCGGCGAAGCTGGCGAACACGTGGAACTGGTGCACGACCGGCTGGCCGCCGTGGCGCAGGCGCGTGCGCTGCTGCGCCGCCAGGCCGCTGACGCCCAGCGGCAGGCCGAACGCGAACGTGACCTGGCGGCGCGCCGGCTGCTGGAAGAAGAAAAGCGCAGCCTCGAACTGGAACGCAGCCGCGAAGCCGATCGCCAGGCCTGGGAGCGCGAGCGCAGCGAAAAAGCCGCGCAGCTGGCGCAGCGGCGGCGTGTGGTGGGCGCCCTGGTGGTGTCCCTGGCGGTGCTGGCCTTGCTGGCCGGCATGTTCGGCCTGGTGCAGCGCCAGCGTGCGGCCACGGTGGAAGCCCAGGCCTTGATCCAGGCCCAAAAGGCGCAGGCCGAACTGCAGACGCGTGAAGCCCAGGAACGCGTGCGCGAAGCCGATGCCCTGCAGCGCGCCACCAAGTGGCAGCTGGCCGACGCCCAGGCCGAACGCGACCGCCACCTGGCGGTGCTGAAGGACGCTGCGCGGCTGCTGCGCGAAGGCGGGCCCGGCGCCGATGCGCGCGCACTGCGCCTGCTGCAGCAGGCCAGCGGCGAAGTCGAAGCCGTGTCGCGCCAGGCCCAGGCCGACGCAGGCCAGTGCCCGGCCGGTCGGCGCCTGTACCCGCAGGTGGGCGAACGCGAAGACATCGCCCTGGTCGACAAGCTGGCCCCCGGCCTGCGGCGCGACGGCTGGCTGCTGCTGCGCACCGAAGTGGTGGATGCACGCAAGCTGCCGCAGCGCACCGAACTGCGCTACTTCCGCCAGGCCGAAGCCACCCTGGCTGCTGCCGCGGCCGACAGCCTGGGCCGCGCCGGGCTGCCCGGGCTGAAGCCGCTGTATGTGCCGAACTTCGAAAATTCCACCACCCTGCGCGCCTGCCACTTCGAACTGTGGCTGGTGCCGCGCGCGCAGTGACCGCGGTGAGCCCAGCGAGCCCGGTGCATGTCTGCTGAACGCCTGTTGAAAGCCCGATGAACAGCATCAGTGCTTCGCCCTTGCCCGCGGCGCCGCCATCTGCAGCGCCGCCAGTGCCGCTGTCGCACCACGAGATCATGGCCCTGGTGGCGCCGTTCACGGCGGCCGGCTGGGTGCCCGACCTGGCCGCCAGCCAGCGCCACGAACGCCGCCTGGTGTTCCGCAGCGCGCGTGATGACGCCGTGGCGGCCCAGGCCTGCCTGGTGCTGGAAGGCCTGGCCAGCGGCAGCTGGCAGCTCACGCGCCAGGCCCGGCATGCCAGCGGGCTGCAGGCCAGCGTGCAGGCCCTGGGCCTGCCGCCGGCCGCGCTGCTGGCGCTGGTGGACAGCATGCCTCTGGCGCGGCACTTCAGCAGTGGGCCGGGCTTCGTGCTGGCGCGCAGCTACCGCGCGTTGCCGGGCGGGCCTGCGGTGCTGACGCAGGGCGTTGTGGAAGCCGGCGGGCCCGGCATGGGCCTGGCCGACGCCGAAGCTGCGCATCACGGCCCCCGCCTGCGGCTGACGCTGGACGTGGCCGCCGTGCGCGGCGTGGCCGCCGACATCACCCTGCTGGCACCGCAGGACCACCTGGCCCTGCCCGAAGACCTGCTGGCCGTGCTGGGCTGGCACTGGACGCGGCTGCTGCCCGGCCGCCAGGGCTGGACGAGCAAGCTGCGCCTGCGTGGCGGCCTGCCCGCGCGCAGCGTCCGGGCCGAAGCCGCGCTGGACCGGGCCGCCACCCACCTGGCGCAGACCCTGGCCGAAGCCCCCGCGCGCTTCCACGAACGCCATGCGCTGCGCCGCTACGGCGTGATGCTGCGCCGCGCGATTCCGCTGCTGACCCCGCTGCTGCTGGTGGCCACCATCCTGCTGATGCCACGCGTGGACACCAGCGAACACATGGGCCTTTGGCTGCTGCTGTACCACGTGCCCACGGCGCTGATCGTGCTGAGCTTCTGCCTGCAGGAACTGCCCACGCTCAAGCCCCCGCCCTGGCCGCGCCGCAGCGCGGCGGCAGACTGGCGCCAGGCGCCGCCGCCAACCCGCGGGGCTACGGCGCCCACCCACCCCGGCATCCGCACCCCCTGAGCCGCGGCGCCGCCTGCGCCCAGGCCGGGGCGCATGCTCCAATCCCGGGCTTGGACACCTTCATCAGCACCGACGGCCTGCGCCTGCACCTGCGCCGCTGGCCCGCCCCCGACCCCGCCGCCGCCCGCGGCACCGTGCAGATCGTGCACGGCCTGGGCGAACACATCGGCCGCTACGACGCGCTGGCCCAGCGCCTGAATGCTGCTGGCTGGCACGTGGCCGGGCACGATCACCGCGGCCATGGCCAGAGCGAAGGCGCGCGCGGCTGCATCGCCGCCGACTACAGCCTGCTGGCCGACGTCTCGGCCGTGATGGACCACGTGCGTGGTCGCGGCCCGCTCGTGCTGCTGGGCCACAGCATGGGTGGGGCGGTGGCGGCGCGCTTCGTGGCCGAAGGCCTGTCGCATTCGGCCGCGCGCTGGTCGCGCGACATCAATGGCCTGGTGCTCAGTTCCCCCGCGCTGGACCCTGGCCTGGGCCTGGCGCAGAGGCTGGCGCTGGCGGCACTGGGCCCGCTGCTGCCCAACCTGGCCCTGGGCAACGGCCTGAAGCCTGAATGGGTGAGCCGCGACGCTGCCGTCGTGGCCGCCTACACCGCCGACCCGCTGAACCACAACCGCATCAGCCCACGGCTGGCGCAATTCATTGCCGACGTGGGCCCGGTGGTCATGCGCCGCGCCAGCGGCTGGCGTGTGCCCACCCTGTTGATGTGGGCTGGCGCCGACCGCTGCGTGGCCCCGGCCGGCAGTGCGGCCTTCGCCGCTGCCGTGCCGCCTGGCGTGATGACGGCCGTGCCCTGGCCCGGGCTGGCGCATGAGATCTTCAATGAACCCGAGCGCGAACAGGTGCTGGCCCGGCTCGTGGCCTGGCTGCAGCGGTTCTAAACTGGCCCCACGCTGTTTGTCTGCGCAGTCCGTCAACGTTTTCCTCCCAGGAGCAAGCCCATGAACGCACCCCTCAAGCCCCAGGAAGCCCAGGCCCTGGCCGCGTTTTCAGACGCCGCCTGGGACGAGCGCATCGTGCCCGCGTTGACGGACTACATCGAAGTGCCCGCCAAGAGCCCGATGTTCGACGCCGACTGGGCCCAACACGGCCACCTGGACCGCGTGGTGACCGACGCCGCGGCCTGGGTGGAAAGCCGCAAGGTGGCGGGCCTGAAGCTGGAAGTGGTGCGCATCGAAGGCCGTACGCCGGTGATCTTTTTCGAGATCGCGGCCAGCAGCGGCAACACGTCCACTGACACCGTGCTGCTCTACGGCCACCTGGACAAGCAGCCCGAATTCAACGGCTGGCGCAGCGACCTGGGCCCCTGGACGCCGAAGTACGAAAACGGCCTGCTGTACGGCCGCGGCGGCGCCGACGACGGCTATGCGGTCTACGCCGCCATCACCGCCATCGAAGCCCTGCACGCGCAGGGCATCGCCCACCCGCGTTGCGTGGGCCTGATTGAAAGCTGCGAAGAAAGCGGCAGCCACGACCTGCCGGCCTACATCGACGCGCTGCGCCCGCGCCTGGGCCAGGTGGGCCTGGTGGTGTGTCTGGACAGCGGCGCCGGCAACTACGACCAGCTGTGGCTGACGACCAGCCTGCGCGGCATGGTCAGCGGCGTGCTGAAGGTGGAAGTGCTGACCGAGGGCATCCACAGCGGCGACAGCAGCGGCGTGGTGCCCAGCAGCTTCCGCGTGCTGCGCCAGGTGCTGGACCGGCTGGAAGATTCCAAGACCGGCAACCTGCTGCCTGAAAGCTTCCACTGCCAGATCCCCGCTTCACGCCTGGAGCAGACGCGCGCCACCGCGGCGATCCTGAAGGACGAGGTCTGGAAGCGCTTCCCCTGGGCCTGCGGCGCCGAAGGCGGCAGCGTGCTGCCCACCACCACCAACCCGGTGGAAGGCCTGCTGAACCGCACCTGGCGGCCCACGCTCAGCGTCACCGGCGTCGACGGCTTCCCCGAACTGAAGAATGCCGGCAACGTGCTGCGCCCTTACACGGCCTTCAAACTGAGCCTGCGCCTGCCCCCGCTGGTGGACGGCCATGAAGCATCGCAAAAGCTGAAGGCCCTGCTGGAAGACAACGCGCCCTACAACGCCAAGGTCACCTTCCACCCCGACGGTCGCGCCGGCGCCCTGGGCGCCACCGGCTGGAACGCACCCGACCTGGCGCCCTGGCTGGAAGGCGCGCTGAACGCCGCGTCCAGCACCCACTTCGGCGCCCCGGTGGGCTACATCGGCCAGGGCGGCACCATCCCGCTGATGAGCATGCTGCAGAAGAGCTTTCCTGCCGCGCAGATGATGGTCTGCGGCGTGCTCGGCCCCAAGAGCAACGCCCATGGGCCGAACGAGTTCCTGCATGTGCCGTATGGCAAGCGGCTGACGGCGGCGGTGGCACAGGTGATTGCGGCTTGCCCTTGAAAGGCTGAAAGGCTGAAAGGCTGAAAGGCGGCTTGCGGCCCGTTCGGATCGTTCACTTGGACCCTTCTGCTCGTTGGCTTGGTCCCTGGGCTGCGGCAGTCGGGTAGCCCCTGGGGTGAAGTCAAGGAGGAGCCGGCCGCCCGTCTGAAGCCGCAGGCTTCGGGCGGGCGGCCGGCGGGGGACATGAACCCCAGGGGCTACCCGACTGACGTAGCCCTGGGACTGACGATGCCCTCCGAAGGGCCCGAGCGAATATCCGCAAAGGGCCGTCAGGCCAGCTCGGAATCTGCCACGTCTTCCTGCAGGAAGCCACCACTCTGGTGCGCCCACAGCTTGGCGTAGTGCCCCTTGGCAGCCAGCAGTTCGGCATGGCTGCCCTGTTCGACGATGCGGCCCTGTTCCAGCACGATCAGGCGGTCCATGCGGGCGATGGTGGACAGGCGGTGCGCGATGGCGATCACGGTCTTGCCTTCCATCAGGCCCAGCAGCTGGCTCTGGATGGCGATCTCGACTTCGCTGTCCAGCGCGCTGGTGGCTTCGTCCAGCACCAGGATGGGCGCGTCCTTCAGGATCACGCGGGCAATCGCCACGCGCTGGCGCTGGCCGCCGCTGAGCTTCACGCCGCGTTCGCCCACATGGGCTTCGTAGCCGGTGCGGCCCTTCCAGTCCTGCAGGTTCAGGATGAACTCATGCGCCTGGGCCTTCTTGGCCGCGGCCACGATGTCTTCCATGCTGGCGCCGGGCCGGCCGTAGCCGATGTTGGCGGCGATGGACCGGTGCAGCAGCGACGTGTCCTGCGTCACCATGCCGATGGCCGCGCGCAGGCTTTCCTGGCTCACGCCGCGCACGTCGTGCCCGTCCACGCGCAGCGTCCCTTGTTCCAGGTCGTGAAAGCGCAGCAGCAGGTTCACCAGCGTGCTCTTGCCCGCGCCTGAACGGCCCACCAGCCCCACGCGTTCGCCGGGGCGGATGATCAGGTTCAGGTCGTCCAGCACCTTCTTGCCGTCCTGCCGGCCGTAGGTGAAGGTGACGTGCTCGAAGCGGATCTCGCCGCCCGCCGGGGCCGGCGCCACCACCAGGTCGCGTGCATCCGGGGCGTCGGTCATGGTGTGCGGCACGGCGATGGTTTCCATGCCTTCCTGAACCACGCCGATGTTTTCGAAGATGCCCGTCACTTCCCAGCTCACCCAGCCGGCGACGTTGGCGATCGTCCAGGCCAGCGGCAGTGCCGTGGCCACGGTGCCAGCGTCGATCTGACCTTGGCCCCAGAGCGTGATGCCGATGGCGGCGGTGCTGACCAGCAGCATCGCGTTCAGCGTGGACAGCGTGCCCATGAAGGCCGTGATCAGCCGCATGTGCGCGGCAATCGCACCGGTGTGGTCGTCGATGGCGTCTCGCACATGGGCGTCTTCGTCGCGCGCGCGGGCGAACAGCTTGACCGTCAGGATGTTGGTGTAGCTGTCCACCACGCGGCCCATCACCAGGCTGCGCAGTTCGCTGCTGATGCGTGAACGGTCGCGCATCTTCGGCACGAAGTAGCGCAGGAAAGCCAGGTAGCCCGCGAACCACAGCGCGGTGGGCACGGCCAGGCGCCAGTCGGCGCTGGCCATCAGCACCAGGGCGCTGATGCCGTAGACCACGATGTACCAGATCGCGCGCACGCAGCTGACCGCGCTTTCGCGCACCGCGTGGCTGGTGTTCATCACCCGATTGGCGATGCGGCCGGCAAAGTCGTTCTGGAAGAACGGCCAGCCCTGGCGTACCACGTGCCAGTGGCTCTGCCAGCGGATCAGCGCCGTCACCCCCGGCGCCACGGCGTTGTTGCGCACCAGGCTGTCCAGCAGCAGCACCAGCGGCCGGCCGACCAGCACCAGCACCGCCATGCCGATGAGCAGCGGCATTTCGCGCGCCAGCGTCGCCGCGCGGTCGGGGCTTTCCATCAGCCGCACCAGGTGGCCGATGAAGACCGGGATCAGCGTGTCGATCAGCGCCACGCCCAGGCCGGTGACGAACATCGCCACGAACAGCCCGCGTACCTGGCCGATGAAGTGCCAATAGAACGCCATCAGACCGGGTGGCGGCGCGCTGCCGGGCAGGGCGGTGGGGCGGGTGCGGCTTTCGAAAAAACCGAAGAGGGCAGAAGGCGGTAGCGACATGCGCAGGCATTGTGGGGGTTGGGTGCGCTTCGTGTGGGCTGCCGACCAAGGGATGGCACCATCGGCCCCCACCCGGTCAATCTGCTGGCCACTGCTTCTGCCCGAAAGCCCCTGCCATGGACCTGCTGCGCGCCATGCGCGTCTACGCCCGCGTCGTCGACGAAGGCGGCTTTGCCAAAGCCGCCCGTGCGCTGGACATGGCGCCCCCGGCCGTCACGCGCATCGTGGCCGAGCTGGAAGACCACCTGAACGCCCGGCTGCTGAACCGCACCACGCGCAGCATCGCGCTGACCGAGGTCGGCGAGGCCTACCTGGAAAAGGTGCGCAACATCCTGGTCGAGGTCGAAGAAAGCGAAGCCCTGGCCGACGCCGGCACACGCGACGTGCGCGGCCACCTGCGCGTGCTGTGCCCGCCGTCGGTGGCCGTGCACCAGCTGGCCAAGCACCTGCCGCGCTTCACCGCGGCCTACCCGCAGGTGAGCATCGAACTGCATTCGCCCGGGCCGGTGGAGACCGTGGACGAAAGCTACGACCTGACCATCATCGGCGCCCGCCAGCCCCTGGAAGGCGAGTTCGTCGCCCGGGTGCTGGCGCGGTCTGAGGTCGTCACCTGCGCCAGCCCGGAATACCTGGACCGCCGGGGCCGCCCGCAGCACCCGCGCGACCTGGTACAGCACGACGCCCTGGTGCCGCCCATCAGCGAACTGCAACGCGGGTTGACCTTCGTCTACGCCGCGCTGCTGGACGACGACGACCCGCAGGGCGCCCGCGCCGAAACCTACACCGTGGTGCCCGCCAAGCGCGCCACGCTCAGTTCGTCGCACATCGACACCATGTACGCCGCAGCGCTGTCGGGGCTGGGCATTGCCGGGCTGCCTTCGTTCGTCATCGAAGACGCGCTGATGGAACATGCACTGGAACGCGTGCTGCCCGAATGGCGACTCTTCAACACCACCTTGTGGGTGGCCATGCCTTCGCGCCAGCACCTGCCGGCGCGCACGCGGGTGTTTGTGGACTTCCTGCTGCAAGTGTTCGGTGGCCAGGACCAGGACCCCTGGCTGCAGGCCGCCGGCTGCGCCACGCCGCGCCGCAGCCGTGCCCAGCCCAAAAATCTGAAAGCCTGAGCGCTGCGGCACGCTGCGGCAGAGGCTTGACTGGAAAGTCGGTTAATTACCCCACGGTTGCAATTGTGAACTGACCAGTTCACAGTCCGCGTCAGTCGACAGGCACGTTGCGCGCTTGTCCTTCACTGGGCGAAAGGAGTTCACCGTGATCCGTTCCATCAAGCGCTGGCTCGCCGTGGCCAGTCTGGGCTTCCTGGCTGCCTGCGGCGGCGGTAGCGGCAGCGACCAGCCGGCTGACGTCGTCGGCAGCATCAATGGCAACCCCGAATTCAGCATCCTGGCCGAAGCGATCAATACCGCCGGCCTGCGCACCGCCTTGAACGGCGCCGGCCCCTACACCCTGTTCGCGCCCACGGACGCAGCCTTCGCCGCGCTGTTGGCCGAACTGGGCATCACCAAGGCGCAGTTGCTGGCCGACACCGAACTCCTGACCACCGTGCTGACGTACCACGTGCTGCCAGCCAAGGTGGAACGTGCCGCCGTGCCCGTGGGCCGCGCCATCACCACCCTGCAGGGTGGCATCTTCAAGGTCGTGGCCAACGGCTCGACGCTGCGCATCAACGACGGCCGCAACCGCCTGGCCACCATCACCGCCACCGACCTGCAGGCCAGCAACGGCGTGGTCCACACCATCGACCGCGTGCTGCTGCCGGCCAACCGCAACATCGTGCAGACCGCGCAGGCACTGCCGCAGTTCAGCATCCTGGTCGAAGCCGTGGTGGCCGCCAACCTGCAGGGCGCGCTGTCGGGCACCGGTCCTTTGACGGTGTTCGCGCCCACCAACGACGCGTTTGTCGCCCTGCTGGCCGAACTGGGCCTGACCAAACAGCAGCTGCTGGCCAACGTGCCGCTGCTCACCCGCGTGCTGACCTATCACGTGGTGAACGCTCGCGCCCTGCAGGCTGACATCGTGCCCGGCCAGGCCATCACCACGCTGCAGGGCGGGACGCTGACGGTCGACGCCAGCCTGCGCATCACCGACGCCCGCGTCCGCACCTCGCAGATCGCCACCACCGACGTGCTGACGAGCAACGGCGTGATCCACGCCATCAACCGCGTGCTGCTGCCGCTGCCGGCCGAGAACATCGTGCAGACCGCGCTGGCGGCGCCGCAGTTCAGCATCCTGGTCGAAGCCGTGCAGGCCGCTGGCCTGGTGAATGCGCTGTCAGCCCCGGGCCCGCTGACGGTGTTCGCACCGACCAACGACGCCTTTGCCGCGCTGCTGGCCGAACTGGGCGTGACTAAGCAGCAGCTGCTGGCCGACGTGCCCCTGTTGACCCAGGTGTTGACTTACCACGTGGTGCCCGGCCGCCAGCTGTCGGGTGAGGTGCTGGCCCGCGCCGGCAGCAACCAAACCTTCACCAGCCTGCAAGGCGCCACGCTCAGGCCGGCCACCGGGCCGCTGCGCATCGTCGATGCGCGCAACCGCAGTGCAGGCATCACAGGCGTGGACACACTTACCAGCAATGGCGTCATCCACACCTTGGATCGGGTGATCCTGCCGCCGGCAAACTAACAAGTCTCATCGGTTGGGTAAAGCAGGGCCAAGGCCTCGGCTGGCCCTGTTCACATCGGCCACCTTTCCCACCGTTCCCCGCCCCCCGTTCTCCGTTCCCCGTTTTCCACCACCCTGAAAGACAGACACCATGAAGAAGCTCATCCTCGCCGCCGCCCTGGCCGTCAGCACCCTGGCCGTTCAGGCCAAGGACATCGTCGACACCGCTGTTGCCAACGGCAACTTCAAGACCCTGGCCACCGCCCTGCAGGCCGCCGGCCTGGTCGAGACCCTGAAGGGCAAGGGCCCGTTCACGGTCTTCGCGCCCACCGACGCCGCTTTCGCCAAGGTGCCCAAGGCCGACCTGGACGCACTGCTGAAGGACAAGGCGAAGCTGACCGCCGTGCTGACGTACCACGTCGTGCCGGGCAAGGTGATGGCCAAGGACGTCAAGGCCGGCAAGGTCAAGACCGTGCAGGGCAGCGAGATCACCATCGCCACCACCGGCGGCGTGACGGTTGACGGCGCCAAGGTCACCGCCACCGACGTGCAGGCCAGCAACGGCGTGATCCACGTCATCGACACCGTCATCATGCCGAAGTGATGTTTGGCTGATGCAGCCACGGGTTGCGGCGCCTGGCGCCGCAGCCTGCAAAACGCCGGGTCTGCCGATGGGTGCACCCGGCGTTTGTCGTTCTGGCGCCTTGCGTCTAGAACGTGAAGCCGCTGCCCACGCGCGCGCCCGACAGCGGCTCCAGCAGGCCCAGCAGAGGCTTCAGCGGCCCGTAGCGCAGGGCCACGCGCTGGGCATAGCCGAAGAAGCGCGGCAGGTCGGCGGCGTATTGCGGCTTGCCGTCGCGGTGCTTGAGCCGGCAGAAGATGCCCAGCACCTTCAGGTGGCGCTGCAGGCCCATCCACTCCAGCGCCCGCCAGAGCTCGCCGAAGTCGTTCTCGAAGGCATCGCCCAGCGGTAGCCCGGCGCGGCGCGCCTGCTGCCACCAGCGCACGGCCCAGTCCAGTTCCTGCGCTTCGTCCCAGCTGATGAAGGCGTCGCGCAACAGCGACGCGATGTCGTAGGTGATGGGGCCGCGCACGGCGTCCTGGAAGTCCAGCACGCCCGGGCCCGCGGGCAGGTCACCTGCGGCGGGCAGCATCAGATTGCGCGGCATCCAGTCGGCGTGCACAGCCAGTTGCGGCTGCGCCAGCGCGCTGTCCACCAGCAGCCGGGTGATGCGGTCCCAGGTGGCTTGCTGCGCGGCGGTCCACTCGATGCCGTATTCCCGCTGCACGCACCATTGCGGGAACAGCGCCAGTTCGCGCCGCAGCAGGCCTTCATCGAAGGGCGGCAGGCGGTCGGCCGGCACCCGCGCCTGGAACTGCACCAGGGCCGTGACGGCGTCGCGCATCAGCCGGTCGGCGCCGGCCGCGTCGGCGGCTTGCAGGGCTGGCAGGTACAGGTCGCGGCCCAGGTCGGTGATGAGCAGGAAGCCTTGTTCGGCGTCCGCGGCCAGTACCTGCGGGGCCCGCAGGCCCGCTTCGGCCAGCAGGCTGGCCACGTGCACGAAGGGCCGCACGTCTTCCTGGGGCGGTGGGGCGTCCATCACCACCAGGCTGCGCGGGCCGGTGCCCTGGCAGTTGACGCGGAAGTAGCGCCTGAAGCTGGCGTCGCTGGACGCTGGCACCAGGCTGGCGATGTCCACGCCATGCGCCGGGCCCACGCTGGCCAGCCAGTGCCTGAAGGCGGCTTCGCGCGCCGGGCTGGGCCAGGCGATGGGGGCAGGATCGGCCTGCAGGGGGGCGTGATGGCTCATGGATAATCGATTTTACGAATGCCTTCCCTCGTGTCCCCGATGCCGCTGACAGGGCTGGCGATCAGCCTGTTGCTGGCCTTCGGGTCGGCGCCCTGTGGCGCTGCTGCACAGACCCTTGCAGATGCGCCAAAAGTCGCCGCGACAGCCGCCGCGACGGCCGCCGCGAAAGAAGCCCCAAAAGACGTCGCCGCTGCGCCCCTGGTGCCCAGCACGCGGCTGGAACCCCTGCCCCGCGGCCCGTCGGGCGACAAGCTGCCCATCGTGCTGCGGGCGCGCAGCCTGCAGGCCCAGCCCGATCTGGCGGCGGTGGCTGAGGGCGATGTCGAATTCCGCCGCGGCGGGCTGGTGATCCGCGCCGACCGGCTCAGCTACGACAGCCCCGGCGACCTGGCCCGTGCCAGCGGCAGCGTGCGCGTGCAGCGCGACGGCGCCGTCTACAGCGGCACCGAACTGCAGCTGCGCGTGCAGCGCTTCGAAGGCTATTTCCTCGACCCCCGCTTTGACTTTCCGCTGCTGGGCGCCGGGGGTCGCGCCGACCGGCTGGACTTTCTCGACACCAGCCGCACCCGCGCCAGCAACGCTTCCTACACCAGCTGCCCGCGTGAAGGCCCGGTGCCCCCGGCCTGGGTGCTGCAGGCGCGCCAGGTGCAGCTGGACCAGGCCATCGGCGTGGGCGTGGCCGAAGGCGCGGTGCTGCGCTTCCTGGACTTCCCGATCCTCGCCCTGCCGGCGCTGAGCTTTCCGCTGGGCGACCAGCGCAAGTCGGGCTGGCTGCCGCCCAGCATCAACATCGACAACCGCAGCGGCCTCGAGATCTCGGCGCCGTACTACTGGAACATCGCGCCCAACCGCGACGCCACGCTGTCGCCGCGCGTGATCACGCGCCGCGGCCTGGCGCTGGACGCCGAGTTCCGCTACCTGCAGCCGCACAACGAAGGCGTGGTCGGTGTGGACTGGCTGCCCGACGACCGCCTGGCGCGCCGGTCGCGCCACGCGCTGCGCTGGCAGCATGACGGCACCCTGGACGCCGGCACCGGCCCGGGCTGGCTGCGGGGCTTGCGCTACCGCGTTGACGGCGCGCGCGTGTCTGACAACGACTGGTGGAAGGACTTCCCCAGCGCCAGCCGCAGCCTGACCACGCGGCTGCTGCCGACGCGGGCGTCGGCCGAGCTGCCCTTCCAGCTGGGCGACGTGTCTGCAGCCGTCGTGCAGGGTTGGGTGTACGCCCGGCTGATGAACTGGCAGGTGCTGCAGTCCGACGAAAGCTTCATCGCCAGCCCCTACCAGCGCCGGCCGCAGCTCGGCGCCCAGGTCTCGGGTCGGCTGGGGCGCTGGCAGTACGACGCCGAAATCGAATTCAACCGCTTCACGCTGCCTGGCAATGCCGCCGCCGCCAATGCCCGGCCTGAAGGCGACCGACTGCACCTGCTGGGGTCGCTGCAGTACCCGCTGCGCGGAGACGGCTGGTGGATCACGCCAAGGCTGGCGCTGAACGCCGCAGCCTACGACACCCGCAACCCCGGCCCGGACCGGCCAGCGCGCGCGCAGCGCAGCATCCCCAGCCTGAGCGTGGACGCCGGCATGGCCTTTGAACGCGACGCCAGCTTCTTCGGCCGCCGCTACCAGCAGACGCTGGAGCCGCGCGTGCTGTACGTCAACACCCCGTTCCGCGCCCAGGCCCAGCTGCCCAACTACGACGCCGCGGCCAAGGACTTCAACGTCGTATCGATCTACACCGACAACAGCTTTTCCGGCGTGGACCGCGTCGCCGACGCGCACCAGGTGACGGCCGGCGTCACCACCCGGCTGCTGGACCAGGCCAGCGGTGCCGAGGCCCTGCGCCTGGGCCTGGTGCAGCGCTACCTGCTGCGCGACCAGCGCGTGGCGCCGCAGGCCGACGGCAGCCCCGACGGGCCGGCGCTGACGCAGAAGTTCTCCGACGCGCTGCTGATCGGCAGCACCAGCGTGCTGCCCGGCTGGACGCTGGACGCGGCGCTGCAATACAGCCCCGAGCTGTCGCGGTCGGTGCGTTCGATCCTGGCGGCGCGCTACTCGCCCGGGCCCTTCCGCACCGTGGGCGCCACATACCGCCTGGCACGCGGCCTGAGCGAACAGCTGGAACTGGGCTGGCAGTGGCCCATCGGCAGCACGCGCGTCCAGGGCCCGGCGGCCCAGGCCCTGGACGGCCTGGCGCAGGCGGGCAGCGGCGGCGGCCAGGCCTGCAGCGGGCGTTGGTACGCGGTGGGGCGCGTGAACTACAGCCTGAAGGACGCGCGCGTCACCGACAGCCTGGTGGGCCTGGAATACGACGCCGGTTGCTGGATCGGCCGCGTTGTGGCCGAGCGCCTGTCCACCGGGCGCACCGAAGCCACCACGCGGCTGCTGCTGCAGCTGGAACTGGTGGGCCTGTCGCGCATCGGGTCGAACCCGCTGAAGGTCTTGAAGGACAATATCCCTGGTTACCAGCTGCTGCGCGATGACCGCGGCAGCGGGTCGCGCAGCAACGAATGGCAGCCTGCGCCGTGATGGCTGCTGCGCCACCGCCCCTGTTGGCGAAAGCCAAGCTTTCGTGCCCCCCGGTTCTTCCGGGCTGACCAGCGTCCACGCTTCATGAACGAGTCTGTCTTGCCCATCCGTGCCCTGACCGCTGCCCTGGCCCTGTTGCTGGCCGGCCTGGCCCTGGGCCCAGCCCAGGCCCAGGGCCGCAACAGCCGCAATGGCGACTACATCGCCGCGGTCGTGAACCAGGAACTCGTCACGGCCGGCGAAGTGGCGCGCCGCATCGAATCGGCGCGCGCCGAGGCCGCCCGTGCCGGCCAGCGCCTGCCACCCGAAGGCGAACTGCGCCAGCAGGTGATGGACCTGCTGATCGACGAGCGCGTGATCATCACCACGGCCCGCGAAAGCGGCGTGCGCATCGACGAACCCGACATCGACCGCGCGGTGCAGAACGTCGCGGCGCAGAACCAGATCACCCCGCAGGTGCTGCGCCAGCGTCTGGCGGCCGATGGCATCGAATACAGCCGCTTTCGTGCCCAGCTGCGCGACCAGCTGATGATGGAAAGGCTGCGCGAACGCGAGGTCTACCGCCGCATCCAGATCAGCGACGAAGAACTGGACAAGTTCATGGCTGAACAGCGCAAGGCCTCGCAAGGCGAAGCCGAGACCAACATCGCGCAGATCCTGGTACCGGTGCCGGAGGGCACCACGCCAGAAGCCGAGGCACGGCTGCGCGAACGCGCGCTGGCTGCGCTCAAGCGCGTGCAGGGCGGCGAGGACTTCGCGGTGGTGGCGCTGGACGTCTCGGCCGACGCCAACCGCGAAAAGGGTGGCGCCCTGGGCTTGCGCCCGGCGTCGCGGCTGCCCGACGCCTTCGTCAATGCCACGCGCAGCGTCGAAGCGGGCCAGGTGGCGCCCGAACTGCTGCGCACCGGTGCTGGCTTTCATGTGCTGAAGGTGCTGGAGCGGCGCGAGGCTGGCGAACCACGCGCCACGCAGACGCGCGCCCGCCATGTGCTGCTGCGGCCTTCGGCCCAGCTGACGGCGGAAGTGGCGTCGCGCCGGCTGGCCGACTACAGGCGCCAGATCGAGACTGGCCAGCGCAACTTCGAAGACATCGCCAGGCAGTACAGCGAAGACGGATCGGCAGCCGCCGGCGGCGACCTGGGCTGGAGTGGCCCGGGCACGATGGTGCCGGAATTCGAAGAGGCGATGAACGCACTGCCGGTGGGCGGTCTGTCGGCGCCTGTGCCTTCACGCTTTGGCGTGCACCTGATCCAGGTGCTGGAACGCCGTGAAGTCGCCATCGACCCGAAGGCGCAGCGCGAACAGGCGCGCAACGTGCTGCGCGAACAGCGCTTCGACCAGGCCTTCCTGGAATGGACGAAGGAAATCCGTTCCCGCGCTTACGTCGAGCTGCGCGAACCGCCGCCGTGAACGCAGTCACCTGGCGCGGCTGGCGGCCGTGAGGCATTTCGCCAAGAAGCGCTTCGGCCAGCATTTCCTGGTCGACGAAGCCGTGATCGAAGGCATCGTCGACGCCATCGCCCCCGCGCCAGGCCAGGCCCTGGTCGAGATCGGCCCCGGGCTGGGGGCCATGACCTTGCCCCTGCTGCGCCGCTGTGGCGCGCTGACGGTGGTGGAACTGGACCGCGACCTGGCCGCCCGGCTGCGCCGCCAGGCCGGGCTGCAGGTGGTCGAGGCCGACGTGCTGCAGGTGGACTTCCGCGCGCTGGCCAGCGCGGCCGGCCAGCCGCTGCGGGTGGTGGGCAACCTGCCCTACAACATCTCCACGCCCATCCTGTTCCACCTGCTGGCGGTGGCCGATGTCGTGGTCGACCAGCACTTCATGCTGCAGAAGGAAGTGGTGGACCGCATGGCGGCAGCGCCGGGCAGCAAGGACTACGGCCGGCTGAGCGTGATGCTGCAGTGGCGCTACCGCATCAGCGGCGTGCTGGACGTGCCGCCTGCGGCCTTCGACCCGCCGCCGCGCGTCGATTCGGCCATCGTGCGCATGCGGCCGCTGCCTTTGGACACGCGGGTCGACCCCGAAAGGCTGGGCACGGTCGTGAGCACGGCCTTTTCGCAGCGCCGCAAGCTGCTGCGCCACACCCTGGGCCGCTGGATCGAGGCCGAAGGCCTGGATACCGACTTCGACCTGCAGCGCCGTGCCGAGGAAGTGCCGGTGGCGCAGTATCTGGCGCTGGCCCTGTTGCCGCGGCCTGCCTGTGTGCTGCGGCAAGGTCCGCCAGCGGCACCATGACGCCGGTCCCTTGGCGTCCCTTAGCCGGCGCACGACGAAAAAAGGGCTCCCGCGGGAGCCCTTGTTCTGGCCGGTGCCAGGCAGAGCCCGGCGCTGGCGGCAGCTAGGCCGCGTTCAGCCAGGCCGCCGTGTCGAAGGCACTGCTCATCATCGGCATGTTCATGCCGAAGTTTGGATTCGTGCCGTTCTTCGGCACGGCCACCTTGGGTGCCGGCTTGGCGGCGGCAGTGGTGGTGTTGCTGGGGGCCACTTCAGTAGCCCGCTCCCATGACCCTGATTCTTGGGAGCGGGCTACTGAAAAGAATAGAAGCACCTGAAGGGTATTCGTCGGTCGCCCCAGAATTCAGCCGCATCGCGGAACACCTCCAGCAGCTGTTCGCGCGCCTCGCGGTCGAAGCGCGGGTGATCGGGCAGCTGTTCCAGCACGACCACAAAGCCGGGCTGCTGCCCGGCCTTGTGCACGAGGTCGGTCATGCAGTCGAACAGCGCGTCCAGGTTCTTGCCGAAGTGGGCCGGGAACAGGAAAGCCGCCGCGATGGCGTCCAGCACGTCCTGCTTGCTCTGCGCTTCGGCCAGGTTGACGTACAGGAAATGCTGGCCTGCGGCTTCGGCAGCCTTCATCAGGTCGTCGACACGGTAGGCCCGGATGGCCTGCACGATGTTGGGGCGGATGGTCTGCAACTGCATGGTCGCGTGCCTCCTGGGGTTTTGGTGGTGGAAATCGGTGGCGCCAGCGAGCGGGCCCAAAGTGGGGGATTCCGCGGGCGATTCGGTGAGCGGCTTGAGTGGCGGGTCGAACATGGCGGTCATGGCACGATGCGGCTGAAGCTTGCGTAGTGGTCGGCGGTGTAGAAACAGACTTCGGGCTGGGTCGGCGGCTTGCCGCCGCAGACGATGCGTCGGGCGCCGCGGTTCTTCGCACCCGGCGTCCTGACGGTGTATTCGCGGTAGTGGCCCCGCGCCTTCAGCGGCAGCAGGCGTTCGCGGTTGCCGAACACCGTACCGTCCTTGTCGTAGGGAAACGGCCCACCTGACAGGATGAGCTGATGGGTGCTGCGGGCTTCCGGCGGCAGGCTGGCCAGTGCCACCGGGGGCAGACCTGACGCGACTTCCGGGCCACGGGCGAATGCCGGAGCAGCCAGCAAGGCCGCAGACAGCACCACACCGACCGACAAGCCAGTGGCTGCCGCCTTGGACAGCCCCCACTTGAGCATGGCCTGCCAGGGTGCGCCCAAGGCGCCGCGCGGGCAGGCTGAACCGGTCGAGAACACGGGTTAACCCTGAAAAATCAAACCAGAATGGTACCGGAGCGGGCCTGGAAACTCAAGCCTATTGCCCAAAAATGGGGCAAAGAGCCGCTCATGTTTGTGGGTACTTACACAAAGCCTTGACCCGGGTTCCTGGGCCACGCCCAGGCTGTCAGAACGTCAGGCTGCAGGGCTTGACGTACGTCCGGCTTCCGCATCCGCGACGGTGATGGCCGTCATGTTGACGATGCGGCGCACGGTGGCCGATGGCGTCAAGACATGGACAGGCTGGTCAGCGCCCAGCAGCACTGGGCCGATGGCGATGCCGCCGCCGGCAGCCACCTTCAGCAGGTTGTAGGCGATGTTGGCCGACTCGATGTTGGGCAGCACCAGCAGGTTGGCGTCGCCCAGCAGGGTGCTGTTGGGCATCAGCACGCGGCGGGCGGCGCTGTCCAGGGCCACGTCGCCGTGCATTTCGCCGTCCACTTCCAGCCAGGGCGCCTGTTCGCGCAGCAGGGCCAGGGTGGCGCGCATCTTCACGGCGCTGGCGCTGTCGCTGGTGCCGAAGTTGGAATGCGACAGCAGCGCTGCGCGCGGCACCACACCGAAGCGCATCATTTCCTCGGCGGCCATCACCGTGATCTCGGCCAGTTCGGCCGCACTGGGGTCGGCGTTGACATGCGTGTCGACCAGGAAGATCTGCCGTCCGGGCAGCATCAGCCCGTTCATGCAGGCGTAGACGCGCACGTCCTGCGCCGTGCGCGCGCTACCGCCGGCGCGCTTGCCGATGACCTGGTCCACGTACTGCAGGTGCTGGGCCGTGGTACCCCAGGTGCCGCACAGCAGGCCGTCGACTTCGCCCTTCTTCAGCAGCATCGCGCCGATCAGCGTCAGCCGCCGGCGCATCTCGATCTTGGCCACTTGCGCCGTCACGCCCTTGCGTTCGGTCATGCGGTGGTAGGTCTGCCAGAAGTCGCGGTAGCGGTGGTCGTTCTCGACGTTGACGACGTCGTAGTCCAGACCTTCCTGCAGCCGCAGGCCGAATTTCTTGATGCGGGTTTCGATGACGGCCGGCCGGCCGATGAGCGTGGGCCGGGCCAGGCCTTCGTCCACCACCACCTGCACGGCGCGCAGCACGCGTTCTTCTTCGCCTTCGGCGTAAGCCACGCGCTTGGCGGTGGCGCGCTTGGCCAGCTGGAAGATCGGCTTCATCGTATTGCCGCTGGCGTAGACGAAGCTTTGCAGCTTTTCGCGGTAGGCATCGAAGTCCTGCACCGGCCGCGTGGCCACGCCGGATTCGAAGGCCGCGCGCGCCACGGCCGGCGCGATCTTCATCATCAGCCGCGGGTCGAAGGGCTTGGGGATCAGGTATTCCGGCCCGAAGCTCAGCGTCGCGCCAGCATACGCGGCGGCCACCACTTCGCTCTGCTCGGCTTGCGCCAGCTCGGCGATGGCGTGCACGGCGGCGATTTCCATCGCGTCGGTGACCGTGGTCGCGCCGCTGTCCAGCGCGCCGCGGAAGATGTACGGGAAGCACAGGACGTTGTTGACCTGGTTCGGGTAGTCGCTGCGTCCGGTGGCGATGATGGCGTCGCTGCGCACGGCCTTCACTTCGTCGGGGCGGATCTCGGGCGTGGGGTTGGCCAGGGCGAAGATCACGGGCGCGGGCGCCATCGCCGCCACCATCGCGGGCTTCAGCACGCCGCCGGCCGACAGGCCCAGGAAGACGTCGGCGCCTTCGATGACTTCGGCCAGCTTGCGCTTGCTCGTCTTCTGCGCGAAGACGATCTTGTCCTCGTCCATCAGCTCGGTGCGGCCTTCATAGACCACGCCGGCGAGGTCGGTGACCCAAATGTTTTCGCGCCGCACGCCCAGCTTCACCAGCAGGCCCAGGCAGGCCAGGGCAGCAGCACCGGCGCCGCTGGTGACGAGCTTGATCTCGGCGATGTTCTTGCCCACCACCTTCAGTGCGTTCAACAGCGCCGCACCCACCACGATGGCGGTGCCATGCTGGTCGTCGTGGAAGACCGGGATCTTCATGCGCTTGCGCAGTTCGCGTTCGACGTAGAAGCAGTCCGGGGCCTTGATGTCTTCCAGGTTCACGCCGCCGAAGGTGGGCTCGAGCGCGGCGATCACGTCGACCAGCTTGTCCAGGTTTTTCTCGTTGATCTCGATGTCGAAGACGTCGATGCCAGCGAACTTCTTGAACAGCACCGCCTTGCCTTCCATCACCGGCTTGGCTGCCAGCGGGCCGATGTCGCCCAGGCCCAGTACGGCTGTGCCGTTGGTGACCACGGCCACCAGGTTGCCGCGCGCGGTGTAGCGGAAGGCGTTGGCCGGGTCTTCGACGATGGCTTCGCAGGCAAAGGCCACACCGGGGCTGTAGGCCAGCGCCAGGTCGTGCTGGTTCACCATCTGCTTGGTGGCGGCGATCTCCAGCTTGCCCGGGCGCGGAAACTCGTGGTAATCCAGCGCTGCGCGCTTGAGCTTGGCGGCGCGGTCGTCCTGGGCCCTTTCGGCAGACCTCTCCGGGTTGGCTTCGGCGCTGCGGTCGTGGTTTGTCGGGGCGGTGGACATCGCGGGGGTCTCCTCTGGCGCACCCGGTCGGCAGCACCTGCCGGTAGGGGGTCGCGGATTGTAGGTTTCGCAGTGTCGCCCCGTGTTGCCCAGGCTGGCCATGCGCGAAACTGCGTAGCAGATGGCGTGCCGCCGCGGCCAGAATGCCCAGCGCAACATGGACGACGCTTTTCCGCCGGAACAACCCGCCAATGCCCTGCCAGCGGGCCTGCGCCGCTGGCGTCGCGCCTTGCTGTGGGCGGTGCTGCTGGCCCTGCTGGCCGTGGCCCAGAGCCTGCTGGTGTGGCTGACGGTGCGCGTCGAGGCGGCCAGCGCACAGGACAGTGCCGAGACCGTCGCCGCCCAGCTGGCCGGCGACCTGCGCCGCGAGCTGCTGCGCACCAGCCAGCAGCTGCAGGCCCTGGGCTGGGGCGACCCGCCGCTGGCGAACTGGCAGCGCGGCGCCACCGAGCTGCTGAAAGCGCATACCGAGCTGCGGCATGTGGAACGCCGCGATGCCCGGCTGGCGGTGCAGGAAAGCATCGACTCACCCTACGCCACGCCGCTGTTCAAGCAGCTGCCGCGCGCGCAGCTGGGCGTGGAAGCCGAAGTCAGCTGTGCGGCCGCCGGCCGCAGCAGCAGCGCAGCGTTTTCGCGCAGCTACTATGTGCCGCTACCCGGCGGCATGGGGCTCGAAGTGCTGGACCTGTGCGTGCCGGTGCAGGGCGGCTACCTGGTGGGCACCGTGGCGCTAGCGCCCTTGCTGGACAACGCGCTGGCACTGCGCGAAGACCAGTCCGCGCCCCGGGTGCGCAGCGCCCAGCGCTACGAACTGAGCTTCGTCGAAGGCGACGGCACGCGTCTGGCACGCGCTGGCGTGGCCCGCGGTGTCGGCGTGTACGTGGCCGAACGCCTGGTCGACCTGCCTGGCACGGCGCTGCAGCTGCGTGTGGACAGCACGGCCGGCCAACCCAGCCTGATCCCGAACCTGGCCACGGCCCTGGTGCTGGGCCTGTCGCTGGCGCTGTTCGCCGTGGTGCTGCTGCTGGCGCGCGACGTGCGCCGCCGTGCTGAAGCCGAACGCGCTCTGGCTGAGGCGCTGGCCTTTCGCAAGGCGATGGAAGATTCGCTCAGCACCGGCTTGCGCGCGCGCGACCTGCAAGGCGCCATCACCTATGTCAACCCGGCCTTCTGTGCGATGGTGGGCTTCAGTGCTGCAGAGCTGCTCGCGCCACCGGCCAGCCCGGCGCGGCCTGGCGTACCCTATTCGCCACCTTACTGGCCACCCGAGCAGGCCGAGGAATACCAGCAGCGCCAGCAGCTGCGCCTGCAGGCTCGGCCGCCGCGCAGCGGCCCGCTGCGTGCGGCGCGCGAACACCGCGAACACGGCGACTTGGCAGAAGCGCGAGAGGGCTACGAAACCCTGTTCATGCGCAAGAACGGTGAACGCTTCCCGGTCATGATTTATGAAGCCCCGCTGGTGGACGGCAATGGCCGCCACACTGGCTGGATGAGCGCCATCGTGGACATCAGCGCCCAGCGCCGGGTGGAAGAGCTGTCGCGCCAGCAGCAAGACCGGCTGCAGGCCACCGCCAGGCTGGCGACGGTGGGCGAAATGGCCTCGCTGCTGAGTCACGAACTGAACCAGCCCCTGGCCGCTATTGCCAGCTACGCCAGCGGTTCGTTGAACCTGCTGGAAGCCGCGCCAGGCAACGGCCCGCCACCCCTACCCCCCGAAGAAGAACGCGGCCTGCTGCGCCAGGCTGTGGCGCGCATCGCCGAACAGGCCGAGAGGGCGGGCCGCATCATCAAGAGCGTCCATGGCTTCGTGCGCCGGCGCGAGCAGCAGCACGAAACCCTGGGTGCCGACCTGCTGCTGGACGCCGTGCTGCCCCTGGTGCGTCTGCAGGCGCGCAAGAGCGGCACACGCATCGAAGTCGACATCGCCCCGGTGCCGGCACCCCTGCCGGCCGCTGGCCGCACCCCGCGCGTGCGCTGCGACCGCACGATGATCGAACAGGTGCTGATCAACCTCACGCGCAACGGCATCCAGGCCATGGAACCCGGCACGCCGTTGGAAGCCCGTGTGCTGCTGCTGCGCGTGCGCCAGACGCATGCACGTTGGGTCACGTTCAGCGTCATCGACGCCGGGCCGGGCATCGCGGCCGATGTCGCCACACGGCTGTTCACGCCCTTCTTCACCACGCGCGAAGAAGGCATGGGCCTGGGCCTGAGCCTGTGCCGCACGGTGATCGAACAACATGGCGGTGCACTGGACTTCGGCCCCGCGCCGCTGCGGCCGGACACAGCGGCCGGCAGCCCGCGCGGCACGGAATTCCGCTTCACCCTGCCCACGCCGCGCCAGCCTGAAGCTGCGGCCGCGCAGGGCGCGCCCGAAACGGGCGACACTGCGGTGCCGGAAGGCGTTGAACCCCTTGAACCCGTCGAACCCGTCGAACGCCGCTGAAGCCCCCCTGCCCGATGCCGACCGATCCCCGCCTGGGCATCCCCATGGTCTATCTCGTCGACGACGAGGACGTCGTGCGCGACGCCCTGGCCTGGCTGTTGCGCTCGCGCCGCCTGCTCAGCGAAGGCTTTGCCAGTGCCGACGCCTTCGAAGCCTGGCTCGCACAGCGCGGCGGTCCGGGCCAGTGGCCGACATCCCCGTCCTGCCTGGTGCTGGACGTGCGCATGCCCGGCACCAGCGGCCTGGTGCTGTTTGAACGCCTGGCCGAACAGGGCTGGCTGCCAGCGCTGCCGGTGATCTTCCTGACCGGCCATGGTGACGTGCCCACCGCCGTGGCAGCCGTCAAGCGCGGGGCCTTCGACTTCGTCGAGAAGCCCTTTTCCAACAACCTGCTGGTGGACCGCGTGGACCAGGCCCTGGCCATCAGCGCCACGGCCTTGCTGGCACGGCAGGAACGCGCCGCCGCGGCCCAGGCCCTGGCCGAGCTGACCGAACGCGAGCGCGAGGTCATGCGCCTGGTGGTGGAAGGGCGGCCGAACAAGCTGATCGCCGACGCACTGGGCATCAGCGTGCGCACGGTGGAAGTGCATCGCGCGCGCGTGTTCGACAAGATGAACGTGAAGTCGGCCGTGGAACTGGCCAACCGGCTGCGCGCCGAAGACCTGGACGGCACTGCATGATCGCGCCGGGCCGTTTCCAAGTGCTCATCTCGGAGTGCGCAGCGCGCAGGGTGGTCCCGTGAGCGTGGCGCCCCAGCGTCCTTCCCTGGCACACGGCGAATTCGACCTCATCGCCCGCCACTTCACGCGCCCGGTGCGCCGTGCTGCGCTGGGCGTGGGCGACGACTGCGCGCTGCTGCAGCCCACGCCTGGGCAGCAGTTGGCGGTGAGCAGCGACATGCTGGTGGAAGGCCGCCACTTCCTGGCCACCGTGCCGCCCGCGCGGCTGGGGCACAAGGCGCTGGCCGTGAACCTGTCGGACCTGGCCGCCTGCGGCGCCGAACCCCTGGCCTTCACGCTGGCGCTGGCGCTGCCACGCGTGGACGAAGCCTTCCTGGCCGGCTTTGCGCAGGGCCTGCTGGCCCTGGCCGACACGCACGGCATCGAACTGGTGGGCGGCGACACCACGGCCGGGCCGCTGAACATCTGCATCACCGTCTTCGGCCAGGTGCCGCCCGGCCAGGCCCTGCTGCGCAACGGGGCGCGGCCGGGCGACGAGGTCTGGGTCAGCGGCCAGCTGGGTGACGCCCGGCTGGCGCTGGAAGCGTTTCGCGGCCTGGTCAGCCTGGGCCCGGCCTTCGACCACCTGCGCCTGGCCATGGAACAGCCGCAGCCGCGTGTGGCCCTGGGCCTGGCGCTGCGCGGCCTGGCCAGCAGCGCCATCGACCTGAGCGACGGCCTGGTGGGCGACCTGGGCCATGTGCTGCAGCGCTCGGGCGTGGGCGCCACGCTGCAGCTGGCGGCCCTGCCGCGCAGTGACGTGCTGGCGGCCCAACCCGAAGCCCTGCAGCAGGAATGCCTGCTGGCTGGCGGCGACGACTACGAACTGCTGTTCACCGCCGCCCCCGCCCGCCACGCCGAGGTGCTGGCCGCGGGCCGCCAGACGGATGTGCCGCTGGTCTGCATCGGCCGCATCGACGCGCAGCCCGGCCTGCGCGTGCACGGCACCGATGGCCAGGAACTGCCCGGGCGCTGGCGCGGCTTCGACCATTTCGCCGCGGCATGATGACGCTGCTGAACGTCCCTGGCGCCCCCGTCGCCCCCGTCGCCCCCAACGCGCGCTTCCTGCGCGCCCACCCGGCGCACTGGCTGGCCTTGGGGTTCGGCAGCGGCCTGTCGCCGAAGGCGCCGGGGACGGTGGGCACGCTGTGGGGCTGGGTGGCTTTCCTGGTGCTGTCGGCGGTATGGCCGGCGCTGCCCTGGGGCTGGGTGGTCGTGGCCGGCCTGTTGGCCGGCGTCTGGGCCTGCACGGTCGCGGCGCGGCACCTGGGCGTGGCCGACCCCGGCAGCATCGTCTGGGACGAGATCGTGGCCATCTGGCTGGTGCTCTGGCTGTGGGCGCCAGCGGGCTTCTGGGCGCAATTGCTGGCTTTTGCCGTCTTCCGCTACTTTGACGCTGCCAAGCCCGGGCCCGTGGGCTGGGCCGACCGGCTGTTCAAGTTGCGCCCAGGCCAGCCCATCGGCTGGCAGCAAGGCCTGGGCATCTTGTTCGACGACCTGGTGGCTGCCGGTTGCACCCTGCTGGTGTTGGCCGTGGGCCTGAGGTTGTGGTCGTTGTGGTGAACGGGCCCGTCATGGGTACAGGCGCGGCCACGCTGGCCGACGCCGTACAGGCGCTGGCGCTGGCGCTTCGCGCGCGCCAGTGGCGGCTGGCCACGGCCGAAAGCTGCACCGGTGGGCTGATTGCCGCAGCCTGCACCGACCTGGCCGGGTCCAGCGACTGGTTCGAGCGCGGCTTCGTGACCTACAGCAACGCCGCCAAGACCGACTTGCTGGGCGTGGACCCGGCTGTCATCCAGGCCCACGGCGCCGTCAGCCAGGAAGTGGCTGCGGCCATGGCGCAGGGTGCGCTGCAGCGCGCACCCGTGCAGCTGGCGGTGGCCGTCACCGGCATTGCCGGCCCGGGCGGGGCCGTGCCCGGCAAACCCGTGGGCACGGTCTGGCTGGGCTGGGGCACGGCGGCTGGGGTACACACTGAACGCCTGCAACTGTCTGGCGACCGCGCCGCCGTTCGTGCTGCCACCGTACTGGCCGCTCTGCAGCGGCTGCAGCAGGCGGTGGTTTCCGTCTCATCGTCAGTTTGACGGAGAGCCCGCGCTGCTCTTCAGTGGAACGACGGGGCGGCAAGCGCCAACTTTGCCCCAGGCTCACCCAGGTAACCCCTGGTAAGGGGAGCTCCAGCTTCCGATACGGGCTCCGGCCTGTGGCAAGCTCGCGAATTGGTCTGGACCGGTGAACCGGCGGCCATCGCATTCCAGGCGCAGCATGCGCCCATGATCACCCGAGACACTGCATGACGCTCAAGACCGCCCAGGCCTCGCCGTTCCAACTGGCTCAGCCTTCGCCCGCACCTGCAACCCTGCCGACCGGGGTTTCCCGGCCTGTACCGCTGTTGTCCGTGGCCTGGTTCAGTGCCGTCGCCAGGTCAGGCTGGCAAAGCCTTGCCCAGCGGCTGGGGCTACAGGCCGGTCCGGTCGGTGCGGCCGGTGCGGCCGGTCCGGGCCGCGCTGCTGCGGCCATGCAGTCGCTGCGTCACAGCCTGGCGCTCGGTCTGGTCGTGGCGCTGGCCGCTTGCGGCGGGGGTGGCGGCGGTGGCGACGGCGGCGGCAGCAACCCGCCGCCCAGCGGCGCCCCGTCGATCATCGGCCAGCCGGCCAACGTGGCGGTGACGGCTGGCCAGCCGGCCAACTTCAGTGTCAACGTCACGGGAACGGCACCCATCACCTACAGCTGGGCACGCAACGGCGTGGCCATTGCCGGCGCCAACGCCGCCACCTACACCCTGGCCACGACGGCTGTTGCCGACAGCGGCGCGCAGTTCAGCGTCAGCGTCAGCAACGCCCAGGGCAGCGTCACCAGCACGCCCGCCACGCTGACGGTCAGCGCCGCCATCGTCGCCCCCAGCTTCACCAGCCAGCCGGTCAACGCCACGGTCACGGCCGGGCAGACCGCCACCTTCAGCGCCGCCGCCACCGGCAGCGGCACCCTGGCCTACCAGTGGCTGCGCAACGGCACGGCCATCGCTGGCGCCACCGCCGCCAGCTACACCACGCCGGCGCTGAGCCTGGCCGACAGCGGCGCGGTCTACACCGTCAGCGTCAGCAACAGCGCAGGCACCGCCACGTCGGCCGGTGCGCTGCTCACCGTCAACCCCGTCCCCGTGGCGCCGACCATCACCACCCAGCCGGCCGCGCAGAGCGTGACCGCCGGCCAGAGCGCTGTCTTCACCGTGGTCGCGGCCGGCGACCCCACCCTGACCTACCAGTGGCGGCGCGACGGCAGCAACATCGCTGGCGCCACGGGCGCCACCTACACCACGCCGACCACGACCCTGGCCGACAACGGCGCCAACTTCACGGTGGAAGTGCGCAACGCCGTGGGCATGGTGACCAGCAACAACGCCACGCTGACGGTCAATCCCGCGCCCGTGGCGCCCAGCATCAGCACCCAGCCCCTGCCCGTGTCGGTGCTCAGCGGGGCTACGGCCACCTTCAGCGTCGCGGCCACCGGCAGCGGCACGCTGGCTTACCAGTGGCGGCGTAACGGCGTGGCCATTGTCGGCGCCAACGCGGCCAGCTACACCACCGGGGCGCTGGCCGTGGCCGACAGCGGCGCGCAGTTCAGCGTCGTCGTCAGCAACAGCGCCGGCAGTGTCACCAGCAACACGGCGCTTTTGACCGTCACGCTGGTCACGGTCGATCCGCTCATCGTCATGGCACCGCAGGCGCAGCTGGCCTTCGTCGGCCAGCGAGCCAGCTTCAGTGTCACGGCCAGCGGCACCGGCCCGCTGGCTTACCAGTGGCGCAGGAACGGCACCCCGATCGTCGGCGCTACCAGCATGGCCTACATCACGCCCGTCACCACCCTGGCTGACAACGGCGCCAACTTCGACGTCGTCGTCAGCAACAGCGTCGGCAGCATCACCAGTCCGGCCGTGCTTCTGACGGTGCAGGCGCCGGTCGCGGCCAACTACTGGCTGCGCGGCGACGCGGGCGTGGCGCAGACTGCCACCCTGAACTTCGCCAATGGTGCGCGCCAGGCCAGCCCGTACAACCTCACGCTGGTTGACCCTGCCAACGTTCCCGCCACGGTCGTGGCCGAGGCCGGCGGCAGCTGGCTGCTGCTGGCCAGCAGCAGCGACGCACGGGCCAACCCGCAGAACTCTGGTGATTCGAGCGAGCGCTTCGTCGTTTACGCCCGTGGCACGCGACTGTGGCGTCTGGACCTGCTGGCCGGCAGCGGCACACCCACGCCAGCACAGGTGAGCAATGCCAGCCTGGGTGATCTGTGTGCGTCTGCCACCCCGGGCGTGGTGTCCGAGGGCTACTTCGCCGACATCGCCGACGCCGGCAGTTCGGTGATGCAGTACCGGGTACCCGGTACGGACGCCCAGTGCGGTACGGCCGACGACCGCTTCGTTGCCATCCGCGTGAACGCGGCATCGACTGCCGCGCCTGTCGACGTGCCGCGGCTCCTGGTCGCCTTGACCGACAGCACGGGCGCCATTTCCGGCTATCTGGCGCGCGACGGCAACAACATCCTGCGCCTCAACGCCAGCTTTGGTGCTGCCAGCACGGCCTTTACCGTGGGCGCAGGCGAGATCACCTTGCTGCGCACCCCCAGCGGCCCGGGCACGATCATCTTCCGCGACGGCAACACCCTGCGCGCCTACAACACCGCCAGCGGCACCGCCCCGGTGAACTTCGGTACCGCGGCGGTCGACTTCCAGCAACTGGGTGAAGTCAGCAGTCCCGCGGCGACGGCTTTCTATGTCAACGGAGGCCGCATCCTGTCCTACAGGCTTGACAACAGCGGCCCCTTGGTGGACCTGCTGACGCTGGCCGCAGGGCAAGCCGCATGGCCTGCCACGCGCGGCAACATCAATGCACAGCAGGTGCTGTTCGTACTGGCCAGTGGCGGCACGAGCAGGATCGCCGCTGTCGACGGCGCCGGGACGATCACCAATCTCGTCAACGAGTCCGCGGTCGTGGACGAGCGCAGCGTTGGCGCCACGCCGACGCGCTTCGTCTACACCGTCGATGGTGGCAGCACGCTGCGCTCGGCCCCGCGCGTTGGCGGTACGCCGTTGACACTGGCGTCTTCGCCGCAACTGCGAGTGGTCAATTTCGGCAGCTGGGCCTATGAATCGGTCTGGTTCGACTTGCGCGGACCTGGCGGCACGCTCCCCGGGTCAGCCCTGCGTGTGCTGGACAGCGATGGTGGCAATCCGAGGCAGTTCGCGGACACCACGACGGTGGGCGGAGCCTTGTTCAACGGCTACACCGACACCAGTGTCGGCCGCATCATCGCGCAGCCCATTGGCAGCACGGCAGCGGCTTCGTATTCCGGTGCGACCCTGCTTTCGCTGGACGCGGTGACCGGCGCCACGCGAGTGACCTACGGCACCTTGGCCGTCGCCGCCTACAACGTGGTCGACTTCTCGCGCCAGGGGCCAGACCGGCCAGCGCTGGTATCGGCGCAATCCTTGCAATCACTGGGCGTGAATGCCACCGACCTGTACTACGTGCGCGTGGGCACCCCGGGCCTGGTGCGGCTGACGAACTTCGTGCCTTGATCTGCCTGCTCTGCGGCGACTTCGACCCCGGCGAAGAAGCCGCCTGGCAGCAGGCCCTGGGGTCGGCGCTCGCCGCAGCGCTGCCCCAGGCCCAGTGCTGGCCGCTGGCTGACGTGCAGGCCGCCACAGCGGCGCAGCGCGCTGCGGTGCAGGTGGCCTTCGTTGCCAACCCGCCGGCAGGCGCGCTGCAGGGCCTGCCCGGGCTGCGCCTGGTACAAAGCCTGTGGGCTGGGGTGGACAAGCTGCTGGCCGACCCGACCTTGCCCCCCGATGTGCCGCTGGCCCGCATGGTGGACCCGGCCATGACGGCCGCGATGGCGGAGACCGCGCTCTGGGCCGTGCTGGCCCTGCAGCGCGGCTTTTTCACCTATGCCGCGCAGCAGCGCGCCGGCCTGTGGCGGCCGCATGCCCAGCGCCGTGCGCAGGACTTGTGCGTGACCGTGCTGGGCCAGGGCGAGATGGGCCGTGCCGTCAGCGCGGTGCTGGCCCGCCAGGGCCATGCGGTGCAGGGCTGGCGCCGCGACGGACAGGCCCTGGCGCCGCTGCTGGCGGCCAGCGACGTGGTCGTGAACCTGCTGCCCTTGACGGCCGACACGCGCGGCCTGATCAACGCTGGTTTCCTGGCGCAGCTGCCGCGCGGGGCAGCGCTGGTGAACCTGGCGCGCGGCGCGCATGTGGTGGACGCCGACCTGCTGGCGGCGCTGGACAGCGGCCAGCTGTCGCATGCCGTGCTGGACGTGTTCCACACCGAACCCCTGCCCGCCGGCCACGCCTACTGGCAGCACCCGCGGGTGACGGTGCTGCCGCATGCCGCAGCCTTCACCGACCCGCGCAGCGCCGCCCCCGTGGCCGCGGCCAATGTGCAGGCCATGTTGGCCGGCCGGCCGCTGCTGGGCCTGGTGGACCGCCGGCGCGGGTACTAGCAGGCCGCGCACAGAAACAGAAGCGCAGCGCGCGGGCGGGCCATTTGCGGGCAAGCCAGGTCTGGGCGTTTCTAGGCCTGCAGCACCAGCCGCGGCGCGGCGCCAGTGCGGCGGCCGGGGGCTGTCAGCGACTGCGCCTGCAGCGCCATCAGCACCAGGCGCTGCAGCGCTTCCCAGGGCTCGGCCGGCCAGTCGGGGTGGCGCAGGCCCTTGCACAGGCCGTCGCAGACGCTGGCGGCGTCCAGCAGGTGCGCCAGCTGGTGGTCGGCCAGCAGCGGCAGCGCGCGTTCGAACAGCTTTTCCTTCAGGCCCCAGACGCGCGCTTCCTTCAGCGCCAGCGGCAGCGGCTTGCCCTGGTCCAGCGCGGCGCGGGCGCGCGCCAGCGCGCGGATGTCGTCGGCCAGCATCCAGTGCACCATCACCACCGATTCGCCTTCGTGCCGCAGCCCGTCCAGCACGCGCAGCGCGCGCGGCACCTGGCCCGTCCATACCGCTTCGGCCAGCTTGTTGACGTCGAAACGCGCCACGTTCAGCACCGCGGCTTCGACCTGTTCGAAGCTCAGCTCGCCGGCCGGGTGCAGCAGGCCCAGCTTCTGGATTTCCTGGTGCGCGGCCAGCAGGTTGCCTTCCACGCGGTCGGCGAAGAAGGCCAGCGTGCGCTGCCCTTCTTCGCCGCTGCGCACGCGCTGGCCCTGGCGCGCCAGGCGTTGCGCCAGCCAGGCGGGCAGCTGGGCGCGTTCCAGGGTGTCCAGCTTCAGGCTGTGGCCGGCGGCGTCCAGGGCCGTGAACCAGGCTCCCTTCTGCTGCTGCCAGTCCAGCTTGGGCAGTTGAACCAGCGTCAGCACGCTGCCGTCGCCCTGGGTGACGATGTCGCAGTAGCGCTGCAGGGCGTCTGAACCTTCCTTGCCGGGCTTGCCGGAAGGAATGCGGATCTCGATCAGCTGCCGGTCGGCAAACAGGCTTTGCGCCTGCGCTGCGCCCAGCACGCTGCTCCAGTCGAAGTGCGCGCCACTGACGGTGAAGACGCGGCGTTCGCCATGGCCGGCGGCGCGCGCGGCGGCGCGGATGGCGTCACCGGCTTCCTGCGCCAGCAGGGTCTCGTCGCCATGCAGGGTGTAGACCGGCTTCAGCCCGCGCGCCAGCTGGGCTTCGAGTTGTTCGGGGCGGATCTGCACGCGCCAGCCTTTCAGGGGTTCAGCGCCGCCAGCCGGCGCAGCACCTGGCGCACGATGTCGGCCTGCATCGCCCGCACCAGTTCGTTTTCTTCCTGTTCCTTGGCCAGCGCGATGGACTCGCTGGTGCTCATGTCACGCGTCAGCAGCAGTTCGGCGCGCGGAATCAGCTCACGCCCGGCCGGTGTGGCGGCGCGGAAGTTGAAGCGCACGCGCAGTTGCAGTTCGCGCACCTGGGCCGCAGCGGTGATGGCCACCACGCTGCGTTCACGCGCCTCGTCCAGCGCCTGCAGGACGATCTGGGCCTGGGCCGGGTCGGGCAGCACACGCACGCCGGCGTCAGCCAGTTCGCGCGCCAGCAGGGCCCGCAAAGGTGAATCGCGCCCGAAGCCCGTCAGCGCGATGCTGGTGAATCGCAGCGGCGGCGTCTGCCGGCGTTCGAAGCCGCAGCCCGACAAGGCCGCACTGGCCAGCAGCAGGCCGCCGCCGGCTGCGGCCAGCCAGGTGCGCCGCGCGCTAGACGACGACATTGACCAGTCGGCCCGGCACCACCACCACCTTCTTCGCCGGCTTGCCTTCGGCGAAGCGCAGGAAGTCGGGGCTGGACAGGGCGGCGGCTTCGATCGCGCTGCGGTCGGCCGTGGCCGGCACGCGGATGCTGCCGCGCAGCTTGCCACCGACCTGCAGCATCAGTTCGATCTCGTCCTGCACCAGCGCGGCTTCGTCCACTGCCGGCCAGGGCGTGTCTTCGATCGGGCCCCATTGCGCAGCCAGGTCCAGGTCGCGCCACAGCGCCCAGCTGATGTGCGGCGCCACCGGGAACAGCACGCGCAGCAGGATGCCGTAGCCTTCACGCAGTGCCTCTGGCGCTGCGCCCTGAGCGCCTTCCAGCGTGTTCAGCATCTTCATCGCGCCGCTGACCACCGTGTTGTATTGCATACGGTCGTAGTCACTGCTCACCTGCTTCAGCAGGCTGTGCATCTCGAAGCGCAGCGCACCCGCGCCACTGGCCTGCGCCGGCGCGGCCAGCAGGCTGTCACGGTGTTTCTGGCCGAAGGCCCAGACGCGGCGCAGGAAGCGGAAAGCGCCCTCGGCCCCGCTGTCGGACCAGGCCGCGCTCTGGTCGGGCGGGCCGGCGAACATCGAGAACACGCGCGCCGTGTCGGCACCGAACTTGGCGATGATGTCCTTGGGCTCGACGACGTTGTTCTTGCTCTTGGACATCTTCTCGATGCCGCCGAGCAGCACCGGCAGGCCGTCGGACTTGGCCACCGCGCCGGTGGGCTGGCCCTTGTCGTCGGTCTGTACGTCCACTTCACTGGGGTAGAACCAGGTCTTCTTGCCGCTGGCGTCTTCGCGGTAGAAGCTCTCGTTCAGCAGCATGCCCTGGGTGAACAGCTTCTTGAAGGGTTCGCTGAAGGACACCAAACCAAGGTCGCGCATGGCCTTGGTCCAGAAGCGCGCGTACAGCAGGTGCAGCACAGCGTGTTCGATGCCGCCGATGTACTGGTCCATCGGCATCCAGTATTCGACGCGCGGGTCGATCATCGCGCTGTCGCTGTCGGGGCAGCAGTAGCGCAGGTAGTACCAGCTGCTGTCGACGAAGGTGTCCATGGTGTCGGTTTCGCGCCGCGCGGGCTGGCCGCATTGCGGGCAGGCCACGTTCAGGAACTGCGCGTGCTTGTTCAGCGGGTTGCCGCTGCCATCGGGCACCAGATCTTCGGGCAGCAGCACCGGCAGGTCTTTTTCCGGCACCGGCACCGGGCCACACCCGGGCCGCTCGCGGCCTGGTTCAGTGCTGCCTTCGCAGTGGATGATGGGGATCGGCGTGCCCCAGTAGCGCTGGCGGCTGATGCCCCAGTCGCGCAGCCGCCAGGTGGTCTTCTTCTCGCCCAGGCCGCGTTCGGCCAGGGCCGTGGCGATGGCGTCCACCGCCTGCGCATGCGGCAGGCCGCTGTAGTTGCCGCTGTTGATGCTGATGCCGCGGGTCTTGTCGGCATACCAGTCCTGCCAGCGCTGGTCGTCGAAGTGCTCGCCGTCGATGTGCACCACCGGCAGCAGTTCGATGCCGTACTTCTTCGCGAAGGCCCAGTCGCGTTCGTCGTGCGCCGGCACGCCCATCACCGCGCCGTCGCCATAGCTCATCAGCACGTAGTTGCCCACCCACAGCGGCACCTCGCGTTCGGCCAGCGGGTGCTTCACGCTCAGGCCCAGCGGCACGCCGGCCTTTTCTTTCAGCGCCAGTTCGGCTTCGGTGGTGCCGCCCTTCTTGCATTCCTCGATGAAGGCCGCCACTGCCGGGTCGCGCTGCGCCACCAGGGCCGCCAGCGGGTGTTCCGGGGCGACAGCCACGAAGGTGGCGCCCATCAGCGTGTCGGCGCGGGTGGTGAAGACATGCAGCAGGCCGCCTTGCACCGGGGTGCCGCCGGCGTCACAGATGTCGTGCGGGAAGGCCAGCCGCACGCCGCTGCTCTTGCCGATCCAGTGTTCCTGCATCAGCCGCACGCGTTCGGGCCAGCCTTCCAGGTAATGCGGCACCGTGGCGTCGTTCACGCCCGACAGCAGTTCTTCGGCGTATTGCGTGATGGCCAGGTAGTAGCCCGGGATCTCGCGTTTCTCGACCACCGCCCCGCTGCGCCAGCCGCGGCCGTCGACCACCTGTTCGTTGGCCAGCACGGTCTGGTCCACCGGGTCCCAGTTCACGATCTGGGTCTTGCGGTAGGCGATGCCCTTTTCGAGCATCTTCAGGAAGAACCACTGGTTCCACTTGTAGTAGGCCGGGTCGCAGGTGGCGACTTCGCGGCTCCAGTCGATGGAAAGCCCCAGCGGCTGCATCTGCGCCTTCATGTCGGCGATGTTGGCGCGCGTCCAGGCGCCGGGCGGCATGCCGTTGGCCATGGCGGCGTTCTCGGCCGGCAGGCCGAAGGCGTCCCAGCCCATGGGCATGAGCACGTTCATGCCCTTCATGCGCAGGTAGCGCGCCATCATGTCGTTGATGGTGTAGTTGCGCACATGGCCCATGTGCAGCTTGCCGCTGGGGTAGGGCAGCATGCTGCAGGCGTAGAACTTGGGGCGCGAAGCGTCTTCGGTCACGCGCGCGGTGCCACTGGCTTGCCAGTGCGCCTGGGCGGCGGGCTCGACCTCGGCGGGCAGGTACTTGTCGTTCATCGGGCAATTGTAGGGACCGGCCATCTGCGCAATAACGCACATCCGCCCCTGCTTTTCGGGTTCAAGCAGGCTTCAGACGGTCCGGGGGCCTCAAGTGGGCGGATGGGCTACCGATAGCGCCAGAACCTGAACCTGCGCCCCATCCGGAGCTTCCCCATGACTTTGTTCCGCACGTCACGCCGCGCCCTCTTCATGGCCGGTTTGTCTTCGCTCACGGCCCTGGCCCTGGCCTGGGCCCCACCTGCCCAGGCCCAGCGCCAGAGCAAGGTGTCGCCCGACCTGCGCCAGGTGGCCGACATGGTCGTCGCGCCCACGGGCCTGGCCTGGGCCAGGCTGCTGGACGGCGCCCTGCACGTGCAGGTGCTGATCAACGCCCAGAGCGACGACCCCAATCTGGTGGCCCTGCGCCTGGCCATCCTGGCCCAGGGCGGGTCGGTGCACTACAACTATGTGTCGGTACGGGCGCTGTCGGCCATGGTGCCGGCGCGGGCGCTGCAGGCGCTGTCCGAGCGCAGCGACGTGCTGTCCATCACGCCCAACCGTTCCACCAAGCGCCAGGCCAGCCTGCTGCAGTCCAGCACAGGCACCGCGCCCGTGCTGCCGACCACGGCCGGGGGCAGCGCCAGTGCCACGAGCGGGCTGGACGGCAAGGGCGTGGGCATCGCGGTGCTCGATTCAGGCATCGACTTCCGCCACCGTCATTTCACCGACGCCACCGGCCGTTCACGCGTGCGCCAGGCGGTCGACATCGTGGGCTACAGCCGGGCCAACACGGGTGGCGGCTGGGCCAAGCTGCGTGACACCAGTGAACTGCTGCGCCAGCTTGTCAGCTACGCGGCCACCGCCCAGTTCCTGCAGCCACTGCAGGTACCGGTGGCCGGCACGCCCGACCCCTACGGCCACGGCACGCACGTCGCGGCCGTGGCTGCCGGCGTGGGCAACTACCAGCAGCCGGAAGCCGGCGGCGTGGCCCCGGGCGCCGACCTGTACGACGTGCGCGTGCTGGACGAGCGCGGCATCGGCACCATGGCCGACGTGCTGGCCGGCATCGACTGGGTCATCCAGCGCGCCCGCAGCAAGAACATCCGGGTGATGAACCTGAGCCTGGGCGCGTCGTCGACAGACTCCTTCCTGCTCGACCCGCTGGCGCGCGCGGCGCGCAGCGCCACGGCGGCGGGCATCGTGGTCGTGACCTCGGCCGGCAACGCCGGCAAGACGGCGTCGGGGCAGACGGTGTTCGGCACCGTGTCGTCGCCCGGCCACGACCCCAGCGTCATCACGGTGGGTGCGGTCAATATCCACGGCAGCGCCGTGCGCAGCGACGACACCGTCACGGGCTTCAGCTCGCGCGGCCCCACCCGCGGCGGCTTCAATTTCGCCAGCGGCCGCCGCTGGACCGACAACCTGATCAAGCCCGACCTGGTGGCGCCTGGCAACCGCATCGTGGCGGCCCTGGGGGCCGACCGCGCAGGCAGCACCACCGGCTGGAACTTCCTGGCCCGCACCTACCCGCAGCTGAGCCAGGTGCCCGGTGCCACCCAGGACACGCGCCAGACCCTGATGGAACTGAGCGGCACGTCGCTGTCGGCGCCCGCGGTGGCGGGTGCGGCGGCCCTGCTGTTGCAGGCCAACCCGGGGCTGACGCCGCCGCTGGTCAAGGCCATCTTGCAGTACACCGCGCAGCCGCTGCCGCAAGGCGGGCTGGTGGAACAGGGCACCGGCCAGCTGAACGTGGAAGGCGCCGTGCGCCTGGCACGCGCGCTGCGGCGGGACCTGGGCACGGCCCTGGCCGCGGGCAAGCTGAAGGCTGGCGACAACATGTTGGCCGCTTCGCTGATGCCGCAACCGACGTCGACCCTGAACGGGCAGTCGGTGCCCTGGAGCCGCATGGTCTACGTCGGCGGCACGCACCTGGCCGGCGGCGAAGACCTGTTCCGGCGCTGGCAGCCCGTGTACGACCCCGGCCTGGTCTGGGCGCGGCAGCTGGTTCTGCGCAGCACCGTCACGTACCGGCTGCTGTCGGGCCTGGTGACCGGCTCGGTGCCCGCAAGCATCATCGAAAGGAACGCCCCGCGCCAGCTGCTGCTGACCCCGGGCGTGCGCTTGCTCGACGCCGTGGCGCTGAGCCCGCAGTCCGGTGCCCAGGCCCTGCTGACGCCTGTCAGCACGCTGGCAGCACGCGCGGCTGCCGGGCGTGGCATCACGCTGAAGCAGGGCTTCACCGGCGGCATGGGTTCGCTCAGTGCCGAGGGCATTTTGCTGAGCGAAGGCTTCCTGCTTAGTGAAGGCCTGCTGCTCAGTGAAGGGCTGCTGCTGAGCGAAGGTTTCCTGCTGAGCGAAGGCTTCTTGCTCAGCGAAGGCTTCCTGTTGAGCGAAGGCTTCTTGCTCAGCGAAGGCTTCCTGCTCAGCGAAGGCTTCTTGTTGAGCGAAGGCTTGCTGCTCAGCGAAAGCCTGGCCGACCCGGCAACTTCCGCCGACCGCGCCGTGTTGGGCGAATAGTCGCGGCCCGCGGGCGGCGGCGTACTCAAGTCCGCCGCCACGGGGTCGATCTGACAGGTGTCGCTGGTCCTGACCAGCGCAGCCCCGCCCGCCCACCCCGATGCCCCCTCCGCCGCCCGCGCCTACCCCCACGCCCTGCCCACCCGCAGGGCGTGCTGGTTTTGTCGCGCAGCACCTGTACGACTACCCGCGCCCGGCGCTGGCCATCTGGTTCCTCATCACCGGGCTGGGAGCCCTGGCCGGGGGCTGGGCGCTGTGGCAGGTGCTGCGGCTGCCGCTGGCGCAGGCCTGGCCGGTGGTGGCGGCGCTGGCCCTGGTGGTGGTGGCGTCGAACTTCACGCTCAAGCTGCCGCGGTCGAACTATTCGGTCGCCGTGGCCGATGTCTTCACCTACTTGTCGCTGGCCACGCTGGGGCCGGCCGTGGCGGTGCTGGCGGTGGGCATCGAAGGCTACATCGGCACGCGCAAGACATCCAAGCGCATGAGCAGCTGGTGCAGCAGCCCGGCTGCTGCGATGGCTGCGATGGCGCTGACCGGCCTGGGCTTCGAGGCCTTCAAGGTGGGCGTCACAGCCTGGGGGCTGACGCCCGAAGTCGCCTGCTTGGCGGGGCTGTGCCTGGCGGCCCTGCTGAACTACGCGCTCGTCACCGTGTCCCTGATCGGCATGATGGCCGTCAAGCGCGGCGCGCCGCTGCAGCCCTGGGCCTGGCTGAGCAGCGCACCTTGGGTGGCGGCAGTAGGCCTGGGTTCAGCCTTCGTGGCCGCGATGGTCCACCTGAACGCGCTGCGCTTTGGCGTCGGCGTGGTGGGGGTGTCGGTGGCCCTGGTGCTGGGCCTGGCGGCCTTGATGCGCGTGAGCTTGCAGCGCCAGGAAGCCGAACGCAGCCAGCAGGAAGCGCGGGTCAGCACCGCCCAGCGCGAAGCCGAGCTGAGCCAGCAGCGCTTCACGGCCGCCTTCACGCATGCAGCCATCGGCATGGCCATCGTGCGGGCCGACGGCAGCGTGGTGCAGGTCAACCAGGCGCTGTGCCAGCTGCTGGGCCGGCTGCCCGATGGCGCACCCGAGGGCCCCGCCAACGGTTTGCTGGGCCAGCCCTTTGCCAGCCTGCTGCACGAAGGCGACCGTGCGCTGCTGCAGCGCCACACCCAGCCCGCCCGCGCCGGCGCCGGCCCGGGCAGCAACGCAGGTGAGCGCAGCTTTTCCATGGAACTTCGCGTGGCCAGTGCCGACGGCCGCGAACTGTGGGTGGTGCTGCACTGCAGCCCGCACATCGACCTGGGCGGCGACGCCGACTGTCTGATCTACCAGCTGCACGACATCACATCGCGCCACCTGGCCGAAGCGCGGCTGCAACACATCGCCTTCCACGACGGCCTGACCGACCTGGCCAACCGCAACTGCTTCAACGAACGCCTGGAAGTGGCGGTGGAACGCAGCCGCATCGATGAGCGCCAGCGCTTTGCGGTGATGTTCCTGGACCTTGACCGCTTCAAGATCGTCAACGACAGCCTGGGCCACATGGCCGGCAACCAGCTGCTGCAGGAAGTGGCGCAGCGCCTGCGCGCCTGCGTGCGCCCGCGCGACCTGGTGGCGCGCCTGGGGGGTGATGAATTCGCGGTGCTGCTGGAAGACGTGCACGACCCCGAACTGGGCCTGCAGCTGGCGCAGCGCGTGCTGGATTCACTGAGCCAGCCGCTGGCCATCAACGGCACGGAAGTGGTGCCCGGTGCCAGCATCGGCATCACCTTCAGCGACCTGGGCTACCGCACGGTGGACGAGGTGCTGCGCGACGCCGACCTGGCCATGTACGAAGCCAAGGCCGGCGGCCGCGGCCGCGTGGCGCTGTTCGACACGTCCATGCACGAGAAGGTGGCCGAAAAGCTGGCGCTGGAAGCCGACCTGCGGCACGCCATCGGCGAAGGGCAGCTCAGCGTGCACTTCCAGCCCATCTACCGGCTGGACCCGTACCAGCTGCACGGCTTCGAAGCGCTGGCGCGCTGGGTGCACCCGGTGCGCGGGCCGGTGAGCCCGGCGCTGTTCATCGGCCTGGCCGAAGAGTCAGGCCACATCGAAGCCGTCACCGACTGGGTGATCGACCATGCGCTGGGGCAGCTGGCGCAGTGGCGTCAGCTGCCGGGTTCAGAGGAGCTGGGCATCCACGTCAACATCTCGGGCCGCGACCTGGCCCGCGCCAACCTGGCCGTGCAGGTGCAGCAGGCGCTGGACCGCCACGCCGTGCCGGCCCGCGCGCTGACGCTGGAGATCACCGAGACCACGCTGATGGACCGGCTGGACGTGGCCCTGCAGACCATGGGCCAGCTGCGTGACCTGGGCGTGGGCTTCTCGATCGACGACTTCGGCACCGGCTATTCGTCGCTGGCCTACCTGGGCACGCTGCCCATCGACAGCCTGAAGATCGACCGCAGCTTCGTCATGGGCCTGCACCAGGCGCCGCAGAACGTGGAGATCGTGCGTGCGGTGCAGAACCTGGGCCAGAGCCTGGGCCGGCAGATCATTGCCGAAGGCGTTGAAACCGCCGAACAGCTGGCCACCCTGCGCAGCCTGGGCATCGGCTACGGCCAGGGCTACCTGCTCAGCCGCCCGCTGCGGGCCGAACAGGCGCAGGCGCTGCTGAGCCTGTCGGCGGTGGCGCCGGTCGTCTAGGGTCAGCGGCGGGGTCGGCTGCAGGGGCGGCGCCCGGCGTGGGTGCGGGGGTTGTTGCGGGCGCCTCGGTCACCAGCCCGATGCGCGACAGGCCGGCCTGCTGCACCCAGCCGATGAGTTCAGCCACGCGGCCATACGGTACGCGGCTGTCGGCGCGCAGCTGCACTTCGGTCTGCGGGTTGCGGCGCGCGGCGGCGCTGGCCTGTTCGGCGATGCGGGCCTGAGCGCTGGCCGCTGCCAGGCGTTCTTCGCCGATGTAGAGCTGGCCCTCGGCGTCGATCGCCAGCGCCAGGCTGGCTGGCGCGGCGCTGCTGTCGCCAGCGTCGGTACGCGGCAGGTCCAGCTGCAGGCTGCGGGCGATCAGCGGCGCGCTGATGATGAAGATCACCAGCAGCACCAGCATCACGTCGATCAGCGGCGTCATGTTGATCTCGCTCATCGGCTGCGCGCCAGCGCGGCGTTGCAGGCGGCCGAAGCTCATGGCGGGCGTGGTGTTCCGGTGCCTGTGCAGTGAGCCGAGGCGTCGGCCATCAGGCCGCGCCTGCGCGGTCCAGCCCGGCCTGCAGCAGGTCGTGCGCGAAGCCTTCCAGTTCGGCTTCGCAGGCCGCCACGCGCTGGCCGAAGATGTTGTAGCCCAGCACGGCGGGCACGGCCACGGCGATGCCGGCCGCGGTCATGATCAGGGCTTCGCCGATCGGGCCCGACACGCGGTCGATGCTCAGGCTGCCGTTGTCGCCGATGCCGGCCAGCGCCTGGTACACGCCCCAGACCGTGCCCAGCAGGCCCACGAAAGGCGCCGTGCTGCCCACTGACGCCAGCACCACCTGGCCGAACTGCAGGTGCGCCAGGCCGCGGTGCAGGGCGTCGCGCAGGCGGCGCGTCAGCTGCGCTTCCAGGCGCACGCTGCTGTCCAGGCTGCCAGCCGGGGCGCGTGCGGTGGCGGCGTCCAGCAGCGGCAGCAGCAGCTGTTCGCGGTCCATGCCGGCCAGGCGGGCGCGTCCGTCGGCCAGGCTGGGTGCGTCCCAGAAGGCCGGCACGGCGCGGGCGATGTCGGCCTGTGCACGGCGCAGCACCCAGGTCTTCCAGACGATCAGCACCCAGGCCGCCACCGACATCGCGAGCAGCACCACGGCCACGGCGCGGCCCGTGGTGTCGCTGGCGGCCCAGAAGCCGGCCAGGCCCGTCATGGCTGGCGGGCCGGGGCCAGGCCCAGGACGTCGGCCATGCCGAACAGGCCGGTGGCGCCAGCCGGCAGCGCCGCCAGAAAGCGCGCTGCGCGCAGACTGCCTTCGGCATAGTTCGCGCGGCTGCTGCTCTTGTGGCTGATCTCGATGCGTTCGCCGGTGCCGCAGAACAGCACCGTGTGGTCGCCGACGATGTCGCCGCCGCGCAGGGTGGCAAAGCCGATGGCGCGCGGGTCGCGTTCGCCGGTATGGCCATGGCGCGCGAACACGCCGTCGCGCGCCATGTCCAGGCCGCGCGCAGCGGCCAGCACTTCGCCCATGGCCAGCGCGGTGCCGCTGGGGGCGTCGACCTTGTGGCGGTGGTGAGCTTCGAGCACTTCGATGTCGTAGCCCGGGCCCAGCGCCAGCGCGGCCTGCTGCAGCAGCTGCAGCACCACGTTCACGCCCACGCTCATGTTGGGTGCGAATACCAGCGCCTGCCGCTGCGCGAACGTGCCCAGCTGGGCTTTCTGTTCAGGGCTGAAACCGGTGGTGCCGACGACGGCGCGCACGCCCTGTTCGGCGCAGGCCGCCAGGTGGGCCAGCGTGCCTTCGGGGCGGGTGAAGTCGATCAGCACGTCGGCCCCGGCCAGGCCCTGGGCCAGGCTGGCCGTGACCTGCACGCCCGTGCTGCGGCCCAGCCAGGCGCCGGCGTCCTGCCCCAGGGCAGGGCTGTCGGGCTGGCCGAGCACGCCGCTGAGCTGGCAGTCGCTGCTGGTCAGCACCGCTTCCACCAGCATGCGGCCCATGCGGCCCGAGCCGCCAGCGATGGCGATGCGCGGCATGGCGGGCGGCGCCGTGTTCAGGATGCTTCCAGCGGCGGGTAGGGGCGTACCGGGCCGGTTTCTTCCACCGGCGGCGCCGGCGGCCGCGGCGGGATCGGCAGGGCCTTGCGCTCGTCTTCGCTCAGTTCCAGCTTGGGGGCGCGGATATCCTTGAAGCGGCTGATCGAGGCCACGAATTCGCGTTCCGACGGCAGTTCGCCGGCTTCGATGCCTTTCACCACGTCGCCTTCAAAGGTGACGACGACGCTGCGGCGCTGCAGCGCGGTGTTCGGGCGGCGCAGCGTGAACAGGTAGTCCCAACGCTGGGCATGGAAGGGGTCGGTGAGCAGTGGGGTGCCCAGGATGTCGCGCACCTGCAGGCGCGACATGCCGGGGCGGATCTGCGCCGCCTGTTCCTTCGTGATGGCGTTGCCCTGCACGATGTCGATGCGGTAGGGCGTGATCAGCCCGAACAGGCTGTCGGTGCGCTGCAGCGATTCACAGCCCGCCAGAGCGAGCGTGGCCCCCAGCACGGCTGCAAGGCCCAGGCGGCGCCGGGAAGGGGATTTGCGCGTGAAGGGCATGGGGGCGTGGGGCGGGTGGCAAGCGGCTCGCTATGATCGTTTCATTTTAGCGGCCCCCGCTGCCCGGCCACGCCGGCCCGACCGAGATCGACCGAGATCGCCTAATAGGCCTTTCCCATGGGCAACCACGCCGAAGACCTGAAAAGCAGTGGCCTGAAGGCCACGCTGCCGCGCATCAAGATCCTGGAAGTCTTCCAGCGCACGCAGCGCCGCCACATGACGGCCGAAGACGTGTTCAAGGCCTTGCTGGGCGAAGGTGCCGACATCGGCCTGGCCACCGTCTACCGCGTGCTGATGCAGTTCGAACAGGCTGGCCTGCTGACGCGCAGCAACTTCGAAAGCGGCAAGGCCGTGTTCGAACTGAACGAAGGCCAGCACCACGACCACCTGGTGTGCCTGACCTGCGGCCGCGTGGAGGAATTCTTCGACCCCGAAATCGAACAGCGCCAGCGCGCCATCGCCGACAACCGGGGCTTCGAACTGCAGGAACATTCGCTGGCGCTGTACGCCCGCTGCACCAAGGCGCAGTGCGAATACCGCAACAAATGACGGCGGGCCCGCTTCGCGTCGGCGGAGCTTGCCAATGATCACGCCGCCGCCTCGCGTCGGCGGAGCTTGCCAATGATCACGCC
>JAIXRN010000050.1 GCA_027485165.1 Rubrivivax sp.
ATCGACATCAAGGCCCGCCTGTTCCGCAGCTACCCGCTGGGCGAGACCGGCAGCCACCTGCTGGGCTACATCGGCCGCATCAACCAGGCCGAGCGCAAGGAAATGGCCGACTGGGACGACGAGACGCAGGACAACTACAAGGGCACCGACTACATCGGCAAGCTGGGCCTGGAACAGAAGTATGAACAAGTGCTGCACGGCAAGACCGGCTTCGAGGAAGTCGAGACCAGCGCCGGCGGCCGCGCCGTGCGGCGCCTGAACAGCCACCCGCCCACCCCTGGCGACAAGCTGGTGCTGTCCATCGACATCCGCCTGCAGGCCCTGGTGGAAGACATGTTCGGCGGCCGCCGTGGCGCCCTGGTGGCCATCGACCCGCGCAACGGCGAAGTGCTGGCCTTCGTCAGCAAGCCCACCTTCGACCCCAACCTGTTTGTCGACGGCATCGACAGCGAAAGCTGGAAGGAACTGAACGAGAGCATCGACCGGCCGCTGCTGAACCGCGCCCTGCGCGGCACCTACCCGCCGGGCAGCACCTTCAAGCCCTTCATGGCGATGGCGGCGCTGGAAAGCGGCAAGCGCACGGCCGGCACCGTGATCAACGACGGCGGCACCTTCACCTTCGGCAACCACACCTTCCGCAGCCATGGCGACCGCGGGCTGGGCCCGGTGGACATGGCGCGCAGCATCGTCAAGAGCAGCAACGTCTACTACTACTCGCTGGCCAACGAGATGGGCGTGGACCTGATGCACGAGATGCTGTCACCCATGGGCTTCGGCCGCCGTACCGACGTCGACCTGGAAGGCGAAGTCACCGGCCTGCTGCCGTCGACCGAATGGAAGAAGCGCGCCTACAAGAAGCCCGAACAGCAGCGCTGGTACGCCGGCGAAACCATCTCGCTGGGCATCGGCCAGGGCTACAACAACTTCACCATGCTGCAGCTGGCCAGCGCCACCGCCACGCTGGTGGGGGGCGGGCAGCGCTACACGCCGCGCCTGGTGCGCGAGATCGAAGACGTGATCACGCGTGAACGCCGCCTGGTGGCCAGTGCCGCGCAGCCGACCTTGCCCTACAAGCCTGAACATGTGGCCGTGATCATGAAGGCGCTGCATGGTGTGACGCAGGAAGGCACGTCCACGCGCGTGTTTGCTGGCGCACCCTATGCTAGCGGCGGCAAGACCGGCACGGCGCAGGCCATCGGCATCCGCGCGAACCAGAAATACGACGCCAGCAAGCTGGAAGAGCACCAGCGTGACCATTCGCTCTACATCGCCATGGCGCCGCTGGACCAGCCCAGCGTGGCGCTGGCCGTGGTGGTGGAAAACGCCGGCTTCGGTGCCGAAGCCGCCGCCCCCATCGCGCGTCGGGTGTTCGACTACCTGCTGCTGGGCCAGTACCCCAGCGAAGAAGACCTGGCAGCAACGCGGCAAGGCAAGAGCAGCGCGCCCATCGGCACGCCGCGGCGCGCAGCCGAAGTGCCGCTGCCAGGGGCAGGGGCCGCGCCATGACACAGGACGTGCAGGACGTGCAGGCCGCACAAGCCGCCTTGATTGCCGCCGCACGCCAGGTGCGCGAACAGGCCTACGCGCCGTATTCGAAGTTCGGGGTGGGTGCTGCCGTGCTGGACGAGCATGGCCACATCCACGCCGGCTGCAATGTCGAAAACGCCGCCTACCCGCAGGGCTGGTGTGCCGAGGCATCCGCCCTGGCCGCCATGGTGGCCGCCGGCGGCCGGCGCGTGCTGGCGGTGGCGGTGTGCGCTGAAGCGCCAGAACCCGTCACCCCCTGCGGCGGCTGCCGGCAGAAGCTGCGCGAATTCGCCGCTGCCGACTGCCCCGTCTGGGTGGCCGACCTGCGGGGCCTGCGGGCCAGCCACACGCTGGGCGAACTGTTGCCCCACAGCTTCGGGCCACAGCACCTGAAACCCTGAGCAGGTGCGAAAATCCAGGTCTTCAGGGTGGCCGGGACGCCAGCCCTGAGATGGACCGCATAAGACAGCACAACGACAAGCATCAGGGAGCCGTTGCCACAAGCGCCCCGAAGGATTCCGATCATGAAGACCCGCCAGGTCACTCTCTTTTCAGGCCACAGCTTCACCGTACCCCAAGGCATCCAGCGCATCGACACGCGCGCCACGCATGGTTGGCAGGTGCGATACCACGGCACCAAGTTCTTTGCCGACGGCAGCCCAGACGGCAGCGGCGCTGCCAAGTCGCTGGCCGCCGCCACGCGCGAACTGCTGCACCGCATCGCCACCCTGCCCGCGCCCGTGGTGCTGCAGAAGGGCCCCAGCGCCAACAAGACTTCCGACCTGCCGCCCGGCATCAGCGGGCCCATCATGGTGCCGCCGCGGCGACGGTCGGGCACCCCTTCGGCCGTGCTGTCGGTGTTGCTGCCGCGCTTTGGCCGCGAGCCGCGCATCAAGAGCATTTACATCGGCACCGAGCGCACCTACAGCGCCCAGCGCTTTGAAGACGCGCTGGCCAAGGCCATCGAGATGCGCACTGAAGTGATCAGGAAGTACGAAGACCAGGCCACGCGCACCAAGCGCAAGGAGGCCCTGGCGCTGAAGGCCAGCCTGCGCGAAGCGCGCAAGGCCGTGGCGGCCTGATGCAGACCGCCGCCGATGTACTGCGCCAGCGGCTGGGCACGGCGGCGCCCGACGTCGCCGTGCTGCTGGGGTCCGGCTGGGGCCCGCTGGCTGGCAGGCTGGAAGAAGCCGTCAGCGTGCCCTACACCGACCTGCCGGGCTTCCCCAGCCTGGCCGTGGGCGGCCACGCCGGCACCCTGAGCGTCGGGCGCCTGACACCGCCTGGCCAGGCCAGCCCGACCCCGGTGCGCGTGGCCGTGCTGGCCGGGCGCAAGCACGCCTATGAAACCGGCCAGCCCGACGGCATGAAGGGCGCCATCCAAGCCCTGGCGGCCTGGGGCGTGAAGGCCCTGGTGCAGACCAACGCCGCCGGCAGCCTGGAAGCCCACATGCCGCCCGGTGCGCTGATGCTGATCGAAGACCACATCAACCTGGTGCAGGCCAGCCCGCTGGTCGGGCTGGAGGGCGATGACCGCTTTGTCGACATGTCTGCAGCCTACTGCCCGGTACTGCGCGCGCAGGCGCTGGCACTGGCCGCGCAGGCTGGCGCCACGCTGCACCGCGGCGTCTACGCCTGGGTACTGGGCCCGCAGTTCGAGACCCCGGCCGAGATCCGCATGCTGAAGGTGCTGGGCGCCAACGCCGTGGGCATGAGCACCGTGCCCGAGACCATCCTGGCGCGCCACGCCGGCCTGCGCGTGCTGGCGCTGTCGATGATGACGAACATGGCCGCCGGCCTGTCCGACGAGACGCTGAGCCACGCCCACACCATGCACACCGCGCAGGGCGCTGCAGAGCGCGCGGTGGACCTTTTGTGCAGCGTGTTGGCCAAACTGGAGATCTGATGTACCGCACCTGCAGCAGCCGCGTCGCTGGCCCCCGGTGGGGTGACGCCAGCGGCCCCGTGAAGCCGCTTCCACGGCGTCTGCTGGGCTTGGCTTTGGTGCTCGCGCTGGTGGGTTGCAGCAGCACGCCGCCGGCCCCAGCCCCGGCCGACCGTGCGCCGCTGAAGCTGACCATCCTGCACACCAACGACCACCACGGCCGCTTCTGGCCGAACGCCGACGGCGAATACGGCATGGCCGCGCGCAAGACGGTGATCGACCGCATCCGCGCCGAAGTCGCCGCGGCCGGCGGCCACACCCTGCTGCTGGACGGTGGCGACATCAACACCGGCGTACCCGAAAGCGACCTGCAGGACGCAGAGCCCGATTTCCTGGGCATGAACCTGCTGGGCTACGACGCGGCGGCCGTGGGCAACCACGAATTCGACAAGCCGCCGGCTGTGCTGGCCAAGCAGCGCAATTGGGCGAAGTTTGCCTTCCTGTCGGCCAACATCTACCAGGGTGGCCGGCGCATGTTCGAGCCCTACCGCATCTTTGAACGCAGCGGCTACCGCATCGCGGTGATGGGGCTGACCACCGACGACACCGCACGGCTGGTGCTGCCCGAGAACATCCGCGGCATCGAATTCCGCAAGCCCATCGACGAAGCCGCCGCGCTGGCGCCGCAGCTGCGCGCCCAGGCCGACATGGTGATCGCCGCCACCCACATGGGCCACTACATCGATGGCCGGCGCGGCGTGAATGCCCCGGGCGATGTGGAAATGGCGCGGCAGATCGGCGCAAAGGGGCTGGACCTGATCATCGGCGGCCACAGCCAGAACCCGGTGTGCATGCTGGAACAAGGCATCCGCGACACCGCCTACGTGCCGGGCGGCCCGTGCCAGCCCGACCGCCAGAACGGCACCTGGATCGTGCAGGCGCACGAATGGGGCAAGTACGTGGGCAGGGCCGACTTTGAAGTGCGCCCCGGCGGCCAGGTGCAGCTGCTGAAGTACCAGCTGATCCCCGTGAACCTGATGCGCCGTGGCACCGGCAACCCGGCAGACGGCACGCGCAGCCCCTACACCGAACGCATCCCCGAAGACCCGGCCATCCGCAGCGTGCTGCAGCCCTTCCAGGACCGCGGCCAGCTGGCGCTGAACGTGCCGGTGGGCGACCTGCAGGGCATCTTCGACGGCGACCGCGACCGCGTGCGCCGCCAGCCCACCAACCTGGGTCTGCTGATTGCGCGCGCGATGCTGGAACGCACCGGCGCCGACCTGGCCGTGATGAACAGCGGCGGCATCCGCGATTCATTGCCGGCCGGCCGCATCACTTACCGCGACATCCTGAAGGTGCAGCCGTTTGCGAACCAGATCGGCGTCGTCCGCCTGTCGGGCACCGAGCTGCTGCAGTGGCTGGCCGCAGCCGCGCGCATGACGCCTGGTGCCGGTGGCTTTCCACAGACCGCCGGGCTGCAGATGCGCATCGAAGCCGGCCAGCTGAAAGAAGCGCGCGTGCAGGGCCAGCCCATCGACCCGCAGCGCGACTACCGCCTGGCCGTCAACAACTTCACCGCCACGGGCGGCGACGGCTACCCGCCCATCGACAAGCACCCGGGCTACATCAACACGGGCTTCAACGACGCCGAGGTGCTGCGCGACTTCATCGCCCGCCGCAGCCCGGTGAACAGCGCCGACTACGCACCGGGAAACGACATCCAACGCCCATGACCGCTGCCACCGAAGACCTGATGGCGACCGCCCGCACCGCGCTGGCCTGCCTGGACCTGACGAGCCTGAACGACGGCGACACCGCTGCCGACATCGACACGCTGTGCGACAAGGCCATGGGCCATGGCGCCAGTTCCGGCCGTGGCGCCGTGGCCGCGGTCTGCGTGTGGCCGCGCTTCGTGGCGCAGGCGCGGGCGCGGCTGCCGCGGGCCATCGCCGTGGCCGCGGTGGCCAACTTCCCGGACGGCAGCAGCGACATCGCCCGCGCCGTGGCTGACACCCGGGCCATCGTGCAGGCCGGTGGCGACGAGGTCGACGTCGTCATCCCGTACCGCGACCTGGCCAGCGCACCCGCGCTGCTGGCCGCCGTGCGCGCGGCTTGCCCGCAGCAGCGGCTGAAGGTGATCCTGGAAACCGGCGAATTGCAAGACGCTGCACTCATCACCCGCGCCTGCCAGATCGCGCTGGACGCGGGGGCTGACTTCCTGAAGACCAGCACCGGCAAGGTGAAGGTGAATGCCACGCCGGCGGCGGCCGAACTGCTGCTGCAGGCCATCGCCAGCGACCCCCAGGCCGCCGCGCGCGTGGGCTTCAAGCCTGCCGGCGGCGTGCGCACCGTGGCCGATGCCGCGCTGTACCTGGCGCTGACAGCCCGCCACCTGGGCCCGGCAGCCGTGCAGCCACAACGTCTGCGCATTGGTGCCAGCGGACTGCTGGCCGACATTGAAGCCGTGCTGGCCGGCGCCGCGCGCCCCGCGGCGGGCGCCAGCTACTAGCCTTGCGGCCTGCACCAGCGCCTGGCCCCGCCGCACCTTCTGCCCACCTGCTACCCACCCGCTGCCCATGAACCTGCACCGCCCCTCGATGTCGTTCAGCCCCTGGTGGCCTGCGCTGCCGGCCCGCATGGCCGCTGCCGCGCTGCTGCTGGCCTGCACCGGCCATGCCCTGGGGCAAGCCGCGGCCCCGGCCCCGGCCCCCGTGGCGGTGGGTGTGGCCGCCTTCAACCTGGCCTGGGCTGGCACGATGGAAGACTTCCAGCGCCATCTGCAGGTCTGCAGCGCGCCGAAGGTCAACTGGTGCGACACGCGCGCCCGCTGGGCCCCCGGCACCACCACCGCACCGCCAGAAGAAGTGGCGCGCGCCGAAGCCTGCCAGGCCGCCACCATCGAAGCCGCCGGCGGGCGCGACGCGTCGATGCAAGTGGTGCCCTGCAATGCCTACCGCAGCAGCCAGCCGCGGGTTGCTGGCGCCCCCGCGCCCGACCCCAGCGGGGTGCGCAAGCCCGAGGCCTACCAAGAAAAGCTCGACGGCCTGCGCGCCACCGTCGAAGCCCTGGTGGACCGGGACCAGGTGCGCGTCATCGCCTTCCAGGAAGTGCGCTCGGCCGATGCGGTGCGCGTGGTGCTGGGCCGGCATGCCGCGCGCTTCGATGTCTGCGCAGCGCAGCACGGTGGCTTCCAGTCGCTGGCCTTTGCCTGGGACAAGGCGCTGTCGCCCAGCCTTGGCCGCTGCACCACGCACGCCCCGCTGGCGGTGCTGGACCCGCCGGGCGACCCCGCCGCCTTCCGCCGCGTGCGCCCCGGGCTGGCCCTGCAGCTGGTCATCAACGGCGAACCCGTCACCTTCATGAACGTGCACCTGAAGGCCGGCTGCGCCAGCGCGACCAACAGCAACCCGCGCTTCCCGGCCCGGCTGCTGACGGATGCCGCCGAAGCCTGCGAGACCTTCAACCGCCAGGTGCCGCTGCTCGAGGCCTGGATCGACGCCGTGGCAGCGCAGTCGCCACGCTTCGTGGTGCTGGGCGACTTCAACCGCCGCATCGACGAAGAGCTGGCGCTGGCCATCCCGCGCGACCAGGTGCGCAGCAACGGCAGCAACCCCGCCGGCCCGCCCAGCCCGGGCGCCGATGGCCGCGTGCCCACGCGCTACCTGTGGCCCGAGCTGGCCGATGGATCGCGCGCGCTGCACCTGCTGCCGCTCAAAGGCAGCGACGCGGGCTGCACCGGCTTCGTGGGCCTGGACCACATCGTCGTCAGCGGCCGCCTGCAGGCCCTGCTGGACGCGGCCGGCATGGCCAGCACCGGCGCGCGCAAGGCGGCGGTGGTGAACCGGCCGGGCCAGCTGATCGAGAGCAGCGACCACTGCCCGCAGGTCGGGCGGCTGCTGTTCTGAAGCCCTGCGCAGCGGCTGACCCACAGCATCCCGCAAGGCATGGGCCCTGATCTGCTGGCCAGCGAGATCATCCGCGCCAAGCGCGACGGCCGGCCGCTCACGCGGGCGCAGATCGACGCCTTCGTGCACGGCCTGGCAGCCCCCGAAGGCGCGCCCGGCCGCTGGGCCGACAGCCAGGCCGGTGCGATGGCCATGGCCATCGTGCTGCGCGGCATGTCGGCGCGGGAAACCGCCGACCTGGCCGACGCGATGACGCATTCGGGCCGCGTGCTGGACTGGTCGGCACAGACCGGCTCAGGCCTGCACGGCGTGGCACAGGCTGGTACGGGCCTGCACGGCGTGGCACAGACTGGTTCGGGCCTGCACGGCGTGGCACAGGCTGGTTCGGGCCTGCACGGCCCGGTGCTGGACAAGCACAGCACCGGCGGCGTGGGCGACAAGGTGAGCCTGATGCTGGCCCCCATGCTGGCGGCCTGCGGCGCCGTGGTACCGATGATCAGCGGCCGCGGCCTGGGCCACTCCGGCGGCACGCTGGACAAGCTGGAAGCCCTGCCCGGCTATGGCGTGAACCCGCCGCAGGCGCAGCTGCTGCAGGTGCTGCGCACGGCAGGATGCGCCATCGTCGGCGCCAGCAGCGACCTGGCCCCGGCCGACCGGCGGCTCTACGCCATCCGCGACGTCACGGCCACGGTGGAAAGCGTGCCGCTGATCACCGCCAGCATCCTGAGCAAGAAGCGCGCGGCCGGCCTGCAGGCCCTGGTGATGGACGTGAAGACCGGCAGCGGCGCCTTTGCCGCCAACCTGCCTGAAGCCCAGGCCCTGGCGCACAGCCTGGTGCAGGTGGCCACGGCCGCCGGCCTGCCCACCGTGGCCCTGGTCAGCGACATGAACCAGGTGCTGGGCAGCAGCGCCGGCAATGCGCTGGAAATGGCCGAGGCCATCGACTTCCTCACCGGCCAAGGCCCGCGCGATGCACGGCTGCTGGCGCTGACGCTGGCCCTGGGCGCCGAGCTGCTGCTGCTGGGCGGCCTGCAGCCCAGCCTGGCTGCGGCGCAAGCCGTCTTGCAGCACAGCCTGGACAGCGGTGCCGCCGCCGAGCGCTTCGCGCGCATGGTGGCCGCCCTGGGCGGCCCGGCCGACGTGCTGCGCGCACCTGGCCTGGGCAGCGCGCCGGTGCAGTGCCCGGCGCCCGCGCCCCGCGCAGGCTGGGTCGCGGCCATCGACGTGCGCGCGCTGGGCCTGGCCGTGGTGGCCCTGGGCGGCGGGCGCGCGCACCCGGCCGACAGCGTCGACCCGCGCGTGGGCCTGGCGGCGGCGCTGCCGCTGGGGCAGCAGGTGGCGGCCGGCGAGCCCCTGGCCGTTGTGCACGCCGCCAGCCTGGCCAGCGCGCAAGCCGCCGTGGCCGCTGTGCAGGCCGCCTACACACTGGCTGAAGCCAAGGCGGCGGACGCCTACGTGGCGCCAGTCGTGCTGCAGCGCATTGCGGCCGGCTGAAGCGCCCCCCACACTGCAGGTGCAGGCCGCGCAGGGCGGTTGGCTACCATCTCCGATTCTTTGACCTTACCCACCCCGACCATGAAGACTCAGCCCAGCCGCCGCCAAATCCTCAGCCTGTCTGCCGCGCCTGCGCTGTCTGCCCTGGCGTCGGCAAGCCCGCTGGCACTGTTGCCTTCGGCGGCACAGGCAGCGAAGGCTGAAAAGGCCCCGGCTACCAGCGCCGCACCGTTGCCGGTGGCACCGGTGCGCAACGTGCCCGAGACCTTCTTCGGCACGGTGGTGGAAGACCCCTACCGCGACTTCGAAGACACCAAGGCCCCGGCCGTGGCGGCCTGGATGCAGGCGCACAGCGACCACGCCCACGCCACGCTCAAGCGCATCGCTGGCCGCGACAAGCTGCGTGCGCTGCTCGAGACCTACGACAGCGCAGCTTCGGCCCGCGTCTTTGGCGTACAGCGCCTACCAGGCGACCTGTACTTCTTCCAGCGCCGCAGCGCCACCGAAGACCAGTTCAAGCTGTACATGAAGCGTGGCCTGCAAGGCCAGGACCAGCTGCTCTTCGACCCCGAAACCCTGAAGCAGCAGACGGGCAAGCCGCACGCCATCAACTTCTACAGCCCGTCGCCCGACGGCAAGCTGGTGGCAGTGGGCGTCTCGGCCGCAGGTTCGGAAAACGCGGCCATGCGCATCATCGACACCGCCACCGGCCAGCAGCGCGGGCCAGAAATCTCGCGCACGCGCTTCGGCCTGGTGACCTGGACGCCCGACAGCAGCGAGATCTACATCCACCGCCTGCAGGCCCTGCCTGCGGGCGCCCCGCCCACCGACACCTACCAGCGCAGCAGCATGGTGGTGATGCCGCCGGGCGGCGACGAGGCCAGCATCCGCACGGTGCTGACCGCCGGCACCGACCTGGGCATCCCGGCCACCGAGTTCCCGCTGATGGAAGTGCTGCCCGACGGCCGCGTGATCGCCAGTGCGGTCGACGGCGTCTCGCCCGACTTCGCAGCCTGGCACACCACGCTGGCCGCGCTGCGCAGCGGCAAGCCCGACTGGCGACCGCTGGTGACGCGCGCCGACGGCGTCACCGGCCTGGTGGTGCAGGGCCAGCGCGTGTATGCGCTCAGCTTCAAGGGCACGCCGCGCCTGCAGCTGCTGACGGGCGCGCTGGAAGGCTTCAGCATGGCCACCGCGCGCGTGCTGGTGGCCGAAAGCAGCCGCGTGCTGATGGGCCTGGCCGCGGCCAAGGACGGGCTGTACCTGCGCGCCCGCGACGGCAACGTGCAGCGCCTGTTCAAGCTGGCCTACGCCGACGACGCCAAGCCCCTGGAAGTGCCGCTGCCGGTGCTGGGCAGCGTGGCCTTCAGCAGCGCGCAGCCCGACCAGGACGGCCTGCTGCTGGACCTGCAGAGCTGGACGCGTGCGCGCCAGATCTACGCCCTGGGCGCCGACGGCAAGGTCAGCAACACCGGCCTGCAGCCCGCTGGCCGCTTCGACACCCCGGCCGACGTGCAGGCCAGCGAAGTCATGGTCAAGAGCCACGACGGCGTGATGGTGCCGATGTCCATCATCCACCGCCGCGGCGTGAAGCTGGACGGCCGCAACCCCACGCTGCTGTACGGCTACGCCAGCTACGGCATCACCGAAGAGCCCGTCTTCAGCCCCAGCCGCCTGGCCTGGCTGGACCAGGGCGGCGTGTTCGCGGTGGCCAACCCACGCGGCAGCAGCGTGTTCGGCCGCCAGTGGCACCAGGACGGCAAGCAGGCCACCAAGCCCAACACCTGGCGCGACTTCATCGCTTGCGCCGAGTACCTGATCGCCAACAAGTGGACGCAGCCGGCCAAGCTGGGCATCTGGGGCGGCAGCGCGGGCGGCATCCTGGTGGGCCGGGCCATGACGGAAAGGCCTGAGTTGTTTGCCGCCGTGGTGCCCGAAGTCGGCAGCCTGGACATGGTGCGCATGGAAACCACGCCCAACGGCGTGCCCAACATCCCCGAATTCGGCAGCCGCAAGACCGAAGCGGGCTTCCGCGCGCTGCTGGCGATGAGCACTTACCACCAGATCAACGACGGCGTGGCCTACCCCGCCGTGATGCTGACGCACGGCGTGAACGACCCGCGCGTGGAGGTGTGGAACAGCACCAAGACGGCGGCCCGGCTGTTGGCGGCCCAGCCCGCCAGCCGGAAAGCACGGCCCGTGCTGCTGCGGCTGGACTACGCGTCGGGCCACGGCATCGGCAGCACCAAGAGCCAGGCCCTGGACAGCCGGGCCGATACCTTCGCCTTCCTGCTGTGGCGTATGGGGGTGAAGGGCTTCGAGCTCAAGGGCTGAAGTGCTGGCGCATTGAAACGCTGAATGGCTGACGCGCCCATCGGCACGGCGGGCGCGGTACTGCGACAGGCCACGCGCGCCGACATCCCCGGCATTTGGGACGTGCGCTACGCGGTGCAGGAAAACACGCTGCGCCGGGGCGTCATCCACGACGAAGACGTGCGCGCGGCGATCGAGGACATCGGCCGCGGCTGGGTGGTGGCTGAAAGCGCCGAACCCGGCGCCCGCGTGCTGGCCTTCGCCATCGGGGTGATGGAACCGCCGCAACCGGTGGGCAAGGTGTGGGCGCTGTTCGTCCACCCCGACGCGCAGGGCCGTGGCTACGGCCATGCCCTGCACGACGTGATGCTGGCCTGGCTGCTGCTGCAGGGCGCGCAGCGGCTGTGGCTGGGCACGGGCCCTGGCACGCAGGCGTTGGGTTTCTACCTGCGGCGTGGCTGGCAGCTGAGCGCGACGCCGGCCGCGCCGGGGGAGGAAGACCTGGAACTCGAGTGGCCGGTGCTGGCGCCCGGCGGGGGCTGAAGCCGGCCCTGGCTGCGGGTTTGTTCCGAAGACCGGAACCGGTTCCGGCTATCAGAATACCCAACCAAAACCGGTTTTGAACTGGAGCTGTCGTGTCCATTCGCAAGCTTGCCCAGTCCCTGGGCCTGTCGGTTTCCACCGTCTCGCGGGCCTTGAACGGCTACGCCGATGTCAACGCGGGCACGCGTGAACGGGTGGAACAAGCCGCGCGCGAGATCGGCTATCGCCCGCACCCCGTGGCGCGCCGGCTGGCCACTGGCCGCACCGGCGCGGTGGCGCTGATCTCGCCCGTGCTGGGCCCCAGCCGCTTCGACACCAGCTTTCCGCAGCTGATGCACGGCGTCACCAGCGGCCTGCAGGACGCCGGCTACTACCTGCTGTCGATGGCACTGCCTTCCGACGAAGGCGAACTGCCCGGCCTGCAGCGCCTGCTGGACGCCGGCGTGGTGGACGGCCTGATCCTCACCCGCACCCGCCCGCGCGACGCCCGCGTGGCGCTGCTGCAGGCGCGTGGCCTGCCCTTCGTCACCCACGGCCGCACCCTGCACAACGACCCCCACGCCTGGGTCGACACCGACAACGAACGCGCGATGCGCCTGGCCGTGGGCCGGCTGGTGACGCTGGGCCACCGCCGCATCGCCATGATCAACGGCCCCGGCGAGCTCACCTTCGCGCTGCTGCGGCGCGAAGGCTTCACCCAGGGCGTGGCCGCCGCCGGGCTGAATGGCGCGCATTGCCCCGTGGTGCACAGCGAACTGACCGCCGCCGCCGCGCACGCCGTGGCCATCGACCTGCTGCACCCGGCCGACCGCGCGCTGCGCCCCACCGCCATCGTCTGCGCCAACGACGTGCTGGCGCTGGGGGCGGCCATGGCCTGCCGGCAAAGCGGGCTGCGCGTGGGCAAGGACATCTCGCTCACCGGTTACGGCAATTCCGAATCGGCCGAATTCAGCGACCCGCCGCTGACCACCGTCGACCACCAGGTGTTTGAAAGCGGCCGGCACCTGGCCGCACTGCTGATGCGGCGCATGGCCGGCGAAGCCCCGGAAGGCCTGCACGAACTGGAACCCGTGCGCCTGCTGGAACGCGCTTCCACCGCGCCGCCACCGTGATGCGGCCCGCCTTCGGGCGCATGCTGGTGCTGATCGCCGCAGCACTGGCCGTGCCCGCCACTGTGGCCCAGACCACCATCGTCTCGACGCAGATGCGCCCAGTCGAAGAGGCCGAGCTGATGCGCAAGCAGGTGCTGCAGGCACTGCCCGGCGGCGCCGCCTTCCTGCCCGAGGACGGCAACACCCTGCTCACGCGCATGCGCGCCGAACTGGGCGCGGCGCGCGGGCAGATCGATGTCGTCATCGCGCTCGACGGTGAGCTCGCCCCCATCGACCAGGAAGGCGGCCTGCAGGACCTGACGGATCTGGTGCAGCGCCTGTCGGCGACGCGTGAATTCGACCCCGCCGCGCTGGCTCTGGGCCGCATGGGCGGCAGCCAGCAGCGCTTCGTGCCGTTGATGACCAACACCTTCCAGATGGTGGCCAACAAGAAGGCGCTGCCCTACCTGCCCCCTGGCGCCAACCTGCACGCGCTGACCTACCCGCAGCTGCTGGCCTGGGGCCGCGCGCTGCAGGCCGCCACGGGCGAACGCAAGCTGGGCTTTCCTGCCGGGCCCCGCGGGCTGTGGTGGCGCTTCTTCCAGGCCAGCTTCTACCCCAGCCACACCGGGGGTGTGGTGCGCAGCTTTCGCAGCCCCGAAGCCGTGGCCGCATGGTCGGAGCTGCGTGAACTGTGGCAGGTGGTCAACCCGCGTTCCACCAGCTTCGCCTTCATGGAAGAGCCCTTGAAGACGGGCGAAGTGTGGGTGGCCTTCGACCACACCGCGCGCATGCTGCCGGCGCTGACCGCCCGGCCAGACGACTTCGTCGCCTTCCCCGCGCCTGCGGGGGCCAAGGGCCGTGGCTTCATGCCCGTGCTGGTGGGCCTGGCCATCCCGCGCAACGCGCCCGACCGGGCTGCGGCAGAACGCGTGGTGGACCTGCTCACCCAGCCCGCCACGCAGGCCCGGCTGCTGGCGCTGTTCGGCTTCTTTCCGGTGGTGAAGACCGACCTGTCCAGCCTGCCGGCCGGCGTGCGTGTGGCCGCCGCCGGCATGGCCGCCACGCTGAACGCGCCCGACGGCATCGCGTCGCGCCTGCCGGTGCAGCTGGGGCGCAAGAACGGCGAGTTCAACAAGATCTACGTCGACGCCTTCACGCGCATCGTGCTGCGCAACGAAGACATCGCCCGCGTGCTGCGCGAGGAATCGCGCTGGCTCGACGAACTGCTGCAGGAAGCCCGCGTGCCCTGCTGGGCGCCCGACGCGTCCAGCGGCAGCCAGCCCTGCCGCGTGCAGTAGCCACCAGCCTGCCCCGCTTTGCAACGCCATGCACTCGCCGCGCCTGCCCTACCTGTTGATCGCGCCCAGCGTGGTCTTCCTGCTGGTGCTGTTCGTCTGGCCGCTGGCCGAGACCGCGCTGCTCGCCTTCCGCACCGACGGCGGCGAGTTCACCACCCGCTACCTGGAACGCATGGCCGGCGACCTGAACTTCGGCCTGTCGCTGCGCAACACGCTGATGCTGGTGGCCGTGGTGGTGCCACTGCAGGTGGCTCTGGCGCTGGGCATGGCGCTGATGCTGCAGAAGCTGCAGCGCGGGCGCATGGGCTTCCTCTACATCTGGACCATCCCGCTGGGCGTGAGCGACCTGGCCGCCGGCCTGGCCTGGCTGGCCATCTTCACCGACCGGGGCTACTTCAACAGCGTGCTGAACGGCCTGGGCCTGGCCAGCGGGCCGGTGAGCTGGCTCAGCTACCAGGAACCGCTGGCGCTGTTCGTGTGCGTGGTGATTGCCGAGATCTGGCGCGCCACAGCCATCGTGCTGGTCATCCTGATGGCCGGCGTGCAGGCCATCCCGAAGGAATACCACGAGGCCGCCGAAGTCTTCGGCGCCAGCCCCTGGGCCCGCTTCACGAAGGTGACGCTGCCGCTGCTGCGGCCCAGCCTGCAGTCGGCGCTGATCCTGCGCACGGTGCTGGCCTTCGAGGTCTTCGCTGTCGTCTATGCGCTCGCCGGGCGCGACTTCCCGGTGCTGGTGGGCGAGGCCTACAACTGGCAGGGCGCCTACCAGAACAGCCATGTCGCGGCGGCCTATGCGCTGCTGATCCTGGTGCTGTCGATCGCCGCCACCGTGGTCTTCCTGCGCGTGCTGCGGGTCAACCGGGAGGCGCTGGCATGAAGCTGCAGCGCTTCCTCTTCGCCATGGCCGTGCTCGTCTCGGTGTGCTGGCTGGTCCCGGTGCTGCTGATCGCGCTCAGCGCCCTGGGCACGCGCGATGCCGCCACCGCCTGGCCCAAGAGCCTGTGGCCGGGCAGCCTGTCGCTGGAGACGCTGGACTTCTTCCTGAACTTCACCGGTGTCTGGCAGGCGGTGTGGAACAGCGTTGTCGTGGCCCTGCTGACGATGCTGATGGCCGTGGGCCTAGGCGCCCCGGCCGGCTACGCGCTGGCGCGCTACGACTTCAAGGGTCAGGACCTGTACCGCGTGCTCATCGTGATGACGCGCGCCTTCCCGCTGGCCATCCTGGCGCTGCCGCTGGTCACGCGCTTCATCGCCGTGGGCCTGTACGACACCCACCTGGGCGTGGCCCTGGTGCACACGGCACTGGCGCTGCCCTTCGCCATTCTGGTGTCGTCTTCGCTGTTCATGGCCATCCCGCGCGAACTGGAAGAAGCCGCATGGACGCTGGGCTGCAACCGCTTCACCGGCTTCGTGCGCATCGTTGCGCCGCTGGCGCTGCCGGGGCTGGCCGCGGCCATGGTCTTCAGCTTCGTGGTGTCGTGGAACGAGGTGTTTGCGGCGAGCGTGCTGACGCTCAAGCAGCGCACGCTCACCGCCTACCTGTTCGCCAGCCTGGAGGAAAGCCCGCTGCACTTCCGCTTTGCCGGCGGCTTCTTCCTCATCCTGCCGTCGATGGTGTTCATCTTCGTCGTGCGCAAGTACCTGTTCTCGATGTGGGGCATCGCCAACCGATGAGCTCGATCTCGCTGCGCGGCGTGCGCAAGACCTTCAAGGGCTTTGAGGCCCTGCAGGCCATCGACCTGGAAGTGCAGGACCGCGAGTTCTGCGTGCTGCTGGGCCCCTCAGGCTGCGGCAAGACGACGCTGATGCGCATCATCGCCGGCCTGGAAACCGAGACCGCGGGCGAGGTCGCCATCGGCGGCCGTTCGATGAAGGGCCTGGCGCCGCGCGAGCGAAACATCGCGATGGTGTTCCAGAACTACGCCGTGTTCCCGCACATGACCATCGGCGAGAACATCGGGTTCGGTCTGCGCATGCGCAAGGCGCCCGAGGCCAAGGTGCGTGAACAGGTGCTGCGTGCGGCGTCGCTGATGCACATCGAACACCTGCTCGACCGCTACGCCGGTCAGCTCTCAGGCGGCCAGCGCCAGCGCGTGGCGGTGGCGCGTGCGCTGGCAGTAGAGCCCGACGTGCTGCTGATGGACGAGCCCCTGTCCAACCTGGACGCCTTGCTGCGCCTGGAAATGCGCGCCGAACTGAAGGGCCTGCTGCGCGAACTGCGTACCACCACCATTTACGTCACCCACGACCAGACCGAGGCCATGAGCATGGGCGACCGCATCGCCGTGATGCACGGCGGGCACATCGTGCAAGTCGATGTGCCGGCGGCGGTTTACAACCATCCGGCATCGCGTTTCGTGGGCGGTTTCATCGGCAACCCGCCGATGAACTTCATCGCCGACGCCGTCACGCAGTCGGCCCTGGGCTGCACACCGCGGCCAGGGCTGACGCTGGGCATCCGCCCTGAAGAACTGCTGCCCTGCGCGGCGGGCACCGGCCTGGCCGTGCAGGCCCGGGTGGTGGAGATGCTGGGCGCGTCGCAACAGATCACCACGCAGGTGCGCGGCGAACTGCTGCGCATCAGCCAGCCGGCTCAGCCCAGCGTGCAGCCGGGCCAGGCCCTGCACCTGCACGCCCAGCCCAGCGGTGTGCGCTGGTACGACCCTGAAGGACAACTCGTCGCATGAACCCCACCCTTGTCCAGCGCGCACAACAGGTGCTGCGCGCCAACGACCGCAGCGGCTACACCATCCCCACCGCCGGCTTGTACCCCTTCCAGTGGAACTGGGACGCCAGCGTCTGCGCGCTGGGCTGGATGCAGTTCGACGAGCCGCGCGCCTGGCTCGAGATCCAGACGCTGTTCTCGGGCCTGTGGACCGAAGGCGACTACGGCGGCGGCAGCGCAGGCCTCTTGGCGCACATCACCTTCCACCAGCCCGCCGACAGCTACTTCCCCGGGCCCGACGAATGGGGCACCCAGGCCCTGGCGTTGCGCACCAGCAGCATCAGCCAGCCGCCGCTGCACGCCACCATGGTGCGCTGGATGCTGGAACGCGCGCAGGACCGCGCTGCTGCCGAAGCCGCCGTGCGCGGCCTGCTGCCCGGCCTGCTGGCCCACCACCGCTGGTGGTACCGCACCCGCGACCCCGAGGGCAGCGGGCTGGTACGCATCCTGCACCCCTGGGAAACGGGCATGGACAACTCGCCGGCCTGGGACGCGCCCCTGGCCCGCGTGCCCGCCACCCCGCGCGCCTACCGCCGCCGCGACCTGGACCATGTCGACGCGTCGATGCGCCCGCCACAGTCCTTCTACGACCGCGTGGTGTACCTGATGGACGCCAACCGCGACGCCGGCTTCGACCCGCAGCGCATGCTGGAAGCCGGCCGCTTCCAGGTCAACGACATCGGCATCGTCTGCATCCTGCAGCGCGCCAGCCGCGACCTGGCCGTGCTGGCCGCACGCTTTGGCGACGAGGCCGCAGCCAGCGAGATGCGCCTGCATGTCGACCGCACGCAGCAGGCCGTGGCCGCGCTGTGGTCGGACCGATGGCAGCAGCCCGTGTCGCGCGACGCACTCACCGGGGAACTGCTGGACCAACCCACCAGCGCCGGCCTGCTGTCGGCCTATGCCGGCTTCGGCTTCGACATCGCCCCGGCGGTGCAGGCCGGGCTGGACGAGACCGCTTACGGCGTGGCGTCCACCCGGCGCACCGCGCCCACCTACGACGCACCGCGCTACTGGCGCGGGCCGGTGTGGCAGCACATCAACCTGCTCATCAGCCAGGGGCTGGCCGAGCAGGGGCAGGCCGCCCTGGCTGCGCGCATCCGCGACAGCAGCGTGCGCCTGTTCGAGCGTTCCGGCTTCCACGAGTACTACCACCCCGAAACCGGCAGCGGCCTGGGGGGCCGCGACTTCAGCTGGACCGCCGCCACCTACCTGCACTGGATCGCCGGCCAGCCGGCATGAGCTTTCACCACCACAACGGAGACAACCGACCATGAACCCGCGCTTTCCTGCTCACGCCCTTTCCACCCTGAGTACTGCCGTGCTGGCAGCCCTGGCCACGCTGGCCACTGGCGCCCAGGCCCAGACGCCCAACGCCCCTGCCGCCGACCCGCCGGCAGCACAGACCGTGGTCGTGACCGGCACCAGCACACTGCGCGCCGGCTTCGCCACGCCCCTGTCCACCACCGCGCTGGGTGCCACCGAACTGGCACGGCTGACGTCCAGCAGCCAGGCCGACATCCTGGCCACCGTGCCCGGCATCAAGGCCGAAGGCGGTGGCGGTGAAGTCGCAGCCAACGTGCAGGTGCGCGGCCTGCCGTCTTCGGGCCAGTACCAGTTCACGCCGCTGCTGTACGACGGCTTGCCGGCGCTCAGCACCTTCGGCCTGAACTCTTCCGCCTACGACGTGTACATCCGCAACGACCTGGGCGTGCGCAGGCTCGAATTCGTGGCCGGCGGCGTGTCGAACCTGTTCGGCCCGGGCTCGGTGGCGGGCGTGCTGAACTACATCAGCAAGACCGGCGGGGCCAAGCACCAGGGCGTGGTGCAGCTGGAAGTGGCCGACAAGGGCCGCGTGCGTGCCGACGCCTACCTGGGCGGGCCTATCAGCGACCGCACCTTCTACGCCGTGTCGGGCTGGGTGCGCAAGGACGACGGGCCGCTGAAGTCGGGCCTGGCCACCGAAGGCTTCCAGCTGCGCGCGAACCTGATGCACCGGCTGGACAAGGGCACCGTGAAGCTCTTTGCCCAGGCCATCGACGACAAGGTGCAGTACTACCTGCCGCTGCCGCTGGACGGCGGCTCGCTCGAACGCGTGGCCGGGGCCGACGGGCAGACCGTCTACACCGTCAACACCGCGCAGGCCGCGGGCCTGACCAGCGTGCTGCCGGGCGGCCGCACCTACAGCTCGCCGATCGCCGACGGCGTTTCCACCCAGGGCGGTTCGCTGGGTTTCGTGCTCGACCTGGACCTCGCCGACGACCTGGCCCTGAACGCCAAGGCCAAGGTGGCCCGGTACCAGCACCAGTTCAACCTGTTCCTGGACGGCGACGGCATCATCAACGTGCCCGAGCTGCAGGCCCAGTACCTGACGAACCGCAGCATCACCGGCACCGGCAGCTTCACCTATGTCGACAACGGCCAGGCGCTGGCCGCGGGCACGCGTCTGTTTGCCAACCGCGTGCTGAACCGCGACCGGCCGGCCGACGACGCCAGCGCCGAGCTGAACCTCGTCAAGCGCATGCAGCTGGGCGGGGCCACGCACAACTTCACTGTGGGCACCTGGATGGCGCGTACCACGGCTGAAGACAACAGCATCACGCAGACCTACCTGGCCGAATTCGCCAACCAGCCGCGCCTGGTGAACCTGGTGGCCAATGGCGTGAACTACACGCGCAACGGCCTGGTCGACCCGTCGGTGGGCTACACCCAGAACAAGCACCGCGCCACGCGCACCGCCATCTACCTGGCCGACCAGATCGAGGCGCAGCGCTGGGCGTTCGACGCCGGCATCCGTTTCGAAAAGCTCAGCGGCGACATCCGCCGCGAAACCACCGCCACCGTGAACAACATCAGCCAGGGTGGTACGAACGAAGCGGCCGCACTGACCAGCGCCGTGGTCGGCACCGGCAACTTCCTGGCGGGCAAGGTCAGTACCAGCGAAACCGCGGCGTCGCTGGGTGCGCTGTACAAGCTGACCCCAGCCACCAACCTGTACGCCAACCTGTCGCACGGCTTCTTCTTCCCCGAGGTGCGTTCGGTGGGCTTCAACGCCCAGGGCAACCCGGCTTCCTACGAGGGCGAGGTGATCGACCAGATCGAAGCCGGCGTGAAGGTGGCGGCCGGGCCCTTCAGCGGCACCCTGGCTCTGTTCACGTCGAAGCTGAAGAACCGCCGCAGCGTGACGTTCCAGAACACGGGTGGTGGTGGCATCGCCGAAGTCGTCACGCTGCTGTCGACCGAAGCCAAGGGTGTGGAAGCCTCGATGAGCTACCGCCTGATGCCGGCCCTGCTCGCCAGCGCCAACCTGACCTACACCGACCACGAGATCAGCGAAGGCGCGCTGAAGGGCCGCGAACTGGAACGCAAGCCCAAGACCTTTGCCAATGCCGCGCTGAACTACGACGACGGCCGCTTCGACGCTGGCCTGTCGTGGAACTACCAGAGCCGCGCCTTCACCAACAACGCCAACACCGCGGTGCTGCCGTCCTACAGCCTGTGGCGCCTGAGCGCGGGCTACAAGATGCCGATGGGCGGCGACACCGCACTGCGGCTGGGCCTGGGTGTGTTCAACCTCACCAACAGCCAGGGCCTGGCCGAAGGCTCGCCGCGCGTGGGTGCGGCGCAGGTGGGCGGTGGCCAGTTCTTCGTCGGCCGTCCGATCCTGCCGCGCCGGGTGTCGCTGACGGCCACCTACAGCTTCTGAAGGCTGGCCGATGCGCCCTGAACCGCTGGACTTCGGCAGCCGCAGCTTCCTGCGCGAGCACGCGCTGTGGGTGACGGGCTTCTACGGCGAACAGGCGGTCGACCCCAGCGGCGGCCTGTACCACTACTTCCTGGACGACGGCCGGGTGTATGACCGGGTGAACCGGCACCTGGTCAGCGCCACGCGCTGGGTGGTCACCAGCGCCATCGCCCATGAATTGAGCGGCCTGCCGGGCTTCAAGCAGCGCGCCGCACACGCGCTGGAATTCGTGGACACAGCCTTCAAGGACCGCCAGGGCGGGGGCTACCACTGGACAGTGCGCTGGGAACAGGGCCGGTCCACGCCCGTGGACCGCAGCAAGCACATGTACGGGCTGGCCTTCGTGATGCTGGCCTCGGCGCGGGCTGCGCGCATCGGCGTGGCCGGCGCAGCAGAGCTTCTGGACAGCACCTTCGAGCTCGCTGAACGCCACTTCTTCGAGCCGGCCGCGCAGCTCTATGCCGACGAGGCCGGGCCCGACTGGACCCTGGCCCCGTACCGCGGCCAGAACGCCAACATGCACGCCTGCGAAGCCCTGATCGCAGCCTTCGAAGCCACCGGCCAGGCCCGCTACCTGAACCGTGCCGAAGCCCTGGCCGAAGGCATCACCGTGCGGCTGGCGGCGGCCCAGAACGGCGACATCTGGGAACACTACCGCAGCGACTGGACACCCGACTGGGACTACAACCGCCACGACCGCAGCAACATCTTCCGCCCCTGGGGCTACCAGCCCGGGCACTTCACCGAATGGGCCAAGCTGCTGTGCCAGCTGGACGCGCACCTGCCGAAGCCCTGGCACCTGGCACGCGCCCGGCAACTGTTCGACCGGGCCTGGCAGACCGCCTGGGACGGCGTACACGGCGGCATGCACTACGGCTTTGCGCCCGACGGCAGCATCTGCGACGCCGACAAGTACCACTGGGTGCAGGCCGAAACCCTGGCCGCCGCCGGTGTGCTGGCCGTCGCCACGAACAACCAGGCCTACCGCAGTGCCTACCTGGCGCAATGGCGCTACTGCTGGGCCCACTTCGTCGACCATGACCAGGGCGCCTGGTTTCGCATCCTCACGCGCGACAACTTCAACCTCACGCGCGAAAAGAGCCCGGCGGGCAAGGTCGACTATCACGACATCGGCGCCTGCTACGACCTGTGGCGGGTGCTGCCGGAAAACGGCTCGATCAACAGGGCGGGCTGAGCCGCGCCATCACTCCTGCCGCAGGCATTCGATCGGCAGCAGCCGCGACGCACGCCGAGCCGGGTACCAGCCGAAGAACAGGCCCACGCCGGTGGAAAACAGCACAGCCACCAGCACGTGGCTGGCCGACAGGTCCATGCGAAAACTGCCCGCCGCCCCCGCATGGTTGACGGCCCACACCCCCGCGGCGGCCAGCACCACGCCGACGGCGCCGCCCAGCACGCACATCACCACGGCTTCGGCCAGGAACTGCGTCAGCACATGCCGCGGCTTGGCGCCAATGGCCATGCGGATGCCGATCTCGCGCACGCGTTCGCTCACGCTCACCAGCATGATGTTCATGATGCCGATGCCGCCCACGACGAGCGATACCGCGCCGATCACGCCCAGGCCGATCGACAAGCCGGTGGCGATGTTGGCCCCGGTCTGCGCGATGCTGGCCAGGTTGGTGATGTTGAAGTCGTCGGGCATGTCGCCGGTGATGCGGCGGCGGTCGCGCAGCAGTTCGGCAACATCGATTTCGGCTTCCTTCAGCCGCAGTTCGCTGACCGACTGCACATTGATGTAGTGCACCGAACGCGGCCGTGGCAGCGTGATGGGCAGCGCCGTCAGCGGCACCACCAGCAGTTCGCCCAGGTCGGTGCCGTCCAGCGTGCGCCCGCTGCCGGCCAGCACGCCGATGACGGTGAAGGGCCGCCCGCCCACGCGGATGACCTGGCCCAGCGGGTCGCGCCGCAGGTAGTGCGCTTCGGCGATCTTGCTGCCGATCAGGATCACGCGGTTGGCGCTGCGCACGTCTTCCTGGCTGAAGGGCACGCCCTGGTCGACGACCCAGTTGCGCACACGGAACATTTCGGGCGTGACGCCCAGCACCAGGCTTTGGCTGCTGTCGTCGCCGTACAGCACCGGAAAGCTGCTCTGCAGCGTGGCCGCCGCTGCCGCCACGCTGGGCAGGGTGTTGATGGCCGCAGCATCGTCCAGCGTCAGCATCACCGCGTCGGGGTTGGTCGGCCGTCGCGGCGGGCCGTTGCCGCCCGTGGGCGCGCCGCGCTGCACGATGAGCTGGTTGCTGCCCAGCACCGACAGTTCGCGGTCGATGAAGCTGCGCACCGCGTCGCCCACGCCCAGCATCAACACCACGCTGGCGATGCCGATGACGATGCCCAGCATCGTCAGCGCTGTGCGCAGGCGGTTGGATGCCAGCGAACGGAAGGCTTCGAAAAGAGTTTGCAGGAAGCTCATGGGTGGTCTGCTATCGGCCCAGAGCGGCCTGCGGCCGCTCTGGGCCCAGGGGCCCGTCCGTTTCGCACCCCCGTGCCCCCGCCAAGCGGGGGTTCCAGAATGAAAGACGAGCCGGCCTCGCGGCCGGAAGTGCGTCCGACGTCAGACTACAGGATGGATGGATCGGCCGGCACGCCCCTACGTGGAACAAGCTGGAGCCCCCTCTTGGAGGGGGCTGGGGGGAGCGGTGTGTCCGGGCCCCTGGGCCCAGAGCGGCCGCAGGCCGCTCTGGGCCGAGAGCCATCACCCCGCACCCCCCGGCACCCCGTCGTACACCACGCGCCCGTCCTTCAGCCGCACCAGCCGCTTGGCATGCGCGGCCACGTCGTTTTCGTGCGTCACCAGCACGATGCTCAGGCCCTGGTCGCGGTTCAGGGCGTCCAGCAGGGCCAACACGTCTTCGGTGGTCTGGGTGTCCAGGTTGCCAGTGGGTTCATCTGCCAGCAGCAGCGGCGGGCGGCAGGCCAAGGCGCGGGCGATGGCCACGCGCTGCTGCTGGCCGCCGCTCAGCTGGCTGGGCAGGCGCTTGCTGAGTGCCCCCAGGCCCACCTGGTCCAGCAATTCCTGCGCGCGGGTGCGGGCGGCGGCGCGCGACAGGCCGGCGTACAGCAGCGGCAGTGCCACGTTTTCCAGCACGTTCATGCGCTTGAGCAGGTTGAAACTCTGGAACACGAAGCCGATGGTCTGGTTGCGCACTTCGGCTTGTTGCGCCGCACTCAGTTCGGTCACGTCGCGGCCGGCCAGCACATAGTGGCCAGCGTCGGCGCGGTCCAGCAGGCCCAGCAGGTTCATCAGCGTGCTCTTGCCCGACCCGCTGGGGCCCATCAGGGCCAGGTATTCGCCCTGGCCCACCACCAGGTCGATGCCATGCAGCACCGGGGTCACGACCTCGCCATTGCGGTAGCTCTTGGCGATGCCCGCCAGGCGGATGACCTCGGCCGCAGCCACCGGCGCGCGGGGCGGGTGTTCAGCGGGCATTCGCCGGGGCGTCGGCGCGGCGCGTGATGAGCGCATCGCCCGCCTTCACGCTGCCGCTCAGCACCTGTGCCAGTTCGGTGTAGCGGGTGTTGGCGATGCCCACCGTCACTTCGTGCGGCTGGGGCACCTGGTCGGAGCCCACAGTCCAGACCCGATAGACGCGCTGGCCGCCGCGCGTGCGCGTCAGCACGCCGTCGTCGCCGGCCATCGTCGCCTGGGGCATGGCATTGGCACTGGCCGTGCCCGCGCCGGGGGCCGAAGCGCCCTGGGGCGATGTTTTGGCTGCCGCCGCGGCCATGGCCTTGCGGTCTTCGTCGTCGGGCTGGTAGCGCAGCGCCGCGGTGGGCAGGCGCAGCACTTCGGGCTTGCTCTGCAGCACGATGCGCGACTGCGCCGTCATGCCGGGCTTCAAGCGTTCGTCGCTGTTGTCCACGCCCACGATGATGTTGTAGGTGACCACGCCCTGCGTGGTCGTGGCGTTCAGCCGGAACTGCTGCACCACGCCTTCGAATTCGGCGTCGGGGTAGGCGTCGACCGTGAAGCGCACCTTCTGCCCGGGCTGCACCTGGCCGACGTCGGCTTCGCTGACATTGGTGTGGATCTGCATCTGCCGCAGGTCGCGCGCCAGCAGGAAGAGTTCGGGCGTCTGGAAGCTGGCGGCCACGGTCTGGCCGACGTCGATGTTGCGGCGGATCACCACGCCGTCGATCGGGCTGCGGATGACGCTGTTGCCGACGTCGGCCTGGGCCGCGTCGACCTGCGCACGCGCCAGTTCCAGGCTGGCGCGGGCGGCGTCGTATTCGCGCTGGCTCTGGTCCAGCGCCAGGCCGCTGATGAAGTTCTGCGCCACCAGTTGGCGGTTGCGTTCCAGGTTGGCGGTGGCCAGCGCCACGCCCGCCTGCGCACTGGCCGCCTGGGCCTGGGCCTGGCGCAGCCGCGCCTGCAGGTTGGCCGGGTCCAGGCGCAGCAGCACCTGGCCGGCCTTCACGCGGTCGTTGAAGTCGGCCAGGCGTTCCATCACCGTGCCGCTGACCTGGGTGCCCACGGTGATGGTGGTCACGGGCTGCACGGTGCCGGTGGCCATCACCACCTGGGTGATGGGGCCGCGGTCCACCAGGGCGGTGCGGTACTTGTCGGGCGGCGGCTTCACGGGTCGCTGCTGCCACCACCAGGCGGCGGCAACAGCCAGCACCAGCATCAGGACTGCCAGCACGGCCTTCGTGGAACGTTTCATCGGTGGCGATCGGATCGGGCTGATGCGCAAGCACGCGTGGCGAGTGTAGGCCGCTGCCCTTGGCCCCGTTGGGCCCAGTGCCGCGCCCGCACTTGCGTTAGCGTTGCAGGCCATGACAGCGCCCACCCTCGACGCCCCGGCCTGCCCGAACTGCAGCCGCGCCCTGGGTGCATCGCCGCCGCCCTTCTGCCCGGGCTGCGGCCAGGAAGTGCGCGTGCGGCCGCCGACGGTGGGCGAATTCCTGCAGCAGTTCGGCGGCGCCTACCTGTCCACCGAAGGCGCGATGTGGCGCACGCTCAAGCTGCTGTTCACCCAGCCGGGTGAACTGACGCGCCAGTACCTGGCCGGGCGGCGCAAGCATTACGTGCTGCCGCTGCGCCTGTACCTGACGATGAGCGTGCTGGCCCTGCTGGTGGTGCAGCTGCTGGGCGAAGTCACACCCATCGGCGGCACCGACGACCCGGCGCTGCAGGCGACGCTGCGCAGCGGCAAGCCCACGGTGGTGGTGAAGCTGGATTACGGCAGCAAGGCCGGCATCCGCGACGGCGTGCTGGTCTGCGAACGGATGCCGCGCTGGGTGTGCGAACGCATCAGCCAGCAGGTGCGGGCCGACCCACCGGCCTTCCTGGCCAGGCTGCAGCAGGCCAACCAGAAGGTGGTGTCCCACTGGGGCCTGGTGATGCTGGTGCTGTTGCCGCTGTTCACGCTGGGCCTGCGCGTGCTGCACGCTGGCAACGGTATGGTCTACGCCGAGCATCTGGTGTTTGCGCTGCACCTGCACGCTTTCTGGGCCGTGATGCTGCTGGCCTTGCTGGCCCAGTGGCTGCCGCTGACCGTGCTGGCCGTGGCCATCATGGTGGTCTACACCATGATGGCGGCGCAGCGGGTCTATGGCGGCCGCTGGTGGACCCGCGTGTGGCAGGGGGTGGTGCTGTCGGCGTATTACTTTGCGCTGCTCAAAGCCGCGGTGCCGGTGTCGGTGCTGGCGAGCCTGATACTGTGAACACGCCCCTGCCCGCAGGCGCCGCGGCCACACCCAAGGTCAGGGCCTGCCTGAACTGCGGCGAAGCCCTGCTGCCCATGGCCGGCGGCCAGCCGCCGCGCCACTGCCCGGCCTGCGGCCAGGAAACCCATGTGCGGCCGCCCAAGCTGGGCGAATTTCTGCAGCAGTTCGGCGGCGCCTACTTCGCCACCGAAGGCGCGCTGTGGCGCACGCTGAAGCTGCTGCTGCTGAAGCCCGGCGAGCTGACGGCGCAATACCTGGCCGGCCGGCGCAAGCATTACGTGCTGCCACTGCGGCTGTACCTGAGCATCAGCCTGGTGGTGCTGCTGTTGTTCCGCATCTCGGCCACTGTCAGCCTGGAGTCGCCCGACGCGGTGCAGTTGGGCCAGGGCGAGATCCGCAACGGGTCGCTGAACATCGGGCTGGGCCGCGCGGGGTTGAAGGACGGCGTGTTCTATTGCGACAACCTGCCGGGCTGGGTGTGCAAACGCGTCCAGCGCCGGATCGACGTCAAGCCCGAAGCTTTCGCGCAGGTGGTGCGCGACGTCGGCAAGAACTTCGTCGCCAACCTGGGTGCGGCCATGTTCGTGCTGTTGCCCAGTTTTGCGCTGTGGCTGAAGTGGGTGTACTTCCCGCGCAGGCTGCACTACACCGAGCACCTGGTGTTCGCGCTGCATGTGCATGCGCTGTGGTTCCTGGTGTTCGGCTTGACGCTGCCGCCCTTCGAATGGCTGCAATTGCTGCTTTTGGCCGTGCCGATCTACACCCTGCTGGCCATGAAGCGCGTCTATGGTGGCCGGTGGTGGGCCTTGTGCCTGCGGGCGGGCCTGGTGTCCACGCTCTACGGCATCACGCTGGCGTTCGCGATGGTGGCCGTCGGCCTGTGGTCATTCCTGTTCTGAAGCGGCGCCCAACTGGGTGGCCAGCGCGATGAAGTCACTGGCCACGACATCAAACTCATCCGGCGTGCAGGCTTCCATCGTCCCGCCCGGCCCGCGTTCCAGCGGCCGCGGCACATAGGCCGTGCGCAGCCCGCAGGCGGCGGCGGCGCGCAGGTCGCTGGGGTGGCAAGCCACCATCATCACCTGCTGTGGTGGCAGGCCCAGCAGCTTCGCTGCGCCCAGGTAGACCTCGGGGTCGGGCTTGTAGTGGCCGAAAAGTTCTGCACTCAGCACCGTGTCCCAGGGCAGGCCAGCGTGTTTCGCCATGTTCACCAGCAGGGCCACATGGCCGTTGCTCAGCGTGGTGACGGCGTAGTGGCGCTTCAGTTGCAGCAAGCCGGCCACGCTGTCGGGCCAGGGCTGCAGGCGGTGCCAGACGTGGTTCAGGTCGGCGGCTGTGGGCTCGTCCAGCACGATGCCGCGTTCGGCCAGCAGGCGATTCAGGATGCGGCGGTGCAGGCCGTCCAGGTCGGTCCAGGGCAAGGCGCCGCTGCGCACGTCCTGCATCGCGGGGGCATAGCCAGCGCGCCAGGACAGGGCGAAGGCGCTGGCGCCTTCCGGGCCCAGGGGCAGGCCCAGGCGCTGCACTTCGGCCTGCACGCTGCCGTGCCAGTCGACCACGGTGCCGAAGACGTCGAAGCACAGGGCGCGGATGGGGTGCATGGCGGTGGCCTGGGTGTTGCGGCCTTCGACGAGGCGCATCCGGGGCATTCTAGGTTTGCCCCCACTGGCAGGGCGGGGGGCGCGCTGTTCCCGGGCGCCTAAAATCGCAGCATGGCTGCACAGGCATCGTCCCCTCTTTCGGCGCTGGGCGCGCTCTCACCGCTGGACGGCCGCTACGCCGGCAAGGTGGCGGCGCTACGCCCGCTGCTCAGCGAATACGGCCTGATGCACCGCCGCGTGCAGGTGGAAGTGGAATGGTTCATCGCCCTGTCCGACGCCGGCTTTGCGGAATTCAAACCCCTGACCGAAGCCGCGCGCGGCCTGCTGCGTTCGCTGGTGCTGCGCTTCAGCGAAGCTGACGCCCAGGCCATCAAGGACATCGAACGCACCACGAACCATGATGTCAAGGCGGTGGAGTACTGGCTCAAGTCACGCTTCGAAGACCAGCCCGAACTGAAAGCCGCCGGCGAATTCGTGCACTTCGCCTGCACCAGCGAAGACATCAACAACACCAGCCATGCGCTGATGCTGCGCGCCGCGCGCACCGACGTGCTGCTGCCGGCGCTGGACGGCGTGCTGGCCAGCCTGAAGCAGATGGCGCACGACCTGGCCGCGCTGCCGATGCTCAGCCGCACCCATGGCCAGACCGCCAGCCCGACCACGGTGGGCAAGGAAGTGGCGAACGTCGCTGCGCGGCTGGCCACAGCGCGCGCGCGCATCGCCGCCGTGCCGCTGCCGGCCAAGATGAACGGCGCAGTGGGCAACTACAACGCCCACCTGGCAGCCTACCCCGGCTTCGACTGGGAAGGCTTCGCGCGCCGCGTGGTCGAACAGCAGCTGGGCTTGGCCTTCAACCCGTACACGATCCAGATCGAACCGCACGACGGCATGGCCGAGCTGTTCGACGCCATCGCGCGCGCCAACACCGTGCTGGTGGACTGGTCGCGCGACGTCTGGGGCTACATCTCGCTGGGCTACTTCAAGCAGCGCGTGAAGGCCGGCGAAGTGGGCAGCAGCACCATGCCGCACAAGGTCAACCCGATCGACTTCGAGAACGCCGAAGGCAACTTCGGCCTGGCCAATGCGCTGCTGTCGCACATGTCGCACAAGCTGCCCATCAGCCGCTGGCAGCGCGATCTGACCGACAGCACCGTGCTGCGCAACATGGGCGTGGCCCTGGGCTACACGGTGCTGGCGCTGGACAGCCTGCAGCGCGGCCTTTCCAAGCTGCAAGTGAACGAAGCGCAGCTGGCCGCCGACCTGGACGCCGCCTGGGAAGTGCTGGCCGAACCCGTGCAGACCGTGATGCGCCGCCATGGCCTGCCCGACCCCTACCAGCAGCTGAAGGACTTCACCCAAGGCAAGCCCATCACGCGCGAACTGATGCAGGGTTTCATCCAGGGCCTGGCCCTGCCCGCAGACGACAAGCAGCGCCTGCTGGCGATGACGCCCGGCAGCTATACCGGGCTGGCCGAGCCGCTGGCGCGGCGCTGGGGCCAGGGGGCATGAACGCTGCGGCGCGGCCCGACTTCCGCCACCAGCTGCTGACGGCCCAGGCCGCGCAGCAGTCCATGCTGTGCGTCGGGCTGGACCCGGAACCGGCGCGCTTCCCCGCGGATTGGAAAGACGACCCGGCGCGCATCTTCGACTTCTGCGCCGCCATCGTCGACGCCACGGCCGACCTGGTCTGCGCCTTCAAGCCGCAGATCGCCTACTTCGCCGCGCAGCGCGCCGAAGACCAGCTGGAACGCCTGATCGCCCACATCCACCAGCGCGCGCCGCAGGTGCCGGTGATCCTGGACGCCAAGCGCGGCGACATCGGCAGCACGGCCGAACAGTACGCACGCGAAGCCTTCGTGCGCTACCAGGCCGACGCGGTGACGCTGTCGCCCTTCATGGGGCTGGATTCGATCGAGCCCTACATGCGCTACAGCGGCCGCGGGCTGATCCTGCTGTGCCGCACCAGCAACCCCGGCGGCAGCGACCTGCAGGCCCAGCGCCTGGCTGGCGGCGAGCAGCTCTACGAACACATCGCGCGGCTGGCAGCGGGGGAATGGAACCAGGGCGGGCAGATCGGCCTGGTCGTGGGCGCGACCTACCCGAACGAACTGGCGCGGGTGCGGGCGCTGGCCCCAACATTGCCGTTGTTGATCCCCGGCGTCGGCGCCCAGGGCGGCGACGCCGGGGCCACGGTGCAGGCAGCCTGGGGGCCGCAGGCACCGGTCATCGTCAGTTCTTCCCGCGCCGTGCTGTATGCCGGCTCCGGCCCCGGCTTTGCAGCGGCGGCCCGCAGCGCTGCCCAGGCCACACGGGCACAGCTGCAGCAGGCGGCCGGGCTGCTGAAAACCTGATGTGCCAACCTATCCGCCCAGCCCTGGCCCCGCGTGAGCACTGAGACCCAGTCCCCCTATTCCCAGCTGTCGCAGCTGACCGATTTCGTCCCGCGCTTTCAGCCAGCGCGGGAACCCCTGCCTTACGCCCAGCAGGCTGGCCGCCTGCTGCGCCACGCGCTGGCCCTGCTGGCCCTGGGCTGCGGCATTGGTGCGGCAGCCCTGCTGCTGTCGCATGGCAGCAGCAGCAGCGCGGCGCCGGTCACGGCGGGCTTCATCGCCTTGCTGGGCCTGGGCGCCGCCTTCAGCCTGCGCGCGCCCGACGCCTGGCTGAGCGCGCTGTTCGGCCTGTGGTCTGCGGCCGTGGTGGCCGCCATCGGTGGCAGCGCCGTGGCCATGGGTTGGGGTCTGCTGGCGCCGGCCCTGCTGATGCCGCCGCTGCTGGTGCTGGGGGTGGGTGCGGCGGTCGGCCCGCGGCCGGCGGCCGGGGTGGCGGCGGTGGCCGCGCTGGCCCTGCTGCTGCTGGCCCTGCAGGCGGGCGTGCCGGCAGCGCCGCTGCTGCCACCCACCGCGCACCTGCTGCTGTTGCAGTTCGCGGCCCTGGGCCTGGGTTGGGCCGGCGGCTGGCTGCTGTTCAACAACCAGCAGCGCCATCTGGAAGTGGCCCGCCAGCGCGAGACGCGCTACCGCAGCCTGCTGGCGCTGGCGGCCGACGCCTACTGGGAGATCGACGCCGACTACCGCATCAGTGCTGCTGTCTTCCACGACGACAGCCCGGACGACCATCACAGCGACCGCCAGCAGCTCACGCGCGAAGGCGGCCTGGGTTCGGTGCCCTGGCGGCTGCCGCGGTTCGTCTGCGACGGCGACACCCTGGACCAGCTACTGGCCGACCTGGACGCGCGCGTGCCCTTCTACAACCAGCCGCTGGGCTGGCAGGCGCTGGACGGCCGCGAACTGCGCTTCCTGGTCAGCGGCGAACCGCGCTTCGGCGAGCGCGGCGAATTCACCGGCTACTGGGGCGTGGCGCGCGACGTCACGGCCGAAACCGCGGCACGCGACGCCCTGCAGGCCACCGAAACGCGCTACCGCGAGCTGTTCGCCCGCATCCCCACGCCGCTGGTGCTGCACCGCCATGGCCGCGTGATCGACGCCAACCCGGCCGCCGTGGCGCTGTTCGGCGCGGCCGACCTGGCGGCCCTGCGCGGCAGCGACCTGCTGGCGCACTACGAAGGCGGCGAATCGCGCGACCGGGCACGCCAGCGCGTGCAGGAACTGGAACAGCTGCAGCCCGGGGCCGCGCTGCCGGTAACGGACTTCCGCCTGCTGGTGCACCAGCGCCCGGCCTGGGTGCGGGCGATGGGCGTGCGCGTGGCGGCCGATGGCGGGCCGGCCACGCTGTCGATCTACATCGACGACACCGAACGCCGCGCTGCCGACGAGACCGTGCGCCGCAGCGAAACCCTGCTGTCGCACCTGGTGGCCACCAGCCCCGACCTCATCACCCTGACCGAGATGGGCACCGGGCGCTATGTGATGGTGAACGACGCCTTCGAACGCATCACCGGCTACAGCGCCAGCCAGGCCGTGGGCCGCACGGCCCTGGAACTGGGCGTATGGCGCAGCGCCGAAGACCGCCGCGCCTTTGTCGACGCGCTGCAGCGCGACGGCAGCGTGGCCGACCTGCCGCTGCGCTTTCGGCGCCGCAGCGGCGAAGAATTCCTGCTGCTGGTGTCGGCCGCGCGCTTCGTCATGGACCGGCGCGATTACCTCGTCATCAACGCCCGCGACGTCACCGCCACTGAACGGGCCAGGCTGGAACGCGAAGCCATCCTGGCCAATGCGTCGGTGGGCATTGCCGTCACCAGCCAGCGCCGCTTCGTGCTGGCCAACCACCACTTCGAAGCGCTGTATGGCTGGGCGCCAGGCGACATCATCGGCCAGCCCGGCAACGTGGTCTGGCCGGGCGACGCTGCCTATGCCGAGGTGGGCGAACTGGCGCAGGCGCCGCTGCTGCGCGGCGAGGTGGTGGAATTCGAAAAGCCAGCGCAGCGGCGCGACGGCAGCCGATTCCTGGCGCGCATCCGGGGCCGCGCCATCGACCCCGAACGGCCAGGCGACAGCGGCACGGTCTGGATCGTCGAAGACATCACCGAACGCCACGAAGCCGAAGCCACGCTGGCCCGCGCGCGCGACGAAGCCGAAGCCGCCAGCCGCGCCAAGAGCGCCTTCCTGGCCAACACCAGCCACGAACTGCGCACGCCGCTGAACGGCATCCTAGGCCTGGCCCGGCTGGCGCGCGAGCCCGGCGTGCCCGAAGCCCGGCGCGAACAGTTCCTGGAACAGATCTCCGACAGCGCGCAGGCCCTGGCCGACATCATTTCCGACATCCTGGACCTGTCCAAGATCGAGGCCGGCAAGTTCGAACTGCAGTCCGCCGCCTTCGACCTGGACGCCCTGCTGCGCGGCCTGCAGCGCACCTACGCCACGCTGGCCGCGGCGCGCGGGCTGGACTTGCAGTTCCAGCCCGCCGCACTGGGTCTGGGCCCGGTCTGGGGCGACGCGCTGCGCGTGCGCCAGATCCTGACCAACTACCTGGGCAATGCGCTGAAGTTCACGGCGGCGGGCAGCGTCACGCTGACGGCCCGGCGCCTGTTCGACCCCGCGCTGGGCGGCCCTGGCACGCGCGTGCGCCTGGAAGTACGCGACACCGGCCTGGGCATACCGCCCGAAGCGCAGGCGCGCCTGTTCCAGCCCTTCACGCAGGCCGACCAGTCCACCACCCGGCGCTTTGGCGGCACCGGCCTGGGCCTGTCGATCTGCCGCGAACTGGCAGCGCTGATGGGCGGCGAAGTGGGCGTGGAAAGCCAGCTCGGCCAGGGCAGCTGCTTCTGGGCCGAACTGCCCCTGCCGGTGGCCGACGCCACGGCCTTGCCCGTGGTGCCAGCGCCGCAGGACAGCCCTTCGCTTCAGGGCCGGCGCGTGCTGATGGTGGAAGACAACCCGGTGAACATGCTGATCGCGGTGTCGATGATGGAAGGCTGGGGCCTGCAGGTGGCCCAGGCGCACGATGGCCAGCAGGCGGTGCTGGCGGTGCAGCAGGCCTTCGACACCGGCCAGCCCTTCGACGCCGTGCTGATGGACGTGCACATGCCGCAGATGAGCGGCCACGAAGCCACGCGCGCGCTGCGCCAGACACAGGCCGGCTGCCACCTGCCCATCATCGCGCTCACCGCCGCCGCCCTGGTGAGCGAACGCCAGGCCGCGCTGGACGCGGGCATGAACGATTTCCTGACCAAGCCGGTCGACGCTGAACGCCTGCGCGCCAGCCTGGCACGCTGGCTGCTGCCGGTCGTGCGCTGACGACACCGGCGTGCCAGGCGCAGCGGTGGGCGCCGGCGCCGACCCTCGTGCCCATGATCCCCTGCTGGAGACATCGATGCCTTTGTGGACCGGGTTGATACCGTTGCTGGCCGGCGCCATGCTGGGCGCGTCGTTCTTCATGGCCCTCGGCCCTGCAGTGGTGGCGCTGTGCGCCGTGATGCTGGTGGGCGCGGTCGTGGCCGCCGTGCACCATGCCGAGGTCGTGGCCCAGCGTGTGGGCGAGCCTTTCGGCACGCTGGTGCTGGCCGTGGCCATCACCGTGATCGAGGTCGCGCTGATCATTTCCGTCATGCTGGCCGGCGGCCCGGACAAGGCCACGCTGCCACGCGACACGATCTTTTCCGCCGTCATGATCATCCTGACGGGTGTGGTCGGCCTGTGCATCCTGATCGGCGGCCTGCAGCACCACGAACAGAGCTTCCGCCTGGAAGGCGCCAATTCCGCGCTGGCGGCCCTGGTCGCGCTGGCCGGGCTGTCCCTGGTGATGCCCAGCTTCACCACCAGTTCGCCCGGGGGCACCTACACGGTGTCGCAGCTGGCCTTCGTGGCGGTCTCGTCCCTGCTGCTGTGGGGCGTGTTCGTGTTCGTGCAGACGGTGCGCCACCGCGACTACTTTCTGCCGCCCCAGCAAGCGGGGAACGAGGACATCCACGCCGCGCCGCCCACCGTGGCCCAGGCCTGGGCGAGCTTCGGCCTGCTGCTGGTGTCCCTGGTGGCCGTGGTCGGGCTGGCCAAGCAGCTGTCGCCGACCATCGAGGCCGGGGTCGCGGCCATTGGCGCGCCCAAGGCCGTGATCGGCATCGCGATCGCGCTGCTGGTGCTGCTGCCCGAAACCTGGGCCGCCGTGCGGGCCGCGCGCGCCGACCGGCTGCAGACCAGCATGAACCTGGCCCTGGGGTCGGCGCTGGCCAGCATCGGGCTGACGATTCCGGTGGTGGTGGTCGCTGCCGTACTGCTGGACCTGCCGCTGGAACTGGGCCTGGCCCCGAAGGACCTGCTGCTGCTGGCCCTGGCCTGCCTGGTCAGCACCATCACCCTGGCCACCGGCCGCACGAACCTGATGCAGGGCGCGGTGCACCTGGTGCTGTTCGCGGCCTTCCTCTTCCTGGCCCTGGTGCCCTGAACGTCAGATGTCGAAGCTGTCGCCCGGGTCGGCGGCCAGCGCGCGGTCGACCAGGTCGCGCGTCAGCGGCGGCGCGAACTGGGTGATGAAGTCGTAGGCATAGCCGCGCAGATGGCTGCCGCGGCGCAGCGCCAGCCGCGTGGTGTTGGTGGCAAACAGGTGGCGCGCGTCGATGGCACGCAACGGGCGGTCGCGCTCTTCGTCGAAGGCGATGGCGGCGATGATGCCCACGCCCATGCCCAGCTCGACATAAGTCTTCACCACGTCGGCGTCCATCGCGGCCAGCACGATGTTGGGCTGCAGGCCCTGGCGCGCAAAAGCCTCGTCGATGTGCCGGCGCCCGGTGTAGCCGGTCTCGTAGGTGACGATGGGGTAGCCGGCCAGGCGCTGCAGGCTCAGCACTTCGCCCACGGCTGCCAGCTGCTGCAGTTCGTGCCCGGCGGGCACCACCACGCAGTGTGACCAGGCGTAGCAGGGCAGGGCCGCCAGGTCGGGGTATTCGGCCAGGGCTTCGGTGGCGATGCCGATGTCGGCTTCGCCATCCAGCAGCCAGCGCGCGATCTGCGGCGGCGACCCCTGGTGCAGCCGCAGCAGCACGCCCGGGTGCGCCAGGCTGAAGTCGCGCACGGCCGGCGGCAGCGCGTAGCGCGCCTGCGAGTGCGTGGCCGCGATGGTGAGCGTGCCGCTGCCGGCATTGGCGAAGTCGGCCCCGGCGCGCTGCAGGTTGTCGGCGTCGCGCAGCAGCGCTTCGACCAGCGGCAGCACGGTCTCGCCGGCCGGCGTCAGGCCCGTCAGGCGCTTGCCGGCGCGCACGAAGATCTGGATGCCGAGCTCGTCTTCCAGTTCGCGGATCTGCCGGCTGACGCCCGGCTGCGAGGTGTGCAGCGCCGCCGCGACTTCGGTCAGGTTGAAGCCGCGGCGCGCCGCTTCGCGCACAGAACGCAGTTGCTGGAAGTTCATCGGGGCCCTGGTGACAAGGCCCGATTATCGGTGGCCGCCTGGCTCAGCCCTTGATTTCCGGCACGCGCAGCGAGGCGTCTGCCAGCACCGCGCCCAACGGGTGGGCGACGCCGGCTTCGGCGTCTTCCAGGCAGCGCAGCACCAGCGGGCTGCGCAGTCGGCCGGCCGCTGCCGCAAGCCGCACCTCATCCAAGGTGCACCACAGCGTGCGCACGATGCCTTCGTCCAAAGCGCGCGCCGGGTTGGGCGCATCGACCGTGCCCAGGTAGGCGAAGCGCACGTAGGTGACGTCTTCGCCGCTGGCCGGGCGCTGGAAGCGCGACAGGTAGACCCCCAGCAGCGCCTGGGGCTGGAAGACGCAGGTGGTTTCCTCCAGCGTCTCGCGGCACACGCCTTCCAGCGGCCCCTCCCCCGGTTCCAGATGCCCGGCCGGGTTGTTCAGCTTCAATCCTTCGGGGGTGTGTTCTTCCACCAGCAGATAGCGCCGCGGCAAGGCCGCGTCGTGCACGATGGCGGCCACGGTGACACTGGGTGCCCAACGGCGGGTATTCATACCATGCATGCTAGCCCTGCCTGCCTGGCATGGGTCTTTGTGGTAGCTTCGCAACCCTTTGGCGCCTGCTGGATCGACTCAGAAACCCGGCCGCCACCACACCCAAGACATTCGCGAGGAGCACTCGATGCTGATAGGCGTTCCGCTGGAGACCGCGGCAGGAGAAAAGCGGGTGGCCACCGTGCCCGAAGTGGTGGAAAAGCTCGTCAAGCTGGGCTTCCAGGTGGCGGTGCAGGCCGGCGCGGGTGATGCGGCCAACTGCAGCGACGACGCCTACCGCGCTGCCGGTGCCGAGGTGCTGCCCGACGCGGCGGCCCTGTGGGCCCGGGCCGACATCGTCTTCAAGGTGCGCCCGCCCAGCGCTGACGAAGTGGCCCTGATGCGCACGGGCAGCATGCTCATCGGCTTCGTCTGGCCGGCGCAGAACCCGGCGCTGATGGAACTGCTGGCGGCCAAGGGCGCCACGGTACTGGCCATCGACGCGCTGCCGCGCCAACTGAGCCGCGCGCAGAAGATGGACGCGCTCACCTCACAGGCGGGCGTGACCGGCTACCGTGCCGTCATCGAGGCGGCGAATGCGTTCGGGCGTTTCTTCAACGGCCAGATCACGGCCGCGGGCAAGGTTCCGCCCGCCAAGGTCTTCGTGGCCGGCGCCGGCGTGGCAGGGCTGGCGGCGATCGGCACCGCGGCCAACCTGGGCGCCATCGTGCGCGCCAACGACACGCGCGCCGAGGTGGCCGACCAGGTGGTGTCGCTCGGCGGCGAATTCGTGAAGGTCGATTTCGAGGAAGAAGGCTCGGGCGGCGGCGGCTACGCCAAGGTCATGAGCGAGGGCTTCCAGAAGGCCCAGCGCGAGATGTACGCCAAGCAGGCGCGCGAGGTTGACATCATCATCACCACGGCGCTGATCCCAGGCAAGCCGGCGCCCAAGCTCATCACCGCCGAGATGGTGGCCACGATGAAGCCGGGCAGCGTCATCGTCGACATGGCCGGCGAACAAGGCGGCAACTGCGAACTCACCGTGCCCGGCCAGGCCGTGGTGCGCCACGGCGTCACCATCGTCGGCTACACCGACCTGGCCAGCCGCCTGGCCAAGCAGAGCAGCACGCTGTACGCCAACAACCTGCTGCGCCTGACGGAAGAGCTGTGCAAGACGAAAGACGGCACGGTCAACGTCAACTTCGAAGACGACGCGATCCGCGGCCTGACGGTCATCAAGGAAGGCGCCGTCACCTGGCCCGCGCCGCCGCCGAAGCTGCCGCCGGCACCGCCCCCATCCAAGTCCACGAAGGCCGATGCCGCCCCGACCGCCAAAGCCAAGGGCCACGGTCACGGCTCGGTGGAGCCGATGTCGGCCAAGACGCTGGGCATCGTGTTCGCGGTGGGCGCGGTGCTGTTCTGGTTCGTGGGCGCGTATGCGCCGGCCAGCTTCCTGCAGCACTTCACGGTGTTCGTGCTGGCCTGCTTCGTGGGCTACATGGTGGTGTGGAACGTCACGCCCAGCTTGCACACGCCGCTGATGAGCGTGACGAACGCGATCAGCTCGATCATCGCCATCGGCGCGCTGGTGCAGGTGGCGCCGCCGCTGGACGCCGCGGGCGCAGCCGACCGGCCGAACACGCTTATCCTGATATGCGCGGTCGTGGCCCTGGTGCTCACGGCCATCAACATGTTCGGCGGCTTCGCGGTGACGCGTCGCATGCTCGACATGTTCCGCAAGTAACCGCAAGGCAGACCAGAACATGAGCGCAAGCCTCGCCACCGTCGCCTACATCGGCGCGATCATCCTGTTCATCATGAGCCTGGGCGGTCTCTCGAACCCCGAGACGGCACGCCGCGGCAACTTCCTGGGCATGGCCGGCATGGCGCTGGCCGTGGTCGCCACGGTGCTGGGCCCGCGCGTCACGGCCGCGGGTATCCCGTACATCGTCGGCGCGCTCGTCGTGGGTGGGGGCATTGGCGTTATCGCGGCCAAGAAGGTGCAGATGACGCAGATGCCCGAGCTCGTGGCCTTGATGCACAGCTTGGTGGGCCTGGCGGCCTGCCTGGTGGGCTTCGCAAGCTACGTGGACACGTCCACCGTGTTCCCGACGCCTGTGGAGAAGACCATCCACGAGGTCGAGATCTACGTCGGCATCTTGATCGGCGCTGTCACCTTCTCGGGTTCGATCATCGCCTTCGGCAAGCTCAGCGGCAAGATCGGCGGCAAGCCGCTGCTGCTGCCGGGGCGCCACCTGCTGAACCTGGTGGGGCTGCTGGTGGTCGTCTACTTCGGCTACGTGTTCTTGCAGTCGCATGACGTCAACGCCGGCATGTGGCCGCTGCTGGTGATGACGGTGATCGCGCTGCTGTTCGGCATCCACATGGTGATGGCCATCGGCGGCGCCGACATGCCAGTGGTGGTGAGCATGCTCAACAGCTACTCCGGCTGGGCCGCGGCGGCCACCGGCTTCATGCTGAGCAACGACCTGCTCATCGTCACGGGCGCGCTGGTCGGCAGCTCGGGGGCCATCCTCAGCTACATCATGTGCCGGGCGATGAACCGCAACTTCATCAGCGTCATCGCGGGTGGCTTCGGCGGCGGTGCGCCGGCGCCGGCAGCGGCCGGCGGCACGGCGCAACCGCAGGGCGAGGTGGTGCCGGTGAGCGCGGTGGAAACGGCTGAACTGCTGAAGGAAGCCAAGAGCGTGGTCATCGTGCCGGGCTACGGCATGGCCGTGGCGCAGGCGCAGCACACGGTGTTCGAGATCACCAAGCTGCTGCGCGACAGGGGCGTGAACATCCGCTTCGGCATCCACCCCGTGGCCGGCCGCATGCCGGGCCACATGAATGTGCTGCTGGCCGAAGCCAAGGTGCCGTACGACATCGTGCTGGAGATGGACGAGATCAACGACGACTTCCCGGCCACGGACGTGACCATGGTCATCGGCGCCAACGACATCGTGAACCCGGCCGCACAGGACGACCCCACCAGCCCGATCGCCGGCATGCCGGTGCTTGAGGTGTGGAAGGCCAAGACCAGCATCGTGATGAAGCGCAGCATGGCCAGCGGCTACGCCGGCGTGGACAACCCGCTCTTCTACAAAGACAACAACCGCATGCTGTTCGGCGATGCGAAGAAGATGCTGGACGAGGTGCTGACGGCCTTGCGGGCCTGAATCTTCCAGGGCGCCAACGGCGTGCTGAACGCCGCTACGCATGTGAAGGGCAGCAGCGCCATCCTCGGCATGCCCATCCTGGCAGCAGGCACGGCCAAGCCTGTGATCATGAACAAGCGCTCAATGGCCGGCGGCTCCGCGGGGCTGGATATCGAGCCGTCCCATATGGGCAAGCCATGATGGTGTCCGGCGACGCGAAGAAGATGGTCGAGGACATGGTCAAGGCGGTGCAACAGTGCCCGTTCTGGCGTCTGGCGCAGCACCCCGAAGGTGCTGCCTCTGCGCCCGGCTTTGCCGCTGGCCAGCGCTTCAGAAGCTTTCAGTGGGGGCCGCCTCTGGCGCCCAAATGAAAATCCGTTACGATTTCCTTTAGCAAGCGCTCGTATCGTGGCGGCTTGTGAAAGGAAAGCCTGGTGGACTACCCTCAACGCGCTGGCCGGTACGTCCAGCAGGCCACGGGCTACAAGGCCTACCTGCCAGCGCCCCTGCCGCCGGAACCGCCGTTGCTGTACGACGGCGAATTGCAGACCCTGCTGTCAGGGGCAGACCGAGACATCGGACGGCTGGATGCCCTGGCCGCGCTGCTGCCCAACCCCGACCTGTTTGTGGCGATGTATGTCCGGCACGAAGCCGTCCTGTCGTCGCAGATCGAGGGCACGCAGAGCTCGCTGGAAGATGTGCTGGCGTTCGAAGTCGACGCCCTGCGCGATGACGCACCGCGCGACGTAGAGGAAGTGGTCAACTATGTTCGCGCGATGAACCATGGCCTCGCGCGCCTGAAGGACCTGCCGCTGTCGCTGCGCCTGTTGCGAGAAATCCATGCCGAACTGATGCGTGGCGTGCGCGGCGGCGATAAATCGCCGGGCGAATTCCGGGCCTCCCAGAATTGGATCGGCGGCGCTGGCAGTACCTTGCGCACGGCCAGCTTTGTACCGCCGCCGGCTCACGAGTTGATGTCCTGCCTGGGACAGCTGGAAGTCTTCCTGCACGAAGGGCGCCAGACCGTGCCGCTGCTGGTGCGCTGCGCGCTGGCACACGCACAGTTCGAGACCATCCACCCCTTCCTGGACGGCAACGGCCGTGTCGGCCGGCTATTGGTGACGCTGATGCTGTGTGAAGACGGCGCGCTATCGCGCCCTCTGCTGTATCTGTCGCTATACCTGAAAGCGCACCGCGCCGAGTATTACGACCGTCTCACCGCGATCCGTACCCAGGGCCACTGGGAAGCCTGGACCGCCTTCTTCCTGCGCGGCGTGAGCCTGACCGCCAGGGCGGCGACGCACACGGCCCAGGCCATCGTCGCGCTGCGCGACGCGCATCGCGGATCGGTGCGCCGTAACGCCAAGGCGCTGGCGCTGCTGGACCACCTGATGCTGCAGCCCACGGTCAGCATCAGGCGCGTGGCCACCCTGCTGGGCTGTACCCAGCCCACGGCAGCCAAGCTGGTGGGCGACCTGGAAACGCGCGGCTGGCTGCGCGAAGTCACGGGTTATGGCCGCAACCGCCTGTGGCGCTACCAGCCTTACGTTGACCTGTTCCATGCCGACGCGCTGCAGGCCCTGGTGCCGCTGACCCCCACAAGCCCTTGAACCCACGATGCCCACCCTGAACTGGCTGAACCGAGAGGCCGCCTTTCGCACCGCGCAAGCGGTACCCACGCGCGTGCTGCGCCCGCATGCGGCGGGGCACCGCTTCGGCGACGCTGACGGCGCACCGGGCCAGGTCGGCCGCTTGTGGGCCGAGCGCAGCCGTCAACGTGCGGTGTTTGCCCTGGTGTTTCGCAATGAGCGGGGGATGGCGGTCAACCAGCAGATCGACGCCGCCCTGGCATGACGGTGAGACGTTCATGCCCTCCAGCGATCAGCGGCTACGCCGGGCTGAACGAGGAACTGTTCTACATGGCCAAGACGAGGATGGTGTTCTGCGACGCCAAGAAGGTGGTCGAGGATATGGTCAAGGCGGTGGAACAAGGCCGGGGCCGGTGTAGACAGCAAGCGCACCCCAATTCACGGGTGTGCGAACGCCACGCAATCAGGCCAACCGCCTGCATCAACCATATCCGCCGCGGGGCCTTCATCTGGCCGGGCGGCCCGGGGCACCGGATCATCCTGTCTTCCCTACACCTTGATGTCGACCCTGCTGCATGCGCCCGCTGGACGAGAAGGACTTCGCCCTGGCGGCCGAGTTGCTGCACGAGGGCTTTCCACGCCTGCGGCCCGCGTTCTGGGCCGCGGCGCTGCAACGCCTGCAGCGCTACGGCGGCAACGCTCAGACCGGCGTGCCGCTGGGCTGGTTCATGCTGCAGGGTGATGAACCGGTGGGCGTGGTGCTGACGCCAGCCAGCCTGCGCCAGAGGCCCGACGGCAGCAGCCAGTGCGTCGTCAATCTCAGCAGCTGGTACGTGCGGCCGGAATTCCGCTGGCGCGCCGGCTTCATGTTGCGGGGCGTGCTGAACGACGCCACCACCGTCTACACCGACCTCACGCCCACCCCGGAAGTGCAGAAGATGCTGCCCCTGTTGGGCTTCGATGCCGTCAACCGCGGCGTTGCCCTGCACCTGCTGCCGCTGCTGTGCCTGCACCCGGGCGGTGGCGGCCAGCTGCGGGTGCTGCAGCCGGGCGAACCCTGGCCACATGCCGGCCCGCCGCGCGAACAGATCGAAGCCCACCGTGAACTGGGTTGCCTGCCCCTGGTGCTGCAGCCCGCCACGGGCGCACCGCAGTTGCTGGTGCTGAAACTGTGCCGGCTGCGCGGGCTGCCGGCGGCGCAGCTGGTGTATGCCGACAGCATCTCGCAGCTGCTGGCGCACCGCGGCGCGCTGGCGCGGCTGCTGTTGCGCCAGGGCGTGCTGCTGTTCATGCATGACGCGCGCCAGCCGGGCAGCACGCCCACGCGCTGGTTCCGCCGTCGCGACCTGTGGTTCGTGCGCGGCTCCGGCTTTGCCGACCGCACCGACGCCTTCGCGTCCGAGCTGTGCATCATCCACGCCAGCCGCACACAGGCGCCTGCCGGGCCGGCCAGCCCCGACACGGCACGCACGGCGGGCCCGGCTTGCTAGTCCGCCACACGCTGGCTTACCTGCCGGCGCAGCTGCTCAGCCCGCTGACGCAGCTGGTCGCGGCGCTGCTGCTGACGCACGCGCTGGGCGCGGCCGACTACGGCCTGGTGATGCTGGTGTTCGCAGCCCAGGAAGTGGTGTTCCTGATCTGCCTGTCGTGGTGGACCACCTTCTACCTGCGCTACGGCGGCCGGCTGAACCTGGGCGCCGACGGCCAGGCCCTGGCCAGCACCGAGGCCGCGGTTTTGCTGCTGTCTTCCTTGGCCCAGGTGGCCGTCACACTGGGCATCGTGCTGGCCACCGACGCCGGGCTACCGCTGGTCTTCTTCGCTGCGGCCTGTGCCTTCACCGTCAGCCGCAGCCTGCTGCAGTTCCTGGGCGAACGCGCGCGCCGCGAAGCCGCCATCGCCGCCTACACCGCCGTGCAGGTGGCCGGCCCGCTAGGCGGCCTGGGCCTGGTGGGGGTGCTGATGGCGCTGGACGCCGCCACCCCGGCGCGTGTGCTGGGTGCCTTCGCTTTGATGCAAGGCGCCGTGGGCCTGGCGGTGGCCGCACGGCTGCGCCTGCTGGTGCGCCCGCGCGCGCTGGACCACGCCGTGCTGCGCGCCGCCGCGCGCTTCGGCGGGCCGGTGGTGTTCGCGCATTCGCTCAGCTGGCTGGGCGGCAACGTCATCCGCTTTGTCGTGCACCACGGCGCTGGCGCGGCGGCCCTGGGCTTGATGTCGGTGGGCTGGGGCCTGGCCACACGGCTTTCAGGCGTGGCCGCGATGCTGGTGGCGGCAGCGGCCTACCCGCTGGCCGTGAAGACGATGGAAGCCGGCGACCCCGCCGGCGCCCGCCGGCAGATCGCCGACAACTCGGCCCTGCTGCTGGCGCTGCTGGCACCGGCCGGCTTCGGCTTCTGGGCGCTGGCGCCGGGCCTGGTGCCGGCCCTGGTGGCCCCCGAATACCACGCCGTGACGCTGCAGATCCTGCCCTGGGCGCTGCTGGGCGCCTGCGTGCGCAACCTGCGGCTGCACGGCTGGGATTCCTGCTACCTGCTGTTCGAAGCCCCGCGCGACATGGTCTGGCTGGACGTCATCGAATCCACCGTGATGCTGCTGGCCGCCGTGCTGGGGCTGTGGTGGGCAGGCGTCTGGGGCGCTGTGGCCGCCAGCGCCTGGGCCATCTGCGCGCTGGCCGTGCTGGACGCGCTGTGGCTGCGCCACCGCTTCGGCCTGGTGCTGCCGATGGGGGTGTACGGGCGCGTGCTACTGGCCGCGGCGGCGATGGTGGGTGCGTTGCTGGGCGCGCAGGCGCTGGGCTGGCGCGCGGCGCCACAGGTCGGGCCGCTGCTGCTGGCGGCAGCGGCCGGGGCGGGGGTGTACGGGCTGGCGCTGGCGCTGCTGTTTCCGCAGCAGCGAAGCAGCGTCACGCGCTGGCTGCGCCAGCGGCGGCTGGCGGGGGCTTAGCCACGCGGCCTGCCGTTGGCGCTGGGCTGGGGCCAAGGTTTCAGCGACGGTTTGAACGAAGCCTTAGACTGCAACGCTCCCACTGCCCATACTGTCTAGCTAGCCACCGTTCCGACGTGTGAGCCGTGTTCGCAGACTCAGCAGGGAGATACCCATGGCAAACAGAACATATGTTGCGGGTTCAGGGATCGGGATGGCTTCCGAGATAAAGGCCGTACCGTTGGCCGCACTCAAACCCTGCCCACCGTAGTTCACCAACAGATTTGCCGCGCCAGTGAAGGTGTTCACGCTGTAGATTCCGGTGCCAGCAACAGCGTATAAGTTAATGTTGTCACTGGTTGCGAGCCCGAAGACCCTGTCGATACCGATGGGCCCCAGTGCCGTGCCAGCGCCAGTCGTGGTGTTGAGCCTGATCAGGCTGTCAGCGGTAGGCGATGAACTGGACAGGTACAGCGCCCCCCCAACAAAGGCCAGGTCGCCTGACGACCGGTAGGTTGTCCCGCCGTTTCCAATCAGGCTGGCAGCGCCGGTCGTAACGCTGATCGAGTAAAGGCTGCTGCTGGCAGCGTAGAGGTTTCCTGCGGAATCAAAAACCAGAGAGTTCAGGTTTGCTGCGCCCAAGTTGCCAACCAGCGTGATGGCTGCTGACGCCGGATTGATTCTGTAGAGTGAATTGGAACTGATTCCGTACAGGCTTCCGGCTGGGTCGAAAGCAATATCCGTCATCGTGACGCGCATGACACCGACGATGGTCACGGCACCCGTGGCGACGTCAACCTTCCCGAGCCTTCCATCAGCGTCATCGATCCACAATGTTGGCTCTGCGCTCGCGGCACCGCCCAAAGCGGATGTGAGGAATCCGACGGCAAGACTCGTTACGATTTTCGATCTCATTTTTTCTCCCAAATTTACGATATGAACAACTGGATCAAATAGAAAGGTCGCCCTGCTGCTGGATACTGTCATGACGCATCACCAAGAAACGTCATTCGATCCAGAAGCGTCGCCGCCAGGCCCGGCGATCGGTTTGCGCTCCTGCGCTGGCAGCCGATGCCGCCAGCGCCAGACAAACCGCGAACTGTTGGATGTTGTGTGTTCGCATGGCCTTCCCTGCTCCCTCTTTCGTCTTTCGCGTGATGACGGCTTGCCCCGTGTTGGCCGCCGTGGGCTGCCAGCCGGGCAGATGAACGATCGCCGCCGGCAGGCGCCCGCGTCCTCACGAAGCCTTCACGGACACTTCACGGGCTCTCAAGAACCCCCGGGTCGGGGGGTCAAGCCGGCGGCAGGCAGCGCAGCCGGCCAGCGCTGCAACGGCCAGAATCAACGCGTCGCATCCGGCGCCTCAGACGGCAGGCATCGGCCCCAGTGCGCGCTTCGGTCGTGAAACCTGCGCCTTGATTCGCCAAAACCGCCGTGACGAACCCTGATCCGGGCGCGCCCGCTGACGCCGCGTCCGCCGGCTTGCGCTTCACGTTCGCCAATGTCGACTTCGACGCTGCCGAAGGCAGCCTGCAGGTGGGCGGCGTACGGGTCGACCTGGAACCGCGCCCGCTGCGGCTGCTAGCTGAAATGCTGCGCCACGCCGGCGAAGTCATGACGCGCGACGAGCTCATCGACAGCGTCTGGGAAGGTCGCGTCACGGTCGACCATGTCGTGGCCAATGCCGTGAGCAAGCTGCGCGCAGCCCTGGGCGCCGAGGGCGCAGCGCGGCTGCAGACGGTGCCGCGCATCGGCTACCGGCTGCTGGGGCCGGTGCAGCGCCACGCCCGGCTGGTGGACCCGAGCCCGCTGCTGCCTGGCCAGCCGCTGGCGGGGCGCGAAGGCTACGTGCTGGAAAAGGCGCTGGGCAACCGCCGCCGGCAGGACGTCTGGCTGGCCAGGCATTTGCAGTTGGGCCATCTGCGGGTGTTCAAGTTCGCGCAGGATGGCGAACGTTTGTCGGCATTGAAGCGCGAATACACCCTTTACCGCGTCTTGACGCAGGAACTGGGCCCGCGTGAAGACTTCGCTCGCGTGCTGGACGCCAACTTCGCCCGTAGCCCCTGCTACCTGGAATGCGAATACGGCGGCGACAGCCTGCTGGACTGGGCGGGCAGCGGCGCAGGCCTGGCCGCGATGAGCCTGGACGAGCGCGTGGCGCTGTTCCTGCAGGCGGCGCGGGCGCTGGCCGCCGCGCACGGCGTGGGCGTGCTGCACAAGGACATCAAGCCCGCCAACATCCTGGTCAAGACCGCTGCGGGTGCGGCGGCGTCTAGCCCCGAAAGCCAGGCTGCGCACTGGCAGCTGTGCCTCACCGACTTCGGCAGCGGCCGGCTGCTGGACGCGGCGCGGCTGCAGGCCCTGGACATCACCGCCCTGGGCCTGACGCAGACGCAGGACCAGGTGCTGGCCGACGCCGGCAGCGGCACCCTGGCCTACATGGCGCCGGAACTGCTGGCGCGCCAGGCACCGACCACCCAGACCGACCTCTACGCGCTAGGCCTGGTGCTGCTGCAGATGGCGGTGGGCGACCTGCAGCAGACGCTGGCCCCGGGCTGGCAGCGGCAGCTGGCCGACCCGCTGCTGGCCGACGACGTGAGCAAGGCCACCGAAGGCCGGCCCGAAGACCGGCTGTCGTCGGTCGGTGAACTGGTGCAGCGGCTGGAACAGTTGCCGCAGCGGCGGCTGGCGCGCCAGCAGGCCGCCGCCGATGCCGCGCGGCAGCAGGCCATGGCCAGCCAGCTGGCGCGCAGCCAGGCCCGCAGGCCCTGGGTGGTGGCCGCGGTCGCCAGCCTGAGCCTGGGCCTGGTCTTCAGCCTGTTTCTTGCCGGCCGCGAACGCGCAGCGCAGCAGCGGGCCGACGAGCAATCGCGCCGCGCGCTGGCTGTGAACGACTTCCTGACCAAGGACTTGCTGGTCGCGGCCGATCTGCGGCAGACCCCCGGCGGCGACCGTCCGGTGACGATGCTCGACCTGCTGCGCCGCGGCTCGCAGGCCGCCGTGCAGCGCTTCGAAGGCCAGCCCCTGATGGAAGTGGCGGCACGCCACCACCTGGCACGCACCTTCAACGGCCTGTGGGCCAAGACCGAGGCCCGGGCCGAATACGACCGCGCGCTGGCGATGCTGCGGCCGCTGGTGCCGCCCGACGACGACTTGCTGCTGACGATGGAACTGGAACGCCTGATCGTGGTGGCCGACCAGATCGAACGCGACGCGGCCCGGGCCGACCTGGACCGCATCGAAGCCGTGCTGTTGGCGTCGCTGGGCCCGGGGCGACTGCCGGCCGCGCCCGAGCTGGCGATGCTGCTGCTGCAATGCCGCGTCTACATGTTGCATGTGCAGGGTCGCCACCAGGACGAGCTGCCACTGGCCCGGCAGTGGGTGGCCATGGCCGACGCCACGGCCGGCACGCCGCTGGGGCGGCGCGTCGACGCGCGCGCCGCGCTGGCCGCGACACTGAGGGCGCTGGGCGACCCATCCGGCGCCGAACGCGTGTTCGCTGAACTGGCGCTGCCGCCCTTCGACCGTGCACGCGAAAGCCGGCTGGCGATCAGCAATTTCGAGATGACGAATGCCGGCTTGCTGCGCGACGAGGGTCGCCATGCCGAAGCGGAAGCCCTGCTCGCGAAGGTGCATGAACGCCTGACACAGGACAAGCTGCCCAGCGCCTGGCACCAGGGCTACCTGGACGCCGAACGCGGCCACAACTTCCGCGCCTGGAGCCAGCGCGAAGGCCGCCCGCTGGACCCGGCGGCCCAGCACTACCGGCAATCGGTCGACCATTTCCGGCGCGGCCTGGGCGACGAGCACCAGTTCGTGCGGGCGATGCAGCTGAACCTGGTGACCGTCGACCTGACCTTGGCCCGCTACGACAGCGCTTTGGCCGAACTTCGCGACATGGAAGCCTGGATCGTGGCCCGCGCCAGCGCCCACACCCAGCGCCGCCTGCAGCTGATGTTCGGCCAGGCGCTGCTCGGCCTGGGCCGGCCTGAAGACGCGCTTGTCCACTTGCGCCGGGTGCCTGCGCCGACGCAAGAGCCGCCAACCAGGCCGCCAGAGAGCTGGCAGGTGAACGGGCCGCTGCCGCCGATCGAGCTGCTGGCCTGGGACGCGCAGGCGCTGCAGGGCCTGGCCCTGTTGCAATCGCGCCAGGCAGCACAGGGCCAGCCGCTCTTGCGCCAGGCCGTCGACGTGCTCACGCGCACCGGCTGGCTGCCACGCGGCGACGCCAGCTTCGATGCCCTGCTGCGGGCTGAAGTCCGGGCCGCGCGGCGGGTTGAAACGACGCCGGATGGCGCGCGCTCGCCATCGCGTCAGCGTTAGCCGGCACGCGCCTGCCGACCCCACGTTCAAGTGGCCGCTGATGGCGGCAGCACCGGCCTGCGGGCTTGGGTCTAACATGCATCGCATCGTTCATATGGAGTACGCCTCATGCGCCTTGTCCCTCTCGTCAGCGCTGCCATCGCCACCGCCTGTCTGTCGGTTTCCGTCGCCCAGGCCGCCCCCACCTGGATCACGATCGGCGAAAAGCCTTACCTGCAGCTGCTGAAGGTGGCCCCCGAAGTGCGCGCCGTGGCCAGCCGCCGCGTGCCGGTGATGAAGCCCGAACTGCGCGGCAGCAGCACCCTGGTGCAGGGCGCCGAATCGGTCTACGCCGTGCAGGTGGATGACGAGGTGCTCGACCAGCTGTCGGAAGCCGTGCACCGCGAACTGCACCGCTGCGGCAGCTATGTGCGGCATGCATCCGAAGCCGAGGCCCTGGCCGTGCTGCACCGCCTGACGACGCCGGTCGCGCCCCAGCGCCTGCCCAGCTACGCAGTGGACAACCCCGAGCTGGTGAACCCGCGGCTGCCGCTGATGCAGGCCAGCAACATCCTGTCCACCATTACCCAGCTGCAGTCGTTCCAGAACCGCCGCCACAACAGCAGCCACGGCGCGAACGCGTCGAACTGGATCTTCAGCCAGTGGCAGGCGCTTAACCCTGGCAACCGCCGCGACGTGCGCGTGACGCAGACCACGCACACCACCACGCCACAGAAGTCGGTGGAATTCAACATCACCGGTTCGGGCAACAGCGGCGAGACCATCGTGCTGGGCGCGCACCTGGACAGTATCAACGGCGGCAGCAGCACGGCCGAGACCCAGCGCGCGCCGGGCGCCGACGACGACGCCAGCGGCGTGGCTTCGCTGACCGAAATCATCCGCGTGATGATGGCCAGCGGCTACACCCCCAAGCGCAACATCCGCTTCATCGCCTATGCGGCGGAAGAAGTGGGGCTGGTGGGTTCCCGCGCCATCGTCGCTGCGCTGCCCGGCCGGCGCGACAGGACCGTGGGCGTGCTGCAGCTGGACATGACGGCCTTCCAGGGCGACGCCACCGACCTGTGGATCTACACCGACTTCACCAACGCGTCGCAGAACCAGTTCCTGGCCAGCCTGGCCGCGACTTACCTGCCCACGCTGACGGTGGGCTACGACTTCTGCGGCTACGGCTGTTCCGACCACGCCAGCTGGCACAACGCCGGCTACCCGGCGTCGTTCCCGTTCGAGGCCAGCGACGCCACGTTCAACTTCTCGCTGCACACCGTTAACGACACCACGGCCACGTTCGGCAACCAGGCTGACCATGCGCTGAAGTTCGCCCGTCTGGGCCTGGCCTACGCCATCGAACTGGCCAGCGACGGCACCCCGGCCGCCGCGGTGACGGGCGTGGCACCGGCAGTCCGCACCGCCACGGCAGCCGCCCCGACGCCGGCGCGCACGCGCTGACCAGCCGCCGGCCGGCCACGGCCCGGCCCACAGGCCGGCACGCTAGCCGGTGGAAGGCCGCTCAGCGGCCCTGCAGCACCAGGCGCACGGCGCTGGCCACGTCCAGCGCCAGGCCCTGATGCCACAGGGCTTCGCAACGCTGCGCACCGATCTGCCGCGTCACCACGCCGCGCAGCCGGCGGATGTGGCGTTCGTCTTCCTGCACCAGCGGGCCGAACTGGCGGGTCCAGAAGACCGAGGCAAAGGCCATCAGCTGCACGGCCGCTTCAGGTTGGCCCAGCCGCGCCAGCACCCGCGGCGGGTTCCACAGCGCGTAGGCCAGGCCGTGGCGGAACCAGCGCTGCCAGCACAGCGCCAGGCAGCGGCGGTTGGCGTCCAGGGCGGCCTGCCACTGGCGCTGCTGGGCCAGCAGTTCGGCCATCGAGATGAGGCTGTCGATCTGCCCGATCCAGTCGCCTTCTGCCAGCGCCACCTGTTCGCACTGGCGGTAGGCGGCCATGGCTTCGGCGCTGCGCCCCAGCTGGCGCCAGCACTGGGCGCGGTTGCGCAGCCGCGCGTGCGCCCGACGCCGGTCGCCCAGCGCCAGCCACAGCGCCTGGGCCTGGGCGAACAGGGCTTCAGCCCCGGCCACGTCAGCGCCGGCTGCGCTGGCGTGCACATGGCCGGCCAGCACGCCCAGCTGCTGCAGCGCCAGCGCCTGCGCGGCCAGATCGCCGCTGGTGCGGGCCAGGTCCAGGGCTTCCTGCAGTTGCGCGCGCACCTGCGCGTGCTGCGGCGTGGCGCGGTCGGCAGCGCGGCCGGCCGCGATGTCCACCCAGGCCCGGCGCACCAGCGCGCGCGCCCGCGGCGCGGGTGCGCTACCGGCAGCGGCCAGAGCGGCGTCGGCATGCGCGCGCGCCTCGGCCACGAAGCCGGTGCCAAAGCGCAGATAGGCCAGCAGTTCGTGCGCGTCGGCGCGCAGCGGGTCGGCCGCGGGCAAGGTGCGCAGCGCGCTTTCCAGCGCCAGCAGCAGGCGCACCGGCAGGGCGTCGTGGTCGAAATGCGCGCGCAAGCTCACGGCCAGCTGTACCGCCTGGCGCGGCGCGCCATCCGCTTCGGCACTGGCCAGCATGGCGTGCACATGCGCCAGTTCGGGCGCCACGCGCGCCGGGCTGGGCAGTGGGCCCAGGTCGGCCGCCCAGCCCAGCAGCCAGTCGCGCAGCCGCGCACGCAGCGCAGCCGCCTGCGCGCCCGCGTGCTGCAGCGCAAATTCGCGCACGGGCTCGACGATGTCGAAGCGGGCGCTGTCGCTGGCACCGTCCAGCGGCCCCGATACGACCGCCCCGCCGCCCGTCGGGCTGCCCGAGGCCACGCGCACCAGCGAATGGTCGACCAGCGCGTCCAGCCGCGCCGCAGCCTGCGCCAGCGGGCTGGCCGTCACGGCGGCCACGGCGGCGGCGCTGGCGCTGCTGCCCATCACCGCCAGGGCTGTCAGGGTGTGCTGGCTGGCCGGGTCCAGCAGCTGCCAGCTCCAGGCGATGACCTGGGTCATCGACGCGTGGCGCGGGTCCAGCGCCGACCGCGCCCCGCCGCGTTCCAGCAGGCTCAGCTGGCCACCGCCGGCCGGCAGCGACAGCAGGCGCAGCAGTTCGGCTGGCGGAAAGCTGCGCACGCGCGAAGCCGCCAGCTCGATGGCCAGTGGCAGCCCGTGCAGCAGCCGCACCAGGCCGATGACAGCGGCACAGTGCCGTTCGGTGAGATGGAATTCGCTGCGCACCGCGCGCGCGCGGTCGGCAAACAGGGCCACCGCCGGGTTGGCGGCGGCCTCGGCCAGGCCGCCCTCTTCGGGCGGCAGGGCCAGGGGCTCGGCCTGGAACAGCACTTCGCCGTCCAGCCCCAGGCGGCGGCGCGACGTCACCAAGATGCGCAGCTGCGGCAGCAGGGTCAGCAGCTCGGCCACCACGCTTTCGGCCCGGCCCACCAGCTGTTCAAAGTTGTCCAGCACCAGCAGCACGCGCAACCCCGACAGCGCAGCCTGCACGGCTTCGGGCCGGTCGGCACCGGGCAGGCGCAGCGCATGGGCGATGGCGTCCAGCAGCTGCGGCGCGTCCTGGCAGCCCACCAGGGACACGAAGGCCACGGCGTCGAAGCCCGCTGCTGCGACGCTGCCGCCGTCGGCCGGCCAAGACGGCGGGTGGCGCAGAGCCTGGGCCACTTCCACGCCCAGGCGGGTCTTGCCGCTGCCGCCCGGGCCCAGCAGGCTGACCAGGCGGTGCTGCAGCACCAGGGCGCGCAGCCGCGCGGTGGCCAGCTCGGCACCGAACAGCCGGGTCAGGTAGGCCGGCAACGGCGGGCCGACCGGGCTGTGGGGCAGGCTGGCCGAAGCGGCGGCCGGGGCCATCGAAGCGAGGGGGACTGCTGAAGCGGCCGAAGCGGCTGAAGCTGTGGAAGCCGCCGAAGCTGCTGAAGTGACTGAAGCGCCGGTGGCAGCGGAAGCCGAAGCGGAAGCGACCGCGCCAGCGGAAGGCAGCCGGCGCTGGTCGATCTGTTCGGCCAGCCCGGCCAGGCGCTGGCGTTCGGTCTCGATCCAGTCCCCGTAATGCCCGGGCATCAGCTCACCGCCATACAGCGCCGCCGCCTCGTCGGCCTGGCCGGCGCGGGCCAGGCGCTCGAAGCGCAGCACGTCGCAATCCAGCGCCCCGGGCGCCACGCGCACGTAGACGCGGTCGGCCAGCAGCACCCGGCTGCCGGGCTGGTGCGCGGGCTCGAGCAAGCTCTTCAGCGTCGACAAGGCCTGGCGCAGCCGGTTGCGGCCCACATCGGGCGCAGCGCCCGGCCACAGCAGTTCGGCCAGTTCTTCGCGCGCGTGGGCACGGCCGGGTGCCATCGCCAGCCTGGCCAGCAGCGCCGCCACGGCGCGCGACGGGAAACGGTCGAGGGTCTGGACGCCGTCGTGCGCACGCACGCCACCCAGCAGGCTGACCATCCAGCGCGCTTCGCCCTGCACGGCAGCAGCGCTGGCCGGGGCCTGGCGGAAGGGGGCGGGCGCCTGTGGGGGCATGGTGCTGCAGTCTAGGCGCGCGATGCAACGGGGTGGCGCCCCCACTGGGGGCGGCAGGGCAGGCGGCCACCCGGCCGGGGGGTGCGGGCATGGCGCCGGTACAGGGGGCCCGCTATCGAATGTCCTGATGCCCTGGGCGTCAGCTTGGCGTCAGAATGCGTTTTCCACAGGTTCCCCAGGCCTGCCAACCCCCCACGGGATGAACACACCCCTCGCAGACCTGCACAGCGGCCCGCAAACCCTGTCAGCCATGTTGGCCGACAGCTGCCGGCGCTGGCCCACGCGCCCGGCACTCACCTGCCTGTGGCGCAGCCTGAGCTACGCCGAACTAGACGCCGAATCGCTGGCCCTGGCCGGCTGGCTGCAGGCCCGCGGCTTGCAGCGCGGCGACCGCGTGGCCGTGATGCTGCCCAACCTGCCGCAGCTGCCGGTAGCCGTGGCGGCGGTGCTGCGCGCCGGCATGGTGCTGGTGAACATCGCGCCGCAGTGCGCGGCTGCCGACCTGGAATTCCTGCTGAAGGACGCCGGCGCACGCGCCGTGATCGCCATCGACGAAGCCCTGCCCACGCTGTGCGAGGTACAGCACCGCCTGCCCATCAAGCACCTGGTCATCACCACACCCGGCGACCTGCTGGGCGCCCTGCGCGGGCGCTGGGTCAACCACCGCCGGCCCGTCTTCCATGCCCAAGCGCAGGCGGCGAGCAGCCCGCAGGCCCTGCCGGGCACAGAAAGCTTTCGCGAGGCGCTGGACCAAGGCCGCAAAGCCGGCTTCCGGGCAGTGGATGTGGCGCCTGACGACATCGCGCTGCTGCAGTACACGTCCGGCACCACCGGCCGGCCGCTGGGGGCGGTGCTGCTGCACCGGCAGATCGTGGCCAACCTGGCGCAGTGCCAGTCCTGGTTCGAACCCGCGCTGCGCCGCCTGCCGCCCCAGCAGGCCCTGGTGACGGCCTGCGCCCTGCCCCTGCACCACATCTACGGCTTCAGCGTGGCGCTGATGTTCACGCTGCGGCTGGGCGGCTGCGCCCTGCTGCTGCCGCACCCCGAAGACACCGCCGCCACGCTGAAGGCGCTGGCGCAGCACCCGGTGCATTGCCTGCCGGGCACCGACGCGCTGTTCCTGGCGCTGGCCAGCCACCCGGCCTGTGCCAGCGTGGACTGGTCTGGCCTGCGGCTGGCGGTGGGGGGCAGCACGCCCGTGCAGCAGGCCACCGCGCAGCTGTGGCAGCAGCGCACCGGCAGCGCGCTCTGCGAAGGCTACGGGCTGACCGAGACCAGCCCGGTTGTGACCTGCAACCCGGTCGACGCGCCAACCTGGACGGGCAGCATCGGCCTGCCCCTGCCCGGCACCGAACTGCGCCTGCTGGACGACCAGGGTCAGGCCGTGGACCCGGGCATGGCTGGCGAAATCGCCGTGCGCGGGCCGCAGGTCATGGCCGGCTACTGGCAGCGCCCCGAAGCCACGGCGCGCGTGATGACCGCCGACGGCTTCTTCCGCACCGGCGACATCGGCGTGCTGGACGACGCCGGCCAGCTGCGCCTGGTCGACCGCAAGCGCGACACCATCTTCGTCAGCGGCTTCAACGTCTACCCCAGCGAAGTGGAAGGCGTGGTGACGCAGCTGCCCGGCGTGGCCGAATGTGCCGCCGTGGCCCTGCGCGACGCGCGCGTGGGCGAAGCCGTGAGGCTGGTGGTGGTGAAAGCCGACCCCAGCAGCAGCTACCCCAGCGAAGCCGACGTGCGCGCGCACTGCGAAGCGCACCTGAGCGGCCACAAGCGCCCGCGCCTGGTGGAATTCCGCGCCACCCTGCCCAAGACGCCGGCCGGCAAGCTGCTGCGCCGCGCGCTGCGCGAACAGAGCTGAACCCCGCCACGGCCGCTGCGCCGGGCCGCCCCTGGCCCGGCCCGGCTAGAGTGCAGCCCATGCTGCCCACCATCGCCGACCTGCGCCGCCGCCTGACCGCACCCGGCAGCCACGAACAGCTGCTGGACGAGGTGCTGGCGCGGGCGCGTGAACCCGCTGCCGCGCATGTCTTCACCGCGCTGTTTGAAGACCAGGCCCGTGCCGCCGCGCGCGCCGCCGACGCCGCGCTGGCGCGGGGCGAGACCCTGGCGCCACTGGCAGGGCTACCGGTGTCGGTGAAGGGCTTGTTCGACGTCGCCGGGCACGTAACGCTGGCGGGTTCGCGGCTGCTGCGCGACGAGCCCCCGGCAGTGCAGGACGCCGCTGTCGTCGCGCGGCTGCGTGCAGCCGGCGCGGCGCTGCTAGGCCACAGCAACCTGACGGAATTCGCCTTTTCGGGCGTGGGCATCAACCCGCACCACGGCACGCCGCGCAACCCGGCTGATGCGGCGCTGGCGCGCATCCCCGGCGGGTCGTCCTCGGGCGCGGCGGTGTCGGTGGCCCTGGGCCTGGCGGTGGCGGGCCTGGGGTCGGACACCGGCGGGTCGATCCGCGTTCCCGCTGCCTTGTGCGGCCTGGTGGGCTTCAAGAACACCGCCGCGCGCACGCCGCTGAACGGAGCCTTCCCCTTGTCCTTTACCCTGGACACCGCCTGCGCGATGGCGCGCAGCGTGGCCGACTGCATCGCGGTGGACGCCGTGCTGGCGGCCCAGCTGCCGCTGGCGCAAGCGCCACGCAGCATGGTCGGCCTGCGCCTGGCCCTGCCGCAGACCCTGGTGCTGGACGCGCTGGAAGCGCCGGTGGCGCGGGCCTTCGAACGCGCGCTGTCGCGGCTATCGGCCGCCGGGGCGCAGATCGTGCCGCTGCCGCTGGCCGAATTCGGCGAGATCGCCGACATCAACCAGCCCGGCGGCTTTTCTGCGGTGGAAGCCTGGGCCACGCACGAACCGGCCCTGCGCACGCGCCGCGCCGAATTCGACCCGCGCGTGGCCAGCCGCATCGCCCCGGGCGAGGGCGTGACAGCGGCCGACTACATCCGCATGCGCCAGCGCCGGCAGGCCTGGGTGAGCCGCGTCACCGCGCGGCTGGCGGGCTTCGACGCTTACGTCTGCCCCACCGTGCCCATCGTCGCCCCGCCCCTGCAGCCGCTGGTGGACAGCGACGAGGCCTTCTTTGCCGCCAACCGGCTGCTGCTGCGCAATACCTTCACCACCAACTTCCTGGACGGCTGCGCCTTCAGCCTGCCGTGCCAGGCCGCAGGCGAACTGCCCGTGGGACTGATGCTGGCCGCCCCTGGCGGGCACGACGCCGCGCTGGCCGCCACCGCCCTGGCGGTGGAAGCCACGCTGGCCGACTGAAGAGCAGGCCGCCGATGCGCTTTTTCGTGCCCGGCCCGCTGCAGGCCGACACCGACCTGGCCCTGCCGCCCGGCGCGGCCCGCCACGCCCAGGTGCGGCGGGTACAGCCGGGCAGCGCGCTGTGGCTGTTCGACGGCCGGGGCTGCGACTGGCCGGCCCAGGTGCTGCGCGTGGGCCGCAGCAGCGTGGACGTGCATGTGGGCCAGCCCCAGCCCGTGGCCACCGAAGGGCCCGTGGCCGTGCACCTGGCAGTGGGCATGCCGGCCAACGAACGCATGGACACCGTGGTGGAAAAGGCCACCGAACTGGGCGTGGCCGGCGTGCAGCCCCTGCTGTGCGAACGCGCCGTGCTGCGCCTGGCCGGCGAGCGCGCCGAGCGCAAGCGCGAACACTGGCAGGCCGTGGCCGAAGCCGCGTGTGAACAAAGCGGCCGGGCCCGCGTGCCGGCCATCGCGTCCGTGCTGGCATTGCCGGCCTGGCTGGCTGGCCTGCCCAAGGCTGCGGCCCCCGCCAGCGCCACCCTGCGCCTGGTGCTCAGCCTGCGCACGGACGCCCTGCCCTTGGCCGCTGGCGTGCAGGCCTCGGGCTGGGCGCTGCCTTCGGTGCCCGGGCCCGCCCCAGGCGCCGTGGTGCTGGCACTGAGCGGCCCGGAAGGCGGCCTGGCCGCGGCCGAAGAAGACGCCGCCCGCGCCGCAGGCTTCCTGCCCGTGAGCCTGGGGCCGCGCACGCTGCGCGCCGATACCGCACCCCTGGCCCTGCTGGCATGGTTTTCACTGGCTGGCAACGGGCCGAGGGTGGGCTGACAAAGCCGGCCTCAACGCCGAAACTCACCGATGTTCGCTGACACTCGCCGACATGCGCCGGCACGGTTTGCCAGCCTTTCTTCACCAACAGGAGTTGCACATGGGTTTGCTCGATTCGGTCATTGGTGCCCTGGGTTCGCAGGCTGGCGGTAACGGGGCAGGCGGCGGCGGGGGCAACACCCAGGCCGTGCTGGTGCAGGCCATCCTGGGCATGTTGATGCAAGGCGGCGGCGCCAGCGCGCAAGGCGGCGGTGGGCTGGGCGGCCTGGGGGCCATGCTGGGCGGCTTGGGCGGTGGTGGGCAAGGCGCAGGCGGTGGCTTGGGCGGGCTGGGGGCCATCCTGGGCGGCCTGGCGCAGTCGGGCGGCGGCCAGGGCAACCCAGGGAACTTGGGCGGAGGCCTGGGCGCCCTGCTGGAACAGTTCAGCCGCGCGGGCCTGGGCGACGCCGCGCAAAGCTGGGTGGGCACAGGCCAGAACCAGCCCGTGTCACCCGACCAGATCTCGCAGGTCTTCGGCGGCGACACCATCGCCCAGCTGGCCCAGCAGCTGGGCCTGGCACCTGGCGAAGTGGCCGGCCAGATGAGCCAGCTGCTGCCCGAGGTGGTGGACCGCCTCACCCCCAGCGGCCAGATCCCCCAGGGCAACGACCTGGCGGCGCTGGGCAACATCGACGGCCTGCTGAACGGTCTGCTGCGGCGCTGAGCGCGGCGCCTTCGCCCGCCACGACATCCACCAGCAGAAGACCGCCGCCTTGGACCTGTCCCGCTTCCCCCGCCGCCGCTACACCGCCCACGCCACCGCGCTGGAACCGCTGCCGCGCTTTTCAGCCCTGCTGGCACAGACCTGCCCGGGCGGCCGGGGCCCGGAGGTCTGGGTCAAGCGCGACGACATGCTGGGCCTGTTTCCGGGCGGCAACAAGACGCGCAAGCTGGAATTCCTGGTCGCCGACGCGCTGGCCCAGGGCGCCGACACGCTGGTCACCTGCGGCGCACCGCAGAGCAACCACTGCCGCATCACCCTGGCCGCCGCCGCGCGCGAAGGCCTGCAGTGCCGCTTCGTCATTGAAGAACGCGTGCCCGGCAGTTACGACGCGCAGGGCAGCGGCAACCATTTCATGTTCCGGCTGATGGGCGTGGAAGCCATCACCGTGGTGCCCGCCGGCACGGCCATGGGCGCGGCCATGCAGGCCGTGGCCGACGAACTGCAGGCGAAGGGCCGCAAGGGCTACATCATCCCCGGCGGCGGCAGCAACGCGCTGGGCGGGCTGGGCTACGTGGCCTGCGCGCAGGAACTGCAGCAGCAGTGCTTCGACGCCGGCCTGCGCTTCGACCGCGTGGTGGTGGGCTCGGGCAGTTCGGGCACGCACGGCGGGCTGCTGGCGGGCTTCCTGGGCAACCGCATCGACATCCCCATCACCGGCATCGGCGTCAGCCGCGACCCTGCCGACCAGGAACCCCTGGTGTGGAAGGAAACCCAGGCCGTGTGCGACCTGCTGGGCCTGGGCCTGCACGTGCCGCGCGAATCGGTGGTCAGCGTAGGCGGCTACTGGCAGCCCAAGTACAGCGTGCCCAACCGGCGCATGGTGGAAGCGGTGCAGATGCTGGCGCGCAGTGAAGGCCTGCTGCTGGATCCGGTCTACACCGGCAAGATCATGGCCGGGCTGATCGGCCTGGCGCGCGAAGGCGTCATTGCGGCCAGCGAACGCGTGCTGTTCCTGCACACGGGCGGGCTGCCTTCGCTGCACGCCTTCGAAGCCGCGGTGCTGGGCGACGAAGCCGTGACGGCCCCCTGAGCCCACAGCCACTGAAGAACGGCCCCCCTGGGGGGTAGCGAGCGCCAGCGAGCTTGGGGGCCCGTCATCCGCAACGGCGGCCCCCGCCGCGCACGCAGTCGAAGAAGCCCAGCATCTGCGCCAGCGCCGGCGTGCGCAGGTCATCGGTCTCGAACAGCAGGCCGTGCCGCGCGCCAGGCATCGTCTGCCCCACGCAGCCGGGGGCGCGGCTGCAGAACTCGCGCTGCGCATCGGCTTCCACCACCGTGTCCTGCCCGCCGTTGATCAGCAGCACCGGCCGCGTGACAGCCGCCGCCCCCGGCCCGCGCGCTTCGCGCGCAGCGCTGCAGGCCTGGCTCACCCAGCGCAGCGTCGGGCCTTCCACCTTCGCGTCGGCATGGCCGCAGTGTTCGGGCGCCGACGTGTCGGTGCAGGCCGATGCCCGGTCGGCCCAGCGCCGCATCAGCCGCGGCACGCTGTGGCTGAGGTCGTTGTCCTGCTTGGTGCTGGACGCTTCGAACGCCGCGCGCGCCGCGTCGAAGCCCTGGCCCGCCGCGCGCTGGGCCGACAGGCCCGGCAGCTGAAAGGGCAGGCGCGCCGCGAGCCCGTCGCACCAGCGCGCGGCGGCGCGGTCCAGGCGCGCGCCCAGGCCGGTCTGGCCGATGGTCGGCTCGAACATCGGCGTCACCAGCGCGGCGGCGGCCAGCGGTGTGGCGTCGCCCGCACGGGCCAAGTGCAGGGCCAGCACGGCGCCGCCCATCGAATGCGCCAGCGCGAACAGCGGGCGCGGGTTGCCGGTGCGCTGGGCCTGCACCTGAAGCGCGAAGCTGGCCAGGTCGGCCACCAGGTGGTCGAACTGGTCGATATGGCCCTTGTCGCCCTCGGCCGCGTCGGCCAGCAAACGGGTGGAAAAGCCCTGGCCGCGGTGGTCGTGGATGTAGACGCTGTAGCCGTTGGCCACCAGGTCGTGCACCAGTTCCTGGTAGTGGGCCAGACCTTCGGTGAAGCCGGGCACCAGCACGATGCCGCCGCGGCTTTCCTGCCGGTGCAGGTAGCTGCGGTGGTGGATCTTCACCGGCCGCTTTGCCCACCCGCTGGGCACGCCCATGAAGTGGCCCACGCGCACGTCGGCGAATTCACGCGTGCGGGCTTCCATCTGCGCCGGCGTCATGCCGCCCATCTGGCTGAAACGCTCGGGCGTGGTCTGCACGGCGGCCAGGCGCGCAGGTGTCACCACCAGCGGCGCGAAGTCGCGCAGCGCGCTGGCCGGCAGCGGCGGCGGGGCGCTGGCGCAACCCGCCAGCAAGGCCAGGCCAGCGGCTGCCAGGGCGGCCTGTGCCGCGCGCCAGAAGGTGGGTGAGGTGACCATCAGGTGTCCTTGCGGCCGAACTCGGGGTCGATGCGGATCCAGGCCGCGGCCAGGAACGACGGCAGCGTGGCCACGCAAGCCCAGATGAAGAAGTTGACGTAGCCCAGCTGGTCCTGCAGCCAGCCCGACCACATGCCCGGGATCATCATGCCCAGCGCCATGAAGCCGGTACACAGCGCGTAGTGCGCGGTCTTGTGCACCGCACTGCCGTCTGCGCCACCGGCCACCATCAGCATGAACACCATGTACGCGGTGAAGCCGAAGCCGTAGCCGAACTGTTCCGTGGCCACGGCTGCGCTGACCAACCACAGGCTGCCCGGCTGCCACACCGCCAGCGCCACGAACACGGTGTTGGGCACGTGCATGCACAGCACCAGCGGCCACAGCACGCGCTTCAGGCCGAAGCGCGAGATCACCCAGCCGCCCAGCAGCCCGCCCAGCGTGAGTGCGCCAATGCCCACGGTGCCGTAGGCGATGCCCACGTCCTGCGTCTTCAGCCCCAGGCCGCCAGCGGCCACCGGGTCCAGCATGAAGGGCGTCACCAGCTTCAGCAGCTGGGCTTCGGCGAAGCGGTACAGCAGCAGGAAGGCCAGGATGCGGCCGATCTCGGGCTTGGCGAAGAAGGCGGCGAAGACCTTGAAGAAGTCGGCCCAGAAGTGCTGGCCGCGCGGCACGGGCACATCGCGCGCCGGCCGCGGCAGGGCCCAGAAATGGAAGGCCGCGCCAACCGTGAACACCGCCGCCAGGGCCCAGAACACCATCTGCCAGGCGCTCACCACACTGCCCGTGCTTTCCTGCAGCCAGCCGGCCAGGTAGACCAGCCCGCCCTGGCCGCCGATCATCGCCAGCCGGTAGAAGGTGCTGCGCACGCCCACAAAGGCGGCCTGCGTGCGCTGCGGCAGCGCCAGCATGTAAAAGCCGTCGGCGGCGATGTCGTGCGTGGCGCTGGCGAATGCCATCAACCAGAACACGGCCAGCGTCATCTGCAGCATCTTCGGGCCCGGCAGCGTCAGCGCCACCAGCGCGAAGGCCACGCCGATGGCGAACTGCAGGCCCACGATCCAGCCGCGCTTGCGGCCCAGCAGGTCCACCACGGGCGCCCACAGCGGCTTCACCACCCAGGGCAGGTAGAGCCAGCTGGTGTAGAGCGCGATGTCGGTGTTGCTCAGGCCCAGGTTCTTGTACATGACGACGGCCAGCGTCATCACCACCACGTAGGGCAGGCCCTGGCCGAAATAGAGCGTGGGGATCCAGCGCCAGGGGCGGGCCGGGGGAACGGGCTGGGCCGTGGGCTGGGCCGCGGCAGCGGCAGCGGGCATGGCAGCGGGCGCGTCAGGAAGAGGGTGCGACGACATGGGGCGCGATGTTCACACAGGCCGGCCCGGGTGTTGCTTCCACGCTGCGGCTGGTCCGCCGGACGCCCCAATCTGGGCCAGCACAGTGGCATTTCCCGATGGCGGCGCAGAAACTCCGCCACAACACTGTGTCTGCTTTGTTTCGCCAATCCATAAGGGCCTGCCGGCCGGACGCGCCGGCCAGCGCCCACACACCCCGCGAGGAACGCCCCCGATGAAGCTGCTTTCCCTAGTCACCGGCCTGGCACTGGCCGGACTGGCCACGCACACGCTGGCGCAAAACACCCAGCCGCAACGCATCACCATCACCGGGTCCAGCATCAAGCGCATCGCCACCGAAGGCGCACTGCCGATCCAGGTCATCACCGCCGCCGAACTCGACCGCCAGGGCATCACCAGCGCCGAGCAGGTGGTGATGGAGCTGTCCACCAACGGCAACGGCCTGGACAACCTGGCTTCCAATGCCGATGTGGCAGCGGGCCCGGACCAGCGCGGCAACAACGGCGCCACCAGCGCTAACCTGCGCGGCCAGGGCAGCAACGCCACGCTGGTGCTGCTGAACGGCCGCCGCCTGGCGGCGCACGGCCTGAACGGCGGCACGGTCGACCTGAACCAGATTCCGATGGCGGCGATCGAGCGCATCGAAATCCTGAAGGACGGCGCCAGCGCCATCTACGGCACCGACGCCATCGGCGGCGTCATCAACTTCATCCTGCGCACCAACTTCACGGGCGCGCTGGTGCGGGCCACGGTCGACATCACGCAGGCCGGCGGCGGCAACATCTACAGCGGGGCCGTGGTCGGCGGGCTGGGCAATCTGGACACCGATGGCTACAACCTGCTGGCCACCCTGAACGTGCGCGAGAACAAGGCGCTGCGGGGCGACCAGCGCGACTTCGTCAACACCTTCCAGACCGACCGTGGCCTGAGCGTGGACACACGCGGCACGCCGTTCGCCACGATTTTTCCGCTGGCCGGCACGCTGTTCCCGAACGCCGCCGCGTTTCCGAACGTGCCCGGCACGACGCAGAGCGCATCCGGGGGCCTGAACGTGCTGGACCTGCCCGGCCAGCCAGGCTGCGGCAGCATCCCCGGCCAGGCGCCTTACGAGGAACTGCTGTGGAACACACCCAGCGCGGCCTTGTCCTGCGCCTGGGACACAGGGCGGGCGGCCGTGCTGCAACAGCCCGTGACCGGCACCAACCTCGTGATGCGCGGCACGCTCAAGCTGGGCGAACACCTGCTGGCTGCTGAATTCGTGGGGTCGCGCACCGAATCGGCCCGGCGTTTCTCGAACCTGCAGCTCTTGCCCAACACCACCACCCAGCAACTGCGCTACCCGCGCAACAGCGCGTCGCAGGCCAGCTATGACCTGGTGTTCAATGCCCTGCAGGCCGCCTTCCCCGGCCGCTTCACCGAAGCGCAGCGCGGCCAGTCCCTGGCCTACCGCTGGCGCTGCATCGAATGCGGCCCGCGCGAGATCGACACCGAGGCCGACACCCGGCGCTGGGCACTGAGCGCCGATGGCCCGCTGTTCGGTGGCTGGGACTACCGCGCCGGCGCCCTGCAGGCCGTCAGCGAAGCCAAGTCCACGCTGGGCGGTGGTTACTACTTCCGCGGCACCACGGCCACCGGCGCCAGCGACGGCGGCCCCGGCATCATCCCGGCGCTGAACAGCGGGCGCGTGAACATCTTCCTGCAGCCCGGCCAGACGCAGAGCGCCGACGGCCTGGCCGCCCTGGAAGAAGCATCGGCCCGGGGCACGGTGCTGTACGGCGGCAAGTTCACGGTCACGCAGATCGACGCCAGCGCCAGCGGCAAGGTCTTCGCCCTGCCGGCTGGCGATGCGATGGCGGCTGTCGGCGTGGACTTCCGCAGTGAGGAATACAAGTTCAACGGCGACGAGCGGGCCGCCGCCGCCCAGCGCGTGGTGCTGGCCGCGCCTTTCGACCAGGGCAACGTCCTGTCGGGCGTGAAGCGCGACGTGAAGGCGGTGTACGGCGAACTGCTGCTGCCCGTTGTCAAGGGCGTGGAAGTCACGCTGGCGGTGCGCCGCGATGAATACGACGGCTTCGGCACCACGACCAACCCCAAGGTCTCGGCCCTGTGGAAGCCCTCGGGCGAGTTCCTGGTGCGGGGTTCCTACAGCACCGGCTTCCGGGTACCCACCTTCAACCAGCTGTACAACGGCGTTTCCGAGTCGCTGTTCACCGGCACGACCCTGGTGGACCCGCTCACCTGCCCGGGCGGCCGGCCCAACACAACCGAACCCGGCTGCGCCTTCATCGACCGGGCCGCCGTCATCATCAACGGCGGCAAGACCGACCTCGGGCCTGAAGAAGCCAAGATGGCATCGGCCGGCTTCATCTGGGAGCCTACGCCCCTGTTCAGCGTCGGCATGGACTGGTGGAGCATCAAGCGCGACGGCACGATCCAGACACTGTCGCTGACACAGCTGATCGACAACTACCGGCTGTTCCCCGAGCGCTTCATCCGCAACGCAGCGGGTACCCTGATCGCCGTCGACCAGCGCGTCATCAACGCGGGCGAGACCGAGACAACGGGTGTGGAAGTGAACCTGCGCGGCGGCTTCAACGCGCTGGGCGCGCGCTGGACGGCCACGCTGGACGGCACCTACCTGCTGAAAAAGCGCTCGCGCGTGGTCCCCACCGCCGGCTGGGGCCCCAGTGAAGTGGGGCGCTGGACGGTTGCCGGCGATCTGGGCTTGCGCTGGAAGCACAGCGCCGGCCTGACCTACCGCCGCGGTGACTGGAGCAGCACGATCAGCCAGACCTTCCGCAGCGGCTACAACGACCAGGTACTGCCCGGCGTGCTGGCAGGCCGCGTGAACCCGCCGAACTGGAACCCCAAGGTCGCCGACTACATCACCTACAACCTGGGCGTCACCTACACCGGCATCAAGAACCTCACGCTCACGGGCGTGGTGAAGAACCTGCTGGACACGGACCCGCCCTTCTCGGTGGCGTACGACAGCGCCACCGGCGCAGGCAGCAGCTGGGAACCGCGGGTGGGCGACCCGCGCGGGCGCTCGTTCGTGCTGACGGCACAGTACCGCTTCTTCTGACCACCGCCCGGGCCCGTGGCGCCGGCTGAAGTCGCGGCGCCGCGCCCGAACCCGCACCCTCACCTGCTGGGTTTGCGGCGTGAGGGCGGCTCTTCCGGGCGCGATCGGCCAGGACCCACCCGCACGTGCTGACGACCCTGCTGCAACGGCTGGCCACCTTGGTGCCGACGCTCATCGGCGTCACCCTCGTAGCCTTCGCCTTGATCCGCCTGGTACCCGGCGACCCGATCGAGGTGATGGTGGGCGAACGCCAGCTCGACCCCGCCGCGCACGCCGCGCTGATGGCGCAGCTGGGCCTGGACCAGCCGCTGCATGTGCAGTACCTGCGCTATGTGGGCGGCCTGCTGCAGGGCGACCTGGGCAACAGCCTGGTGACGCGGGAAAGCGTGGCGGCGGAATTCGCCGTGCTGTTCCCGGCCACCATCGAACTGGCCGGCGCAGCCCTGCTGCTGGCCCTGGCCCTGGGCCTGCCACTGGGCATGGCGGCGGCGCTGAAGCGCGGTTCGTGGTTCGACCAGGCCGTGATGGCGCTGGCCACCGTGGGCAACAGCATGCCGGTGTTCTGGTGGGGCCTGATCCTGATCATGTTCTTCAGCGTCGGGCTGGAATGGACGCCGGTGTCGGGCCGGGTGGGCATCGAATACGACGTCAACCCCGTCACTGGCTTCATGCTCATCGACAGCGCACTGGCCAGCTGGCGCGGCGAAGAGCCCGGGTCCTTCACATCGGCCCTGCTGCACCTGGCCCTGCCGGCCTTGGTGCTGGGCACCATCCCCATGGCCGTGGTGGCACGCATGACGCGCAGTGCCCTGCTGGACGTGCTGCGCGAAGACTACATGCGCACCGCACGCGCCAAGGGCCTGAGCCCGGCGCGCGTGGTGCTGGGGCACGGCCTGCGCAACGCGCTGATCCCCGTCATCACCGTGCTGGGCCTGCAGGTGGGCAGCCTGCTGGGCGGCGCGGTGCTAACGGAAACCATCTTCAGCTGGCCGGGCATCGGCAAGTGGTTGATCGACGCGATTGCCCGACGCGACTACCCGGTGGTGCAGGCCGGCATCCTGGTGTCGGCCCTGACCTTCATCGCCGTCAACCTGCTGGTGGACCTGCTGTACGGCGTGGTCAACCCGCGCCTACGGGGCGGGCATTGATGGCTTTGCAGTCAATGCTGGCATTGACTACACTGAGCCACCTCTTCACTGCATCATCTGCCCAAGCCATGGCCACGCTGACGATCCGAGACCTGGAAGACAGCCTGAAGCAAGACCTGCGGGTACGCGCGGCCCAGCAGGGGCACAGCATGGAAGAAGAAGCGCGGCAGATCCTGCGGCGTGCGCTGCAGCCGCAGGGTGGCGCGCCCGATCTGGCGGCGCGCATCCGCGCGCGTTTCGGCGGCCTGGGCGATGTGGAGCTGCCGATCCCGCAGCGTGAACCCGTGCGTGACGCAGGCCTCTTCCAGGAAGGCAGTTCCAGCCTGGCGGCCGTTTCCGGGCCCGCGACTCGGCGCCAACAGGCGCGGCGGCGGCCTTGAGCATCGTCCTGGACACCAACGTGCTGTCCGAGCTGCTGCGCCAGCAGCCCGCGCCGCAGGTGCTGGCCTGGTTCAGCCGCCAGCCGGCTGACGGCCTGGTCGTCAGTGCCGTCACGCAGGCAGAGATGCTGCTGGGCGCGAAGCTGCTACCGGCCGGCGCGCGCCGCCGGCAGCTGGAAGCCGCCGTGCGGGCCCTGTTCGAAGTCGACTTCCAGGGCCGCATCTGGCCTTTCGACGACGCTGCGGCCACCGCCTATGCCGCCATCGTGGCGGGGCGCCGCGCTGCGGGACGGCCGATCTCGCAATTCGACGCCCAGATCGCTGCCATCGCCACCGCGCGCAAGGCGGCGCTCGCCACGCGCAACCAGGCAGCCTTCGAAGGCTGCGGCCTGCGCTTGCACGATCCCTGGGCTGCAGCATGACGGCCGCCGTGGCCACGCTGCGGCAGCCACCATCGCCCGCGCGCGCCTTCGCCACGGCCTTCGCTGCCAACCGCGGTGCACTGCTGGCCTTCGTGTTCTTCAGCGCCATCGTGCTGGCCGCGCTGCTGGCGCCCTGGCTGGCTCCGCACGACCCCATCCAGCAGTTCCGTGACCACCTGCTGACGCCGCCCGTGTGGCAGGCCGGCGGCCTGGCGCAGTTCCCGTTCGGCACCGACGAACTGGGCCGCTGCCTGCTGAGCCGGCTGCTGCACGGCGCGCGCATCAGCCTCTGGATTGGCCTGGCTGCCGTGCTGCTGGCACTGGTGCCTGGCGTGGTGCTGGGCCTGCTGGCGGCCTTCTTCCAGCGCTGGCTCTCGCCCGTGATCATGCGCACGATGGACATCCTGCTGGCCCTGCCCGGCCTGCTGCTGGCGATCTGCGTCATCACCATCCTGGGCCCGGGCCTGGTCAACACCGTCATCGCCATCGCGGTGGGTTCGCTGCCGGGCTATGTTCGGCTGGTGCGCGGCTCGGCCCTGGCCGAGCTGTCCAAGGACTACGTCACTGCCAGCCGCGTGGCTGGCGCCGGCACGCTACGGTTGATGTTCGACACCGTGCTGCCCAACTGCTTGGCCCCGCTGATCGTCAACGCCACGCTGTCCTTCAGCAGCGCCATCCTGGAAACCGCCGCCCTGGGCTTCTTGGGCCTGGGCGTGCAGGCCCCTATCCCCGAATGGGGCAGCATGCTCAGCGCTGCGCGCGACTACATCGAACGCGCCCCCTGGGTGGTGACCATCCCCGGCCTGACCATCCTGTTCACCGTGCTGGCCATCAACCTGATGGGGGACGGCCTGCGCGATGCGCTGGACCCGAAGCTGAGGGTGGCGGCGTGAGAGGCACAGGGTCGTCCGCTGGGTTCCTGTCGGCGTGCCGACTTGGTCCCCGGGGCTACGTCAGTCGGGTAGCCCCCTCCGCTCATGTCCCCCGCCAGCGCCTTGCAGGCCAACAGTCCTGCAGGCCACTGCGCTGGCTCCTCCTTGACTTCGCTGCGGGGGCTACCCGACTGCCGCAGCCCGGCGATGTGGTGCCGCGCCACTGGCCGCGCAGCAACGCGGTCGTTCCCAGGCAGGCGGCTGGCACGCTGCTGGTGGCACGGTGCCATGTTGCCAGGCTGCGGGGCTTGGGTGGCCCCTGGAGCGAAGTCAAGGAGGAGCCAGCGCGGTGCCGAACAGAAATGCTGGCACGCAACGCGCTGGCGGGGGACATGAGCGGAAGGGGCC
>JAIXRN010000069.1 GCA_027485165.1 Rubrivivax sp.
CCCACCACCGGGCTGCACTTCCACGACATCCAGATGCTGCTGACGGTGCTGCACCAGCTGCGCAACGCCGGCAACACCATCGTCGTGATCGAGCACAACCTGGACGTGATCAAGACCGCTGACTGGCTGATCGACATGGGGCCCGAAGGCGGCAGCGGCGGCGGGCGCGTGCTGGTGGCCGGCACGCCGGAAGACGTGGCGGCGTTTGAGGGCAGTCACACGGGGCGCTTTCTGAAGCCGCTGCTACAGGTCTGACACACCGGGCCCCGGCGCAAGGCCGGCGCCTTCGTCGCCATCTTCCGCCCCCACGACGCGCCCGCGGCCTGCGGCCTTGGCCTCATACAGGCGCGAATCAGCCCTGGCCTGCAATTCTGCCCAGGCGGTTTCGGCCGGCACACCCGGCACCGCGCCCAGCGCCAGCCCGACGCTGGCCCCCACCCGCAACGTGACGGCACCCAGCGGCACCGGTGCTGCCACGGCCTGCACGATCTTGTCGGCCACGGCGCCGGCATGGGCGATCTGGCGCACGCCCGCCAGCAGCAGCACGAATTCGTCGCCCCCCACGCGCGCCACTGCGTCGCTGGGCCGCACCAGGCGCTGCAGGCGCTGGGCCACGGCTTGCAGCACCTGGTCGCCCACCGCATGGCCGTACTGGTCGTTCACAGGCTTGAAGTGGTCCAGGTCCACGCACAGCAGGGCCAGGCCAGGCAGGTCGCCCTGCGCCAGCAGGCTGCTGAAGTGTTCGAACAGCCCGCGCCGGTTCAGCAGGCCGGTCAGCGGGTCGCGCTGCGCCAGCTGCAGCAGGCGCACGGCTTCCTGGCGCTGGCGGGTCACGTCTTGCGCCATCGACAGGTAGCCGTCGATGCCGCCTTCGGGCGCGTGCAGGGGCACCAGGCTCACCAGCAGATGGCGCGGCCGGCCGGCGGCGTCGGTGCGCAGCGGGTCGTCGATCTCGAAGCTCACGGTCTCGCCGGCCTGCACGCGCTGCACCCAGGGCGCGCTGTGTGCGGCCATGGCCGCGCCCACCACGGCTTCCGTGCTGCAGCCCAGCACGGCGCTGCGCGGCTGCCCCACCCATTGCTCGAACGCGGTGTTGACGAAGCGGTAGCGGCCATCGGGTTCCATCACCGACACCACGGCCGGCAGAGCGTCCAGCACGGCGCGCAGAGTGCCGGTCTGGCGCTGCAGCAGGCGCTGCAGTTCATGGCGTTCGGTGATGTCCTGGAAAGCCCCCAGCAGGCGGCGCGGCTGGCCGTTTTCGAACTCGACTTCGCCTGCGGCGCGCACCCAGATCGCGCGCCCGTCGGCGGTGCAGAAGGGCAGCTCCAGGTCCCAGCCCTCGGCTTCCTGCATGCCGCGCTGCACCGCGGCTTCGATCTGCGCCCGCGCTTCGGGCGCGTAAAAGGCAATGGCGCTTTCCACCGTGGGCACGTAGTCCGGCCCCACACCGTGGATGCGGCGGGTTTCTTCAGACCAGCGCAGGGCCTGGGTCTGCAGGTCCAGTTCCCAGCCGCCCACGCCCGCCACGCGGCCGGTGCGCGCCAGGAAGGCCTGGCTGGCGCGCAGGGCCTGTTCGGCCTGCCGTTGGCCGGTGATGTCGCGCCCCACCGAATGCAGCAGCGGCGCGCCCTGGCCGTGGCGCTGCACGCGGTTGGTCCAGGCCACCCACAGTTCGCGCCCGTCGGCGGCCAGCATGCGGTTTTCGCTCTTCACGGCCTCGCCTTCCGACAGCACGGCGGCCATGCGCTGGCGCACGCTTTCGCGGTCGGCCGGGTCGATGTAGTCGTACAGGTTACTGCCCACCATGCGCGCCGGGGTAGTGCCGAAGTGCTGCGCATAGGCGGCGTTGACGAACACCAGGCTGCCGTCGGGGCGCGCCAGCGACACCAGTTCGTCCTGGTCTTCAACCAGGGCGCGATAGCGTGTCTCGCTTTCGGCCAGCGCCTGTTCGTAGCGCGTGCGCACCGCCAGGCTGCGCGTCACCAGGTCGCGGCGCATCAGCAGGGCCTGGGTGGCCAGGCGCGCCAGCTGCTGCAGCTGCAGGGCCTGTGCGGCGTCCAGCTTGCGCGGCGTGCGGTCGATCACGCACAGCGTGCCCACACGCGCGCCGTCGGGCAGCACCAGCGGCGCCCCGGCGTAAAAGCGGATCTGGGGCGCACCGGTCACCAGCGGGTTGTGGGCAAAGCGCGGGTCGGCGCTGGCGTCGGGCACCTCGAACAGCGTGTCGCCCTCTATCGCGTGGGCGCAGAAGGCGATGTCGCGCGGCGTCTCGTTCGGCCCCGGCAGGCCCAGATTGGCCTTGAACCACTGGCGTTCGGCGTCGACCAGGCTCAGCAGCGCCACCGGCACCTGGCAGATGTCGCTGGCCATGCGCGCCAAGTCGTCGAACAGGGGTTCCGGGGCGGTGTCCAGCACCAACAGGTCGCGCAGCGCCTGCAGGCGCAGAGCTTCTGTGTCGGGCCCGGTGGCGTTCAATTCAGCATGGCTCACGGCAACATCCTAGACTCATCCACCGGCCTGCCCACTCTAGAGACCTGATCATGATTCTGGAACTTGCTGACATCCGCATCCAGCCCGGCCGCCAGGCCGAATTCGAAGTTGCCATCCAGCACGGCATTGCCAGCGTCGTCAGCCGCGCCCAGGGCTTTCACGGTGCCAAGGTCAACCGCGGCATCGAAAGTCCTGAACGCTACGTGCTGCAGATCTTCTGGGCCACGCTGGAAGACCACACCGTGGGCTTCCGCGGCGGGCCGTTGTTTGCCGAATGGCGCGCCATCGTCGGCCCGTTCTTCGCCGCGCCGCCGGTGGTGGAGCATTTCGAACTGGTGAGCAAGCCCTGATGGACAGGGCCGGGGCCGCGGACGCAGCAGCGATGCCCACGCCGCGCCAGGCCGTGCTGGCCGCCGCCGCCGCGCACCTGGACAGCGGCAGCTTCGCGCGCGACCTGGCGCGCCGCGTGGCCTGGCCCACCGAAAGCCAGAACCCGGCCGCCGGCCCGGTGCTGCAGGCTTACCTGGACGACGAACTCGCCCCCACCCTGGCCGCCCTGGGCTTTGCCTGCCGCAGCCACGCCAACCCGGTGCCGGGCGGCGGGCCGTTGATGATCGCGCGGCGCATCGAAGACGCCGCCCTGCCCACCGTGCTGATGTACGGCCACGGCGACGTGGTGCGCGGCCAGGACAAGGCCTGGACGCGCGGCCAGGGCCCCTGGCAGCTGGCCGCAGAAGGCCCGCGCCTGTACGGCCGCGGCACGGCCGACAACAAGGGGCAGCACAGCATCAACATCGCAGCCCTTGCGCAGGTGCTGGCCGCACGCCAGGCCGAAGGGCGCGGGCTGGGCTTCAACATCACCTGGCTGTTCGAGATGTCGGAAGAAACCGGTTCGCCCGGCCTGGCCGCGTTCTGCGCTGAACACCGCAGCGAACTGGCCGGCGACGTGCTGATCGCCAGCGACGGCCCACGCTACCGCAGCGACCGGGCCACCGTCTTCCTGGGCTCGCGCGGGATGGCCAACTTCACCCTCAGCCTGAACCTGCGCGAAGGTGCGCACCACAGTGGCAACTGGGGCGGCCTGCTGCGCAACCCGGGCGTGGTGCTGGCGCATGCCATCGCCTGCCTGGTGGACAGCCGCGGCGTCATCCAGGTGCCCGCGCTGCGCCCGCCACCGGTGCCGGCCAACGTGCGCGCGGCGCTGGCCGGCCTGCAGTTCGGCGGCGACCCGGGCGACCCGGCGGTGGACACCGACTGGGGCGAGCCCGGGCTGACACCCGCGGAACGCGTGATCGCCTGGAACACGCTGGAAGTGCTGGCCATGCGCACCGGCAACCCCGACTTCCCCGTCAACGCCATCCCGCCCACCGCACAGGCGCACCTGCACATGCGCTTCGTGCCCGGCACCGACATCGCGCACCTGGCCAGCCACGTGCAGGCGCACCTGGCCGCGCACGGCATCACGGACGTGCAGGTGCAGGCCGGCGAGGTGATGGCCGCCACCCGGCTGGACCCGGGCAGCCCCTGGGTGCGCTGGTGCCTGGCATCGATCGAACACAGCACCGGCAGTGCGCCCGTGCTGCTGCCCAACCTGGGGGGCAGCCTGCCGAACGACGTGTTCGCCGACATCCTGGGCCTGCCCACGGTGTGGGTGCCGCACAGCTACGCCGGCTGCTGCCAGCACGCCCCCGACGAACACCTGCTGGCCCCGGTGGCGCGCGAAGCGCTGCAGATCATGGCCGGCCTGTTCTGGGATCTGGGCGCGGGCAGCACGCCGGCCACCGCGGCCACTGCGACCATTTCCGACACCCCAGCTTCAAGCCCTGCCACCCATGCTGACTAGCCTGAAAGACCTGTTCGACCGCCTGCTGCCACCCGCCGGCGCTGCGGCTGCCGGCCCGTACGGCAGCAGCGACCCCACGCACCGCCTGCAGCTGGCCACCGCCGTGCTGCTGGTGGAAGTGATGCGGGCCGACGCCAGCCTGGGCGCGGCCGAACGCACGTCTGTGCTGGCGGCGCTGAAACGCAAGTTCGACCTGCCCGACGACGAAGGGGCCCAGCTGCTGGCCCTGGCCGAGACCACGGCCCAGCAGGCCACCGACTTCCACGCCTTCACGTCGGCGCTGAACGACCGGCTGAGCTTCGAAGACAAGGTGCGCATGGTCGAAGCGATGTGGGCCGTGGCCTATGCCGACGGTGAACTGGCGGCACACGAACAGCATGTGCTGTGGCGCGTGTCGGACCTGCTGCACGTGCCGCACGGCGCCTACATCAACGCCAAGCTGCGGGCCAAGGCGGCGGCGGGGCTGTAGGGCCGCCAGCGGCGCCAGCGGGACGGGGGGGGGTGAGCAGGGCCCGGCGCCGGTCCTGCGGCTGCAGCCGAATGCGTTTTATGGCTTGTGGCCGATGCGCAGGCTCGTCACAGTGAAGGCCACGAAGGAGAGCCCATGAAGCAGATCGCCGCCGCCGTCGTCCTGTGCCTGTCGGGTTCCCTGACGCTCGCCGGCCCGCCCATGGCCGACGTGATCCACCGGCCCGCCAAGCCCAGCGCCCATGCGCCCGCCCAGGCGATCGGCTTTTCCATCAGCCACATGGACCGCAGCGTGGACCCGCGCCAGGACTTCTACGCCTATGCCAACGGCAACTGGCTGAAACGGCTGAAGATCCCCGATGCCGAGTCCGACATCGGCGGTTTTTCGCTGCTGGGCGCCAACCTGGATGGCCAGCTGCAGCGGCTGGCGGTGCAGGCCAGCCAGGGCACAGCGCCCAAGGGCAGCCCGTCGCAGCAGGTGGGCGACTTCTACCGCGCCGCGCTGGACCTGCGGCAACGCGACGCCGCCGGCCTGCAGCCGCTGCAGGCCGACCTGGACGCGGCCGCGCGTGCCAGCGGGCCGGCCGACCTGGCCCGGCTGTCGGTGCGGCTGCAGGCCAGCACCGGCAGCTCGCCGCTGTTCAACCTGCTGGTGGTGCCCGACTTCCAGGACAGCCGCCGTACGCAGCTGTCCCTGCAGTTTGGCGACCTGCAGCTGCAGCAGGACCAGTACCGCGACCCGGCCAGCCAGAACGTCCGCGACCTGTACGTCGGCTACATCTCCCGCCTGCACCAGCAGCTGGGCGATGCACCCGAAGTCGCGGCCGCCAAGGCGCGCACCATCCTGGCCATGGAAGCCGAGCTGGCAGCGAAGCGCTTGAAGCCGCTGCAGCTGTACGAACCATCGCTGATCTACAACCTGCTGTCGGTGGACGAGGCGCAGGCCCTCATCCCCGCGCTCGACTTGCGCGCGATGGCGGCGGAAGCCGGGCTGACGCTGCCCGCCCGGGTGCAGGTGTACGACATCGGCGCGGCCAAGGCGACGCAGCAGCTGCTGGCCAGCCGGCCTGCGCAGGACGTGCAGACGCTGCTGCGCTGGTGGGTGCTGGCGCTGAACGCCGACGGGCTGGGCCAGCCGTGGTTCCAGTTGAGCCAGGACTACCAGCGCCAGCGCGACGGCCTGGCCACATCGCTGCCGCTGGAGCGGCAGGCGGTGCAGACGCTGACGATGCAGCTGTACCACCCGATGTCGCAGTTGTACGTGCAGCAGTACTACACCGACACCACACGCCGCGAGATCACGCAGATGGTGGGCCATATCAAGGCCGAGTTCGAACAGCGCCTGAAGACCAACCCGTGGCTGGATGCGCCGACCCGCGCCGCTGCGCTGGCCAAGCTGGCCAAGATCGACATCCAGGTCGGCTACCCGCAGCGCTGGATCGACTTCAGCGGCGTGGACATCCGCGCCGACGACCACCTGGGCAACAACCATCGCCTGGCTGCGTTCCGGCTGCAGCGCAACCTGGCCACGGTCGGCCAGCCGGCGGTGCGCGAACGCTTCGCCGAGGTGGGCCACACCACGCCGACGTCCGTCAACGCGGCTTACGACCCGCAGCTCAATGGCATCGACATCACCGCCGCCATCTCGCAGCCGCCGTTCTACACGCCCGGCGCCGACCCGGTGGTGAACTACTGCACCATGGGCGCGGTGGTCGGCCACGAGCTGACGCACGGCTTCGACAACTTCGGTGGCAAGTTCGACGCCGAGGGCAACGTGCGGGACTGGTGGACACCTGAGGCCAGGGCCGAATTCAAGAAGCGCAACGACCTGCTGGTGGCGCAGTTCAACCAGTTCCAGCTGCTGCCCGGCCTGAAGGTGGACGGGGCGCTGACGCTGGGCGAAAACACCGCCGACCTGGGCGGCATCACGATGGCGCATGCGGCGCTCCACCGGGCTTTGAAGGAGAAGTTCAAGGGCAAGCCGCAGCCCCAGGTTGACGGCTTGAGCACCGACCAGCGCTGCTTCGTCGCGTGGTCGCAGCTGTGGATCTACAAGGCCCGCGAAGAACTGATCCGCGTGCGGGCCACAACCGACTACCACGCCAACAGCGTGGTACGGGGTTACGCGCCGCTGATGAACCTGGACGCCTTCCACAAGGCCTTCGGTACCCGCCCGGGCGATGCCATGTGGCGCCAGCCGGCGGACCGGGTTCGCATCTGGTGACTAGCCACGGGCCGCAGCCTGACGGGGCGATCAAGCCCGTGCGGTGCCGCCGGCCAAGGCCCCTGCCGGCTTGCGCCAGTGGCGCAGCAGGTACACGAAGACCAGCGTGTGGGTGGCCAGCAGCAGGGGCACCCAGAAGGCCGGAATCCAGTAAGCGGCCCCCAGGTAAGGGGCCGACTGGTGGATGACGGCCATCGCGATGGCATTCAACAGGTCGGCCGTGCCGAACAGGTTGAACACCCAGACCCAGGTGCGTGCCGACGCAGCGCCCGTGCGCACGGCGCGCAGCGCGATGACGGCCAACACGGCCGCGGCCAGGTCGCCCCACGCGGCCGGTACCGCGAACGCGGCTGGCATGCCGGGCTTGGTGGCGCCTTCGAACAGGAACATCAGCCCCAGCTCACGCCCGGCGTGCAGCAGCAGGATGGGCGTGAGCAAGGTCACGGGCGACAGCGTGGCCAGCCGCGGCCAGACGTAGATGCGCAGCGCGGTCAGGAAGATGGCGTAGCCGAGCAGCAAGTTGATGGGCAGGATGGGGTTGACGGGCAGGGCGGACAGGATGCTCATGGACGCGCGCCTTCAGCGTTGCAAGCGCAGTTCGATGCGCAGGGTGTCGGTGGCGGCCAGCGTGAACGCGGCCTCGGAAAATCGTGGCGCCCGCAAAGTGGGCCGCACGTTGTTCGACACCGCCCAGGGCTCGATGGGCAGGCCCACGAAGTTGCGGTCGGTCTGGCCGTTGCCGTTCAGGTCGTGGGCGGCCGACACGGCGTACTCGCCGGCGGGGAGGTCGCGGAACACGCATTGCATCGCCCCGGGCCTGGCCGGGTTGCGCACACGGGTGGCGGCTTCCTGGGCCAATGGGAATTGCCCGGCCGCGCTGCGGCTGAACAGCGCGCAGCCCAGGCTGCCCTCGGCACTGGCGACACCCAGCACGTCGACCGTCAGGTCGGCAGCATGGGCGCTGGGCCCCAGGCTGAGGGCGCACCACCCGCATGCGGCGGCCAGGGCCGACAGGTGCCACCTGCGTGTGGGGGTGGGCTTGCTTTGGCTGTGCAGCATGGGTTTGCGCCTTTCTGAAGCGGCTGTTGCGGGGCCGGTGCAGCCCATGCCAGGCACTCTAGGCAGCCCGCCGCACGCCCACAACGCCGATGGCGGCTGGAACTGAACCAACATCAGGTTAAGAATCAAGGCTTTCAGCAGACGACAAGGGTGGGTGCATGGAAAGCTTGCGCGGCATGGTCAGCTTCGTGCAGACTGCGCGCTCGGGCAGCTTCGTGAAAGCGGCCGAGGTGTTGGGCGTGTCGTCGGTGGCAGTCAGCCGCAACGTGGCGCGACTGGAGGCACAGCTGAAGGTGCGCCTGTTCGCGCGTACGACGCGGCACCTGTCGCTGACCGCCGAAGGCGCGGCCCTGCTGGCGCGTTGCGAAGCCCCGCTGGAACAGCTGGACGCGGCCTTCCGGGGTTCGCGTGACGCCGCAGGCGAGCCCGAAGGCGTGGTGCGTGTGACGGCGGTGTCCCCCTTCGTGCGCGCTTACCTCGCGCCCAGCCTGGGGGCCTTTCATGCGCAGTACCCGAAGGTGGAACTTGACATCGAATGCTCGGAACAGGTCACCGACCTGGTGGCCGGCCGCTTCGACGTGGGCATCCGCGTGGGGCCGATGCAGGACGCGGCTTTCGTGGCCAGGCCGCTGGGCCCGCTGCAATTGGTGCTGTGCGCTTCCCCCAGCTTCCTGGCCCGCGGGCCCCTGCCCGAAGCGGCCGAACTGGCGCGCCTGCACGGCCTGGGCTTGAAGCGCGGCGGCGACCACCAGGCCGCGCCCTGGCGCCTGCAGAACGGCGCAGGCCATGAGGTGCTGCCGCTGGGCGGCCCTTTGCGCTGCAACGACTTCCTGACCCTGACCGCCGCCTGCGCAGCCGGTCTGGGCGTGGCCCAGGTGCCCATCGTCATGGCACTGCCCTTCCTGCGCGACGGCACGCTGCAGATGGTGTGGCCCGAGCGCGCGCCCCAGGGGCTGCACCTGTTCCTGCACTACCCCGACCGCCAGTTGCCCGCGCGGGTGCGGGTGTTCGTGGACTTCGTGATCCAGGCCAACCAGGCCCACCCGGACTTGGCGGTGACGCCCGTGCAGTGGGGTCGCGGCGACCACCCCGACGGCCTGGCGCCAGAGCTGCGGCCCAAAGCAAGTTCCAACGGCCCCGTCAGGTCTACCGACGGGGCAGCCCGTCTCAAGCCCCTGGCAACGAGAGCCTGACGGTGGTGCCCTGCCCCACGGTACTGGCCACGTCTACCGTCCCGCCATGCAGTTCCACGATGCGCTTGACGATCGCCAGGCCCAGGCCCTTGCCCCCTTCGCTGGTGGCTGGCGCCACGCTTTGGCGCGCCTGATACAGGCGGTCGAAGAGATGGGGCAGTTCTTCGGGCGCGATGCCGGCGCCCGTGTCGGTCACGGCCACCTGAACGCGGCCGGCCTCGACGTCATGGCCCGCCGCCAAGCCGGCGGTCAGCACCACCTGGCCGCCCGCCGGGGTGAACTTCAGCGCGTTGTCCAGCAGGTTGGCCACTGCACGTTCGAACAGCTCGACGTCGACCGCGGCCACGGGCACCGCGCTGCCCTGCGCTTCGAAATGCAGCGCCACGCCCTGCTGCTGCGCGCGTTCGGCAAAGCGCAGCGCGATGTCGTCCAGCACCTCGGCCAGGTCCAGCCGGATGGGCTTCAGCTTGAACTCGGGCTCGTCCAGCAGCGCCAGGTCGCCCAGCGAACGAACCATACCCGCGGCATTGCTCGTGTTGCGCAGCGCCACCTGCACCAGGTGCTGGTCGGCGGCGCGCGCGCTGTCGCCGGCCCAGCGCTGTTCCAGCGTTTCCAGGCAGGCCACGGTGGCGGTGAGCGGGCTGCGCAGGTCGTGCGAGAGGTTGGACACGCTTTCACGCCGGAAGTGGTCCATGCGCTGCAGCGCGTCCCACTGCGTGCGCAGCGTGGCCAGCAGGGCCCGGAAGCCCTGCCGCAGGCGGCTGAACTCGTCGTCCCCGGCCACGGGCGCTGGCTGATGCGGGCTGGCGGCGGCGCTGCTGAAGCCGTCGCGCGCCGCGCGGGCGACTTCGTCGCTGAGCACGCGCAGCGGCCGCGTGACGGTGCCGATGATCCAGGCCGCCAGCAGCGAGCCCAGCACGATGAGCGCGGCCACCGCCGCCAGCGCCGGCCCGGCCAGGCTGCTGCGGAACAACGCCTGGCCGGTACCTGGCAGGCCGGGCTTGCGGCACACCAGGTACAGGTAGCCGGCCACGGGCTCGGCAGCGCGGATCAGCGGCCGGCGCAGCGCGCGCGCGGCGACCACGGCGTCGGCGTCCATGCGCTCGGGGTCGTCGCCCATCACGAAGGGCGCACGACGGCTCGCCTGGGCGTCGTTCGAGGCCGCCGCCGACTGTTGCACCGGCGCCAGCGCCACCTTGAAGCCCGGCGCCAACTGGGCCTGCCCGGTGTGGGCGAGCACGCTGCCGTCGGCCGCCAGCAGGTAGAGCTGGCTGTCGGGTTCGAACAGCAGCAGGCTGCCCAGGAACTGGCGGAAGCTGTCGGGGCTGCGGTCGTGCACGTCCAGCAGATCGTCGTACTGCGCCACCACGCGGGCCAGGAATGCGTCGGCACGCAGGTAGGCGTTCTCTTGCTCGAAGCGCTGGAAGGCCAGCGCCAGGGTGACGATCACGCCCGCGGCTGTGAGCACGCCCGTCAGCAGCACGGCCAGCGCCAGGCGCACGCGAACGCTCATGCCGCTTCGCACACTCATGCCGGTTCGCCCGGTCGCGCCTGCTTCCACGCTCAGGCTTGGGGGCTTCATCCCGGCGCGTCGCGCATCTTGTAGCCCGCGCCGCGCACCGTCAGGATGAACTGCGGCTGCATCGGGTCGGCTTCGAGTTTGGCGCGCAGGCGGTTGATGTGGGTGGTGACGGTGTGTTCGTAGCCTTCGTGCGTGTAGCCCCAGACGGCGTCCAGCAGCTGCGCGCGTGAAAACACCCGGCCCGGGTGGCTGGTGAAGTGCAAGAGCAGGTCGAATTCCAGCGCCGTGAAGTCCAGCGCCCGGCCACCCACGCGCGCTTCACGCCGGCTGGGCAGCAGTTCCAGCGCGCCGTTGCGCAGCACCTGGGCGGGTGCGGCCGGGGCCAGCGCGGCGGCGCGCAGCAGTTCGGCGCGGCGCAGGAGGGCCTTCACGCGGGCCAGCAGCTCGGCCATCGAAAAGGGCTTGGTCAGGTAGTCGTCTGCGCCCAGTTCCAGGCCCAGCACGCGGTCGAGTTCGGTGCTCTTGGCGGTCAGCATCAGGATGGGCGTGGCGCGACCGCGTCCGCGCAGCGCCTTGCACACGTCCAGCCCGTCCATGCCGGGCAGCATCAGGTCCAGCAGCAGCAGGTCGTGCGCTTCTTCGGCCTGGCTGGCCAGCGCGGCCGTGCCATCGGCCACGGCCTGCACGCGGTAGCCGGCCTGCTGCAGGTTCAGCACGATCAAGTCGCGGATGTCGGCCTGGTCTTCGGCCACAAGGATGTGCGCGGGCATGGGCTGAGGGTCGTCTGGGCCGCTCCAGTCTGACAAACCGGGCGCCGTTTGCTGGCCTGTGGGGGCGATGTGATGTGGCTGTGATCTTCGGTGAGCAACCTGCGATGGCCGGCCGCGACAGTGTAGTCATCGCCCACCCCAGAGCCCCGACCATGCACACCGCCGCCCATACCGCCGTTCCCGCCGTTCCCGCCGCCCGCCCTGCCTACGCCGCCCCCCAGGGCCTGGCGGCCGGCCCCGCCCTGCCCGTGGCCTGGGGCGACCTGGCGCCGCACCGGCCCTTCCTGGTGCAGTACGCGCGCCGCCGGCTGCTGGACCCGGCGCTGGCCGAAGACCTGGTGCACGACGTGTTCGAAGCCGTGGTCACAGGCCGCGCCAGCTTCGGCGGGCGCAGCGCGCTGCGCAGCTGGCTGGTGGGCATCCTGAAGCACAAGATCGTCGACCTGGTGCGCCAGCGCAGCGGCCACGACAGCCTGGACGGCGCCAGCTTCGACGACGACGGCAGCGATGGCCCGCAGGCCGGGGCCTACGACAGCCTGACCTGCCCGCGGCCGCGCCCCGAAGAAGTGGCAGAACAGCGCCAGCAGCTGGCCGCTGCGCTGCACCGCATCGCCGCGCTACCGCCCAAGCTGCGCCAGGTGGTGGAACTGCGGCTGCTGCACGAACGCAGCAGCGCCGAGGTCTGCCACACGCTGCAGATCAGCGAACAGAACCTGTTCGTGCGCCTGCACCGCGCGCGCAAGGCGCTGGCCAGCTGAAGGCGCGGGCCTAGCGCCGGATCTCGCAGGTCTTCACGCGGTTCGGGTAGGGGTCGCCGCCGAAGTTGTTGCTGTCGCAGTTCACCCCGCCCCAGACGTCGCGGTAGTAGTAGCGGCCCAGGGTGCCGTAACGCACCTGCACGCGGCCGCTGACGTTGCAGCGTTCGCCTTCGCGCGCGCAGCGGTTCCAGGCCGTGCTCTCGCCACTGCCACCCCAGCCGCTGGCCTGCACTTCGCAGTGCTTGACCTGGCCATAGGACGGGTCGCCAAAGACGCTGGTGCTGCAGCTGACTTCGCCGCTGACGGTGCGCGTGGCGAAGCGCTGCCCGTCACCAAAGCGTACCTGCACGCGGCCGTTCACCCGGCAGGTCTGCCCTTCGGCCGCGCAGTAGCGCCAATTGCTGCTGCTGCCGCCTGAGCCGCCCCAGCCGCCGCCCGCGATCGCGGCTTCGCGCCGCACTTCGCAATGCTTGGTGACGCCGTACACCGGGTCGCCGAAGTCCGTGACGTCGCAGCGCACGCTGCCATAAGCGCGGCGGGTGGTGAAGCGGTTGCCGTCGCCAAAGCGCACTTCGGAAGCGCCACGAAAGCGGCAGGTCTCGCCTTCAGGGGCGCAGAACACCCAGTCGCTGCTGGCGCTGCCACCACCACTGCTGCCCCCGCTACCGCCAAAGCTACCGGCGATTTCGCAGCGCTTGGGCGTGTTGGGCGCAGGGTCACCAAAGGCTTCGTTGCTGCACATCACGTCGCCGCGCACCGACCGCGTGGCCCAGCTGCCCGGCACGCCATAGCGCACCAGCGCGCGCGTGGCGACGCGGCAGACTTCCCCTTCGCGGGCACAGTCGCGCCAGCCGTCTTCAGCGGCCTGTGCGGCCGGGGCAGCAGCCCACAGCAGACCGGGCAGCAGCCCCAGGAACAGCCCGCGCAGCCAGCAGGCCCAGAACGCTCGTGTGGCAAACATCTGCAATGTCCTTTCCAACCGTACGACGAAACCCATGCTAGCCGGGCGGAACAGGGCCTGCCAAGCCGGGCCAGCCAGGTCAAGCCCAGCCCGGTCCAGCCGCGCAGCCTGGTGCAACAGCTGGATGGATGCTGGCCGCAAAGCGAAGTGGCTGAGCGACGGCAGTCTGCGCTGTGCAAGCGCTGCAGCCCGGGGTCGGGCGGCCTGGTGGAGCGGCGCCAAAAAGGCTAACGGGCTAGGGGCCGAAGCCGCTAACCCGTTGATTCCATTCTTGAATTTTGGTGGCCTGGGGCAGAATCGAACCACCGACACGCGGATTTTCAATATGCGAGATGACGTACTCGCGGAAGTTTCGACGTGTTGAGATTTCCCACATCCTCCTAGGAAATCAAGCATTCATCAGGGATCCCGGCCTTCGCCTAACGTTGGACGGCGTTGATATGAATGCCTAGAATGTGCTTACACGGCTGCTTACATGGGTTTGCGGGTGAGCGCATCGGAGGATGCGGACGTGGCCAAAGTCAACTTCACTGCCGGCCGGCTGGCCGACTTCACCTGCCCTGATGGCAAGACCCAAGCCTTCCTTTGGGACTCGAAGGCGCCGGGCTTGGGGCTGCGGGTCACGGCCCAGGGCGCACGCGCCTACATCTTCCAGGGTCGCCTGCGTGACGGGCAGACCGTTCGCCTCACCATCGGCGAGCCCATCAGCGAAGACGGCACGGGCGTGTACACGATCCCCAAGGCCCAAGAGCAGGCCCGCCGCCTGCAGCGACTCATCGACGAAGGCAAAGACCCGCGCCGCGAACGTGCGGAACAGGAGGCCAGCGATCGCGCCGTCCGTGACGCGGACAAGGCCGCGCGCCAACGGCTCGAAGTCACTGGTCTCATGGCGTGGGAGGTCTACTGTGCCGAGCGCAAGCCGCACTGGAGCGTGCGGAACCACGCCGACCACCTGGCTTTCGCCACCGAGGGCGGCAGGCAGCGAAAACGCGCTGAGGGTAAGACCATCGTCGGCCCGCTGCGCCCGCTCCTGGCCCGCCCGCTGGCCGAGATCGACGCCGCCGCCGTGCAGTCATGGGTGACGCGCGAGACGAGGGCCCGCCCGGCGCGTGCCCTGCTGGGCTTTCGCTTGCTGCGAGCCTTCCTGAACTGGTGCGCCGAGAGCGACGACTACCGCTTGATGGCCCAGCCTGGCGCCTGCCGCAGCAAGAAGACGCGCGAAAAGCTCGGCAAGCCGGCCGCAAAGACGGACTCCCTGCAGCGGGAGCAACTGGCCGAATGGTTCAAGGCCGTGCGCGGTGATGGCAACCCGGTCGCTGCTGCTTACCTGCAGACCCTGCTCCTGACCGGCGCGCGCCGTGAGGAACTGGCGGGCCTGCGCTGGGACGACGTCGACTTCCAGTGGAAGGCGCTGCGCATTCGCGACAAGGTCGAGGGCGAACGCACCATTCCGCTCACCCCCTACGTCGCACACCTGCTGTCATGGTTGCCGCGTCGGCCGAAGAACCCCTACGCCTTCACCAGCCCCGGCGCAGCAAGTGGCCGGTTACAAGACGCGCGGGCGAACCACACCCGGGCACTCAAGATCGCGGGCTTGCCCCACGTCACCCTGCACGGTTTACGCCGGTCCTTCGGAACGCTGTCGGAGTGGGTGGAGGTGCCCGTGGGCGTGGTGGCGCAGATTCAGGGCCACAAGCCCAGCGCCATTGCCGAGAAGCACTACCGGGTGCGCCCGCTCGACTTATTGCGGATGTGGCATGAGCGCATTGAAGCCTGGATGCTTGGTCAGGCCGGGATCGACTTCAAGCCGAAGGTCGAAGAGAAGCCTGCGCCTCAGGCTGTAACAGCGCACAGGGCTGCTTGATCAATTCAGGACTACAGCCAAGGTCTAGCGCTCGACGGAGGGTCTTTCCCTGCGTAGCACCATGAATCTGGCGCTGGCGAGAGCAACGACTGTGACGTATGCCCCCCAGAGTGAGGGTCTTCGCCGGAAGCGTCTGCTGCGTTTGTTGCGTTTATGTCGTACATTAAATGCGCACTGCGCAGATGCCTCAAACATCGGAAGTTTGTCCGCTTCGTGGTGCCTGTGAACCAACGGAGACGCGCGATGACATCTGCTCAACTAGAGCGGCTTCTATCGCCGGAGCTGACTCAGGAAGAGGCAGCGATGGCACAAGCTGCACAACGGGTCGTGATGGCTTCTCTCGACCACTCCAAAGCTACGAGCATTCAGCTCGTCAGCGAGGATGGCTCAGCGCCGACCGTGAACGTACCACCCAAGGTACTCAGGTTCATCGGACAGGCTCTTGGGTTGATGGCACAGCGCCGTCCCGTACTGCTGATGCCGCAGAAGCAAGAACTTTCCACGATGGAGGCAGCCAACTTCTTGAACGTATCGCGCCCGTTCGTCATCAAGGAAATCGAGGCCGGCCGCCTCAAGCACCGCAAGGTCGGCACACACCGACGCGTGCTCTACGAGGACCTGCTGATTTACGCCATGGAGATGCGCGCTCAGCAAGAGTCCGCACTCGAGCGCATGGCCCAGGACGCAAGCGAACTTGGGCTCGACTACTGAGCCGAAGGCGCTGCTGAGGTTCTGAAGGCTAGAGAGCATGGCTGGACACGCCCGCTACACAGCGCTGCTAGACGCGTGCGTCCTGTTCCCAATTGCCGTATGCGACGCCTTAATGAGCGTGGCCACCACGCGCATCTACGCGCCGAAGTGGACCGAGCGAATCGAAGAGGAGTGGACCCGGAGCCTTGAAGGCGAGAAAGGCGTGCCGCCAGGGACATTCAACGTGCGCAGGGACTGCATGCGAGAGGCCTGTCCGGACTGGCAGGTCCTAGAGTCAGCTTGGGCACCATTGGAGTCCTGCTTACAGCTGCCTGATGAGAACGACCGACACGTCCTCGCGGCGGCAATAGCCGGGCACGCGGACTGCATCGTGACGACTAACCTCGCCGACTTCCCAGAGTCTGTGCTCGGACCGCTGGGTATCGAGGCGCTACATCCTGACTCGTTCCTCGTGGCGCAACTGGACCTGGACGCCTTGCTGGTGCTGCCTGCGTTCAAGAAGATGCGCGCGAGGCGCAGAAAGCCGGAGTGTACGGCGATGGATTTCGCAGACGCGCTGGAGCGCAACGGGCTCGTGCAAACCGCGCTGTTCCTGAGACAGGCGGCCGAGCTCATCTGACTGCCGTGCGGCAACCCGTGGTCATGCCGGCTCACTTGTCCACACCAAGCTTGAGCAACCGTGACGGCGAATAGCGTTGGGCCGGCGATCGCTGAACGCGCGTTGATCAACGATTCCCCAAAGCCGCCCCGCCCATCCTACCCACGAGGCTCTGCTGCCATACATGCTCGTACAGCATCTTCGCCATCGCGTCCTTGTCGTCGGGCGTATAGGGCGGTTCCGGCAGCAAGAAGACCCGGTCGAGGATGACAGTCTCCACCTCCGCCCGCGTCTGCTCCTTCTCCGTCCACTGGTCCAGCGGCGCGATGATGCGCAGCAGCTCGGCCAGCAGCTCCCGGCTGGACTGCTTGATGCGCTCGCGCTCGGTGGCGGCCAGGGTGGTCTTCTGCATCAGGTCGAAGATGGCCAGCTCGTTCTCGCTCAGGCCCTCGCGCACGGCGCGGCGCTGCTCGTCGTCCATGCCCTTCGACAAGGCCATCAGCTTGGCGAAGATCTCCTCGATCGTCGCCCGGTCCTTGTCCATGTTGTACGCCGCCACGATCTCGCGGTACTTGACCTCGAAGTCCATGCGCGTCGGGTTCTGGGCCAGCAGCAGCGCCAGCTTGCGCTCGACCAGCTTGCGTATGTCCTCGATCGCGGTGGCCTTGTGCTTCACCTTCTTGGCGAACTCGTCGCGCAGCTTCTCCAGATCGATCTGCGACAGATCCACGGTCAAGCCCTGCGCCTGGTCGGCGCCAGGTGCGTCGGCCCTGATCGCCTCGTTGACGATCCGCTGCAACGCCTTCAGCAGGTCCGTGATGTCGGCGTCGTCGCGCTTCTCCGACAGCTTCTTGTAGATCGCCTCGATGTTGTCGTGCCGCTCGGCATACAAGTGCACCGTAGGCTCGGTCACCAGCGCCTTGAAGCGCAGGAAGATCGCCCGGGCCAGGATCTCAAATCGCTGCCGTGAGTGATCCGCGCCGGCGGGCTGATCGCCCCCTGCCGGCGTGGCGGGCTGGGATGCGGCAGCGGGGGACGCGGGGGAGTTGATGGCCTCCACTGCGTCGGCCAGTGCCGCAATGCGCGTGAAGCCCTTGGCACCGATCAGCCGGTTCGGTTCGAAGCCTCGCAGGCGCAGGAACGACTCGACTTCAGCGATGGCGTCGTCCAACGCGGCCACTCGCGCCTGCAAGGGCGCCACGATCTCAGGTGCGCCGGCGGTGTCGTCACCCAGCGCGTACTGCGCCAGCGCGGCGCGCAGGCTGGCCAGCATGCCGTTGTAGTCCACCACCAGGCCGAAATCCTTGCCCGGGAAGCGCCGGTTGGCGCGGGCGATGGCCTGCATCAGCGTGTGTGCCTTCATTGGCTTGTCGATGTACAACGTCGACAGGCACTCCACGTCAAAGCCGGTCAGCCACATGGCGCACACCACCGCCACGCGGAAGGGGTGCTTCGGGTCCTTGTAGGCGGTCTCCACATCCACCCGCTTACCGTCGGGCGTTTCGAAGCCCTGCTTCATCAGAGCGCGGTGCGGAATGATGTCGAAGCCCCAGCGATTGAACTCCGCCACCTCGCCCTGCGCCTCGCTGACGATCAATCCCAGGATCGTCTCGTCCAGCCACTGCGCCTGCGCCAGCAAGCGGTCGCGTTGGGCATGCAGTTGCTGGCGCAGTTCGACGTCTACGGTCGCGTCGATCTCAGCCTGCTTGTCATCGGCCGCCTGCTGCACCCTTTCAGCCTTCGCCAACCAAAGCGGCTTGACCATCGCCAGCATGCGCGCACAGGTCACCTTGTCGATGCACACCAGCATCGCCTTGCCCGCTTCCCAGCGCGCAGCGCAGTGCTCGACGAAGTCCTGCGCGATCTTCAGCAACCGGTCGTCGGCGGTGATGACCTCGTAGTCCTGGCCCAGCAGCTTCTGAAGCTTGGCCTCCTGATCAGGATCGAGGTTGGCTTTCTCGATGGCAGTCGCGATCTTCTCGTTCAGATCCTTGCGCGCCACCCCCAGCTTCTCGCCGCGGTTTTCGTAAACCAGCTTCACCGTGGCGCCGTCTTCCTCCGACCGCTTGAAGTCGTAGCGCGAGACGTACCCGCCAAAGATGCGCTTGGTCAGGTTGTCGTTCTTGAACAGCGGCGTCCCGGTGAAGCCGATGAAGGCCGCGTTGGGCAGCGCGACGCGCATGTTGCGCGCCAAGCGGCCGGCCTGCGTGCGGTGCGCTTCGTCCGAGATCACGATGATGTCGTCGCGCTCGCTGTAGGGCTCATCGGGCGCTACATCCTGGTTGAACTTGTGGATCAGGCTGAAGACATAGCGGTGGTTCTGGCCCAGCAGGCCCATCAGCGCCTCGCCCGACTCGGCACGCGGCGTACTGGGCGGCACCACGCCGCAGCCGACGAAAGTCTTGTAGATCTGGCTGTCCAGGTCGTTGCGGTCGGTCATCAGCAGGAAGGTGAAGTTGCCCGGCACGGTGCGGCGAACCTTCTCAGCGAAGAACAGCATCGAGTACGACTTGCCGCTGCCCTGCGTGTGCCACACCACGCCCAGGCGCCCCAGGTCGGGGTGCACGCGCTCTATCAACGTGATCTCTCTGGGCGTGCTGCCGCGCGGTGTGCCTTCGGCCGCATGCACCACCGCCAGCGAGGGCGAATTCGCAGCGTCGCCCATGGCCTCCACGTCCCCCGCTGACGGTTCAGCCAGCGGAATCGTCACCACCCGGTGGCGCAGCCGCTCGCCCCGCGGAAACTGCCCCTTCAGCGCTTCTTGCCGCACCACCGCAGCCACGGCACGGTTGACGCCCATCACCTGGTGGTTGCGCGCCACCACCTTGCGCACGGCACCAGCCCGGCTTTCGTCGAAGACGATGAAGTTCTCCAGCAGGTCCAGCAGCCGGCTGCGCGCCAGCATGCCGTTCAGCAGTACCTCGGCCGCCACGCTGCCCTTGTCGGTTTCCTCTAGCCGCTTCCACTCGGCGTAGTGGTCCCAGCCGCTGGTAACGGAGCCATAGCGCGCCGCGTGGCCGTTGCTCACCACGATGAAGGCGTTGTAGTGGAAGGCGTGGGCGATGACGTTCTCGTCCAGGTAGTCCTTGAGGTTGCCCTCGTAGGCAGCGCGCACGTTCGCGTACACCGCTTTCAGCTCGATGAACACCAACGGCAGGCCGTTGACGAAACACACCAGGTCGGCGCGGCGGTTGTAGCTGGGTGTGCGCAGGCCGGTGATCTTCAATTCGCGCACCGCCAGGAAGCGGTTGTTCAGCGGGTCGCGGAAGTCGATCACTCGCGCCTGCGTCTGGCGCATCTGCCCGGCACCGTCGCGCCATCGCACCGGCACGCCGTCGCGCAGCAGCGCATGGAAACCGCGGTTGTGCTGCACCAGAGACCGCGTGGGGTCATGCTGTGTCAGCGCCGCCACGGCGTCGTCGATGGCCGCCAGCGGCAGTTCCGGGTTCAGCCTGACCAGCGCAGCGCGCAGATCCCGCACCAGCACCACCTCGCGCGTGTCTTTACGGCCCAGCGTGCCGTCAGCGCCGAAGGTCTCGTGATTCCAGGCGTAGACACTCTCCCAGCCGAGCTCGTTTTCCAGGTGCTCGGCAAAGGTGGCCTGCACCAGGCGGTCTTCGCTGTTGATGTCGGTGTAGGCCATGGCTACTGCGGCGCCTTCAGCCCACCAAGCGATCGCGCAGCGTACTCAACCGGCGCAGATGAACCCGGGTCCCGATGGGATCCGGCACAAGGTATCGCGTGAAGACATTTCCGGTGTGCGAGATGCGGTGCAGTTCCAGCTGTTCCGATATCCGCGTGAGCGCATGGTTCAAGCTGTAGTCATGTTCAGGCCCACCGGGCTGGCGCTTCAGTGCAGAAACCACACAGCGGCAGGGTTGCAAGCGAAACGTCTTCAGCCCCTTGCGCTCCACCATCAAGTGGTCCAAGAGAATCACTTCCAGCAAACCCTCATGAGCCTTCGGCCCCTCATCGCGCAGGTGTCGAAAGTCCATGCCGCTGGGCTGGAGGTCACGAATTCTTTGCGCCTCGTGCCGGGCCTGATGCAGGACGTCGACCAAGCCCGCCCGGTCGAGAGCTGGCAGAAACTCGGCATCGCTCAGGCAACGCGTATCCACAATGGCCAGAAGCGATTGCCCGCGAGGAAGCAGTTCTCGCACCTCAACCTTGCTGAGTACCGCTCGCTGTTCCTTGTCCATCACGAAGGCGGCCCGCACGCGCAACTGAACCAGCGCGCCCGGCTTCAACAGCGGCAGCGGTGATCCATCTGACTGGGTGAGTACGCCTTTTTCACCGACGCGTGCCTGCAGCACCACATGCTCGTCAGCCTGGTCCGCCGTAAAGTCGCCAAGCGTATAGCCGCGGCCGCTCATCGCACCCCTCCCAACGTTGGTGTGTAGGCATGCAGTGCCCAGTAGGGTCTTCTTTGCATGCCGCCCGTTGCCTCAAGGACAAACGGATGTCGCCTCAAGGACATCAGCTTCACAGTGTCCTTTAGTTTCCGCTTTTGAATCAAGCACTTGCAGCAGGCAAGTCGATTTCGTCCGCCGCAGTGGCACGCGATTGGAAGCTATCTGTCCTTTTGGTGGCCGCCCGCCGGCAAGACAAGGCTGTAGCGGCGCCAACGACGCTCGCCTGCAAAACGCACATCGCCGGCAGCCACGAGTTCATCCAAAGCCCGCTTCACCGTCTTCACCGAAAGCTCGGCGCCGACGCGGGCGTTGATCTCGGGGCTGGCCGAACCAGGGTGTCGCATCAGGTCTTCCAGGATCAGGGCGCGCAGGCGGTAGGGCTCAATGCGGGTCAGCGTCGTCAGCGTGAGCACTTTGGCACCACGCAACAGCACCGGATCGACGAAGTACCTCAAGCCCTTGGTCCGCCCCGAGGTTTGCACCAGACCCAGCGGCAGTAGCCGACCCAGCCAGGGCTTCAGTGCATCAGCGCCAGCCACCTCGACTTGCTGACAGAGATCGATGGCCGTCAGGCCATCGGCTTGGGCCAGTATGCCCAACGTGATGCGCTCACGCTGGCTCAACTGAAAACGCTGGTCGGCGTCGTCGATCAGTGCGATGACCTGCGGCTTGACGATGCGCCGCATCACCGTCACCGTGACCGAGTCGATGCCTTCTGTAGGAACTGGCGGTGGCCGGCCACTGGAAAGCAAGCGCTCGTACATCAGGTCGAAGCCACTGCCCTCACGCTCCATCAAGCCCAGATCGTGGAAGACGCGCGCCAGGCCGTCGTTGCGGCGCCGGCTGTCGTGCAGGATGGTCTGCGGCGTCACCCCCAGCGGCAGGCGGCCTGCATTCACCACTTCCAGCCTGTCAGGGTGCAGGTTCAGGAAGATGTCGCCGCGCTGGGTGTAGGGCCGGTGTACGAGCGCGTTCACCAACAGCTCACGCAGCACCTTCTCATCGAAGGCCGGCACGCTGCGCCGAAACAGGCCTTCGGGCAATTCGTAACTCTCGCGGAAGTCAGGCACGCCCTGCCAAACAGCGTCCACCAGTTCAACAGGCGACAAGCCGTGGTCGTCCCACACCCACTTGTTGACCTTCGCGCCCTGCTCGTCGTACTTCAGGCACTGCACCACAGGCGCGGTGCCCAGCCGGGCGCGGTCTTGACGGCGGCCCAGCAGCAGGGCGCCCAGGTGGGTGACGGTGCCGCCGGCGGTCAGGTCGTAGTGGTCGAGCAATTCGTCGGTGGATTTTTCCTTGACCGAGTCCTTCACCCGCGCCGATGCGCGCACGGCCGCCACGAAGGCAGCGCACTTGTCCGCGTCCAGGGCGCTGCGCGCCAGCCCAGCCACGGGCAGCGATTCCCAGGGCCGCGCCGGCCGGTCGTTGAGTAAGCGTGCGATGTCGTCGCCTACCACCGGCTTGCTTTCGTCGCCGATGCGCAGCGCATAGCGGCCGTCGGCGGTGGACGCCACGCCGTGCGCACGCGCCACGCGCAGGTCGATGAACGCACCGCCGTTGGCCGCGGTGGTCATACCCGCCGCCAGTTCGACATTGACGGTCAACTCACGCATGCGCCTGGCCACGGTCTCGCCCAAGCCGGGCGGCAGGGTCTGCCCCGGCGGCGGCATTTCCTGGCCATCCTCGATGCCGATGAGCAGGCTGCCACCCTGCGCGTTGGCGAAGGCCACGCAGTCCAGCGCCAGTTCGGACCAGGCCGCACTCTTGCCCGTCACCTTGCGCAGCGACTTGCGGTCGAAGTGCTGGTTCTCGGGCGTCATGGCTCAGACGGTGAGTTCGCCGCTCATCAGGCGGGGCAGGAGAAGGTCGCGGGCGGTGCGGAGCTTGTCATTCATCGCCGCCAGCGTATCAATCTGCGCATGGATCGACGTGGCTACGTCGAGGAAGCGGGCTCGCAGTTCGGCCGGTGGCGACAGCAGAGGTCGGCTGTGGGCGAAGTCACGATTGAGTCCGGGCACCGCTACGTCGGTGCTGATGAAGTGCATGGTCTTCAGCGCGTAGTACAGGTAGAGGTCACTGGTCTGCGCATCGACGAAGTACACCGTGTCGATCGGCCAAAAATCGCGGGCACACCAGAAGACGCTGCCAACGTTGCCCTTTCTGCCGACGATGATGGCGGGACCAGGCACCATGGCCTTGTCGTGCGTGCCAACCACGCCACTGGAGGCATACACCGGAACATCCCCGCCCGCCGAACGGTCCTCTGCCTTCAGCGCCTTGCCATAACGAAGCACCACGCTGTCACCGAGCGGCTCGCACGTCCAGCCGGCTGGTACGCCGTCAACAATGGCGGAGAGTTCATGACTCGGAAACCTCAGCCGCACGAACCACTCATCGAAAAGCAGCCGCACCGAGTCTTCCAGCAGCTTAATGCGGCGGCGGTTGTTGTCGATCAGGTCGTCGTAGGCCCCGAGCACGTTCACGATGCGGAGCTGCTGCACGAGGTCCGGTGCCCGAACCTTCAACTCGTGAAGCACGTTGCGGTCAATGCCGGGGACTGCCGCTTTGTCGCTCTGGTAGTCAGTGAGTACGTTCTTCAGGAAGTACGCGGTGAACCTCGGATCGTTGCCCTTGAAGTCGGTGACGTACAGCGCGGTGTTCAGCGGCCAGTAGCTGCGCTCAAGATAGAACACTTCTCCCAAGGTACCGTAGCGGCCGGTGACAACGCCAGGAGCGGCGGCCTTCGCTTTGCTGTGGTGACCCGTGATCCCTGATGACGAGACCACCGGAACATCGCCATCTTCGCGATCTTGCGAAGGCAAATCGTGACCACGTTGTAGCCGCATCAAGTCACCCAGGCGGCACTCCTGCCATGTCATGCAAGCAACTCCGCAGCGGCGGCTTGGATTCGCACCGAAAGTTGTTGTGCCGACAAGTTCAAGTCTGCCAACTCAGCGTGGATGTCTCTCATCGCCTCGGTAAAGTCGAAGTTTTCGTCGTCCACTACCGTGGCGACGCCCACGTACCGCCCAGGTGTCAGGCTCCAGTCGGCGGCTTCAATCTCAGCTCGCATCACCGCCTTGCACAGCCCCTGCACATCACAGTAGCGCGCCTCCGGGAAGCGCTCGATCAGCCAGGCCGCATTGCGTTGGAAGTAGCACACCGCCTTCAACTGTTCGACAGCCGCCGCACGCGATTCTTCGAGTGCCTTGCGGACTCGGTTCAGTTCCCGGCCTCGGGCGGCTTCGCGTGAAGGCCAGGCCGGCCGCTCGCGGTCTTGGCGCTGGCGTTCGGCCTCGACCATCAGGCGAAGCTGCTCGCGCACCGCCGCGTCCAGCATCACCACCAGCTGGTCCGCCTGTTCGGCTAAAGGGAGGAGTTGTCGCGCGTGGAAGTCGGTGCGCGCCGCATGCGTCTCCGCAAGCCCGGCATGGGCTGCGGCCAACGCCTGCACGTTAGCGCTCAGTTGCTCGATACCGGCCATGGCGGCATCGACACCCTGCGGAGCTTCCACCAAGTAGGGATGCACCATCGCTACCAAGGCTCGGTAGTCATCCGCGATGGTTTGCAACGGCGCCACTGTCTCGGGTTCGCCACTGGGTCCAAAGCAGGCCTTCGCCGCTTCCACCGCGCCCTTGATGTGCTGGGCTACCAAGGCTTCGAAACGCGGGGTCTGCCCCCGATGCAGCCAGACGATGGATGTCAAGTTGGCCAGCTGCTCTGCGCTGAAGTCGTAGATCTTGCGCGTGACCTTGCGGAACACCTGCCGCGCGTCAAGCATCAGCACCGCATCGCGCCGCTCGGCAGGCTTGCCGCGGTCATAGAACCACAGCTCACACGGCACCGTGCGCGTGTAGAAGAAGTTGGGGCGGATGGCCACCATCACGTCCACATCGCCCGTTTCCACCAGCTTGCGCCGCACCTCGGCTTCGCCATGGCCGGCGCTGCTGGCTTGCGACGACATCACAAAGCCGGCGCGGCCCTTGGCCGACAAGTAGCTGTGGAAGTAGCTGATCCACAGGTAGTTGGCATTGCCCACCTTGCCGGCCTTGTTCACGCCCGGCAGGCCGAAGGGCAGCCGGCGGTCGTTCTTCACGCGGGCGGCGTCCACCTTGTCCACGTTGAAGGGCGGGTTGGCCATCATGAAATCGCAGTGGCCCCATAGCGGCCTGCCGTCGGGCAGGCGGTGCTCGTCCTGGTAGAAGGTGTTGGCATCGCGGATGTCGCCTTCCAGCCCGTGCACGGCCAGGTTCATCTTGGCCAGGCGGATGGTGGACGGCGTCTTCTCCTGGCCGTAGAAGGTGACGCGCTTCATCGTGTCCAGACCGTCGTGCTCGATGAAGTGGCTGCTCTGCACGAACATGCCACCCGAGCCGCAGGCCAGGTCGGCCACCACACCATGGTCGGGCTCGATGAAGTTGACGATCATCTGCACCAGCGAAGGCGGCGTGAAGAACTCGCCGTTGTCCTGCGCGCCCTGCATCGCGAACTTCATCAGGAAGTATTCGTAGATTCGGCCGAACATGTCGCCCGAGGCTTGACGCAGCTCGTCGCGGTCGAACACGCGCAGCAGATCTTCCAGCAACCGAGCCTCGAACTGGTCGTACTCCTTGGGCAGCTGGTTCAGCAGTGGCTCGAAATCGGCTTCGATGGCGTTCATGGCGTCCACCAGGGCCTTGCCGATGTTCAGGCTGCTGGCCGACGTCATGAGGTGCGTGTAGTGCGCCTCGGGCGGCAGCATCAACGCCCGGCGGCGCTTGAAGTCGGCCTGCTTCAGTGGCCGCTTGGGCATGCGGCCGGCGTCCTGGTCGGCCTGGATGGCGGCCAGCGCAGCGTCGTAGCGGTTGGTGGCCTGGCGCAGGAAGATCACGCCCAGCACCGGCATGCAGTACTCGCTACTGGTCAGCTTGGAATTGGCGCGCAGTTGGTCCGCGGCCTCCCAGAGGCTGTCCTCGATCTTGCTCAGGTTGGTGAGGGCGGTGCTGCTCATCTGGAAACTGGTCGGTGAAGGGCAATTCTCGTTCACCGCTTCAGCGCGTTCACCCCCGGCTTAAGCCGGCGCGCGACGCCAGCGCACGCGCCGCGTGGTGCGAATTCTTGACCTTGCCAACTGGTCGTGTGGCGCGGCGGCAGACCGAGTGCGCAATCACCACGCCACAGGCGCCGCGGCTCAGTCCCAGACCAGCGAGCCGCCGCCCTCATAGTCCGTCACGCGCTGGTCGAACAAGCTCGGCCTGAGGATCAGCCCCCCGCACAGCTGCGGCTCTGCGTCTTCGCAACCATCGAAGTCGGGTGCCGTCCCCGTCTTGCTCGACTCATCGGGCAGCGTGACGTCGCCCATGGGCTTGTTCAAGCGTCGCCTTTGCAATGCCATCGCTTCGCTGCTCAATCGCAGGTCGAGTTCGGGTGGCAGTGGCTGGTTTGCGAACCCCTTGACCTGCACACAGCGGTCGGCGATGTCCCGAGCCCCGGCCGTTGCTATTCGGCGCCCGGTAGACCGGTCCCGGACAGACCAAGCAATCGCTTGGCCTGCGACGATGAGATCCCGCCACCGATCCAGGCAGTTCGCCATGGCGCGTGCTTCCTCGTAAGCATCCACCGCGCTCAGGATCGGACGGAACTCGATGTCGTCCATCACCCATGCCTGCGCCTCTGCGTTCGCACCTGAACCACGCTCGGCACTGGCGGCGCGCCTGCGTGCTTGATCCCACACCAAGGCATGCCGTATCCACCACGACCAGTTCCGCAAGCCCTGCGGGGCCTTGGGGTTCTGGCTGTCGATCCAGTCGTGCACGATCTGCAACTCGATCAAGAGTTGGTCCTTCGCCTGCATGTCGGCCTGGACCCAGGCAGCCACATGCGCGCGGACAGCCCTGAGCCTCGTCTGGTGGTCCATACCAACCATCAGGTGAGCACCGCCACAGGAATGGAGGTGTGCCTGCAGCCAATCCAACGGCGGCGTAATGGGGCTGTCGATACGGGCAATGAGCGTAGCCAGGTCCGTCAAGCACCCTGCGAAGGGCTGTTCCGGAGCCGTGCGTGCCCAACCCAGCGTCTCCGCAGGAATGACCAGGTAGCGACGCCAGTGCCTCGGGGCGCCCAGCCGGTCCAGCAGCGCACGCCGCAGCGCCCGCTTGGGTTCGTCTGTGCATTGCCCAGCTGCCATCAGTTCTGCAAACAGGGGGATCAACTGCGGCGCCTCGCGGTCAAGGATTGAGAACGCACGCCGGTCGGCCAGCACCCTGTTGTAGACGCCCTCGGTGGTCAGATCAGGGCGCCCTGGCACTGCTGCAATCTGGCGAGCGATTCGAACAACCAGTGAGTCCAGTTGGAAGGCGTCGGCCACGCACTGGCGCAGACAGCCAAGCGTTCCATCTTTCTGCCAGACCGCCCACACGATGCGAGTCAGCCGCCACACCAGGATCCGAATCGTTTCGGGCTCCAATGCAGCGGCGTCGGCTGCTGAAGCCCAGGCCATGGCATTTCGCTGTGTGAATCGCCTGAGCACCTCAGAACTCGCTGGGCTGGACGTCAGCGAGACATTGGGGTATCGCATGTCGTGGCTGCGAGTTTGGCCATCCTGAAGCTCAAACTCCAGGCCCGTCAGACGGCCAGTCGCAGATTCGATCCGAAGGCCGTACACCTTCATGACTTCGACGACCCGGTACTCGGCGCTGAGATGCACCTTGACAGGGTTGGCGGCGGCCTGCTGCAACTGCAGCAACGCATGGCGCCACCAGCGGCGGCGAGGCCCCAGCGGAGACAGGGCCGGACTGCCGCCGCTCGTAGGTGATCTGGGAACACCGGGCATTGGGGACTTGGACATCATGAGGAGTGGTCGGCCAGTTTGCGGGTCTGTTTTGGTGACCAGTCTGCTCTGGCACTAGCTCATAGTGCGAGCCAGTCAGGACACCCCGGGATCCGTATCGGCAATGTGTTGGTGGCGTTCGCTGCGGCCAAGTTTCGGGCAACTCTCGGTGCCGGCGCGGTGGCGGGCGTTGGTGTCGGCGCCCGGCAAGATCGAATTTGCGAAACAGTTTCCAATGTGGTTCGCAGCCCCTACTGGGCGGACAGTGCATCGTCGATGGCCTGCAGGACTGCGAGCGCGGAGCCTGCGAGCGAGACATCCCGGGTACGCGGCACTTCTGGCTCGCGCGGGTTGATGCGTACCAGGACGGCGTCGTGGTCGATCAAGGCGGCATGCCTGAAGTGCCGCACCCGGGGGTATTGCCGTACCGGCGCCGAGTTCGATCACCACAACCCGCCCCGCGCCTTCCCGCCAGCGACGCAGATGTGTCTCCTGTGCGCGGGCACGCAGTTCGGACCAGCTGCCATCCCCAAACATCAGGCTGTTCGGCCGCGCCACGGCGCCGCATCGCGGGCAGGTCGGCGGGGCGTTGAGTAGCTTGCAGGCAGCATCGTCGGTTTCGGGTACGAAGTCGTCTGCCGGCCAAGTGGTCTCGCTGCACGGCTTCGAGCACTGCAGGTGGTGGATCGAGCCATGGCATTCGGTCACCCATGCACTGTCGAAACCGGCGCGCTGGAAGTGCCCGTCGACGTTGGAAGTGAAGACGCCGTAGCCCTGGCACTTCTGTTCCCCCCAGCGGCGAAGGATGTCGAAGCCGGCGTGCGGTCTGGTGCTTCGGTACAACCCCAGCCAGTGCCCGTATAAGCCCCATGCCAGCGCGGGGTAGGCTTCAAAGGTCTGCGGATTAGCTACCTCGTAGAACTCCAAGCCCCGTCGGCCCAGCGCCGGGTAGGCGCCCCAGAAGCCCTCCGTGCCGCGGAAGTCAGGCAGACCGCTGTCGACGCCCATGCCTGCGCCGGCGCACACCAGCAGTGCATCAGCATCGGAGATGAGTTCTGCCGCGGCGTTGATGGCGGAAAGATCGAACGTCATGCCGCCATCGTATCGGCCGGCAACCTTGGCAAGCCCGCTCAGGAAGGGTGCATACGGTCGCGAATGTCAGCCAGCATCCCGTGCATCAAGCCCAGGCGCCTGCTCATGCCCGCCAATGCCATGGCAACCCAGGCGTCGTGCTCGCCCACCAAACGACGGAAGGTGCGCCAGTGCATACCCCTTGGCTTGACGCCAGGCTCGTTCAAGATGCCCGGCATCCACCCCAACTGCTTGCGGATCCGGTCGGCCCGCCGTGCGGCGCGGTCATCCTGGGTCTCACCCTGGCTGGCGTAAGGCAGACCCTTGCAAAGACGACATGCGAACAGGCGCCCAGCACCGTAGATCACGGCCACGCGTCTTGCGCAGGCTGGGCAGCGGAACCACGGCCTATGACCGCCCAGCGCACACGGCGTCCTCTCAAGCAGGACCGCCTGGCGGATGTCCTCAGCCGGCCGCTGATGCCCGGTGAACGTGTAGATCAGTTCGACCTGCGAGAAGTCGGCGTGAATCTCGATAGAGCCGCGAATCCGACCATTCACCGTCCACTGCCAGCGGCAGGCCCGGCCGGGGGCGAGCACACCACTGCGATGCAGGTGCCGGATGTCCAAGGGCAGCGAGTTCTCGGCCGTAGGCCTGCTGGGGTAAGCCGCCGGGCGTCCACTACCGCGTCCACCCATTTCGGCCTCCTGATTTTTCCGAAATCATCTGGCAGCTCGGGAACATCCAAGTTGCCGTTAGGGCCCACCAGGGGTCAGAAAGCCGCAGCCCGCCTCGCTGATCGTCCGACTCGATGGCTGAGTGATCGGTGCTCGAGTTGCCCACGTCAGACCCCTCGCCGGAGCTCTTTCAGCTTCAGCAGCATCGCCAAAGTGCGCTCGAACTTGCGATCGAGGTGGGTTTCGTAGCGGTTCAGCTTCTCCAGGCGGTGCGCCTGCAGCCCTTCGCCCAGGGTTTGCGCCTTGATGGCATCGCGGTTCTGAGCCTCGATCACCGCCTGGCGGCTGTACGGCAGCATGTCGTCATTGATGAACTTGGCCAGGGACTCGGCTGTGGCCTCGACCCCTTCGTCATCGAGGCTGTCGGCCCACCACTGGCTGTAGCCTTCAGTGAAGGCCCGGATTGCCCGGTCGTAGGCACGTACACCACCGCGGCGCAGGATCTCAGCGGCCCTGATGGTCGACGCCAGATCAGCCTCGGCTTCATCGATGCGCTTGCGCGTTTCTGCAGCGGTAGCGCGGACTACCTCTGCCAGTTCGGAGGGGTGGTTCAAGCTCGTACCGGCCATCTGCGGCTCGAAGGGCACCGCCGCCCGCGCCGGCCCGTCAGGATCGGTGGGTCGATCGTGACGAGTCTTGGCGATCGACAACAAACCACGGTTGATCGACGCTCCCTCTGCCTGGAGCACCCGGCGCTTGCGCCAAATGGAACCCGCCAGCTCTTCGACCAAATGCGCTTCGGTCGGGCCATTGGGCTGGTGCTCAGCCACCAGCGCCGCCAGCAGTTCGCCGAACTCGGTGCCGTCTTCGTGGGCCAGGACGGTGTGCCGGCTGAGAACACCATGCTTGATGGCATTGAAGCGCACGTTCGCGTAGCCCGTCGGGCGCGTCTGATCTTGAGGTGGCGTCGCCGGGAACGGAATGATCTCGGATGTGTCTATCGCCTGGGTGGGCATGGTGATGGTCTCCTGCCTATCGATGGTCGGAATCGATGCCTTTGAAGGCGGGGCACCGCATGAGAATGTGTGGGACCGGTTCGAGGTGGCGGTCGGTGCGTGCCAAAGCGCCCCGTCGGGCTGCTGAACAGCGGCCGCTGGCTTCGAGTTCTCGACACTCGATGCATATTCGCCGGTCGTCGGCTTGGCGGTCGCCCAGCGTCAGACGTTCCGCCAGGTGCTCGGCGTCGGCCCGACCCACGGCACTGAAGCGCCTGGTTCGAGCCATGAAGGCTTCGATCTCAGCGTCGTTCCAGCAGCCCTCGTGGCACTCATCGCCTTGTTCAGGCGTCATGTAGGGGTTGCCGCTGCTGCGCGCGTCGGTGGCAATGGCGGCTGGCGGCACTTCATCATTCGCCGAAAGGGCTGTGGGGGTTGCCGACAAAACCGACGAAATTGCCCAGGGAGACGACGGATTTCGACCAGACGCCGCGGCGGGTACTGACGAAACCGACGAAATCGGTTTTTCGTCGGTTCTGTCGGTACCCTCCCCAGGACTTGAGGAAAGTTCGGCCTTCGCGCGCGCGGCCCAGTCGATCACGGCGCACCCCCGTAGATCATCGGGTTGATGTAGTACTTGGTGGTTGGTCGGCCGACGATCTCGGCGGTGTCGCTGCCGACGACCCAGCCGAACTCTTCCAGCACCTCCAGTGCGGCTTCAGCCTGTAGCGTGGTCTTCAGGCCCGTCCAGCCCTTGCGCAGCACGTCGCGCGCGGTGAACCCGTCTGCCGGCAACTTGCGCGCAAGCAGGCGGCGACTCAGCGTTCGGGCGGCCGACACTTTGGCCACCTCCACCAGCGCGTAGATGCGACGGGCATGGCCTTCGAGGTAGCCGCACCAGGCTGCTGCGCGCAAAGCCGTGTCGCTCTGCACCGGGCCGATGCGCCCCTCCGCCAAATGCAGGATCAGCGCGAGGGAGCAGAACAGCTTCTCGAACTTCGCCAAGTGCTGGCACATGAGCGGGTTCTGTTCGGCCGCGATGCGCGTCAGGTGCAGGTCGGTCGCCCACTCGATGAAGACCTGCTGAGCCTTGTCGTCGAAGCACAGCCACGGCAACTTGACGAAGTCGTCGGACGGTTGGGCGCCGTCCTGCAGGGGGTCAAATGTTGCCAGCCGGTCGAACACGTTACGCACCGCCTCTCGGGCTCCCTTGACCGGGTAGCGATCTCGCCATTGCCAAGCCACGGGATCGGGGTAGACCAGCAGCTGGAAGCGCTGGATTCGGCCGTCGTTGTCGAGCGAACTGACCATACCGGCCAGGTATCGCTCCAGCAGTTCGGGCTGGATGCCGCCGAAGACCGACAAACAGACGGTCTTTACCAGCAGGCTGCCGCGGCCGATGCGGTCGATGTTGAAGCTGCCCGTTCCGTTGAAACCTTCGAGGTAGAACGCGCGATCACCCTCATTGCCCTCACGGTCCCAAGACGCCAGAAGCCCAACGAGCTCATCCCGAAACACGAGCAGGCCCGCCGGGCTTCCCACCAGGATGTCGCCGATCTTCGCCACCGTGCCGTCGTTGGTCTTGAACCGCCGCTGGGCTGGCGCTTCCGGTGGCACCAGGGCTTGCAGGTCTGCAACAGCTATGTCCATCTTCAGGCCGTCGCCCTTGCCACTGGCCGCCTTCTTCATGGCCGCCTGAATCGCGCCCTGGCGGGCCTCGAAGGCAGCCATCTCGGCGGTGTGCACCTTCATGCATTCTTCGTGTCGCTCGGCCTCCTTGGCCTCCAGACGATCGAGGAAGCGCAACGCGGTATTAATGGCCGGCGTCTTTTTCGAGGATGGGTCACCGACGACGCCGCCAAAGAGGTTGGGCGTCACGATCCAGTCGTCGCGACGCTTGGGTTTCAGCGCCACGCGCGCGCCGACGACGGCACCCAAGGCAACTACCAGCGCCACCGCTATGTAGTCGGGACTACAGGGCATGCGGTCGGCCTCATCCAGTACGAAGTCCCGCAGCGGGTTGGGCAGGAGCGTCGCCGCGTCGAATGCGGGCGCCGGTGGCAGTTCGGCCTGGATCTCCAGGGGGGTTGGCCAGGCCATGGCGGCCTCGGCCACTGTCTTGCGCAACGAGTCGGCGACGGCTGCGAGCTTGTCGATGTCAGCGGTAGGCATTGCACACCTCCGCGGCATCACCCAGGCGTTGAGCAGCAGTCAGCAGTCGGCCGAAGTCAATCTCGGAGATCGTGCGGCTGCGGAGCACGTCGGCGCAGACCACCACCGCCACGCTGGACTCGATGGCCACCAGCGCGAGAACATCGCTGGCATTGAACGGCCGCTGGGTGGGCGCGGCGCCGCCTGGGGGTGCAGGAAACAGATCGCAGAGATTCAGGCCGACCGCGGCCAGGATCGATGCCACATCCTCGCCGCCGAAGTCGTGCAACAGCACACGGCCGTCGTCGAGTTCACGGATGGCCAGCGACGGGTGCCGGTCCTCGCGGGTGGGGCAACTGGCGACCCAGCGACCAGGACCCGTGCGTTTGACGCGCTGCAGGCGGGTGAGGAGCTTGTCCGCCGGGCTCATGGTGCACCACCTTGCAGGAGCTTCTGCGCCAATTCCAATGCCTGCTGCGGCTGCGTCTGGCTCCAGTGAGCAATCAGGTAGTAGCCCCCGGTGGCGCGTTCCATCGAAAAGCCAGCCAACGCCAAGTGGGCCTGGAGCGTGGCGAAACGCTTGACGCCGCAGATGGCACAAGCACAATTCGAAGGTTGATAGATTTGCTTGAGGGGGCCAGCGTCGCGAGCGCTGGCCCCTTCGCCTTTTTTGGGCTGGGCGGTGTTCATCAGGCCACCCCCAGCGTCTTGCGAATGCCGGCGACGGGCCACTTCAGGCGGCCGTTCACGCGGATGGGCCTCAGGCCCTCGGGGTAGGTCTCCTTGCAGGCCCAGAGCCGGGCCGTCTGCTGCGCGAAGCCCAGGTGCCAGCACATCGTTTCGGTGTCGACGTGCGTGCGGGTCTCGCGGTCTAGAGGCGTGAACTGCGGGGTCGCGGCCGGCGACAACTGCGGGGCGAGCGGTCGGTCTTGCTGGTGTTGAAGCGAGGGCGCTTCCATATTCAACCCTTTCAATGCCAGCGGGGGCGCTGGTCTGGGTTGAATTGCCGCCGTCAGGGACGGTCAGGGACAAACTGCTGCTGCTTCCCTGACGCTTTCCATAGGAGGTTAGGGAAACGGTGAGGGAGGGTCAGGGATCGAGGCCCTTGAGCATGACGCCGCCGCGCTTCATTTCGGCTTCCGCCTCAGCTGCAGCACGAAGATCGAGCCTGACGCTCTTTTCCGAGCAGTTTCGAGAGCCGTTGATCCTCTCCTGGGCCACCAGTTTTCCGAAGGCTCCAGACTGCTGATCTCGGGCGCGCCAGCTGCCATTGCGCTTGACCCAGTCGCCGCCGAATGCGCGTAGGTCGGCAAGTCGGCGCTGCTGGCGTTGCAAGGCGGTTTCTGCCGCACCACCGATGCGGGGCTGCTCGCCTTCGCCAGTCAGGTCGATGTCCGTCATGCGCGCGTTGAGGTCGGCGAGCCGCGCGCTGAGTTCCTTCAGTTCGTCCTTGCGCCGTGCGGCTTCGGTGATGTTCTGAGCGTTCAACAACTGCCAGTACCGAATCTCTTGCTCGACGCCGTGGGCTTCATCCATCAGGTCCCACAAGGCCTTGCCCTTGGCGGAGTCAGCAAACTCATGCTGAGACTGGATCTGGTGGAGGGCCTCGGCTCGGCGAGTAGGTGGCACGCTTCTCAGCAGCAGGCACTCGAAGGCCTTAGCGGGTACGTCTTCGATGGGTAGCAGGAGGTGTTGCACCACCGCCCGACGCCGTTCATCGTAGGCCAAGTCCGCAGCTCGTCGCGCGTCACGCACGGGCTGTTCAAGATGAGCGACCGCTGCGTTGACCCGCGCAAGTCGCGCCTTGTACTCGGCATCACAGTCGCGATGATCGCGGAGTGCTTCCTGCGCCATGGCCGCCTCTCGCGCAGCGTCGTACTGCTCAGCGAGTGCCAGGGCTGTTTCTTCCAGGCTCCGATCGAGGCGGGGCGCCAAGTCTGCCGCGTACCGATAGGCAGCGTAGGCGCCCCTCAAGGCCTCCTTCGCCTTGCCCCCTAGCAGCCCAATGCTGAGCAGCTCGTCTTCGTCCGGCCCGTCCTGCCAGTCCCCATACTTCTCGCGGATGAAGTAGCCCCAACCTTCCACCAGCCAGGCCGTCAGGTCTCTCGCTGAAAAAGGGAATGGCAACCACGGTGAGCTCAGGGGATCCGGACCGCCCAAATCCAGTGTCTCGCACCGCGGGTGCCACGCGAGCGAATGGTCAGATTCCGCGGCCTTCAGCCAGACACCCCGGTCGTCCCAGCTCAAGGCATCGATGTATGGGAACGGAAACCCGAGCCCGTTGGCGATCGCCTCGAAAACTTGGCGGGTGTACTCAGCCTTCTGGGGCCTGACCCAGTCGATGGCGCTGATGGTCATGTGTCGAACAGATGAGAAGACCGATCCAGTAGTCTCTCCGAAGGGACGACACCCACATCGGATCTAAAGCGATCCGGTTCCACCATCGGAACGGAGGTCTCAGCACAGCATTTGCCCAATCTGCTTACACCAGCGCTTACATGGCGGCGCAGGAAACAGAAAAGGGTTAGCGGTTACTAACCGGCTAACCCTCATGGATGTTTGGTGGCCTGGGGCGGAATCGAACCACCGACACGCGGATTTTCAATCCGCTGCTCTACCAACTGAGCTACCAGGCCAGGCAAGCCCAGCAGTATAACCGCGGCCGCGCGGCCTGGCCGCTGGCACGCGGCTGCATGTCACGCTGTGCCGCGGGGGCCTCAGCCGCCCCCGCGCTTGTTGCGCGTCAGGTCCACACCCAGCTGCTTCAGCTTGCGGTACAGGTGGGTGCGTTCCAGGCCTGTCTTTTCGGCCACGCGCGTCATGCTGCCGCCTTCCTTGGCCAGGTGGAATTCGAAATAGCTCTTTTCAAAGGCATCGCGTGCCTCGCGCAGCGGGCGGTCCAGGTCGAAGTTCTGTCGTGGCTGCGGGCCACTGGGGGCCGCGGGCTGCAGGGGCGGGGGCAGGCTGGCGTACAGCGGGTGCGGCAGGCCGTCTTGGCCAGCTGCGGGGCCGGGCACAGCGGTTTCGGCCTGCGGCAGCGCCGTGCGTCCCACCGGGCGCACCAGGGCTTGTTCCACGGCCCGCAGCAGCTTCTGCAGTGTGATGGGCTTTTCCAGGAAGGCGCTGGCGCCGAACTTGGTAGCTTCCACGGCGGTGTCGATGGTGCCGTGGCCGCTCATCATGATCACCGGCATGCCCAGCTGGCCGCCGGCCGACCATTCCTTCAGCAGCGTGACGCCGTCGACGTCGGGCATCCAGATGTCCAGCAGTACCAGGTCGGGCCGCAGGCTTTCGCGCAGCGCCCTGGCCTGCGCAGCGTTTTCCGCCAGTTCGACGGAGTGGCCCTCGTCGCTGAGGATCTCCGACAGCAGGGCGCGGATGCCCAACTCGTCGTCAACTACAAGAATCGTTGCCATGCGCCCTTGCGATTCATCCTTGAGGGGTTGTTGTTGTTGTCGTGGTCACGGGGCCCGACAGGGCCGCGGCCGCTCGAGGTCCGGCTTGTGGGCCCTGCGCAACATTCGAAAATGATAGCGAAACGCGGGCACCGACCACTGGCCCATCGGCGGCGTCCCCCGGGTGCAGGTTGGCCACCCGCAGGCGCGCGCCATGTTCGTCGGCGATCTTCTTCACCACCGCCAGGCCCAGGCCGGTGCCCTTGGTCTTGGTCGTCACGTAGGGTTCGAAGGCGCGCCGCAGCACGCTTTCGCTGAAGCCCGGGCCGTTGTCGATCAGGGTCAGGCGCACGGCGCGCAATTCGCCGTTTTCGCCCCGCGCGCTGGCGGTACGCAGTTCGACATGGGCTGCGGCGCGGTCGGCCACGGCGTCCAGCGCGTTCTGCACCAGGTTGTGGATGACCTGGCGCAGCTGGGTGGCGTCGCCCATCAGCAGCGGCAAGCCGGGTTCCAGCACCGCCACCAGCACGCGGCTGTCCAGGGCCTGGCCGTACAGGCCCAGCACTTCGCTGGCCAGGGCGTTCAGGTCCAGCGGCTTCAGCTGCGCGGCCGGCAGCCGGGCGTAGTCGCGGAATTCGTTCACCAGGCGCTGCATGGCCTGCACCTGGCTCACGATGGTGCCCACGCTGCGCAGCAGCAGGGCCTGGTCGGGGCCCTGCAGCTTGTTTTCCAGCTTCATCTGCAGGCGTTCGGCCGACAGCTGGATGGGCGTGAGCGGGTTCTTGATCTCGTGCGCCAGCCGCCGCGCCACCTCCGACCAGGCCGCCGTGCGCTGGGCCGACACGACTTCGGTGATGTCGTCGAACACCATCAGCCGCGCCCCGCCCGGCAGCGTGGCGCCGCGCACCAGCAGGGCCAGCTGCGACCCGTCGCCGCGCGGCAGGTCGAAGCTTTCCTGCCACTGGTCGCGTTCGCCGGCTTCGGGGCTGGTGGCCAGCAGTTCGAAGCGCTGTTCGACGCTGTGGCTCAGCGCCGCGAGTTCAGGGATTTCCGACAGCCGCTGCCCCTGCCAGGCCGACACCGGCATCTGCAGGATGCGCGTGGCCCCGGGGTTGACGGTGTCGATGCGGCCTTCGCGGTCGAACACGATCACGCCAGCCGTCAGCGTGTCCAGGATGGTCTGCAGCCGCGTGCGCGCCGCTTCCAGCTGCTGCACGCCACGCTGCACCTGGCTGCGCGCGTCGGCCACCTGGGCCGTCATGGCGGCGAAGCTGCGCGTCAGGCCGCCCAGTTCGTCGCTGCTGGGGAAGATGGGCTTGGCCCGCAGGTCGCCGGCGGCCACCTGGCGCACGCCGTCGGCCAGCAAAAGCAGCGGCTTGGCCAGCTGGTTGCCCAGCACGATGGCCAGCAGCACGGCCGCGAACACGGCCAGGATCAGCGCCAGCGTCAGCGTGCCGATGTACATGCGGCGCAGGCTGTCGCGCGCCAGCGCGCGCTGCTGGTATTCGCTGTAGGCCGCCTGCACGGCCAGCGCGTTGACGGCCAGGCTGCGCGGCACGGCCTGCACCACGAACAGGTAGCGCTGTTCGACATTGCCCAGGGCGATGGCGGCACTAGGCACGCGCGCCAGGGCGCGCACGCTGGCGCCGGCCCCACCGGGGGCCAGGGTTTCGTCGTCCAGGCCGTCCAGCTGGCTGGCCACGCCGCTTTGCCGCGCCTGCAGCAGCAGCGCAGGGGCCGGGCGCTGCGGTGGCCCGGCCTGGATGCTGGCGCCGGCCATCTGCAACACCTGGCCGTGCGGCCCCACCAGGGCGGCTTCCTGCACGCCCAGCTGTTCGCGCAGGCGTTCCAGCGCCAGCGGGGCCAGCGCGCCTTCCTGGCCCAGGCGCTGGGCGGCCAGGCTGGTCTTGGTGGCCACGTCGCTGCGCAGGGCGTCCAGGGTTTCCTTGCCCAGGTTCAGGCCGGAATCCAGCGCGCCGGCCACGCGCACGTCGAACCAGGCTTCGATGCTGCGCGAAACGAACTGGTAGCTGACGGTGTAGATCACCATGCCCGGCAGCAGGCCCACCAGCGCGAAGATGCCGGCCAGCTTGATGAGCAGCCGGCTGCCGAACTTGCCGCGCCGGGCGCGCACCACCAGCCGCAGCGCCGCCACCAGGATGACCAGGGCCAGCAGCCCGGCCACGGCCACGTTGACCCAGAACAGCCAGACGAAATGGCGTTCATAGAAACCGCCGCCCTGGCTGCTGAAGGACAGCACGAAGGCCAGCACCAGGGCCGCACCGGTGGCGGCCACCACCGAAATCGTCCAGGCCCAGCGTGCCGACGATGTCATCGTGGTTCGGCCTTCAGTCCACGCGCAGGCTGCGCTCGACGCCCACGGCCCATCCGCCGCCGCCACCCAGGCCGAACTGCATCGGCCCCGGCAGCTGGGACGTGTCCAGGCGGTAGCTGAAGTCGACGTAGTAGCGGCTGTCGCCGTCCACCTGGGCCAGGTCGGCCAGCCGCCAGCCGGCGCTGCGCGACATCACGGCCAGGGCTTCTTCCAGCGTGGCAAAGCTCTGGTTGATGCCCGCCAGCCCCACGCGCCAGCTGCCCGTGAGCGGCTGGTAGGCCAGCCGCCACTGGCGCGTGACGCGGGCCACGCGTTCGTCGCGCCAGTACCAGCGGTTGCGCTTCAGCTCGGCCTGGGCCACGAAGTAGATGGGCACGCCGTGCTGCAGCGCGTCTTCCACGGTCTTGGGCAGGGTGACGCGAGCGGCGAATTCCAACGTCAGCGCGCCATCACGACGTTCGGTGGCCAGGGTGGCCAGTTCCACCCCCTGAGCACGGGCCGCACCTGGCCCCAGCAAGCCAGCAGACAGGGCAAGGCCCAGGCACAGCCAGACCAGCAAGACACCCAGGCCCTGCAGGAAGCGGTGGCGGACCAGCAGCGGGTGCATGGGTATGGCGGCGGTGGGGCGTCAGGTCTTGTGCAGGAGGGCGATGTAGAAGCCGTCGTGGGTCAGCGGGCTGCCAGCCGGGCTGGGCGCGCCCGGCTGGCCATTGTCGGCCAGGGGCAGCAGATGCCCGGGCGACGCGGCATCGAGCCGGGCCGTGCCGGGTGGCTGGCGTTGCAAAAATGCGTCGATCTGGTCCTGCCCTTCGGCCCGGAAGAGCGAACAGGTGGCGTAGACCATGCGGCTGCCGGGCTTGAGCAGCGGCCACAGCGCGTCCAGCAGCTCGGCCTGCACGCGCGCCAGGGCGGCGATGTCGTCGGGCCGCCGCAGCCAGCGGATGTCGGGGTGGCGGCGCACGATGCCCGACGCGGTGCAGGGCGCGTCCAGCAGGATGGCGTCGAAAGGCTGGCCGTCCCACCACTGGCGCGGCAGCCGGGCGTCGGCCGCGCGCAGGGCCGCGCGGCTGGGCGTGGCGGGCTGGCCGGACGGGTGCGGGCCGGGCAGGCCCAGGCGCAGCAGGGTGTCCTGCACGCGCTGCAGGCGCTGGGCGTCGCTGTCCAGCGCCAGCAGGTCCAGGTCGGCGCGTTCCAGCAGCTGGGCGGTCTTGCCGCCGGGGGCGGCGCAGGCGTCCAGCACGCGCGCGCCAGGCGGCAGCGGTGCGCCCTGCAGCAGCAGCCCGACGGCACGCTGCGCCGAAACGTCCTGCACCGACACATCGCCCTGCGCAAAGCCCGGCAGCTGCGGCACCGGGCAGGGCACGGCCAGGTGCACGGCCTGGCCGGCCAGGTCGGCACCCTGCACGACGCTGGCCGCCCGGCCGGCGGCTTGCAGGCGCTGCACGTAGTCGGCCCCGCTGCCGCGGCGGGCGTTCACGCGCAGGCTCATCGGCGGGCGCTGGTTGGCGCCGTCCAGCAGCGGCTGCCAGGCCTGCGGCCAGTCGCGCTTCACACGTTCCACCCACCAGGCCGGGTGGTTGTAGGCCCCCACCACGCCCTGGCGCACACGGGCCACCAGGCTGTCGCGTTCACGCCCGAAGCGGCGCAGCACGGCGTTGACGAAGCCGGCCTGGCCTGCTGCGGCCCCACCGCGCTGGCGCATGGCGGTGACGGCCTGGTCGACCAGGGTGTGCTCGGCATAGGGCGCGGCCTCGCCCGGCCACAGCAGGGCCAGCGACAGCACCAGCAGCGCGTCCACGGGCGGCGCTGGCGTCTTCGGGGCCAGCAGGCTGCGCACTTCGGTGGCGCTGCCCAGCCAGCGCAGGCCGTGGAAGCTGAGGGCCTGCACGCCCGGTCGCTGCGCCGCGGGAACGCGCGCCAGCGCTTCGGTGAGCGAGACGCCGCTGCGCACGGCTTGTACGGCCTGCGCGGCCTGGTCCAGCAGTTGCCACAGCGGCGGGCCGCCTGTTGCGCTGGCACCACCCGCTGGCACAGGCAGGCCGGCAGCGGGGGTCTGCACGCCCAGGCCGCGCACGGCTGGCACGGCCGGCAGCGGGCCCACGCCCGGCACCGCCGGAGAAGCCGCCCCCAGGGGCGGCAGGAAAGGTTCTTTCGGCACCGGGGCAGTCTATGCCCTGGCCCGTGTAGCCATCAGCGCCCCGGGCGCACAATGGTGGCCCACTGTCACGGACGGTTTACATGTCGAGAGTCAGCACGCGCACCGCACCCGCCATCTTTCGCAGCGAAGAAGAACTGGCCCAATTGCCAGCTTCTGAGCGCGTGCGCTACCGGCTGGTGCAGTCGGGCCGGCGCTACCACGCCAACGACAACATCGCCGCCTTCGTGCGCGAAGGCGAAATCGAAGAGCTGAAGGCCGAAGTGCAGGTCAAGCTGCAGGAAGTGCTGCAGGCGCTGGTGATCGACACCGAGAGCGACCACAACACGCACGAGACCGCCAAGCGCGTGGCGAAGATGTACTTCGACGAAGTCTTCCGCGGCCGCTACGTGCCCATGCCTTCGGTGACGGAGTTTCCGAACGCCGAACGCCTGAACGAACTGATGATCGTGGGCCCCATCACGGTGCGCAGCGCCTGCAGCCACCACATGTGCCCGATCTTCGGCAAGGTGTGGATCGGCATCCTGCCCAACGAGCACAGCAACCTGATCGGCCTTTCCAAGTACGCGCGCATCGCCGACTGGATCATGAGCCGGCCGCAGATCCAGGAAGAGGCCGTCACCATGTTGGCCAACGAATTGCAGGAGCGTGTGCGGCCCGACGGCCTGGGCATCGTGATGGAAGCCGACCACTTCTGCATGCACTGGCGTGGGGTGAAGGACAACGAATCCGCGATGGTCAACAGCGTCATGCGCGGCGCCTTCCTGAAGGACGCCAACCTGCGGCGCGAATTCCTGTCACTGCTGCCACGCCGCCAAGGCTGAACCCGGGGAACCCCATGCTCGTACGACTCATGTATGCCAGCCGCGCCGTGCCGGCTGTGGACCAGGACGAACTGATCGCCATCCTGCGCAAGAGCAAGGCCAACAACCCCAGCCTGGGCGTGACGGGCGTGCTGTGCTTCAGCGAAGGCATCTTCCTGCAGGCCCTGGAAGGCGGGCGCAGCGCGGTGAACAAGCTCTACAACCGCATCGCCACCGACGCCCGCCACACTCAGGTGGAACTGCTCAGCTACGAAGAAATCGGCGAACGCCGCTTTGCCGGCTGGAGCATGGGCCAGGTGAACATCACGCGGCTGAACCCGGCCCTGCTGCTGAAGTATTCGGAACGGCCGACGCTCGACCCGTACGTTGTGTCGGGCGCGGTGTCGATGGCGCTGTTCGAAGAACTGATGGCCACGGCCAGCATCGTGGGCCAGCCCTGACGGGGCGCCTGATGCGGCCAGGGTGAGCCCCGGCCGCAAAGGTTTCAACGCGTGGCGCTGGGCACCAGCCGGTCGCGGGCGGGCAGGGCCTCGCTGCTGTCAAGTTCGATCGCCACCTGCGTGCACACCGCACGGCACAGCGTGGCAACGCGTTCGCTCTGCAGCCGGTAGTAAATCTGCGTGCCTTCGCGCCGCTTGGCCAGCACCCCGGTGCGATACAGCGTGGACAGGTGCTGCGACATGTTCGGCTGCGTGGTGTCGATCTCGCTCAGCAGTTCGCTGACGTTCTTTTCGCGGTTGCACACCGCGCTGATGATCTTCAGCCGGATGGGCGTGGACAGCAGCGCGAACAGCTCGGCGGCAGATTCGAAGACCTGGTCCTGTTCGCTGGCTTCTGTCATGGTCGGCGCCCTCTGTCTGCAATTTGCATCAGTCTATCAGCAGGGTCGGATGCTTGGCACCCTGCCAAACGGTGCAAATGTGGGCGGCCAACAGACGGAAGGCGTCAGGCTCGGCGGTGCACGCCAGGGCGGCGGCCGGGCTCATCCGGCATCGGCCAGCCGGGCCATGCCGAGCACGTCTTCTTCGAACATCTCGCCCGGCAAGGCCAGGCCCACCCGGCCGCTGCGGCTGATGCCCACCGTGGTGGGGATGGTGCGTCGCAGGGCCAGCCGCAGGCGCAGTGCTTCGGTGTCGACCAGGCTGACGGGAAAACTGTAGCCATGCTGGCGCAGGTAGCGCTGCACAACGGCGGGGTCGCGGTCGCTGGACAGGCCCAGCACCCGCAGCCTGCGGCCAGCCACGGCGCGGTGCAGCTTCTCGACATGCGCGTTGTGGCGCAAGCAAAACGGGCAGTGCGTGGCCCAGAACACCAGCACAGCGGCGGTGTCGCGCCAGGCCGATGCGGGCAGTACGCTGCCGTCGATCAGCTGCAGGTCGGGCCAGGCGAAGGGGTTCTCCACCGGTCCCACCTGCTGGCCCCATGCGGGCAGCGCACCTGCAGCGCCCGCCAGCAGCAGCGACCGCCGCCGCAGCGCGGGCATCACTTGTCGACCTGCTGCTCCAGCAGCAGGTAGGTGTTGTAGGCATTCATGCGGTTGGCAGCACGAAAGAGCGGCAGGCTTTCGAAGCGTGACCAGTCGGTGCTGGCATAGGCTTCGTCAAAGGGTTGCATGTCGCGCGCCGCACGGCCCATGGTCTGGCGCAGATAGACGAGATAGTCGCGCGTGGTTTGCAGGTCTTGCGCCGGATCTGGCGACAGCGGGCCATGCCCGGGCACCACCAGCCGCGGCTGCAAGGCCAGCAACTCGCCCAGGGCGTCGATCCAGTGGCTGCTGTCGGCCTGCCCCACGAAAGGAATGCGGCCGCGGAAGACCAGGTCGCCGGCAAACAGCACACCCCGCGCCTGTGCCAGCACCACCAGGTCTTCGGGCGTATGGGCTGGCCCGGCATGGCGGATGAGGAAGCGCTCACCGCCCAGTTCCAACTGCATGCCGCCAGACAACCAGCGGTCGGCAGGCACCAGGCGTGTGCGTTCATCCACCCAGGGCGCCAGGGCTTCGCGGCTGGCGCTCAGGCGCAACCGGGCGGTGTCAGATGTCAGGTAGTCGCGTCCGGTCTGATGGCCGATGATGGTGGCGCCAGCGTCCTTGAACACCTGCAGACCGTAGATGTGGTCGGCATGGAAATGCGTGACCACCACATAGCGCACCGGCAGCGGGGTGATGCGGCGGATCTCGTCCAGCAGTTCCTGCGCCAGCGCGGGCGAACCCAGGGCGTCGACCACGAGCACCCCGTCGCGCGTGACAACGAAGCCTGCGTTGCTGATGAAGTTACGGTTGGCGGTGGACCCGAGCGCCGCTTCGCCCTGCACGAACCACACGCCGTCAGCCACCGGCTGGGCCTTCAGGGGTTCAGCGCACAGCGCGCGCCCCGGGAAGGCGAGGCTGGCAATCGCACTGCCGATGATCAGCCGCCGGCGCAGACCATGTCTCCAGCAGCCGCTAGCCACGGGCCACGTGTGGATGGGCCACATGGCGTTGCGATCAGGGATTCTGCTGAATCTGCATGCACCAATATAAGCCAGAATTTCTGCACAAACCAGGGCACCCTGCAGCAGGAATCCTCCGCTGACAAAATGCCGTGATGACTGCCGGAGTACCGCCCAGATGCCTTCTTGCCAGCTCTTTCGGCGGCGCCAACAGCCCGCCAGCCAGCCAACTTTTCCATTCCCTCTGCGGTCAGTCCTGCAGGCTGGCGCGCTGGCGGTGCTGGGGCTGGCCAGCCTGCCCAGCCTGGCGCAGACCGACCCGCATCTGGCTCGCAACCTGGCGGCCACCTGTGCCAACTGCCACGGCACCAACGGGCGTGCCGTGGGCGACATGAAGCCGATTGCCGGCATGCCGGCCGACAAGCTGATCGCGATGCTGGACGACTACCGCTCTGGCAACCAGCCTGCGACGATCATGCATCAGATCGTCAAGGGCTACACCCCGGAACAGATCAAGCTGATCGCCGGCTACTTTGCTGCCCAGCAGCCCAAGAAATGAAGGCCGCCCCGATGACAACGCTGCAAGCCCTGTCCCGCCGCCGCCTGCTGGGCGCTGGTGCTGCCCTGGGTGGCCTGGCCCTGACGGGTTGCGCCAGCACGCCTTCAGGCCCTTCCATCGGCCGCGTCGTCATCGTCGGTGGCGGCTTCGGCGGCACCACGGCCGCACGCTATCTGCGCCTGTGGGGCGGCAATGTCGACGTCACCCTGGTCGAGCGCAACCCGAACTTCATCAGCTGCCCGATGAGCAACCTGGTGGTGGGCGGCTACAAACAGATGGCCGAGATCACCCGCAGCTACGACGGCCTGAAAGCCATGGGCGTGAAGTTCGTGCAAGGCGACGTCGTGGCCATCGACGCCGCGGGCAAGAAGCTGCGGCTGGCAGGCGGCACTGACATCGCCTACGACCGGCTGATCCTGTCCCCCGGCGTGGACTTCATGTTCGACCAGGTCGGTGGCCTGCAGGCCAGCATCGACAGCGGCCGCGTCGTCCACAGCTGGAAGGCAGGCCCGCAGACCATGGCCCTGCGCAAACAGCTGGAAGCCATGCCCGACGGCGGTGTCTACGCGATGTCGATCCCCAAGGTGCCCTACCGTTGCCCACCCGGGCCCTACGAGCGCGCCTGCATGGTGGCCAGCTACTTCAAGACCGCCAAGCCCAGAAGCAAGGTTCTGGTGCTGGACGCGAACCCGGAAATCCAGTCCAAGAAGGCGCTGTTCGAACGCGCCTTCAAGCAGCACTACGACGGCATCCTGGAATACCGCGCCAATTCCGAGATCAAGGAAGTTGCGGGCAACGTCGCGAAACTGGAGTTCGAAGACGTCAAGGCCGATGTGCTGAACATCATCCCGCCACAGCGCGCGGGCGACATCGCACGCAGTGCCGGCCTGCTGAACATGAACAACCGCTGGGTGGGGGTGAACTGGCTGACGATGGAAAGCACGGCAGCGCCAGGCATCCACGTGCTGGGCGACGCCACGTTCTCGGCGCCTGCCATGCCCAAGTCGGGCCACATGGCCAACCAGCATGCCAAGGTGGCCGCGGCAGCCATCATCAACCTGCTGAAGGGCGAGGCGGTCAACGCCGCGCCCGTGGTCATGAACACCTGCTACAGCTTCGTCACCGCCAAGGACGTGGTGCACGTGGCCAGCGTCCACCAGTACGACGCTGCTGACAAGACCTTCAAGACGGTGCCCGGTTCGGGTGGGGTGTCGGCTGGCGCGAACCAGATCGAAGGCCGCTACGCGCTGAGCTGGGCCGACAACATCTGGAACGACATGCTGGCCTGAAGGCCCGCGCTCGCCTTCCGGACCGGCCCGGCCACCAGGCCGGGCGCGGTCACTTCAAGCCACTCAGATAAGCCGCCACGGCTTTGGTTTCCAGCTCGGTCAGCTTGCTGGCGATGCCGTGCATGACAGCGTTGTCGTTGGTGCGCTCGCGCTTGTTGAACTGACGAAGCTGGTTGACGGTGTACTGCGCATGTTGCCCGGCCAGGCGCGGCAGGCTTTCGGTGCCGTGGGCGTTTGCGCCGTGGCAAGCAGCGCAGGCGGCCACGCCGGCATCGGGGTTGCCGTGCTTGTAGATGTACTGGCCGACCTGGGCCAGTTCCGGGTCCAGCACCTCGTGGCCATGGGTGCTGCGGCTGGCGAAGTAGGCGCCCAGGGCCCTGAAGTCGGCCTCGCTGAGGTCTTCCACCATCGGCTGCATGGTGCTGCTCTTGCGCCTGCCGCTCTTGTAGTCCTGCAGCTGGCGCAGCATGTAGGCGCCATTCTGGCCAGCCAGGCGCGGGAAAGCCGGGCTGGAGCTTTCGCCTTCAACACCATGGCAAATGAAGCACTTGGCCTGCACGATCTCTTCGCCGCGGGCCAGGTCGGCGTGCGCGGCCGTGGCGGCTGCAGGCCCGGCCCAGGCCAGCGCAGCGGCCAGTGGCAAGCTGCTGCGCCAGCAGGCACGCAGGGCGGCCCGCAACATGGCGTGCAGGCTGGTCCGTTGAATCCGCGGGCAGATGGTTCGGGGCATGGTGCTTCTCGGTAAAACGAAATCCGGGGCCGCCAGACTTCTACATCAAGCTCAGGCGGGCCGGGCCTGTGGGGAATGCGCTTGCCCCGGCATGGCCTGGTCCAGGGTGCCAGCAGCAGGGCGCGCATCGACGAAACGGTCGGTCAGCGCCGCGGCCGCCCAGATGCTGCACAGCGTGATCCACGACGTCAGCGTGAAGACGGCTGCGCCCGACAGGCCCGCGCCCACCGCGCAGCCCCCGGCCAGCATGCCGCCGAAGCCCATCAGCACTGCGCCCAGCAGGTAGCGGCGCATGCTGGCCCCGCCTTCGAAGCCTTCGAGCTTCAGTTCACCGAACAGCCAGGCCGCCAGAAAGGACCCCAGGAATACACCCGGCACCAGACCCAGGTCGAAGGACGGGGCCTTGTCACTGCTGAACAGCACCCGCGTCAGCACTTCGGCCGAAGGGCCGGTGAAGCTGAGCGACTGCACCGGGTGCGGGTCGAAACCCACCTGGGTGATGGCGAAAGTGAACCACCAGGCCCCGGCAATCGCCAGACCCACGCCCATGGCGCCAGCCCAGCCCCACACGGGCACGCGCTGCCTGCGCGCCCACACCACCGCCGCCGCCAGCCACACCGCGCCGAACAGCAGCGCGCCGCCATGGCCGATGCCGGTGCGGGCGATGAGGTCGCGCGACACGCCGCCGTCCACGGTCCACCACTCGCCGATGGTCTGACGCACAGGCGCCAGCACGCCCGTCCACGAAGCCTGGGCCACGACCGCGAACACCAGGCCCGACAGCACCGACCGCAGGTTGCCCTGCGCTGCCAGCACCAGCAGCCGGCTGGAACAGCCGCGCGCCAGCACCATGCCCGCGCCAAACAGGGCCCCGCCCACCAGGGCGCCGGACAGGCTGCCGCGGGCAGAGATCTGCCGTGCCTGGCTGGCGTCGAACCAGCCAGCCCAGGCCAGGGCCTGCGTGGCCAGCACCGCGGTACCGAACGCGAACAGCCAGACCGTGAGCTTGCCGCCCGTGAGATTGCGCGCGAATTCGATCACCGCTGAACGCAGGCAGAAGCGCGAGCGCTGCGCGAAGAACCCGAACACCAGGCCAATCAGCAGGCCGCCGGCCAGCAGCGCCCCGTTTTCGCCCAGCAGTTCCACCATCGTCGTCAGCATCGCCGCACCTCGCCACAGACCTGCCTGCAGGTAGCGCCGGCCTGGCTCAGGGCTTGATGTAGGCCGCGCCGGCCTTCTGCAGCTTGGCCAGGCGCACCACGCCAGAGGGCGTGAATTCAGCTTCCTGGATGAACTGCTCCTTCTTCAGGTTACGGTTCTGCAAGGTGATTTCACAGACCTCGAACTTCACGCCGCGGTTCACCAGCGCTGCCACGGTGGCGGAGAACGGGCTTTCGTTGCGGTCCTTCATGCCTTCCATCAGGAAGTCCACGCCGAAGGCATGCGTGACGACGGTGATCTTGGCCTTCGGGTCCACGTCCAGGTGGTTACGGATGTTGCGCAGGCCTTTCAGCGCCTGCGAAGACGTGTCGTCGATGTGATAGACCACGGCGTCCTGGGCCTGGGCGGCACCGCCCAGGCCCAGGCTGGACACGATGACTGCGGCTGCAACAAGGCTGCGGATGGGCTTCATGGCGGGTGTCTCCTGGTGGGCGATGGGAACGCCCATCATGCCGACATGCCGGGGTTACCCGCCATGCCAAGCAGCTTGGGGGTGTTGATCTTGCGCGGCTTCACGCGGCCGCCCTGGTTCTTGAGCCAGGTTTCCACCACGTCCCAGACCGGCTTCACACCGGGGGCGGTGCGCGCTTCTTCGGCCACTGGGGCCCAGCCCGCGACCCGGTACTTCTTGCCGGCCTCGATGGGCTGGCCCTTCAGCGTCATGGCGGTGATGCGCCCGCCCATGCGCGCCGCCGGGTCCATCGTGTACTGCAAGCCACCGACGCGCACCATGTCCCCACCCTGCTGGTAGTACGGGTCGGGGTTGAAGAGGTTGTCGGCCACGTCCTCGAGCACGGTCTTCAAGGTCTCGCCCGTCATCTCCGTCAGCGTGGCGTAGCTGTAGGTCGTGGCCACCTGGTCCATCAGCAGTTCGCGCGTGATGGTGTCACCCGGCAACAGCGTGGTGCCCCAGCGGAAGCCAGGCGAAAAGGCGATGTCGGCGCCCTGCACGTCGATCAGCGCGTCACAGATCAGCTGGTCCCAGCTGCCGTTGAAGTTGCCGCGGCGGTACAGCAGGCCGTCGGTGACGGCCAGCTTCTCGGCCAGCCTGGCTTCATAGGGCGCGCGCACCTTGGCGATGAGCGCATCCATCGCGGCGTCGGGCTTCAACTGGTTGGCAAACACCGGCAGCAGCCGGTAGCGGAAGTCGCGCAGCCGGCCGTCCTTCACGTCGAAGTCCATCACGCCCAGGAACTTGCCGTTGCTGCCGGCGTTCGTCACCAGCGTCTTGCCGCCGGCGTTGGCCACGGGAATGGCCACCGGCACGCCGTCGTGGGTGTGGCCGCCGAAGATGGCGTCGATGCCGCGCACACGGCTGGCCATCTTCAGGTCGACGTCCATGCCGTTGTGCGACAGCACCACCACCAGCTGCGCGCCCTTGCCGCGCACTTCATCGACCATCTTCTGCATGTTCTCGTCCTGGATGCCGAAGCTCCAGTCGGCGACCATGTAGCGCGGGTTGGCGATAGGCGTATAGGGGAAGGCCTGGCCGATGATGGCCACGCTGATGCCGTTGATCTGGCGCAGCGTGTAGGGCGCAAAGACCGGGTCGCCGAAGTCATTGGTCTTGACGTTCTGGGCGACGAAGTCGACGCGGCGCCCTTCAGCGCCGCCGCCTGAAGCCCCCTTGAAGTCTTTCTCGATGATCTCCTTCACGCGTTCCATGCCCAGCGTGAACTCCCAGTGGCCCGTCATCACATCCACGCCCAGGGCCTTGCAGGCGTCCACCATGTCCTGTCCGTCGGTCCACAGCGCCGTGGCGCTGCCCTGCCAGGTGTCGCCGCCGTCCAGCAGCAGCGCGCCGGGCCGGCTGGCTTTCATCATCTTCACCAGAGTGGCCAAGTGGGCAAAGCCGCCCACGCGGCCGTAGCGGCGCGCCGCCTTCTCGAAGTCCAGGAAGGTGTAGGCATGGGCCTGGGCTGTGCCCGGGCGCACGCCGGCCAGCTTCAGCAGCTGTTCCCCTACCAGGTGCGGCGCCTGCCCGCGCATGCCGCCCACGCCCAGGTTGACGCTGGGCTCGCGAAAGTAGATGGGCTTCAACTGCGCATGGCAGTCCGTCATGTGCAGCAGCGAAACGTTGCCGAACGGCGCGATGTCGTAGAGCCCAGCCTGCGCCATGGCGGCGTCGGCATCGGCATGACGGCCCAGGGCCATGCCGGCGGCAGAGGCCGCGGCCAGCACCTGAAGAAAGTCGCGCTTGGAAAGATTCATGGTTCAGCAATCAACAATATTCAAGAGGCAAAACAGCCCGCACGGGGCGGGCTGCTGGCGGGGGCCTTATTGGTTGACAGGTGACTTCGGGTCCAGCAACAGGGCCATCAGGTCGCGGATCTGCTGTTCGTCCAGCAGCTTGGCGTGGCCGAAGCGCGGCATGTTGGAACAGGCGTTGTAGGCCTTGCCGTTCCACAGCTTGCCCCAGGTGTACTGCACGATGGGCGCGGCCGTGGGGGCGGTGATGTCGGTAATGCCACGGTTCTTGCCGTAGTTCCACAGGCTGGGACCGATGGTGCCGTAGCTGATCTCTTTCTTGTCGATCTGGTGGCAGTTGTAGCAGTTGCCGCCGTTGTCCTTCGGCGCGGTGCTGGTGTCGGTCCAGGTCATGCCGCGGCCGCTCTGGGCCAGGCGTTCGCCGGCACGCCAGTCGCCGATGTACTGCCCGCCCTGCGGCCACCGGATGCTGGCCAGGGCTTCTTCCTGAATGCGCTTGGCAATGGCATCGTCCGGGTCCTTGCCGGCCGAGCAGGCCTGCTGCCCCAGGTCTTGCTGGATGCGGTCGGTCTTGGCAATGCCTTCGTCGCGGAACGAAGCTTTCATGATGGCGGCGAACTGTGCATCCAGCTCGGCCGGGCTGGGGCCCGTCGCGCAAGAGGCCAGCAAGAGGGCAGCGGCCAGAAGGGCCGAAGCGCGCAGGATCAGAGGGGTCTTCATCAGGTGCAGTCTCGGCAGTTCAGCGCTTGATGGTGGGCACCGCCGAAGCAGCACCCTTGGCATTCACGCCCATGTAGCTGCCCAGGGCGATGGTCACGTCGGAAGCAAAGCCCGGGTAGGGGAAGCGCTGCTGGCGGTAGCAGTCGTTCAGGCGCAGTTGCATGCTCCACATCTGGCCGTTGCTGACGCGGTACGCCGGCCAGGCCGCGAAGCCCACGCCGTCGCCCGGGTTCTTGGTGAGGTTGGGCAGGTCTTGCAAGCGGATACGGATGTTGTCCTGGGCGTGGCAGGCAGCGCAGGAGAAGTCGTGCGTCCCGCCACGGAAGAAGAAGGCGCGCTTGCCGAGTTCATAGAAGCGCTTTTCTTCGGGGTGCGCCTGGGGCAGGTTGAACTTCATGCCCTTGGAAGATGCCGCCACCCAGGTGGCCAGCGCGGTGACGTTCGCCATCTCGCCACGGCCGAAAGGCGTCTTCTTGATCTCGTCTTCGTTGAAGCCTTGCAGCGTGGCCATGCAGCTGACGAGGCGGGATTCCAGGTCCTGCACGCGCTGCGTGTCGGCGAAGTAGCGCGGCATCTCGACGAAGGCGCCTTTGACCACGCCCGGGCCCTTGCCCAGGTCGCACTGCTCCAGCGAAGCCTTTTTCGGCCCGCGCTTTTGCTTCCACAGGTCTTCGCCCTTGGCTTCGAACAGGTCGGCCGGGTTGCCGTCTTCAAGCATCTTGCGGTATTCGGCAATACCGTCTGCTGCGGTCTTGTCCTGCGCGTGCAGGGGCGTCGTCACGCCCCCCATGGCCAGCAGCGCCAGGGCAGCCCAGGCAGCCCAGGCAGCCTTTACAGCCATCGTCTTTTTCATCGTCATCGTGTCTCCTGCCGATGGCAGCTTCACCGCCGCGGCGCGGCGGCCGTGATCAGGACACCGTGGCTTCGTCCGTGCGGGTGTCGCCCTTGTTGTCCTTCCAATTCACGGTGATCTTGTCGCCGGCCTTGGCGCCCTTGACAGTGAACTGCATGAACGGGTTCTTCGACACCGCCGGGCCCCACTGCGCCGTGAGCACGGGCTTGCCATTCAGCGAGGCGCTGACTTCCTGGATGAACCAGGCCGGGATGGTCTTGCCGGCAGCGTCCTTGCGCTGGCCGGTTTCCATCTCGTGGCTCATGAGCACGCGAACGGTCGTCTTGTCGCCAGCGGCTTGGGCGCGAATGCGCATCGGGTCTGCCATGGTGGGCTCCTTCAATCAGTCAAAAGATAGGAAAACAGGGGTGGTCTGATTCACCCGCCACAGCCGCCCAGGGTGACCTTTACTTCCTTGACGGCATACAGCACCTTGCCGTCGTTCATCAAGGCCACGGCGTAGACGTTGGACGACTGGCCCATCTTCACGCGGGTGGTGAAGTTCGGCTCCACGCTGTCCGTGACGTCGAAGATGGCCGTCAACATGGCCGGGTTCTTTTCGACCAGCACCATCAGGCGCTTGGCGCCAGGCAAGGTGGTGGAAGCACCCACGGGCACCACAGCACCGTTCTCGGCGATGTCCGGGCCGGTGATGGTGACGTCCTTGCTCTCCGTGGGCGTGCCTGCGCCCAAGGACTTCATCAGGTCGGCCATGTTTTTAGCGTCGAAGGCAGCGGCCAGCCAGGATGCCTGCGCCACGCCTGGCAACAGGCCTGCGCCAGCCAGCAGCGCGGCCACGCGGGCCGAATGGGACAGGGCTTGACGACGGGTCAGCATGAGATTTCTCCTAGATTCGAGCATCGTAGTGAACGGATGCCCTGGCTTGATGCGGAACATCCCTGAGCCTGCAGGGCGACAGTGATAAGGGGCCTGGACACATTGGATTCATCGCTTTGCGCCAGCAGCCAGCCATTGCGCCAGCACTTTGGCGTCGGCTTCAGGCAGGCCCTGGGCCGGCATGGGAACGACGCCCCAGACGCCCTGGCCCCCGCTCTTGATCTTGGCGGTCAGGTAGGCTTCGGCATCAGCCTTGCCAGCGTATCGCTTCGCGATTTCTGCAAAGCCGGGACCCACGATTTTCTTTTCCATGCCATGGCAGGCTGTACAGGTGTACTTGCCCGCCAGCGCCACGGCAGGGGCCGGGCCAGCGGCAGCTGCTGGCGCTGCAGTGGCCACACCCGCCGCCCCGACTGCGGCCACGACAGCCGGCGCGCCTGCGGGCCGCGTCGTGTCGGCACCGCGCTGCGCGCCCACCAGCCGGTTCTGTTCGGCCAGATTGCCATGGGCGTTGCGGGCAAAGTCAGGCAGGAACGACGCCAGCTTGGGTTCGGCTTCGCAGTTCGTCATGCAGGCCCGGGCCACCACGTCGGGCTTGCCGCCATTGCCCAGCCCTTTGCCAGGCCACAGGCCGTGTTCGATGGTCTTGCCGTTTCGGTTCGGCAGCCGGTTCTGAACTTCGGCCATGTTCTTGTCCGACAGCACGAAGCTGTCCGGCAGCACGTCGCCCATGTGCAGCAGGTAGGCCGTGACGGCATAGACCTCTTCCACGCTCAGGCTCTTGGGCTGGTTCCAGGGCATGGCCCGGTTGATGTAGTCCCAGAGCGTGGACACGCTGGACACCTTCATCAGCGTGGTGCGGCCGGGGAAACTGCGGTCGTTCAGCCGCGCCACGCGCCCGGTCCCGACATCTTCCTTCGTCGTACCGCCCACCAGGGGCGTGAAGGTCTCGTTGCTTTCGCCAAAGATGCCGTGACAGGAAGCGCACTTGCCTTCCCAGACCTCCATGCCCTTGGCCACCGACCCGCTGCCCTTCGGCAACCCCAGGAAGTCGGGTCGAACGTCGATGTCCCAGGCCTGCACTTCCTTGAGCGTGGCCGGGCGGCCCACGCCCGGGAACGATGCTGCCTGCGCAGCAGAAACCGCCGTGCCCAGCAGACCGAGGGACAGCCCCAGGGACAAGCCCAGAGAAAGGCGCCGTGCCAGCGGCGCTTTACGAGAGCTGGACATTCTTCACCTCGCCGCTTTCCTGCACCAGCCAGGTCTGAATGGCGTGGTTGTGATAGATCGACCGCGTGCCACGTACGGCGCGCAGCTGCGCGTAGGTAGGCTGCACGTAGCCCGTCTCGTCCATGGCGCGGCTTTGCACCAGGGCGGGCTTGCCGTCCCAGGCCCAGTCCAGGCTGAAGCGGGTGAGGCACTTGCTCATCACGGGTTCCTGCAGCCGCGCGGTCTTCCAGTTGCGGCCGCCGTCGACCGAGACATCGACGCGCTTGACCTGACCCTTGCCCGACCAGGCTAGGCCGCTGATCTGGTAGTAGCCCTTGTCCAGCAGCACCTGCCCGCCCGAAGGCGTAGTGATGACGCTCTTGCATTCCTGCGTGCTGCTGTACTGGCGGTGCAGGCCGCCGGGCATCAGGTCGACGTAGTGGATGACTTCGTCCTTGGTGCCATAGGGCTTGTCGCCCACTTCGATGCGGCGCAGGTACTTCACCCAGCTCACACCCTGCACGCCGGGCACCACCAGGCGCAGCGGGTAGCCGTTCTCGGGCCGCAGCATTTCGCCGTTCTGGCCGTAGGCGACAAAGACTTCGCCGCTTTCCACCAGTTCCATAGGCAGCGTGCGCGTCATGCTGGAACCGTCGGCGCCTTCGCCCAGCACGAAGCGCGCACGCTTGTAGTCCACGCCGGCCATGTCCAGCAGCAGCTTCAGCGGCACGCCGGTGAATTCGCTGCAGCTGATCATGCCGTGCGTGTACTGGCAGGTGGGCACGGCGACGTTGCCCCATTCCATACCGGTGTTGGCACCGCATTCGATGAAATGGAAGCGGCTCACGCTGGGCAGGCGCATCAGCTCGTCCATCGTGAAGACCATGGGCGTCTTCAGGATCTTCTCGTCACTGCCATTGATCATCAGCCGGTGCTGGGAAGGGTCGATGTCCCACCAGCCCTGGTGGTGGCGTTCGAAGTGCAGGCCACTGGGGGTGACGATGCCGAACAGGCTTTGCAGCGGCGCGAAGCTCACGCTGGACTGGGCGGTCTGCGTCAGGCCAGGGCTCTGGCGCCGCTGCACATTGGCCTCGTACTTCGACGGCTTGCCGTAGCCGTCGGTCACCACCGGCTGGCCCAGGCCTGTGGTGTGGGCCGGCAGCTTCAGGATGTGCGGGTCGCCCCCGGCCACTGGCAAGGGGTTGGCCTGGCCCAGCGCGCTGCCGGCGGCACCGCCAGCCACCGCCGCGGCGAAGGCGCTGCGGATGAAGTCGCGCCGGCCGGCCTTGGCCTCGGCAAAGACCTGGCGTACGCCGTCAGCGCTGACGAAGTTTTCCGGCGCCTTCAGCAGCCGGCCTGAACCTCTAGCGGCCAACGACAGGGCCTGTCCATCTTCCATCTTCATCACTCCTGGCCGCCAGGGCGCAAGGCCCACCGGGCTGGTCTATCCACATATTCGTGTAGATGGATATTAGGCAGGGGTGATGTTGGACAAGCCTAGGACTTTCCCGGCGGCTTTGTCCTAGACAACGGGCGGCTGCAGCAGCCGCAACGCGCCCGCATCGGCGTCGATTTCGGCCAGGGCCCCCACGGGCAGGGTGAACTTGCGGCGGATGTGCCCGAAGCTGGCGCCGCTGTAGACGGGCACGCCCAGGGGCTTGAAGTAGTCGTCGAAGACTTCGTCCAGCGTCAGCGTGCCGTAGTTGCCATCACCCGGGCCGCAGTTGGTAAAGGCGCCCAGCACCACGCCGGCCAGGCGCTGGAAGGCTCCGGCCAGTTGCAGCGTGCCCAGCATGCGGTCCACGCGGTAGATGTATTCGTTGATGTCTTCCAGGAACAGGATGGCCCCGTCCAGCCGCGGCCAGTAGCCCGTGCCAGCCAGGGCCGAGAACACCGCCAGGTTGCCGCCCACCAGCGGCCCCTGCGCGCGCCCGCCGCGCAGCGTGCTGATGCGGTTGGCCTTGGGCGCCAGCGCGTCTTCCTTGTCCTGCGGGTTGGCCAGCAGCAGCGGCGCAGCGTCCATCACCATCGCACGAAAGTGGCGCACGCTGAAATCGTTCCATTCCGAAGCGCCCATGGGGCTGTGGAAGGTGACCAGGCCCGTGCGGGCGTGCACCGCGTTCACCAACGTCGTCAGGTCGCTGAAGCCGCCCAGGAACTTCGGTGCGCGGCGGATGGCGGCGTAGTCGATCAGCGGCAGGATGCGGTGGCCGCCGGACCCGCCCGTCACGGCCAGGATGCCGTGCACGCCAGGGTCGGCAAACATCGCGTTGATGTCGCTGGCGCGCTGTTCGGCCGTGCCGGCGAAGTGGCCGTAGCGCGCACGCAGGTTAGGCGCTTCACGCACCTTGAAGCCCAGGGCTTCCATGTTTTCGCGCGCGATCTCGTAAGGCGTACGCTCGTAGATGGCGCCCGAGGGGTTGACCAGGGCGATGGTGTCGCCCGGCTGCAGACGGCGGGGTCGCAGCGGCGTGGCGCCCTGGCCAGCCGGGGCCGAGGCCGGCTGCGCGCGCAGCATCAGGGCGGGCCCGGCCAGGGTGGCGCCCATGGCGCCTTGCAGCAGCTGTCGTCTTTGCATGGCGGGGCCTTGCCGGATGGGAGAAGAGACCGTCAGTCCACGCGCGGAAAGCTGCGCCGCACGGCGTCACGGTCGCCGTGGTCGAAGTGCCACCACTCGGTGGGAATGCCATCAAAGCCGCCCGCGGCCATCGCGTCGCGCAGGCGGTCGCGCAGCGCCACGTGTTGCGGCGTCAGCAGCCCGCTGGCCAGGTGTTCGGCGTGCAGGGCGGGGTGCGACGCCAGCGCCATTTCGTCGAAGCCGCTGCCCATGTCGGCTTCCCCGCCTTCGGGGCTGACCAGGGTCACGTCCACGGCCATGCCGTAGCTGTGGATGGACCCGCGCGCCGGGTCGGCAAAGTACATGGCCATCGGCGTGCCCACCACGTCGGCCCAGATGGCTTCCTGCACGCGCTGCGGGCGCAGCGCGTCCAGCACGCACAGGCGCCAACCGGGGTGCTGGTGCTGCAGCCAGGTGGCGGCAGCTTCCAGGCCGGCGGCGGCCTCGGCACGCAGCCACGCGCAGTCAAAGCCGCGGTACAGCACGCGCCCGGCGAAGTTGTTGTGGCTGGCGTAGCGCAGCTCGTGCTGCACACCCCGCACGTCGGCCAGCGCGCGAAACGCGGGATGTGTGGGCACGTCTTCGACGCGGATCACGGCGGCTGGCTTCATGCGTTCCTCATCCGCGGGTCACAGGTGCTTCATTCGCGCCACACGCCTTCGAAGTCGACGCTGCCGTCGGGCGCCATCACGAAGCCGCGCACGTCCTTGCGCAGCGGGATGTAGATCGACGAATGCGCCATCGTGATCCACGGGCGTTCGCGCTTGAAGATCTCTTGCGCGCGTTCGATCAGGGCCAGGCGCTTGGGCACGTCCACTTCTTCGCGCGCGGCCTGCAGCAAGGCGTCGAATTCGGCATGGCAGAACTTGATGCCGCCCCGGCTGCTGGCGCAGCTGAGGTTGGGGGCCAGGAAGTCGTCGGCCAGGGGCACGTCGCTGCTCCAGCCGCTCATGTAGACGTCGTGTTCGCCGTTGTTGGCGCGCTTCAGGTACTCACCCCATTCGTAGCTGCGGATGCGTGCGGTGATACCCACCTGCGCCCAGTCGGCCTGCACGAGCTGCGCCATCAGCTGCCCGTTGGGGTTGGTCGGGCGGCTGATGGGCAGGGCCCACAGGTCGATGGTGGTGCCCGGCGGCACGCCGGCCTGGGCCAGCAGGGTGCGGGCACGGACCGGGTTGTATTCATTGCGCAGCCGGGTGTTGAAGCCCGGCACGCTGGGCGGGAAGGCGCTGACGGCCTGCAGCGCATCGCCGCGCGGAAACAGCACACGGAACAGCGCGTTGCGGTCGATGGCGATGTCCAGCGCCTCGCGCACTTCGCGCCGCGCCAGCAGCGGGCGCTGCAGGTTGAAGGCCAGATAGCTGATGTTCAGCGCCTGCGTCTTCAGGATCTGCACCTGCGGGTGGCCGGTGAGCGACGTGACATCGACATCGCGGATCGCCGCCGCGATCTGGCATTCGCCGCGCGCCAGCTTCTGCACGCGCACGTTGGGTTCGCGGCTGATGGCAAACACCAGCGCACGCGGCTTCTGCACCCCGCGCCAGTGGCCGGGGTGGGGCTGCAGGCGCAGCACGTCGTCCTTGCGGTAGCTCTTGAAGCGCCAGGGCCCTGTGCCCACGGGCTGGTTGTTGATGGCGCTGGCCCGGCGTGTGGCCAGCAGCTGCGCGGCGTATTCGGCCGAATGGATGGACGCGAAGTTGCTGGCCAGCAGCGACAGGAAGTTGACGTTCGGCCGGTGCAGCCGAAAGCGCAGGGTATGGCCGTCGATGCGGTCGATGCCGGCCACCATCGCCGGCAGGCCCAGGCTCTGCGCCTGCACGTAGGTGGCCGGGAAGGCCAGGTGGAACGGGTGCTGCGGGTCCAGCATGCGCTGGAAGCTGAACAGCACGTCGTCAGCGTTCAGCGCGCGCGTGGGCGTGAAGGACGGCGTGCTGTGGAAGACCACGTCGCGCCGCAGCGTGATGGTGACGCTGCGCGCGTCGGGCGACACCTGCCAGGCGGTGGCCAGCTCGGGCTGCAGGTCGGAGGTGCCACGCCTGTAGCCCAGCAGGCGGTTGAAGATCTGGCTGGTGGCGTTGCTGGTGGCGCTGCTGTCCCACAGCGCGGGGTCGAAGCCTTCGGGGCTGGCTTCGGCGCAGAAGACCAGGGGTTTGTCGCTGGCCTGCACGGCGCCCGGGGCACCGGCCACGGCCACGGCCAGGGCCAGCAAGGCCGTCGGTAACGCCGTCCGCAGCGCCGCCCGCGCCCGCGGGCGGCCCCCGTCAGGCTGGGCGCTGATATCTTGCACCGTCCCATCATAGCGACGGGGTGGGTGGCTTCCGCCACGCACCGCAGGCCAGAATCCCCGGCATGCTGCACCTGCCCACCACCCCCTGGGCCGTGCCCGAAGCCGACGGCCTGCACGTGCTGTTGCTGGGCGCCCCGGGCACCCGGGGCGACCTGCCCGCCTTCCTGCGTACCCTGCCCGACAACGAAGAACTGCTGCTGCCCCTGCAGCCCCAGGCCCCGGTGACCGGGCGCCCATGCTGGCGTGGCGTGGTGCCCTGGGACCGCGGCAACGACCTGACGCTTTACAGCTTCGTGCTGGCCAGCGCGCAGGGCCACCGCTGGCTGGCGGCCGATGGCGAACACGCCGGGGTCCCGCCCGAGAGCCTGCACTTCCGCCACCACCCGCAACAGGCGCCACCCCGCTGGGTGGCCGACCAGGTTTTCTACCAGGTGTTCCCGGACCGCTTTGCCCGCGCCAGCCCGGCACGGGCGCTGGACGTGCCGCTGCGGCCCTGGGGCGAGCCCCCGCCGCGGCCAGACGCTGCACAGGCCTTCTATGGCGGCGACCTGGTCGGCCTGCGCCAGCAGTTGCCCTACCTGAACGACGAACTGGGCATCACGGCGCTGTACCTGAACCCGGTTTTCGACAGCCCCAGCAACCACCGCTACGACACCCGCGACTACACCCGCGTCTGCCCACGCCTGGGCGGCGATGCGGCCCTGCTGGCCCTGCGCCAGGCCCTGCAGGCGCGCGGCATGCGACTGTTGCTGGACGCGGTAGTGAACCACACGGGCGCTGAACACGCCTGGGCCGCCGACCCCGCAGCGCCGCACTACGCGCGCGGCGCCGACGGCCAGCGGCTGGGCTGGAAGGGCCATGCCAGCCTGCCCGTGCTGGACTTCGCGCAGCCCGCGGTACGCCAGGCCATCTATGCCGGTCAGGACGCCGTGCTGCGGCATTGGCTGCGGCCGCCCTGGGCCATCGACGGCTGGCGGCTGGACGTGGTGCACATGCTGGGCGAAGGCCCGGGCGCACGCCACAACGCGCGGCATGTGCGTGCCCTGCGCCAGGCGGTGCGCGAAGAGAACCCCCAGGCCTACCTGCTGGGCGAGCACTTCAGCGAAGCCACGCGCTGGCTGCAGGGCGACCAGGAAGACGGGGCCATGAACTACCACGGCTTCGCCACCCCCGTACGGGCCTGGCTGGCGGGCGCCGAACTGGGTGGCCAGCGCGCCCTGCTGCCCACTGACGACTTTGTGCGCGCGCTGGGCGACGCGATCGCGCGGATTCCTTATGCCAACCAGCTGGCGCAGATGAACCTGCTGGACAGCCACGACACGCCGCGTCTGCTGACCGAACTGGGCGGCGCCAACCCCACCGCGCATGCCCGGCTGGCACTGGCCTTCACCCTGCTGTTCACACGCCCAGGCGTGCCCTGCCTTTACTACGGCGACGAAATCGGCCTGGAAGGCGGCCCCGACCCCGACTGCCGCCGCTGCTTCGACTGGGACCGCAGCCACTGGCACCAGGACCTGTGGCAACACGTGCGCAGCCTGGTGCAGCTACGCCAGCGGCGCGAGGAATGGCGCCGCGGCGCGACCCTGCTGCTGACCCAGGGCAAGGACTGGCTGGCCTATGCGCGCTGCTCCGGCCAGCAGGCCAGCGTCGTGGTGGTCAACCGCGGCCCCGCGCGGGTGGTGACCCTGCCGCTGGAACAGGTGCCGGTGCCCGTGCAGGCCTGGTGGCCGGCCCTGCCTGCCGTCGGCCCTGCCCTGCCGGCAGCACAGCCAGCACGTTTGCGGCTGCCTGCGCTGGGCACGGTGCTGCTGCTGGCGGGCGGGGACGCCGGTTAACAACGACCACACACACTCACTTGGGTGCCACCCGTTCGGTGGCCCCCCTGCAGGTTTCATACAAGTCAGTGATGCTGTTCTAGGGGTGCGCGGCTACTGTCGGCGCAACCATGAGCCGTCCATCTGAAGAACCCGAAGATCGCAGCAAGGCAACGGCTCCCACCCAGGACCTCTCAAGCGGCAAGAGCCTGGACTTCCTGCCCGACATGCCTTTGGCCAGCATCAGCGACCTGGCCAGCGCCATCGACACGCTGGCGCACCCGCTGATGGCCCTGTTCCCTGAAGGCCTGCTGCTGCACGCCAACCAGGCAGCGCGCGAACTGCTGGCCCAGGACCAGACCTTTGTGCTGGGCCCGGACCAGCATGTCAGCCCGCGCAGCGTGCAGTACCGCAGCCCCTTCATCGCCGCGCTGCAGGCCGCTTCGGCCGGCGTGCCGCAGCAGCTGCACTGGGCCGACGGGCCGCTGGGCCTGCATGTCACGCTGCGCCCGCTGGGCACGCCAGTGGCCGGCACGCCAGCGCCGCCGGTGCTGCTGATGCTGGCCCCGCCCGAAGACACACCTTTCGACGCCATCGGCTTTGCCAGCACCTATGGTCTGAGCGCGGCCGAAACCCGGGTGCTGGAAGCCCTGCTGCATGGGCACAAGGCCGAACAGGCGGCTGACCGCCTGGGTGTGGGCGTGGCCACGGTGCGCAGCCAGATCGCAGCCATCCGCAAGAAGACCGGGCATCGCAGCGTGGCCAGCCTGCTAGCGGCGCTGGGCGAACTGCCCCCCTTGCGCAAGCCCGCGCAAAGGTAACTGGATCACCAAACCCGGTCTACGGATTCACTGCCCAAGACCGGGCCCGGTCCCTACAGTCTGTCTCACGGTGCGATAACGAACGCACCGCACCAGGGAGATAGACCATGTACCAGATCGTCGGCGCCAAAGCCCAACACCTTCTTGCCGCAGCCATGTTGCCCGGGGCAGCAACCGCCCGGGGTGCGGGCAGCCACATCGGGTTCGACAACGGTTCGGGCCAGCGCCCACCCGCCGCCGACCGCCGGCATGGCGGCCAGTTCAGCCAGTGGCTGACCCGCATGCTGGACGAGATCGACTACGGCATGCTGCTGGTCAGCGCCGAAGCGCAGGTGCTGTACGTCAACCATGCCGCGCGCCACGAGATGGACGACGATCACCCGCTGCAGTTGCTGGGCCACGCGCTGCGCGCGCACCGCCCGCAGGACGTGGCACCGCTGTACGACGCGCTGGCTGCGGCACAGCGCGGCCTGCGGCGCCTGCTGACGCTGGGTGAAGGCGAGCACCGCGTCAGCGTGTCCGTGGTGCCCCTGCCCTGCGCCGACGGCGAAGCCGCCAGCGACCGCGGCGCTGGCCAGACCACCCTGCTGGTGCTGGGCAAGCGCCAGATGTGCGCCCAGCTGTCGGTGCAGGGCTTTGCGCGCAGCATGTCGCTGACACCGACCGAAACCCGTGTGCTGGAACTGCTGTGCAACGGCGTGCGCCCGACCGAGATCGCCACCCGCCAGGGCGTGGCCGTGAGCACGGTGCGCACCCAGATCGGCAGCATCCGCGGCAAGACCGGTGCGGCCAGCATCCGCGAACTGGTGCGCCAGGTGGCGCTGCTGCCACCCCTGGTGGGCGCGCTGCGGGCAGGCGTGGCCACCCGCGCCTGAAGGCGCACCGCAGGGTGCCTGGCGCTGTCCCCCGCGGGCGGCGCCCCGGGCCGGGTGGGGCTAGCATTCCGGGTCGCGGCGGGCCTTGAACGCCCACCGCGCCCGATATGGTTGCCCCCCGCCCCTTCCCGCCCCGCCACCCCGAAGCTGCCGACCTGCTGGACACGCTGCCCATCAGCGACTCGCTGCGAGCGCTGGCGCGCCGTGGCGAGCGCCGGCACGCGCGGCGCGGGGTTCAGCTGATCGTCGAAGGCGATGTCGGCGACACGATCTACATCGTGCTGCAGGGCCGCCTGCGCGCCTACAGCGTGGGTATGGACGGGCGCGAGATCACCTACGCCACCTACGGCCCGGGCGAATACGCCGGCGAAATGGGGCTGGACGGGGGGCCGCGTTCGGCCCATGTCGAAGCGCTGGAAAACAGCCTGTGCGCCGTGATCGCGCGCCCGGTGCTGCAGGCGCACCTGAACGAAGACCCGGGCTTTGCCTTCGAACTGCTGGCCAAGGTCATCCGCCGCGCGCGTGCGGCCACCGTGGGCCTGAAGCAGATCGCACTGAACGACGTCTACGGCCGCCTGAAGGCGCTGCTGGAAAGCCTGGCCGTACCGGCCGACGCGCAAGGCCGCCGCTGCGTGGACCCGGCACCTTCGCATCTGGAAATGTCGCAGCAACTGGGCTGTTCGCGCGAAATGATCAGCCGCGTGATGAAGGACCTGGAACGCGGCGAATACGTCGAAGTCGGCCGCCGGCGCGTGGTGCTGCTGCGCGAACTGCCGGCCAAGTGGTAGGCGGGCGCCGGGCTCGGGTTCGGGCCCTTGCTCAGGCTTTCGGCGGCCCGAATTCCCGGTTCGGCTTCTCCGCCCGTTGGTAGAGAGGTTCGACCTTGGGCAGCTTGCCCTGGATGTCGCGGATGCGCGTTTCGCCCGCCGGGTGGGTGGACAGGAACTGCGGCGGCGCGCCCTTGTTGGCGGCCATCATCTTCTGCCACAGCGTCACGCCGGCGGCGGGGTTGTAGCCAGCGCGTGCGGCCAGGTCCATGCCCACCAGGTCGGCTTCGGTTTCGTCTTCGCGGCTGAACTTCAGCGTCAGCATCTGCGCCCCCATGCCCAGCAGCGCGTCCCCGGTGCCGCCCAGGCCCAGCACCGAACTCAGCAGGTTGGCGCCGATGCGCGTGGCCGCGGTCTTGCCCATGCGTTCACGCGCATGTTCGCGCAGCGCATGCGCGACCTCGTGGCCCATGATGGCAGCGACCTCGTTGTCCGTCAGCTGCAGCTTGGCCAGGATGCCGGTGTAGAACGCGATCTTGCCGCCCGGCATGCAGAAAGCGTTGATCTGGTCGCTGCCCAGCAGGTTGATTTCCCACTGCCACTGCCGCGCGCGGGCGTTCCAGGGCAGCGCGAAGGGCACCACGCGCTGGGCGATGGCGCGCAGGCGCTGCACCTGCGGGTGCGTGTCGGGCACCAGGGCGCGCTGCTGGGCGGCTTCGCGCATCATCTGCCGGTACTGCTGCGCGGCGGCGGCTTCCACCTGTTCGGCCGGCACGAGCTTGGTGAAGCGCGATTCGCGGCCGACTTCGCCGCGCAGGCCGTCGCTGCCGGCTTCAGCCGGCTGGGCCTGGGCCGCACCCGCCAGCGCCGTGGCGCCACCGGCCAGCAGCAGGCTGGTGAACAGGCGTCGGCCGTGCAGTTCACACAGGCAGGCGCGGGCGTGCAGGGCAGGGGTCAGGGCGGGGGTATCAGGGGTGAAGTGGGTCATGACGCGATGTCGGTGCCGGCGTAGAGCGCATCCAGCGCCAGGGGTTCCAGGCCCGCAGTGGCTGCGGGCAGCATTTCACCGGTGCCATAGGCCATGGCCGTCATGGCGTGGATGCGCCCGCCCACATATTCGTGGCGCTGCACGCTGGCGTCTTCAAACGCCAGGTAGTCGAACAGGTGCACCGGTGCGGCAAGGGCTTGAACCATGGGCCGCAGTTTATCGGTGCACCTGCGGGCAGGGCTACAGTCTGGCCATCGCTGCGCGGCAGCGTTTCACAGCCGAGGCCGCCCATGCCTGAACCCACCCCAGCCCACCGGGCACCGCCCAGCTTCGCCGAATTCGAAGCCCAGGCCCGCGCCGCCGGCTTCGACGAAGTGCTGCAGCGCGAATGGGCGCCCGGCCTGGCGTTGGACACCCACACCCACCCCTTCGCCGTGAGCGCGGTGATGACGCAGGGCGACCTGTGGCTGACCTGCGGCGGCCAGACCCGCCACCTGAAGCCCGGCGACCGCTTCGAGCTGGCGCGCGACGAACCCCACGCCGAACGCTATGGCCCCCAGGGCGCACAGTTCTGGGCCGCACGGCGGCACGCGGGCTGACGGCGTGGCAAGGCGGCCCGCCGCAGCGCACTTGATAACGCTGCACGCTTGAAAGCCCGCCCATCGGCCCACAGCTGCGCAGCATGAACACCACCGTCGCGCCGCTGCACCTGCCTTGCCCGCACTGCGGCGCCACCAACCGGCTGCCGCCTGCACGCATCGACGAAGCGCCCAACTGCGGCCGCTGCGGCCAGCCGCTGCTGGCCGGGCAGCCGCTGGATCTGGACGACAGCAACTTCGACGCCGTGGTGGCCGCCACGAAGCTACCGGTGGTGGTGGACTTCTGGGCCGCCTGGTGCGGCCCCTGCCAGGCCATGGCCCCAGCCTACAAACAGGCTGCGCAGCAGCTGGCCGGGCGCGCCCTGCTGGTGAAGGTGAACAGCGACGACAGCCCGCGCCTGGCGGCGCGATTCGCGATCCGCAGCATCCCCACGCTGGTGAAGCTGCAGGCCGGCCGCGAAGCCGCGCGCAGCAGTGGCGCGCAGCCGGCGTCAGCCATCGTCAACTTCGCCCTGGCCTAGGCACTGGCGTTGGCGCGGCGCTGCGCCAGCGCCACGAACCACTCCACCGCGTCGGCGTTCGCCATCGCGTCGCGCTTGAACACCGCTTCTGGCGCCGCGCCCAACAGCAGCTTCTTCACCGGCAGTTCCATCTTCTTGCCCGACAGCGTGCGCGGGATGGCCGCGACCTGGAAGATGTCGTTGGGCACATGCCGCGCCGACAGGGCCTGGCGGATGGCGCCGCGCAGGCGCTGCTGCAGCGCGTCGTCCAGCACCAGCCCTTCGCGCAGCACCACGAACAGTGGCATCCAGCTCTCGCGGCCCAGGTATTCCAGGTCCACGACCAGGCTGTCCAGCACCTCGGGCAGGGCTTCCACGGCGCGGTAGAGCTCCGAAGTGCCCATGCGGATGCCGTGGCGGTTGATGGTGGCGTCGCTGCGCCCGTAGATCACGGCGCCATGGCTGCCGCTTTCCGGGTGCGGGGTGATGCGGATCCAGTCGCCATGGCGCCAAACGCCGGGGAACATGTCGAAGTAGCTGGCCGTATAGCGCGCATCGCCAGTGTCGTTCCAGAAGAAAAGCGGCATCGACGGCATGGGCTGGGTGCAGACCAGTTCGCCCACGGCGTCGATCAAGGGCTGGCCGTCTTCCGACCAGGCCTCGATGGCTGCGCCCAGGCAGCGGCACTGCATCTCGCCCTTCACCACCGGCAGGCCGCGGTGGCCGGCGACGAAGGCGCCGGCGAAGTCTGTTCCGCCGCTGATGGGGTTCAGCCAGATGCGCTGCCCGCCAGGCTGGGGCAGCTGCTGCCAGATCCAGTCGTAGCACTCGTCGGACAGCGGGCTACCGGTGCTGCCCACGGCTTGCAGGCGCGACAGGTCGGCCAGCTTCATGGGCTCGACACCGGCCTTCAGGCAGCTGGCGTAGAAGGCTGCGCCTGCACCGAACCAGGTGACGCCAGACTCGGCCGCAAAGTGCCAGAGCGTGCCCCAGTCCGGCGCCTTCGCCGGGCCGCCAGGGTTGCCGTCGAACAGGCAGACGGTGGTGCCGCCCAGCAGCGCCGCCACCTGCGCGTTCCACATGATCCAGCCGGTGCTGCTGAACCAGAAGAAACGCTCGGGGTGCGCCCGGCCGGCGGCCGTGCTGGGGTGCACGTCGTTGTGCAGGCTGCCCTTCAGCGCTTCCAGCAGGATGCCGCCATGACCGTGCACGATGGGCTTGGGCAGGCCGGTGGTGCCGCTGGAATAGACGATCCACAGCGGGTGTTCGAAGGGCAGCCATTCCGGCGCCCAGCCGGCCGGGGCATCGCCTGCCAGCAGGTCGGCCCAATCGTGCGTGGCGTAGCCAGCGCCAGGTACGGACAAGTCAGCGGCACGCGCCCCAAGGCCCAGCCCGGGCACCAGCACCAGGTGCTGCAGGCTGGGCAGGCCGGCCAGCACCTCGCGCAGCACTGGGCGGCGGTCGTGTGCTGTGCCGCCCCAGGCCTGGCCGTCGGTGGCCAGCAGCAGCCTGGGTTCGATCTGGCGGAAGCGGTCCAGCACCGCCACCGGGCCCATGTCAGGGCTGCACACGCTCCACAGCGCGCCCAGGCTGGCGCAGGCCAGGAAGGCCACGATGGTGGGCGGCGTGTTGGGCAGGTAGGCGCAAACGCGGTCGCCGCGCTGCACGCCCAGCTGCCGCAGCCGTGTGGCCAGCACGGCGACCTGGCGCTGCAGTTCGGGCCAGCTCATCGTTTGCGACGGCAGGCCCTGGGCCTGGCGGGTTTCACACTGGTAGACGATGGCCGGGTGGCCGGCGGCGTGCGCAGCACCGGCATGCCGCAGCAGCTGCTGGGCATAGTTCACCTGCGCGCCCGGGAACCAGCGCGCACCGGGCATGGCGCGGCCGTGCGCAGGCGGCACGCACACCGCCGTGTGTGGCGTGGGGCTCTGCAGGTCGAAGTGGTCCCACACGGCCTGCCAAAAGGCACCGATGTCCGTCACCGACCAGCGCCACAGGGCGTCATAAGCATCGAAGCGCAGGCCACGCTCAGCGGCCAGCCAGGCTTCGAATTGCGCCATGCGGGTGGGGGTCATGGGCGGCTCCTTGTCGGGTTGGGCAGCGCCTGCTGCGGCGGGGCGCCGCCTGCAGGCTGGGGCTTCAGGCGGCCGCGGGGTCCACTTCAGCCCAGCGGTACCAGTCGTAGTTGAACGGGTGGCGGATGGGCCCCTGCACCCCGGGCTGCAGCAGTTCGGTGTCGATCGGGTGGTAGTGCGGAATCACCGGCATGTAGGCCAGCTGCAGGCGCTGGGCCTGGCGCATCAGGGCCAGGCGCTCAGGGCCGTCTGGCAGCACGCGCTGGGCTTCATAGAGGCGGTCGAAGGCGGGCAGCTTGAAGCGGCTGTCGCTGCTCTGGCCGGCATTGGGGCCGTAGGTCAGGCCGAGGAAAAAATCGCCGTCAGGGTCGCCAGCGCCCCAGATGAAGCCCCACATCATGATCTGCCCGGCCAGCGAACGCTTGATGAGTTCACCGAAGCTGCCGAATTCGAACTGCACGCGCAGGCCCACGGCCTTCAGGTGCTTGAACCACCCTTCGCTGAGCGCGCGCGAACGCCGGTCGGGCGGGAAGGCGATGCGCAGCAGCAGGGGCTGGCCGTCTGGCCGTTCGCGCCAGCCGTCGCCGTTGCGGTCGGCATAGCCGTGCAGGTCCAGCAGGGCGCGTGCGCGGGCATGGGAAGGCGATCCGAGTTCGGACTTGAACCCCGGGTCGTAGCCGTAGCAATGCGGCGGGATGGTGCTTTGCGCCGGCACGGCCTGGTCGCGGATGACGCTGCGCACCTGTTCCAGGTTGTCGTGCGCCAGCGCGATGGCGCGGCGCAGGGCCACCTTCTCGACCGTGTAGCCGCCCACCAGCGGGTCGTCGAAGTTGAAGAAGGTGTGGCTCAGCGACGGCGAGAGATTGCGTTCGGCGCGCACGCGCTGGCGCACCAGGAAGGGCGCCAGCTGGCCGCCGGGCATGGCCAGTTGCCCGAAGTCTGAAGGCACGGTGAGCACATCGAGTTCGCCGCGCAGGAAGGCCAGCCAGCGCGGCTGCGATTCTTCGATGATCTTCAGCTCGATCCGGTCCACGCGCGGTGCGCGCGTGCCGGCCAGACGCTGCGCCGCGGCCTGTAGTTCAGGCGCGGGCCCGGCGCCGACGGTGTGGAAGAGCTGTTCGCGAAAGCGCGGGTTCTTGTCCAGCACCACTTCCGAACCGCGCCGCCACTGCGCCAGCCTGAAGGGCCCGGTGCCCACAGGGTGGGCCATCAGGTCGGCGCCGTAGCGCTGCACGACTTCGCGCGCCACGGCCGCGCAGGTGCCGCTGGCCAGCAAGGCCGTGAAGCGTGGCGATGGCGCAGCCAGGCGCACTTCGAAGCGGTACTTGTCCAGCACGCGCAGGCCAGGCACTTCGGTGTCGTAAGGGAAGGGCAGCTTGTCCTTCATCACCTGCGCGCGCAGCTCGCTCAGGCCCAGGATCTTCTCGTTTTCGAAGCGGTACAGGTGTTCGGTGATGGTGGCCGGGTCGTAGTAGCGCTTGATGCTGTAGACGTAGTCGGCTGCCACCAGTTCACGCGGCTGGCCCTGGAAGGCCGGGTCGTCCGCGAACAGGATGCCGGGCCGGATCGTCACCACGAAGTGCCGGAAATCGGCCGACGCTTCGGGCATGCGCGCTGCCGTCAGCGGCACCAGCACGGCCGGGCGGGCGAGGGGGTCGTAGGTCAGCGGGGCTTCGAAGATGTGGGCGTTGATGCGCAGCGAGGTCTGGTCACTCACGCGCGGCGGGTCGAAGCCGCTTTCGGCGATGTTCTGCACCACGCGCAGCGTCCTGGTCGGCATGCTGGCGCGCGCAGAAGCCGGCAGCAACAGGCCGGCTGCGCCTGTCGCGATGAAGTCGCGGCGCTGCAGGCCCTGCGGTTCAGGCTTGGCCATGCTGAAGCTCCGGCTGGATGTCCACCAGGTGCCACCACTCGTTCCAGAAAACGGGCCGGCGATAGCCCACCAACGCCGGGTGGTGCATGTCGGCCACGAAGCGGTGCACATGCAGCTTGTACGGCGCGTAGGCCACAGCCAGGCGCTTGGCGCGGTCGAACAGGGCTTCGCGTTCGGGCCCGTCGGGCAGCACGCTCAGGCGGTCGTGGATGGCGTCGAATTCAGGCAATGCAAAGCGCGGCAGGTTCTGCTGCCCGGCCTGCGGGCCGTAGTAGCGCGTCAGCATGGCCTGGCCGTCGCCGCTGGTGGCGCTGCTGGCCACGCCCCACATCTGCAGCTGGCCGGCACGCGCGGCCTTCAGGTTCTCGGGCCACTTGGCGGTCTTGAAGCGCATGCGGATGCCGATGGCCTGCATCGCCTTTTGCCACAGCTCGTTCAGCTGCCGCGTCGTCTGGTCGGGCTGGGTGGCGCATTCCAGCACCAGCGGGCTGCCGTCGGGCTGTTCGCGCCAGCCATCGCCGTCGCGGTCGATGTAGCCGAACAGGTCCAGCAGGGCGCGGGCACGCGCCGGGTCGTGGTCGCTGTTCTCGCTCTTGAACTTCGGGTCGTAGCCGCTCATGTGCGGCAGCACGGGGCTTTGCGCCGGAATGGCCATGCCACGGCGCACGCTGCGGATCTCGCGTTCCAGGTCCACGGCCAGGTTCATGGCGCGGCGCAGCGCCACCTTGTGCGGTTCCAGGCCGCCCAGCACCGGGTCCTGCATGTTGTAGTAGGTCATCGTCACATCGGCCGTCAGCACGCGCTGGCCGCGGATGCCGCGCTTCGCAAGATTCGGCGCCACGCGGCCGCCGGGCATGGCGACGTCGATGAACTCATTGGGCAGCCGGTCCACCAGGTCGGCCTGGCCGTTCAGGAACGACAGCCAGCGCGGCTGCTCGGCTTCGATGACGGACACCTCCACCCGGTCCAGCAGCGGCAGGCGGCGGCCACGCAGCCTGGCGGCGATGGCCTGGCCTTCGGCGTCGTCGGCGGCGGGGTCGGCTTCCCACAAGCGTTCGCGGTACGCGGCGTTGCGTTCCAGCACGATGAGCGACGAGCGCCGCCACTGCGCCAGCCTGAAGGGCCCCGTGCCCACGGGGTGTTCGCCGATGCGGTCGCCATAGAACTCGGCCACCTCTCGCGCCACGGCGCCGTACCAGCCGCTGGTGGCCAGCATCTCGGGGAAGCGCGGCAGCGGCTCTTCCAGCCGCACCTGCAGGGTGTAGCGGTCCAGCGCGCGCAGGCCTTCGATGGGCTGGTTGTAGTCGAAGGGCGCCTTGCGTTGCAGGGCCTGCTTGCGCAGGGCTTCCAGGCCGATGAACTTGCGCTGCTGCATGCTGGCCCACAAGGGGCTCTTCACGGCCGGGTCGGCAAAGCGCTTGAAGCTGTAGACGAAGTCTTCGGCCACCAGCTCCCTGCGCACGCCCTTGAAGGCCGAGTCGTCGGCGAAGAAGATGCCCGGGCGCAGGCGGACTGTCCAGGTGCGGTAGTCGGCACTGTGCTCGGGCATCGCCGCCGCCGTCAGCAGCACCAGCTTGGCCGGCCGGGCCAGGTGGTCGTAGGCCAGGGGTGATTCGAAGATGTGGCAGATGACGGTGCGCGAATAGACGTCGCTGATCTGCGCCGGGTCGAAGCTGCTTTCGGCCACGGGGAAGGCGTAGCGCAGCACCCGCGTGCCGGCCGGCGCGGCGGGCTGTGCCTGCCCCGGCAGCGGCAGCGCTGCGGCCGCCCAGGCGGCCGTCAGCGCCAGGGTCTGCCGCCGCTTCACGCCTGGCGCACCGCCGGGTCGACGTCGACCATGTGCCACCACTCCTGCCAGTACACGGGGCGGCGGTAGCCTTCCACGCCCGGCCACATCATGTCGGCCACGAAGCGGTGGCAGTGCAGCTTGTAGGGCATGTAGGCAATCGCCAGGCGCTTGGCCTGGTCGAACAGGGCCAGGCGTTCGGGGCCGTCGGGCAGCACGCGCATCTTTTCGTGGATGGCATCGAAGGCTGGTAGCTTGAAGCGCGACAGGTTCTGGTTGCCGGCCTGCGGGCCGAAGTAGCGCGTCAGCATGCCCAGGCCGTCGCCGCCGCTGGCCGACGAGGCCACGCCCCACATCTGCAGGCTGCCGGCGCGCGCGGCCTTCAGGTTTTCCGGCCACTTGGCGGTCTTGAAGGCCACGCGGATGCCGATGCCTTCCATGTTCTTCTGCCACAGCTCGTTCAGCTGGCGGCTGTTCTGGTCGGGCTGCGAGCTGATGTTCAGCACCAGGGGCTGCCCGTCAGGCTGTTCGCGCCAGCCGTCGCCATTGCGGTCGACATAGCCGTGCAGTTCCAGCAGGGCCTTGGCGCGGGCGGGGTTGTATTCGCTGGCCTCGCTCTTGAAGCCGGGGTCGTAGCCGCTCAGGTGCGGCATCACCGGGCTTTGCGCGGGGATGGCCATGCTCCGCCGCAGCAGGCGGATCTCGCGGTCCAGGTCCACGCCCAGGCTGATGGCGCGGCGCAACGCCACCTTGTGCGGTTCCAGCCCGCCCACCACCGGGTCTTCCATGTTGAAGTAGGTCAGCACGATGTCGCTGACCAGGGTGATGGCCCCGCGCAGGCCCTTCTTCGCCAGGTTGGGCGCCACCTGGCGGCCGGGCATGGCGACGTTGATGAAGTCCGGCGGCACGCGGTCGACAAAGTCGTGTTCGCCGTTCACGAACGACAGCCAGCGCGGCTGCGTCTCTTCGATGATGGACACCTCCACCCGGTCCAGCAGCGGCAGGCGTCGGCCGCGCAGCTTGGCGGCAATAGCCTGGCCTTCGGCGTCGTCGGCGGCGGGCTGGGCTTCCCACAGGCGTTCGCGGTAAGTGGGGTTGCGTTCCAGCACGATCATCGAAGAACGCCGCCAGCTCGCCAGGCGGAACGGGCCGGTTCCCACCGGGTGTTCGGCGATCTTGTCGCCGTAGAAGTCGACCACCTCGCGCGCCACGCCATTGAACAGGTCGCTGACCGACATGTTCTCGTAGAAGCGCGGGTCCGGGTCTTCCAGGCGGAACTGCAGGGTGTAGCGGTCCAGCGTGCGCAGGCCTTCGATGGGCGCGTCGTAGTCGAAGGGCTTGGGGCCGGCCAGCGCGGCCTTGCGCAGCGCGTTCAGGCCCAGCAGCTTCCAGTTTTCGACGCTGGCGGCCAGCGGGCTTTTCACGGCCGGGTCGACGAAGCGCCTGACGGCGTAGGCGAAGTCCGCGGCCACCAGTTCACGCCGCACACCTTTGAACGCCGGGTCGTCGGCAAAGTAGATGCCAGGCTGCACGCGGAAGGTCCAGGTGCGGAAGTCGGCGCTGGGCTCGGGCATGCCGGCAGCGGTCAACGGCACCAGCTTCGGTGGCCGGGCCAGGTGGTCGTAGGTGTACAGCGCTTCGAAGATGTGGGCGGTGACGGTGCGCGAATAGATGTCGTTGATGCGCGCCGGGTCGAACCCCGTCTCGGCGATCGGGAAGGCGTAGCGCATCACGCGCTTGGCGCCCGCAGCGGCGATGGCTTGCGCAGTGGCTGTGGGCAGGCTCAAGGGCGCGGCCAGCGTGGCCGCGGTCAGCGCCACGGCGTGTCGGCGTTTCATGCGGTCGTCTCCATGTCAACCATGTGCCACCAGTTGAACCAATAGGCTGGGCGGCGATAGCCCTGCAGGCGCTTGACCATCACGTCTGCGATCAGCCGGTGGCAATGCAGCTTGTACGGCATGTAGGCCACGGACAGGCGCTTGGCCTGGACGAACAGGGCTTCGCGCTCGGGGCCGTCGGGCACTTGGGTGAGCCGGTCGTACAGCGCGTCGAAGGCCCGCAGCTTGAAGCGGGCCAGGTTGTATTCGCCCGACTGCGGGCCATACAGGTACGACAGCGCCGCCTGCCCGTCACCACCCGACGCCGAGACCGCCAGGCCCCACATCATCAGCTTGCCGGCGCGCGCGGCCTTCAGGTTCTCGGGCCACTGCGCGGGCTGGAATTCGATCTTCAGGCCAACGGCGGCCAGGTTCTTCTGCAGCAGGTCGCCCTGCTCACGGCTGTCCTGCGTGGCCTGCGTGGCCGACAGCAGCACCAGCGGCTTGCCGTCGGGCATCTCGCGCCAGCCGTCGCCGTTGCGGTCGGTGTAGCCGTACAGGTCCAGCAGGGCCTTGGCGCGGGCCGGGTTGTATTCGCTGTTCTCGCTCTTGAACTGCGCGTCGTAGCCGCTGGTGAAAGGCACGATAGGGCTTTGCGCCGGGATGGCCATGCCGCGGCGCAGGACCTTGATTTCGCGTTCCAGGTCGATGGCCAGGCCAATGGCGCGGCGCAGCGCCACCTGGTGCGGGGCGTAGCCGCCCACCACCGGGTCTTCCATGTTGAAGTAGGTCATCACCGCGTCGGTGCCCAGCACGATCTCGCCCTTGATGCCTTGCTTGGCCAGGTTGGGCGCGATCTTGCCGCCGGGCATGGCCAGGCTGATGAACGAGGCCGGGACGCGTTCGAGCAGGTCAAACTGCCCGTTCAGGAACGACAGCCAGCGCGGCTGCGGTTCTTCGATGATGGCCACTTCGACGCGGTCGATGAGCGGGATGCGGCGGCCTTTCAGCCGGGCCGCCATCGCCTGGCCGGCCGCGTCGTCTGCAGCCGGTTCGGCCTGCCACAGGCGTTCACGGTAGCCCGGGTTGCGTTCCAGCACGATGCGTGAAGACCGCCGCCATTCGGCCAGCCTGAAGGGCCCCGTGCCCACCGGGTGCGCGCCGATGGTGTCGCCGTACTTCTGCACCACTTCGCGCGCCACCGCGCCATACAGTTCTGTAGCGGCCAGCACTTCCATCAGGCGCGGGCGCGAAGCCGCCAGCCTGAACTGCAGGGTGTAGCGGTCCAGCGCCCGCAGGCCTTCGATGGGACGCGCGTAGTCGAAGGGCTTGCGCGTGGTCAGCGCTTGTTCGCGCACTTCGGCCAGGCCCAGGATCTGCTGCTCTTCCAGCGTCGACCAGTTCGGGCTCTTGTTGGCCGGGTCGGCAAAGCGCTTGAAGGTGTAGACGAAGTCCTCGGCCGTGAGCTCGCGTTTGCGCCCCTCAAAGGCTGGGTCGTCGGCGAAGTGGATGCCCGGCTGGATCTTGATCGTCCAGACCTTGAAGTCCGGCGTGATCTCGGGCATGGCCGTGGCCACCAGGGGCACCACCTTGGGCGGCCGGGCCAGGTGGTCGTAGTTGTAGAGCGCTTCGAAGATGTGCGAGGTAACGGTGATCGAATAGACGTCGTTCAGTTGCGCCGGGTCGAAGTTGGTCTCGGCAGCCACGAAGGCGTAGCGCAGCACGCGCTGGCCCCCCTGCGGTCGCGGTGCTGGCTGCGCCAGCGCCGGCAGGGCCAGGGCCACGCCCGTGGCCGCGCCCAGCGCCAGCGTCTGCCGGCGTTTCACTGCGCGGCCCCGCGGCGGCGGGCCTGCGCTTCCAGGTCGATGTCGACGTACTTCCAGAAGTCGCGCACGAAGATGTTGCGGTGGTAGTTCGTCACCCAGGGCTGGGTAAGGTCGGTGAAGATGCGGTGCACATGCACCTTGTAGGGCATGTAGGCCACCATCAGCTTGGCCGCGTCCTGCATCACGGCAAAGCGCTCGGGCCCGTCGGGCATGCTGCGCTGCTGTTCGTAGAGCTTGTTGAAGGCCGGCAGGTCGAAGCGCGCATGGTTGGCCTGGCCCTTGTTCGGCCCGTAGCCCAGGGCCAGGAAGGTGTCGCCGTCGGGTTGGCCGGCGCTCCAGCCCACGCCCCACATCATCAGCTTGCCGGCACGGCTGCTCTTGAGGTTCTCGGGCCACTTCGCGGTCTTGAATTCGATCCTGATGTTGATCGCCTTCATGTTCTTGTTCCACTGCTCGATCAGCGCCCGGCTTTGCTGGTCGGGCTGGGTCGAATACTCCAGCAGCAGCGGCTTGCCATCGGGCTGGTCGCGCCAGCCATCGCCGTCCTTGTCGACATAGCCATGCAGGTCGAGCAGCGCCTTTGCGCGGCCCAGATCGTGATCGCTCATGACGGTCTTCAGGCGCGGGTCGTAGCCGAAGACTTCCAGCCCGATCGGCCCCTGCCCGGGGATCGCCTGGCCGCGGCGCACGATGCGGATCTCGCGGTCCACGTCAACGGCCAGGCTGATCGCGCGGCGCAGGGCCACCTTGTGCGGCTCGTAGCCGCCGACCACGGGGTTCTCCATGCCGAAATAGGAAACCGCGACATCGGCGCGCGGGTAGCGCACCATCTGGATACCCTTCTTCTTGAGGTTGGGCGCGAGCTCGTTGTTGGGGATGATGGTCCCGGCGAAATCGGCGGGCATCTCTTCCATCAGGTCCAGTTCTTCGTTCAGGAAGGCCAGCCAGCGTGGCTGGTTCTCTTCGATGATCGAGATGTGCACCTCGTCGATCAGTGGCAGGCGCTGGCCCTTCATCTTCTGCGCGATGGCCTGCAGCCTGCGGGCTTGTTCGCTAGCGCCCTCGGGCGCGGTCTCGTCGTAATAGACCTCGCGGAAGTTCGGGTTCTTCGCCAGCACGATGCGCGAGCTGCGCTTCCATTCGGCCAGGCGATAGGGGCCGGTGCCCACGGGGTGTTCGCCGATCTTGTCGCCGTAGAACTCGACCGCTTCGCGCGCCAGCGCGCCGGTGAAGGAGCCGTCGGTGAAGTAGCTGAGGATGAAACGTGGCGCCGCCTCTGCCAGCTTGATCTGGAAGGTGTAGCGGTCCAGCGTCTTCAGCCCTTCGACCGGCGTGTCGTAGTCGAAAGGCTTCTTCTCGGCCAGCAGCTTCTTGCGCAGTTCGCTCAGGCCCAGGATCTTGGCGCCTTCGAGGATGTAGAGGTTGCCGCTTTTCCAGCGCGGGTCGTAATGCCGCTTGAGGGAATAGACGTAGTCCTCAGCCACCAGCTCGCGCTTCTTGCCCTTGAATGCCGGGTCGTCAGCGAAATAGATGCCTGGCTTGATGCGGATCGTGAAGGTCTTGAAATCGTCCGAGATCTCGGGCATGGCCGCCGCAGTCGCCATCCGCATGCGCGTGGGCTTGGCCAAGAACTCGAACTCATAGGGCGCCTCGAAGATGCCATTGGCCACCGTGCGCGAATACAGGTCGGTGATCTGCGCCGGGTCGAAGCTGGTCTCCGCCACGCGGAAGGCGTAGCGCAAGATCTTCTTGCCGGCCGGGGCTGTCGGGTTGGCTGCGCCCGGGGCCTGGGCGGGTGCCTGGGCGTTGGCGAACAAGGGCACGGCGGCCAGCAGGGTGGCCAGGGCCAGACGGATGAGAAGCATGGAAGGAAGCTCCTGCCGGGTGTCAGGGTCAGGGAATGGCGGCTTCGGGCGCGATGTCGACATGGCGCCAGAAGTCGCGGATGAAGGGGTGCGGCACATAGCCCAGCACCCGCGGCTGCATCAGCCAGGTCTGGATGTCGTGGCCGCTGGCCTTGTAGGGCATGTAGGCCAATGCCAGTTTCATGCCTTGCTGGATCAGCGCGTCGCGTTCCGGGCCGTCGGGCAGGCTGCGCTGGCGGCGGTGGATGTCGTCAAAGGCTGGCAGCGCAAAGCGCGAGGCATTGGCCTGGCCCTTGTTGCCGCTGTACAGCAGTTCCATGAAGTAGTTGCCGTCGGGCAGCGCGGCGCTCCAGCCCGTGGTCCACATCATCAGCTTGCCGGCGCGGCTGGCCTTGATGTTTTCCGGCCAGGCGCCGACGCGGAAGTTGATCTTCACGCCAATGGCGTCCAGCGAGCGCTTCCACATGCCCTGCCAGGACCGGGCCAGCTGGGTGGGTTCTGTCGTCAGTTCCAGCACCAGCGGGCTGCCGTCGGGCTGGTCGCGCCAGCCGTCGCCGTTTCGGTCGGTGTAGCCGTACAGGTCCAGCAGGGCCTTGGCGCGTGCCGGGTTGTGTTCGGCCATCTCCGACTTCAGCTTCGGGTCGTAGCCGCTCACGCCCGGCGGCACCAGGGACTGCGCCGGCACCATCTGCCCGTAGCGCATCAGGCGGATCTCGCGCTCGGTGTCATAGGCCAGCGACAGCGCGCGGCGCAGCGCCACGCGTTCGGGCTGCAGGCCGCCGACCATGGGGTGGTCGATGTTGAAGTAGACGTGGCGGGTGATCGGGATCACGTACTGCCGCATCTGCACGCCGCGCCGCGCCAGGTTGGGGGCCACGGCGCCGTTCGGCGCGGCCTGGCTGATGAATTCCGGCGGCACCCACAGCAAGTCGAGTTCCTGGTTCAGGAACGCCAGCCAGCGGGGCTGGGTCTCTTCGATGATGGCAATCTCCACCCGGTCCACCATCGGCAGGCTGCGCCCGCGGAACTGGTTCGCCAGGGCACGGCCGGGCGCGTCGTCTTCGGCCGCCTGCTCGTCGTGCACACCATGCTTGTACACGGGGTTGCGTTCCAGCACGATGCGTGAACTGCGGGTCCAGCTGGCCAGCCGGAAAGGGCCGGTGCCCACTGGCGGCACCATCTGGTCGGGCGGGTGGGCTTCGACCACTTCGCGCGCCAGTGCACCGCTCAGCGCCGCAGTCGCAAAGACATAGGGCAGGCGCGGCGCGGGCTGGGCGGTGCGCACTTCGAAGCGGTAGCGGTCCAGGGCGCGGATGCCGGGCACGTCGGCGTCGTAGTCGAAGGGCTGGCGGCTGTCCAGCGCCTTCTTGCGCAGTTCGCTCAGGCCCAGCAGGCCGGCGCTTTCATAGTGGAAGAGCGTGGGGCTGCGGGTGGCGGGGTCGTAGTAGCGCTTGACGCTGTAGACGTAGTCGGCCGCCGTCAGTTCACGCGGCTGGCCCTTGAAAGCCGGGTGGTCGCTGAAATAGATGCCGGGCTTGATGCGGAAGACGAAGCGCGTGTAGTTGTCCGACACTTCGGGCAGCGCGGCGGTGTTGGGCTTCAGCGCCACCGGCCGCGCCAGCAGGTCGTAGGTCAACGGGGCGTCGAACAGGCTGGCCGCGACGGCGACCGAGACCACGTCCGAAATGCGCGGCGGGTCGAAGCCGCTTTCGCTGGCCTGGAAGCTGACGCGGACGGTCTTGGTCTGCGCCAGCGCGGGCGCGGCCGTGATGCCAAAGACCACGGCCGCGGCCAGGCACCGGGCCAGGCCCCAGGCCGAACAGCGGACGAAAGCGGGCAGTGGGGGCACGGCAGTTGGCGCGCAGGCTGGAGGGCGGAGATTCGAAGTCTAGGCGCGCGCGGGCATGGCCCTTGCTGGCCTTCACCCGCAGCCCGGGGGGGAAATCACCGCAGGAAACGCCCCTGGCCCCCCCCTACACTCGCGCATTCCAAATTTCGGGCCGGCCGCCACGAGCGGCCCCACCCTCGGAGACCCGCCCCCATGGCCGCCTATCTGATCCGCCGCCTCTGGCAGATGATCCCCACGCTGGCAGGCGTGGTGCTGCTGGTGTTCTTCCTGTTCAAGTACTTCGGCGGCGACCCGGCAGAAGTACTGGGCGGCCTGAACGCCAGCCCCGAGCAGATCAAAGCCATTCGCCAGACCCTGGGCCTGGACGAGCCCATCTGGTACCAGCTTTGGCTGTTCGTCAAGCAGATCGTCACCTTCGACTGGGGCAAGAGCTGGGCCACCAACGAAGCCGTGAGCAACCTGTTTGCCACGCGGCTGCCGGCCACGCTGACGGTGATGATCCCCATCCTCGTGCTGGACGTGCTGCTGGCCCTGCCCATCGCGATGTGGGTGGCCTACCGCCGCGGCAGCCTGACCGACCGCGCGCTGATGGTCGTCACCACCGTGGCGCTGTCGATCAGCTTCCTGGTCTACGTGATCATCGGTCAGTACGTATTCGGTTTCCAGCTGGGCTGGTTCCCGGTGCAGGGCTGGAGCGACAGCACCTGGACCAACCTGGCCGTCTACACCCCGCTGCCGGTGCTGCTGGCGGTGATGGTGGGGCTGGCGCCGCAGACGCGCCTGTACCGCAGCTTCCTGCTCGATGAACTGGGCCAGGACTACGTGCGCACCGCGCGTGCGAAGGGCATGACCGAAGGCACGGTGCTGTTCCGTCACGTGCTGCGCAACGCGATGATCCCCATCCTCACCAACATCGGCTTGCAGCTGCCCGGCATCTTTGTCGGCAGCTTCCTGATCGAGGTGTTCTTTTCGATCCCCGGCCTGGGCCGCGAAGTGCTGCTGGCGGTGAACCGCAGCGACTTCCCCGTCATCCAGGCGGTGACCATCTATCTCGCCGTGATCACCATGCTGATCAACCTGCTCACCGACCTGGCCTACAAGGTCGCCGACCCACGGGTGGTGCTGAAATGAGCGCTGTGCTGGCTGCAACCGCCAAGCTGGACGACACCCAGCAAAAGAGCGAAGGCGTCTGGCACGCCGCGTGGCGGCGCTTCAAGGCCGACCGTGTGGGCCTGGGGTCGCTGATCGTGGTGCTGGCCTTCCTGCTGATGATCGCGCTGTCCTTCACCGGCCTGGTGGCCAAGAACTGGCAGAACGAAGTCGGCGTGCCGAACGCGCCGCCCACTTTCGTCGGCCCCAAGCCGCCGCAGGCCGCAGGCGCCATCGAAGTGCCCAAGGGCCCGAACGTGGACCTGTCGGACATCGACCCCCTGGCCCCGCGCTACAAGGAATGGGACGAACGCGCCAAGCAGTTCCAGACTGCTGAAACGGTGAAGTCCGAGACCCTGCCCCTGGGCGGCGACCGCCTGGGCCGCGACGTGCTGGCCAAGACCATCAAGGGCACGGAAATCAGCGTCTTCGTGGGCGTGGCCGCAGCCGTGGTCGCCACCACCATCGGCGTGCTGCTGGGCGCCTTCGGCGGCTTCTTCGGCGGCAAGATCGGCGACCTGCTGGAATGGGTCTACAACGTCTTCGAGAGCATTCCCAACATCCTGCTGATCTTCGCTTTCGCGGCCGTGGTGGGCCGGGGTGTGGAAAGCGTGGTGATCATCCTGGCGCTCACCGGCTGGACGGGCATGTACCGTCAGGTGCGCGCCGAATTCATCAAGCACAGCAGCCGCGAATATGTGCGCAGTGCCGAAGCCATCGGCGCCAGCAGCTTTTCGCGCATGTTCAAGCACATCCTGCCCAACGTCAGCCACGTGGTGCTGGTGCGCATGGGCCTCTTGGTGGTGGGCTTCATCAAGGCCGAAGTCATCCTGTCCTACCTGGGCCTGGGCGTGCGTGTGGACCAGGTCAGCTGGGGCACGATGCTGGCCGAAGCGCAGAGCGAACTGATCCTGGGCTACTGGTGGCAGCTGGGTGCGGCCACGCTGTTCATGGCGGTGTTCGTGACCGCCTTCTCGTTGATGGCCGATGCGCTGCGCGACGCGCTGGACCCCAAACTGCGCGGCCTGGAGTAAGACGATGCTGCTATCAATCCAGGACCTGAAAGTCTCTTTCCGCATGGGCAAGGGCGTGCTGGCCGAGGCTGTGAAGGGCGTGAGCTTCGACGTGCCCGAGAACACCACCGTGGCCCTGGTGGGCGAATCGGGCTCGGGCAAGAGCGTTACCGCCATGTCCATCCTGAACCTGCTGCCCGACAACGCCGTGCGCACCGGCCGCGTGACCTGGCAGGGCAAGGACCTGCTGAAGGCCAGCCTGCCCGAACTGCAGGCCATGCGCGGCAAGGAAATCGCCTGCGTCTTCCAGGACCCGATGAGTTCGCTCAACCCGGTGTTCAATGTCGGCCAGCAGCTGTGCGAACCGCTGATGAAGCACATGGGCCTGAACAAGGCCCAGGCGATGCAGCGCGCCGAAGACCTGCTGGCCGAAGTGGGCATCCCCGAACCCAAGCGCCGGCTGGCCAGCTACCCGCATGAGATGTCTGGCGGCCAGCAGCAGCGCGTGATGATCGCGATGGCGCTGACCTGCGAACCCAAGCTGCTGATCGCCGACGAGCCCACCACCGCGCTGGACGTCACCATCCAGCGCCAGGTGATCGAACTGCTGGCGCGGCTGCGCGAAAAGCACCGCATGAGCGTGCTCTTCATCAGCCACGACCTGGGCTTGGTGGGCGAAATCGCCAACCACGTGGTGGTGATGCGCCACGGCGCCATCCGCGAACAGGGCCCGGTGGCGCAGATCTTCGAAGCCCCCAAGGACGACTACACCCGCGCCCTGCTGGCCTGCCGCCCCAGCCTGGAAGGCAACCCGGCGCGGCTGATGGTGATCGACGACCACATCGCCGCGGCCAAGCGCCACGCCGCTGGGCAGGAAGCACTGGCCGAACGCGTGGCCGCGGTGAAGGACGCCAATGCCCCTGTGGTGCTGGAAGTGCGCGGCCTGGCCAAGAGCTTCTGGCTGAGCAAGGGCCTGTTCGGCAAGCGCGAATTCAAGGCCGTGCAGAACGTGAACTTCAAGCTGCGCAAGGGCCACACGCTGGGCGTGGTGGGCGAGTCGGGCAGCGGCAAGACAACCATGGGCCTGACCCTGCTGCGCCTGCACGAACCCACCAGTGGCGAAGTCATCTTCGACGGCAAGAACCTGCTGAAGCTGGGCGACCGCGAACGCCAGCTGATGCGCCGGCGCATCCAGATCGTCTTCCAGAACCCGTACGCCAGCCTGAACCCGCGCTTCACCATCGGCCAGACGCTGGTGGAACCGATGACCATCCACAACATCGGCAGCGGCCTGGCAGAACGTGAACAACGCGCCCGCACCCTGCTGGAAAAGGTGGGGCTGGACGGCCGCGCCTTCGGCAAGTACCCGCATGAATTCAGCGGCGGCCAGCGCCAGCGCGTGGCCATCGCCCGCTGCCTGACGCTGAACCCCGAAGTGCTGGTGCTGGACGAATCCGTCAGCGCACTGGACGTTTCCGTGCAGGCCCAGGTGCTGAACCTGCTGAAAGACTTGCAGGACGAATTCGGCCTGGCCTATGTTTTCATCAGCCACGACCTGGCGGTGGTGCGCTTCATCAGCGACGAAGTGCTGGTGATGAAGGACGGGCAGGTGGTGGAACAGGCCAGCGCGGCGCAGATCCTGGCGGCGCCGAAAGAGGAATACACCAAGCGGCTGCTGGCGGCCATTCCGCGCGGGTACCGCGCGGCCGTCTAGTTCATCGCGCCGGTACCCGGTCCAGGCCTGCACGGGCGGGCCCCACCCAGCAGCGCCGGGTTGCATGATCTGCCCATACGGCTGGCGCGGGCGCGGGCTTCGCCCTCCCCCCGCATTTCAGTGTTGATAAACCCTGAATTGCGAAACCGCGCCACCTGACTTCGCATTTGCCGGGTGTCGTCACGACCCGGCCATTACGGTCTACCTGTGTGTACTCCAGGACAGGACCGTTCCATGTCACCCCATCCGATTTCGCGCGCGCTTCTGGCCGCGCTGGCTTCAGCTGGCCTGCTGGCCGGCTACGGCGTCAGCGGTGCTGCGCCAGTCGAAGCGACGGCAGGCGCCGTGTTGGTGGCCACGCCCGCGGCCAAGGCGGCTGAAGCACCTGCAGCGCCGACGGCTGAGACCTTACGGCGCTTTGCACAGAGTAGGCCCGAATGGCTCAAGCGCCAGGCCTTCAGAGCCCCTAAACCCGTTGCCAGAACGGCACGGCGAAGCCTAGACCCGAACAGTGTCGACCCCGCGCACGACCCGTCGGGTCGGCTGCGTGCAGCGCTCCAAGCTGTACAGGCCATGTCCGGGGTGGACGACCAACACCGCACATCGGCCAGCGCACAGCTGCAGACGCAGATCGGCACCGCTGCCATCACACCCGCACGGCCGACCTGGGTCTACAGGCCCAGAACCGATGTCAGCCAGAACCTCACGCCGCCACGATCGACTAACCAGTTCCGGCTCATCGGCCGCAACCCCGCGCTGGGCTCCAGCACCCTGACCATTGAAGTGCCCATCGTGCCGATCCGCGTCATCACGCACAACGGCCGGGTGTTCGACCCCGCGATCACCCATACCGCCGCTGGCGCGGTGGAGCCTGTGCTGGCCAGGCTCCGGCGCTCGCCACTGTTCAGTGACTTTAGCTATTACGTCAACGGCAAGGCCATGGGCCATGGCCAGTACCTGGACAGTTTCGTGCGCGCCGGGCTGGCCGAATTCACCCGGCCTGGGGGCGTCGCACCCAACTATCACATCGTATTGCAGTACCGCGTTGAACCGCCGGTGGAAGTCAGGCTGTCCGCCAACGAATGGGTCGAACTGAAAACGCCCACCACCGACCGCCGTTACATCCGGGTGCTGAACGATGCGCTGCTGACAGCCATTGCACAACAAATTCCCATCCGGGACCGGAACTGGAACCGCGAAGACCTGCCGATCTTCATTACCAGTCAGGTCATTTCGAGCGAGCCGTCCAACATCAGCGGCACAGTGCCACTGGCTGGCGAGCTGTACACCTACATCAAGGTTAGCGGCGGTGACCAAACTGTTGGGTTCGCGAGCATCGTTGAGGGCGACGAGGATGCCGTTGGCGCCGACATGGCCGAAGTGTCCCGGCTGCTGCTGAAGGCTTACTTCGCAGGCGAATTCGCTGACGTCCAGCCGGTCTACACCTGCCGGGTGATGGATGAGGACTCCCTGTACGACGGCTACCCGTACTTGTACGACGAAGACGGAACCAGGTTGACCCGATTCAAGGTACCCAGCAGCACGGGCGCCCCTTTCGTTCTGTCGAACATGCCCTTTGTGACCTGGTACGACCCGACTGGTCCTTCCACCAGCCTGCACGGTCGCTATTCATTCACGGGTGAATTCCCCATTCCTTGCGCCCCGGCCAAGTAAACCTCTTGAGAGCCAACACTTTCATGAATATCCAAAACGACAAGCTGCTGAATGCAGCACGGCGTTCGCCAAACGTTCTGATCGCTGCCATCGCCGCGTTCTTGTGCAGCGCTGCCGCAAACACGGATGCCGCGCCCCTGCAAACCTGGGACATGAACATTGCGCCCTTGTCAGCATCGGCATCTGACGAGCCGGCACAGAAAAAGCTCACCCTGGTGGGCAATGATCCAAGACGTGCAGACCTGTCCACAACGACCATCAAGGTCAACATTGTTCCCATCATTCTGGATGTCGATTCCGTCGAATTGGGCGGTGCCGCGGTGCGGATCACACGTGATCCCACAAGGGCGTTTTCCGGCACCCAGACCGCACTCTCACAGGTCCTGAAGTCACCCATCTTTTCAGACACGCAATGGACCGTCGACCCGGCGCTGGGTAGAGGTCAGGTAATCGACGCCTTCATGAAGCGCAGTTTTGGCGCCTGGCTGCGCAATGCCGGACGCAGTGATGAGGCGTATCTGAAGCTGCAGCCTGTCGTGCAGCCAGCCGTTCGGCTGTCAGCCGTATGGGCAGGCTCAACCAACCCCGTGACGGGTGTTCCTGAATACGAGGGAGCACACACAAACTTCAGTTACGAGGAACCCTCTTCGCCATCGAATCGAATCACCGTGCTGAATTACGAGGGAATGGTCGAGAAGTTCACCCAGATCATCCGCAACGACAGCCGATTGAAGCCTGACAGCCTGACATTGTTCTTGCTGTTCGACACGCACAACTCGGCTCCGCTGACGGCCAGGCGTAGCTACTCGCTTGAAGTTGCCTCCGAGGGCTTCTTCATGACACACCAAGCCCCGTACTTGGCGGCGTACACCGTCAAGGGCGGTGAAAAGTACAGCTACGTGGTCGCGAGCTACAACCGCCCGCTGCCCGACATCTATGGCGCATTTTCCCTTTACGGCAAAGCGCGGGGAAACGGCGAAGACATCAGCCCCATCGTCGCCGGCTTGGCCCAGTGGGCCGTCAACCCCTACAGCCAGTTGGTCACCCGCAACAAGACCTTCGAGGGCGATCCCGTGACGAGCCTGTGGCAGGCCGACACGCGTGCGGAAGCGCGAGGCAATTCGACCTATTGCAAGCAACTGTCACACAGCCAGTTCAGGTACTCGTTCGTTCCTGGGGTGAATGACCTTGGTCCGATCTCTTATCTCGATACCGGACTGCCAGGGCTGTTTCAGGACGTCAGGGTGCAAACACACCAGGGCTTCAGCTGGACGATCCCGAATCTGATCACGCCGGATTGGTGGACTTTCGGTCGCGCCAGTGCGAACCCGGCCCGGCTGCTGACCTTCTTCCCCTATCCCCGAGGTCACCGCAGCGCGACGGGGACGCGCATCGCCGACCAGCCGTGCCAGATTCTTCCAGCGCTGCTTTGACACACCACATCTTTTCCCCAACGAATGAGCTTGGAGTCCCTGACCATGAACACCCGCACCCATCGCACCATCGGAAAGAAAAGCCACCTGGCGCTGGCCGCAGGCCTGATGCTGGCCTGCGCTGCGCCGCAGTCCTTTGCAGGCGGACCGAACGTCACGGCCCCGGCAGCCCGGTCCGCCACGTCGCCAGCAGCGACAGAACCGCTGCTCGACCAGATCATCATCCAGTACAAGACACCGCGGGTCGAAGAAGGCCGGCCTGGAATCATGGCGCGCGACATGCCCGCCTTGGCCAGCCTGCCCCTGCGGCTCAACCGGCTGGAAAGCCAGGCGCAGCAACGAGGCCTGAGCATCAGCCCCTTGCGCAGAACCCTGCGCGGGGCAGAGGTGCTGCGGCTGAATCGAAAGCTGACAGAAGCCCAGATGAGCGGTTTGATCGCGGACCTCATCGCCAACGATCCGGACATCGAGTACGCCGTTCCTGACCGGCGGCTCAAGATCATGGCCGCACCCAACGACACCCTGTTTCCCCGCCAATGGGCGCTGCAGGAAGATTTCCTGGGCGGTGTCAACGGTCGCAAGGCCTGGACGAAGAGCCTGGGGCAGGGCGTACGTGTGGCAGTCATCGACACGGGCTACCTGCCGCACCCTGACCTGCGTGCCAACCTCATCGGTGGCTATGACTTCATCAGCGACCTCGAAAACGCCGGTGATGGCAACGCCCGCGACAGCAACGCCACCGACCCGGGCGACGGCAGCGCCACTGGCGCCTGCGACGGTTCCCCCAGCAGATCTTCATGGCACGGTACGCACGTGGCGGGCATCGTCGCGGCGGTTCAGAACAATGCCTTGGGGATCGCGGGCCTGGCACCGGCGGCCCAAGTCGTGCCAGTCCGCGCCCTTGGGCGCTGCGGAGGCAGCATCTCGGACATCGCCGACAGCATCGTCTGGGCGGCTGGCGGCACTGTTCCGGCTGGGGGCACCCCCAGCACGACCAATCCGCATCCCGTAAAGGTCATCAACATGTCGCTGGGCGGCGGGGGGGAGTGCGTCAGGCCGCTGCAGGATGCCATTTCATTTGCCGTTAGCAGGGGCATTAGCGTGGTGGTGGCCGCAGGCAATGAAGACCAGGACGCCCGCGCTGTGGCACCTGCCAATTGCCAGGGCGTGATCACGGTCGCGGCAGTCGGTCGTGTAGGGGTGCTGGCCAGCTATTCCAATTGGGGGTCGATCATTACGTTGTCGGCTCAAGGGGGCGAAGGCCAAGGCGGTGTCGGCGTGGTGTCGACACTGAATTCGGGTGCCTTGGGTGCCAATCCGAATGGCTACAACTACGTCGAGTACAGCGGTACCTCGATGGCAGCACCCCATGTGGCGGCCACCGCAGCCATGATGCTGTCGCGCAAGCCGACCCTGCGGCCATCGGAGGTCAAGGACCTCTTGAAGCGGTCGGCGCGTCCGTTTCCGTACTACTGCTACCAAGGGTGCGGCGCCGGCATCCTGGACGCTGACGCAGCGCTCACCCTGACCTTGGGCGGGACCATCACCCCGCCCGCGCCGGTGCAAGTCAACGAAGCCGGGCCGGATGAATGGGAAGTGGAAAACAACGGCAGCCTGGCGACGGCGCAGGTGCTGCCGGGCGCTGCCGCGGTGAAGCTGTCGGGTTCGATCTTCACGCGCCACGACACAGACTACTACCGGCTGACCGTGCCTGCGCGGACGCAGCTGACCGTGAAGCTGGCGATGGGATCGATGTCCAACTTCGACCTGGTGCTGTACGACGCGGCCGGCGCCCAGGTGGGCTACAGCAACAACGACCTCGGTGTCCCTGAAGAAACCTTCGTCAACAACCTCACTGAAGTGGCCCGAACGTTTTACGCCAGGGTGCGCTTCGTCAGCGGCTTGCGGGGCGGCAGGGCTGGCGCCTACACCATGGACTTCCTGCAAGACTGAGCCTGAACGCCACCCCGGCAGTGGAAGCTGGGCGTCAGGGGGCTTCTGGGGCCCCGTCAGCATCGCTGACGGGCCGGCCATGGAGCTGCCGCAAGTAGCGGCCCGGGGGCGGCAAGCCATGGGCTTTGAACAGCTGCTGCAGCCGCCTGGGCGTGATGCCCAGGTTCGACGCCAGTTCGCCGACGCTGGTCGCGTGCACGGAAAGCGCTTCCAGGCGCTGGCGAACGGTGGCTTGGGGGTCGGCTTCAGTCCGCGGAACCTCGGGCATGGGGCTCGCATGCGCTGTGGCTGACACACCGGGCCCAGCTGCATGGCCCGCGTCACCCGCAGCATGGAAATCGATTGTCGGGGCCGACTCTGCCAGCCGCACCGCCGCACGCGATGACCGCGATGAACCGGGGTCTGGCCTGGCATACCAAAGCACGGGCCCCTGCCGGATGGCGTCTGCCATCACGGCACTGGCCACCTTTCGCCGGTCATTGGCCAGGTGCGCGCAAGTCGACAAGGCCGCCATCGCGGCGTCGGCCATGCCGGCCTTGGCCAGGCAGATGTGGGCCTGCCACTGCCACTCTTCCCCCGACGGGAAGGTGGTTGTCTTGTCGGGGGCCGACTCCTTCAACTGCTGCAGCCCGGCCCAGGCGGCGGCGGTGCTGCCGTCGGTGATGTGCGTGCCCGTGATCTCCAGCTTATGCGCCCAGTGCAGGCTGGCAAAGCCAAGCTTGTGCAGCTCGTCCATTTTCTTCGCCAGGAAGGCCTGCCGCAGTGCCGGTGTCCAGCGCCGGCGGGGGCTGTACATCTCGTTCGAGAGTTCGGCCACCAGGGCATACGCATCCGATTTCAATTCGCGGGCGACTGGGGCCAGCTCGGCCTGGGTTTGCAGGGCACGGGCGAGGATGTCCGACGCCCGCGCCAAGGGCACCGTGTCCCAGCCAAAGGGGCACAAAGAACCCCAACTCTGCCCTGTCAGCTTGGCGCACATCCCCACGCGAACATGACTCACGCCCAGCATGAGCTCGACGCGATCGAAGTGGTCGCTCGGCAGCAGTTTCTGTTCGATGAAGTCGAGCAGGGCCAGCCCCATGTCCAGCAAACCCAGACTTCGAAAGAAGATCGCGACATCCAGCGCATAGAAGCCGCTCACGACAGGTGGCAGCCGCAAGAGAAACCTGGCGTCCAGGGCGCGACGGCTCATGGCCGCGGCCACGTCGTAACGGCCTTCCGCGCTGGCCAGGTGCAGGTGCTGGCGCTGCACCCGCAGATGCTGTGCCTCGTGCGTGCGGGCGGGCAGGCGTGCCGCGATGGCGTAGGCCAGCCGCAGGCGGTGGTGCGCCAGCTCGAAGTCGGCGCTGGCGATGTCGGCGTCCAGGGCCGAGAACAGCACATCCAGGGCCTCGACGCCATGCGCCGCTGTCAGGCGCCCGCATTGGTCGATGACATCGTCGAAATGCGCCTTGGCCTGGCGCGCGTCACCCCGCTGGTGCGCGTCGCCCGCCAGCTTCAGGACGCGATGCAGGCCGGCCTTGTCAAACAGCGGTTTCATGGGCCCAGAGCCTGGCGTTGGGTAGGCCTGCGCGCGCGGCCGCTAGGCCGCGAAGTGCTGCGCCGCCGCCACCAGCTCGTTGACCGACGGCAGGCTGCCCGACCGCCAGCGCAGCTGGGCCTGGTCGTCAAAGACATAGACCCTGTCGCTGTGGACGTCGGGGCTGGCCGTGGGCAGCGGCTGTGCGCCGTCCAGAGCGCGCAGCAACACGTCCACGCCTTCGGGGCGTGGCAGCGCAGCGGCCCAGCGGCCGCCCGGCTGCGCCTTCATGCGCCCCAGCCAGGCGGCCAGCGCGGCGGGTGTGTCGCCCAGGGTGTCGACGCTCACCGACAGCAGCAGCACGGGCTTGCGCGTGGGCTTGGCGCCCAGGCGCTGCTGCACTTGCGCGAACAGCGCACCCTGCACCGGGCAGACGCTGCTGCACGCGGTGAAGACGGTCTGCACCAGCGTGACCTGGCCCGTCAGCCACTGCCGCAGCTGCTGCGGCTGTCCCCGGTGGTCCAGCAGCGGCAGGTCGGGCGCGGGCACGGGCGGCTTGACTGGGCCCAGGTGGGCCTGTGCGGCCTGCACAGCATCCAGGGCGAAGGTGTTGCCCAGTGCGGCGGTGCCGACGATCTTCAGACAATTTCTGCGGTTCATGGTGGGGCCTTGCCCCCAGGGGGGCGTTGCAGGAAATAGTGCCAGAGACTGGCGCAATCTTTGTCGCTGATCTCAAAGAGGGGCATCGCCTGGCTCAGAACAATCAACGCGGGGTCGACGCCGGTGCGCAGCACCTTGCAAAGCGTCTCGGCGTTGTAGGCCGCCGGTGGCCCCTGGCGACGGGGCAGCCGCTGGGCCAGCTGCGCGTCGAGCGGGGGTGCGTAGGCCGCGCTGCTGCGGCCCACGCTCGGCCCTGCCTCGTGGCAGTTGCTGCAGACAACGACCTGCGCCGGCAGGGCCACTTCATGCCCGCGCAGCTTGCCCGTCATCGGCACGCGGCCCGTGTACAGCGCCTCCCCCGCTGCAACCGCAGGCAAAGCTGCAGCTGAAGCCGGGGCCTGGCCGTGCGCCGGGCCCAGGCCCAGGCCGCCGGCCAGGCACACAGCCAGCAGGCCGGGCCTGAGCCACGCCTTCATCGCGTGATGCGGACGGTGTGCGCCATGCTGGGCGTGCCGGCTTCGTTGATGGCAAACAGCATGTAGTAGCCCGGCACCAGCACGCCCGGGCTGGTGGGCAGGTCCAGGGTGTAGTCGTTGTTGCCGTTGTAGCGGATGCCCACGCCGATGCGCCGCTGCTCGTTGTTGACCGAGTGCGTCAC
>JAIXRN010000006.1 GCA_027485165.1 Rubrivivax sp.
TCGGTGTTGAACAGCGAGCTGCGGCGCTTGATGCCGTGGACGATGTAGCCCTTGCTCAGCAGCAGTTCGGCCAGGTAGGCGCCGTCCTGGCCGGTGACGCCGGTGATGAGTGCGGTTTTCGCAGCTGTGCTCATGGCGCTTTCGCGGGCTGGCTCCCTGCCGCCGCATGGTTTGTGGGTCTGGTGGGATCTACCAGCAAGGTGGGTGCCATCTGTTGTGGCCTGCTGCAGGTAAACCCTGGGCCATCATAGGGGCCAGCCTTGTCTGCAAGTTGACGCCAAACGCGCGGCCCCCTGGCTTGCGGGTGCTGCAGCTTGTGCGTTGCGTCACGCCGCTGGTGGCACTGGGGGCGTGTGCGTGGCGCGCTGACCTGGCGGGCCCCCAATGCAGTATGTCTGGCGCATCGAACCGCTGATGGTCTAGAACCAGTTGTTGCACAGCTGTTTCAGGGTGGGCCGAAAAGCAGCGCTGTTACGTAGATTACGCAGCAATATGAACGGGGGTGTGATGCAGGTCATCAGCGCTACAGATCTGGCGCGCAACACGCGCGCTGTCATCGACGAAGTTGTACGCACCGGCCAGCCGCTGGCGGTCGAACGCAACCACGCCCTGGTGGCGCACATCAGCCCTGCGCCGCCGGCCATGACCGTGGCGCAAGCGCTGGCCGGGCTGCCGCCGCCTATGATGAATGCGGCCGACGGCCAGCTTTGGCTTGAAGACAGCCGCAGCGGGCCAGCCAACGAACTGCGCGACCCGTGGGCGTAGTCTTCGACAGTTGCATTTGGGTGGGCTTGGGCTCTGGGCAACTGCAGGCAGTTGATGTGCAGCGGGTCGCCGGGGCGTCTACGCCCGTTTACACGTCCGTCATGTGGCGCTTCACGCCGTTGCGGACTGGCTGGTCAGCGAAGGCGTTGCCGACGCTGGGCTGGAACATCTGAATGCTGCAGCGTCAACTAAGGCGCGTCGGCCAGTTCCAGCCGACGCTCGATGCGTTCGACCCGGTCGCCTGTGCGGTCGAAGCTCACTTGAAGCTGCGCCATGGCGCTGGCCTGATGCCCGAGATGCTGCAGCGTGCTGCCCTGGCTGGCCTCAAGCGTGGCGAGCCGTTGCTTCACTTCCCGAATGTCTTCCTTCAGGCTGCCCAGATCCGAGCGAATCAATCGCAATTGTTCGAGAACAAGATCTTCAACGCCTGACGTCATAGCAGCCTCCAAGGCAATGAACAGATGATATGCCGCAGACAACTGACGTCGACCAGGGTTGTTAGCGCAGTCACGGATGATGCGGTCTTGCTGTCCCCTTTCCTGCGGTGTGAACGCCGGTCAGGAGCCGCCTCTATGGGCTGTTGGGGTGGCGGTGGCGCTGGTGCAGCGCGCAGTGGGCCTTCAGCAACGGTGGGGCCTTGGCTTTCACGACGCGCTGGTGGTGGCCGGGGCGCTGGCGGCCGGTTGCACCCGGCTGCTGACAGAAGACCTGCAGCATGGCCAGCGCATCGAAACGCTGACGGTTGAAAACCCGTTTCGGTAGCGCATAACGCAGCGGCCCGGGTTCGGGCGTCTGGCTTCAACGGTCACCCCGGCAGGGGCATGCGGGGCCGCCAGCACGCCGCCATGGGAAACCAGGTCAGGTACTTGCTGTGGTGGCTAAGTCTGTCTAGCCTTGGTCAAAATCACTTGGGGGCAGCATGGAAAGCGTGAACATTTACGACGCCAAGACCCGCCTGTCGCAGTTGGTCGACCAGGCAGCCGCGGGGCAAGACGTGGTGGTCTGCCGCAATGGCAAGCCGCTCGCACGCATCACGCGCCTGCAAGAGCCCAAACCCGGCGTCCGGTTTGGCGTGCTGCAGGGTGTATTTCAGGTGCCTGCCGATTTCGACGCGCCTTTGCCGCCCAGTGCTCTGGCCTCTTTTGAAGGCCCCTGATGCGGCTACTGCTGGACACGCACATTTTTTGTGGGTGGTCGCGGGCTCTGACCAGCTGAAGCCAGCTGCGCGGTACCACATCCAGACGGCTGACGCTGTCTACGTGTCTGCAGCTTCCATCTGGAAAGTTGCCATCAAGGCACGGCTGGGCAAGATACAAGTCGACCCCTTGCAGCTGGCTGCCGCTGTTCAGCCCAGCGGTTTCATCGAACTGCCGGTGAACGCCTTGCACGCCGCAGGTGTAGCCAGCTTGCCGCTGCATCACGCAGACCCGTTCGACCGGTTGCTGGTGGCACAGGCGCTGGCTGAACCCTTGAAGCTGCTGACAGCCGACAGCGCGCTGGCAGCGTATTCAGATCTGGTGATCGTGGTTTAGGCCCGCCGCAACCACGCCCCAAAACGGCCAGTGGGCGGCTTCCGGCTATTTGCCAGTCGGGGGTCGCCCGTCACCAATACCGCCATCGATGCCTTGCGCGACACGGAAGGCGCGTAGCGTATGCGTGCGCTGCTGGGTGAATGTCCTCATCGCCTTGCTGGACACGGCTCATATCGGCCACGCCAGGGGCTGCTAACGGAACACCTGGTAGCGCTGTGGCAAGCCGGCTAAACCAGACGGCGTTGTTGCAGGTAAGCCGCGCAAGCATCACCCAGCCAGTCTTCGGCCGGGTGTTGCGGCGGCCCCAGGCGGTGGGCCTGCGGGTTCATGTCAGTGGCACACCCTGCTGCTGGGCAACGCGGTGCACCGTGTCTTGCACCGTGTTGGGCGCCAGCAGCAGCACGTCGACCTTGCGGTCGCCCAGGGCCAGCTGCACGCGCGCCGTGACGCGCGCCGCCAGCCAGGCGGGGCTTTCTACGGCTTGGGGCACTTCCAGCAGCAGGTCGATGTCGCCCCCACAGGCCTGGTCGTCCAGCCTGGACCCGAACAGGGTCACGCGCACTTCGCTGCCCAGCACGGCCCGGGCGGCGGCCACGATGGCTTCGGTTTGAAGTGGGCTCAAGCGCATGGGCGGGATGGTACGGCAGCGTGTGCCGCACAGCGCCGGGGCCGGCACCCAACGGGTCTCTGTCGGCGGGGCGGCTGGCGGGTTTGAATCCCGCCTTTGTGGTGCTTGTCGCTTCGCCCGGCCCGGTTTCAACATCTGCGTGTTGCACAACACCGGGGCCTGCACGTGTCCGAACCCTACCACTTCACCCACCACGGCGCCGTGCGCGGCGTCACCGGTTCCTGCCACCAGCTTCACCTGGCCGACGGGCGCAGCCTGCTGGTGGACATCGGCCTGTTCCAGGGCGCTGAAACGTCGCCAGATGGCGCCAGCGCGCAGCAGCTGGAAGTGACGTTTTCGCTGCAGGGCGTGGTGGCGTTGGTGGTCACGCATGTGCACATCGACCACGTGGGGCGGCTGCCCTATCTGCTGGCGGCGGGCTTTACCGGGCCCATCCTGTGCAGCCAGGCTTCGGCGCACCTGCTGCCTATGGTGCTGGAAGACGCGCTGAAGGTGGGCTTCACGCGCGACGCCGGGCTGGTGGCGCGCGTGCTGGCGCAGCTGCAGCGGCAGATCGTGCCCCTGCATTACAAGCAGTGGCATGCCTTGCCGGCGGGCGCCGCCGGGGCGCCGGCCTGGCGGCTGCGGCTGCAGGGGGCGGGGCACATCCTGGGGTCGGCCTATGTGGAAATCGACATCGGGCAGGGCGCCAGCGCGCAGCGCGTGGTGTTCAGCGGCGACCTGGGCGCGCCCTACACGCCGCTGCTGCCCGCGCCGCAGCCGCCGCAGGCCGCCGACGTGGTGGTGCTGGAAAGCACCTACGGCGACCGCGTGCACGAAGCGCGCAAGACGCGCCGCCAGCGGCTGCAGGCGCTGTGCGAACACGCCTTTGGCAACGGGGGCACGGTGCTCATCCCGGCCTTCAGCATCGGCCGCACGCAGGAACTGCTGTGCGAACTGGAAGACATCATCCACCGCAACCGCCAGCGCCCTGCGGCGCCGGGGGTGAACTGGCGCGACATCACCATCGTGGTCGACTCACCCCTGGCGGCTGACTTCACGGCCGGCTACAGCAAGCTGAAGGCGCACTGGGACGATGAAGCCCGTAGCCAGGCCGCCAACGGCCGCCACCCGCTGGACTTCGCGCAGGTGAAGACGGTGGGCCCGCACGAACTGCACATGAAAGTGGTGCAGCTGCTGGCCACTAGCGGGCAGCCGGCCATCGTCATCGCCGCCAGCGGCATGTGCAGCGGCGGGCGCATCGTGAACTACCTGAAGGCCATGCTGGGCGACGCGCGGCACGACATCCTGTTCTGCGGCTACCAGGCCGCGGGCACGCCGGGGCGCGCCATCCAGGCCTGCAAGCCCGGCGGCACGGTGCGGCTGGACGGCCAAGACATCGCGGTGCGCGCGAAGGTGCACACGCTGTCGGGCTATTCGGCCCACGCCGACCAGGCCGACCTGCTGAACTTCGTCACCCGCATCGGTGCCGGCCAGGGCCCCGCCCACCGCGCGCTGCGCCAGGTGCGGCTGGTGCACGGCGACGCCGGCGCCAAGGCCACGCTGGCCCGGCTGGTGCGGCAGCGGCTGCCGGGGGTGGATGTGGTGGTGCCGTAAGCGCTGTGCGCTTTTGCGCGTTTACCCCCGCTTGTGCGGGGCATGCGTCTTGCGCTAGCCATGCACCCGCATGAACCGGGGGGCACCTGACTTTGCAAGCGTGGCACCATGTTGGCTCAGGGACCCGTTGGTGCGCAGGACGCGCGCACCGGGGTACAGCACACAACACGACGTCCGGCAGCCGCCCACCCACAAGACCATGAGCCTTCCCGTCCCCGCGCAGCCGCAAGCTTTGCAGCCCCAGTCGGCCCAGGCCCTGGCGGCGCCGCAGCCGCCCGTTTTTGCCCCGCTGGGCTTTTCGGTGTCGGCTGAACAGAAGCTGGAGCTGCTGGAATACTGGCGCAGCATCACCAAGCGCAAGTGGGCCATCCTGGGGTTGGCCTTGGTGGTGGCGGTGCTGGCTGCGGTGGTGGCCTATGCGCTGACCCCCGTCTACAAGAGCACCGCCACGGTGCTGATCGAAGCCGGCAAGGTGAAGGTGCTGTCGATCGAAGACGTTTACACCAACAGCCAGCAGCGCGAGCACTACCAGACGCAGGTTGAACTGCTGAAGTCGCGCGAAGTGGCAGAACGCGTGGTGAAGGCGCTGAAGCTGTATGAACACCCGGAATTCGACCCCCGCAAGGCCACCCCTGGCCTGCGCCAGAAGCTGGCATCGATGTTGGGCATGGGGGAAGTCAACAGCCAGCTGACCGAAGCCGACGCCATGCAGGCGGCTACCAAGGCGCTGATGGCTGGCATTTCTGTCGAGCCCGTTCGCCTGAGCCAGCTGGTGCGCGTCAGCTTCGAGTCGCCCGACGCAGCCCTGGCTGCTGCCGTGGCCAATGCGGTGGCGGCTGAATACATCGATTCCGACCGTGATTCGCGCTTCAAGCTGACGCAAGACGTCAGCACCTTCCTGCAGGAACGCCTGTCGACGCTGCGCAGCAAGCTGATGCAGTCTGAACAGGCACTGCAGGCCTATCGCGAACAGAAAGGCATCGTCAGCCTGGGCGGGTCGGCACAGGCCGTGACCAGCCGGCAGATCGACGAAACGTCCAAGGGCCTGGCCGAAGCCCGTGCCCGCCGTGCCGCGCTGGAGGCCGCCTACGACCAGGCCCGCGTGGCCGCGCCGGGCAGCCTGGCCGAGATCCCGGTGGTGGCGCGCGACCCCATCGTGGCTGACACGCTGCGCCTGCGCAACAACGCCCAACGCAACCTGCAGACCCTGCAGGAAACCCTGGGCGCCGAGCATTACAAGGTCATCCAGGCGCAGGGCGAGCTGAACGAACTCAACCGCGTCTTGAAGCTGCAGAGCGAAACCGTCGTCGCCAGCCTGAAGCGCGAATTCGAAGCCGCGCGCGAAACCGAAGCCGCGCTCGACCGTGTGCTGGGCGCTGCCACGGGCACGGTGCAAACCGTCAACCGCGAAGAATTCCAGCTGAATGTGCTGGAACGCGAAGCCGCCAGCAACCGGCAGATCTACGACATGTTCATGTCGCGCGCCAAGGAAACCAACCTGGCGGGCGACGTGCAGGCCGCCGTGGCGCGCGTGGTGGACCGCGCCGTGACGCCCACGGTGCCGGTACGCCCTGCCAAAGGCCAGATCGTGGTGGTGGCTGCTGTGCTGGCGTTGTTCCTGGGGGCGATGGCTTCACTGCTGATGGACCGCCTGGACAACACGCTGAAGGGTGGCGACGACGCCGAACAGCGCCTGCAGCTGCCGGTGCTGACGGCGCTGCCGATGGTGGAAGCACACGACCGGCCGCACATGGCGCGCATGTTCATCGACGAAAGCCATTCGCACTACGCCGAAGGCATCCGCACCGCGCGTACGGGCGTGTTGCTGTCTAACCTGGACATGCCGCACAAGATTCTGCTGGTGACGTCCACCCTGCCGGGCGAGGGCAAGACGACGGTGTCGATCAACCTGGCGCTGGCGCATGCGCAGACCAAGACCACGCTGCTGATCGACGCCGACATGCGGCGTTCGCAGGCCGGCAAGGCGCTGGGCATCACGGGCGGCGTGAAGGGCCTGACCAACCTGGTGGCCGGGGACGCCAACATCGACGAATGCGTGGTGGCCCTGAAGGACACCAAGCTCTTGGTGCTGCCCGTGGGCGACCTGCCGCCCAACCCGCTGGAACTGCTGCTGTCGCAGAAATTCAAGGATGTGCTGGCGCAGCTGAGCGAACGCTTCGAGATGGTGATCATCGACTCGCCGCCGGTTGAACTGGTGTCTGAAGCGCTGGTGCTGGCCCCGATGGCCACCAGCGTGGCCTTCGTCGTAAAGGCCATGTCCACCCCGGCGCCGCTGGCGCGCAAGAGCATCACCCGGCTGCAGCGTGCGGGCGGCAACATCCTGGGCCTGGTGGTGAACCAGCTCGACTTCCAGCATGCGCAACGCTACTACGGCGAATATGGCGGCTACGGCAGCTATGGTGGCTATGGCAGCTACACCGCCGCGCCGCAGATCGGCACGGCCAAGGGCGCCAAGGCCGGCGCCGTCGTGCAAGACACCACCAGCTGAAGCCGAGCAGACCGCCACGTGATCGACATCCACTGCCACCTGCTGCCCGGCATCGACGACGGCCCGCCGACCGTCGAAGCGGCCCTGGCCCTGGCCCAGGCCCTGGTGGACGACGGCGTGACCCAGGTGGTGTGCACGCCGCACGTCTTCCCCGGCCGGTTTGAAAACTGGCGCAGCAACATCGCTGAAGAGCATGCGCGTTTTGCCGATGTGCTGCAGGCGAACGGCATCGCGCTGCAGCTGCTGTGGGGCGGCGAGGTACGCCTGACGCCCGAAGTGCTGGAACTGATGGCGCGCCAGGAACTGCCCTTCATGGGAGAAGTCAGCGGCTTCCGCACTCTGTTGCTGGAAATGCCCGACGGCCAGGTGCCCCTGGGCGCCCTGAATTTCGTGCGGCGGCTGTTGTCGCAGCGCGTGCGGCCCATCATCGTGCACCCTGAACGTAACCGCGGGGTGATGGAAAAGATCGACCGTCTTCGGCCCCTGGTGGAAGAGGGCTGCTACGTGCAGCTGACGGCGGGTTCGCTGGTGGGCCAGTTTGGTGAACGCGCACAGGCCACGGCGGCCGAACTGGTGCAGCGCAACTGGGCGCATGCGGTGGCCAGCGATGCCCACAACCTGGCAGGGCGGCGGCCGCGCATGCGCGATGCGGCGGCCTGGCTGACGCAGCATTACGGGGCTTCCACCACCCGCGAACTGACCTTGCTGGGCCCCGCGGGCCTGTGCAGCATGAATGCCGCAGTGAACCAGGCACCGCCCGTGCAGGGCTTGCCCCGAGCCGGTGCGCAGCCCGGCAGGGCACCGTAATGGTGCGCTGCGGTGTGGCTTCGGGAGATGAACGTTCCGCAGGGTTTTCTTTTGCTCGGGCAGGGGCAGCACCACCGATACCGGTGGTTGCTGCCTTGGCTTGAACGCTGATAGAGTCACCGCAAATGTCCAGGGAGCTTGCTATGTCGAAATTGCTGTTTGTCCGTACCGCGCTGTTCGTGAGCATGGGCGTGATGGTTTCAGCGGCTGGCGCCGCCACCGTGACCCGCACCGCAGCGCCCGCCGCCGCGGCGGAAAAGGCCCAGGCTGCTGTGGCCACCGCTACGCCGGTTGACCGCGGCATCATCCAGCCGCCGGTGCGCCCGCCGGTGCGCCCGCCTAGCCGCGGTTGACAGCCTGAAGCGCCCCGGGGCGCTTCTTCACCACCACCCTGCACTGGCTGACAGCAGCAGGGGACATACAGGCCGGCCCGCCTGCGCGCAGGGGCCGGCTTTCTGCTTTCTGATTCCAAGACCATGGCTGATGCGGTTCAAGCCGGCGAGCCGAAGCTTTGGGCCAACAGGCTTGGCACCGCGGCCTTCGCTGTTCTTCTGGCGGCGTTGATCTGGGCGCCCTGGCCGCTGGGCAGCAACCGCCCTTGGTCAGTGGCGGTGTTGGGTGTGCTGGTCTGGCTTGGGGTGGCCTTGGCCGTGGCGGCGCGCCTGGCGGGCGCTGGCACCGTGCGCCGTCTGCCGCTGGGCTGGGCCATTCCGGCGGGTGCAGCCTTTGCATTTGCAGGCTGGGTGGCCTTACAGCTGGCCCCAGGCTGGTGGCCTGCTGGCGGGCCGGCTTCCAGCGACCCCTTCAGCACCCAGCGCTATCTGTACACCGCCCTGCTGTACGCCGGGGCCTGGGCCCTGGTGCTGCTGACCGTGACCAGCCGCGAACGTGCCGGTGTTCTGTTGGCGGCGGGGTTGCTGGCGGGCGTTCTGCAAGCCACTGCCGCGGTGGTGCTGTATTCCACCGACGCGAGCTACACCCTGTGGTTTACCGACTTCGAGCAGGGTGGCCGCGCGACGGGCACCTTCCCCAACCCCGACCACCTGGCCGGCTACATGGAACTGACCCTGGCCGCCGGGTTGGGCTGGTTGCTCGCGCAGTTCGTGGCGGGCAACGGGGCCCAGGGCGCGGGCTGGCGCAGCAGCGCGGTGCGCGCGATCGGGTTCTTTCTGTCGCCGAAGATGCTGATGCGGCTGACCTTGGTGATTCTGGTCATCGCGCTGGTGATGACCCATTCACGCATGGGCAATGGCGTTTTCTTGCTGTCGCTGTTTCTGTTGGCGGCCATCGTGGCGGCGCGCAGCCAGCGCCTGCGACGGCCAGCGCTGTGGCTGGTGGCCAGCATGGCGCTGGTCGACGTGCTGATCATTGGCCAGTTGGTGGGGCTGGAACGGGTGATTCAGCGCATCAGCAATACCTCGGTGAAAACGGTGCCCGCCGGCGAAGCCGTCTTCGGCCAGACCGGCGCAGCCGCGCCCCAGCCGCGTGAAGAGTCCTTGCAGCAAAGGCTGGAAATGCCTGTGCTGTCTTTGCAGCTGGTGGCCCAACGGCCCGTGTTCGGGCACGGCGGGGGCACGTTCTACACCCTGATCCCGCCCATCAAGCCACCAGGCAAGCCCGAATACTGGGACCACGCCCACAACGACTACGTGCAGGTGGCCAGCGACACCGGCCTGGTCGGCCTGGCCTTCTGGCTGACCATCGGGCTGGCCACGGCCTGGCGCGCCTGGCGCATGCTGCCAGACGGGCAGGGCAGCCTGACGCGCGGGGTGGGGGTGGCGGCGCTGATGGCCTTGATGTGCATGGGCTTGCACAGCCTGGTCGACTTCAACCTGCACATTCCGGCCAACGCGCTGACCTTCACTGTGCTGCTGGCCGCCGTGTGGGCCGTGCCCGACACATCCTGGGAACCCCGTTCCACCCGCATGCGCTGGCCTTGGGCTGTGCCGGCCGCGCTGGTGTGCGCCTGGGTGCTGGTGCAGGGGCAGGAAATGGCGCGTGCCGACTGGGCTTCGGCCGCCGCCCGCCGGCAAGTGGTGCAGTGGGTGGGCGCCATCGGGCCAGCGGCCACGCCCGAGCAATGGGAAGTCGCGCGCGCGGCGATTCAGAAGTCGATTGACCTGCAGCCCGACAGTCCGGAATGGCAGGAACGCTTGGGCGACGCTTACACCGTGGCCGGGCAAATGAACTGGGCCGACGAGGCTTTGCGCGTCAAGCATTTCTCATCGGCCAGCACCCATTACGAAAAGGCGACGGCCTTGCGCCCCAGCGAGCCCGGCACCTGGGCGATGCTTGCCGCCGCGCGGCAAGCCGCAGGTGCACCGCTCGAAGCGGTACACGCCGCGTGGGTTCGTGCCCAGGCCCTGGGGCCGCATGAAGCGCATGTGCAACCGGTCCTGATGCACGTGGCCTTGGCCGACTGGGACAACGCCAGCCCCGCGATGCAGCAGTGGGCGACGGATCTGTTCGAACGGTCCAGCGCATCGACTCGCAACGCGATCAATGCGATGGCCAAGGGTTACGGCCTGCTGTTCACGCCCAGCGCAGCCCCGTAGACCCCCGTATATCGGTAGTACGGCACGTGCAGGTGGCGCTGGTTTCCTAGTCGCCCCCGATACAAGGGGGCGACTGGGTGCAGAGGGCTCTCTATGATCTAGGCGACACCAGGATTTACTTGTGGTGCTTTGAGGTGCAGGCCCAGAGTCCACCACCATTTGGTTTTCATTACAGGGGTATGAAATTATGAAAAACGTGTTCATCAAAGCGGCAGTCGCCGCAGCAATGGTTGTGGGTGGCGTATCTGCCCAAGCCGCGGTGCTGGATTTCGAGATCCCAGGTTTCAACTTCTTCACCAGCAACTACCAAGGCTTCAGCTTCGGCGACAACAGCCTGGCGACCAATCCTTGGTTCTACACCAACGCCAGCACGTCCTTCTACGTGCCGAACTCCGGTACGGGCTTCGTGGCCACCGATTTCCAGCTGTACAACAACTCGAACCCGGCCGAAGCGACCCAGCCGATCTACAACCCGACGGCGTTCAACTTCCAGGGCGCGTATTTCTCTGGCGGCCCGCCGGACACCATCACCTATCGTCTGTATTCCGGCGTGCAAACCATCCCCGGCAGCGTGGCTGGCATGAGCCTGGTGTACACGTCGCCGGCTTCCGCCGCACTGACAAGCACCCCGACTTTCATTGCCAGCACCTATAGCGGCTTCGTGAACGCCGTGGTCATCGTCACCCGCCAAGGCTTCTACGCCATGGACGACTTCACCTACGCGCCGGTGCCGGAACCCGCCACCTACGGCATGTTGCTGGCTGGCCTGGCCGCGGTTGGCGTGGTTGCGCGCCGCCGCAAGCAAGCTTAAGACTGGCACAGCCCGCGCACTGGCTTGGGCACATCGAAAAGGGCACCTTCGGGTGCCCTTTTGCTTTTTTGCTCGGGGCCAGCAGGGCCCGTCGCGGCTGCGAGCGTCTGGCGCTGGCGTCAGATCGACATGCGCTGCCGCACGCCGTCGGCTTCCATGTCGGCGCCGCGCCCGCGCATCACGATCTCGCCACGTTCCATCACGATGTACTGGTCGGCCAATTCCGCAGCGAAGTCGTAGAACTGCTCGACCAGCACGATGGCCATCGTCTTGCGGTCGGCCAGCATGCGGATGACGCGGCCGATGTCCTTGATGATGCTGGGCTGGATGCCTTCGGTGGGCTCGTCCAGCATCAGCAGCTTCGGCCCTGGCGCCAATGCGCGGGCGATGGCCAGCTGCTGCTGCTGCCCGCCCGACAGGTCGCCGCCGCGGCGGCCGATCATCTGCTTCAGCACCGGGAACAGGTCGAACAGCTCGCGCGGAATCTGGCTGCTGCCGGGCAGGGTGGCCAGGCCCATGGCCAGGTTTTCCTGCACCGTCAGGCGGCCGAAGATTTCGCGCCCCTGGGGCACGTAGCCCACGCCGCGCTTCACGCGGTCGTAGGGCTTGGCATAGGTGATGTCCTGGCCGTCCAGCACGATGCGCCCGCTCTTCACCGGCACCACGCCCATCAGGCTTTTCAGCAGCGTCGTCTTGCCCACGCCGTTGCGGCCCAGGATGACGGTGACTTCGCCCAGCTTGGCTTCGAAGTTCAGCCCGCGCAGGATGTGGCTGCCGCCGTAATACTGGTGAATGTCGTGGACGTTCAGCATCTCAGCGGCCTAAATACACTTCAACGACTTTCTCGTTGGCCTGCACGTCCTTCAGCAGCCCTTCGGCCAGCACGCTGCCTTCGTGCAGCACCGTCACCTTTTTGCGGCCTTCGGTCAGCTGGTCGACGAACTTCATGTCGTGCTCGACCACCACCAGCGAATGCTTGCCTTCCAGCGACAGAAACAGCTCGGCCGTGCGTTCGGTTTCTTCGTCGGTCATGCCGGCCACGGGTTCGTCCAGCAGCAGCAGCTTGGGTTCCTGCATCAGCAGCATGCCGATTTCCAGCCACTGCTTCTGGCCGTGGCTCAGCAGCCCGGCGGTGCGCTGCGCATCGCTGGCCAGGTGGATGAGCTTCAGCACTTCGTCCACCCGGTCGCGCTGTTCGCCCGTCATGCGGAAGAACAGCGTGGGCAGCACGCGGCGGTCGGCCTTCAACGCCAGTTCCAGATTTTCGAACACCGTCAGCTGTTCGTAGACCGTGGGCTTCTGGAACTTGCGGCCCACGCCCACCTGGGCGATCTGCGGCTCGGTCAGGCGCAGCAGGTCGATGTTGCTGCCGAAGAAGACCGTGCCCTTGTCAGGCCGCGTCTTGCCGGTGATGCAGTCCATCATGGTCGTCTTGCCTGCGCCGTTGGGGCCGATGATGCAGCGCAGTTCGCCCACGTTGATGGTCAGGCTCAGCGCGTTCAGCGCGCGAAAGCCGTCGAAGCTGACGGTGATGGCGTCCACGTACAGCGCCACGCCCTGGCCGAAGTAGACGCTGTCGCCCACCACGCTCTTGGGCCGGGTCTGGTGGCGCGCCAGGGTGGCCGCGCCGGCGTTCATCAGGTCAGGCGTCATGCCTGTTTTTCCTTCTTCTTGCCGCGCAACTGGTTCACCAAGCCGACGATGCCATTCGGCAAGAACAGCGTCACCGCGATGAACAGTGCGCCCAGGAAGAACAGCCAGTATTCCGGGAAGGCCACGGTGAACCAGCTCTTCGCGCCGTTGACGAAAAAGGCGCCGACGATGGGCCCGATCAGCGTGGCGCGCCCGCCCACGGCGGCCCAGATGGCCATTTCGATGCTGGCCGCGGGGCTCATTTCGCCGGGGTTGATGATGCCCACCTGCGGCACGTACAGCGCACCCGCCACGCCGCACATCACGGCGCTCAGCGTCCAGATGCTCAGCTTGTAGGCCACCGGGTTGTAGCCGGTGAACATCACACGGGTTTCGGCGTCGCGGATGGCCTGCAGCACGCGCCCGTACTTGCTGTGCACGATGACGCGCGCCATCAGGAAGAAGCCGATCAGCACCGCGCCCGTCAGCATGCACAGGGTCACGCGCATGCTGGGCGTGGCGATGGGCACGTCCAGGATGCGCTTGAAGTCGGTGAAGCCGTTGTTGCCGCCGAAGCCGGTTTCATTGCGGAAGAACAGCAGCATCGCCGCGAAGGTCAGGGCCTGCGTGATGATGCTGAAGTACACACCCTTGATGCGACTGCGGAAGGCAAAGAAGCCGAACACGAACGCCAGCAAGCCGGGCACGGCCAGCACCAGCAGCATCTGCAGCCAGAAGTTGTCGCTCCAGGCCCAGTGCCAGGGGAATTCCTTCCAGTTCAAAAACACCATGAAGTCCGGCATGTCCATGCGGTACTGACCTTCGTTGCCGATCTGCCGCATCAGGTACATGCCCATGGCGTAGCCGCCCAATGCAAAGAAGAGCCCATGCCCCAGGCTCAGGATGCCGGTGTAGCCCCAGATCAGATCCATCGCCAGCGCGCAGATGGCGTAGCACAGGATCTTGCCCAGCAGGCTGACCAGGTAGTCGCTCAGGTGAAAGGCGCTTCCCTGCGGCACCATCAGGTTCAGCACCGGCACCAACACCAGCAGCGTGATGGCGGCCGCCGCCACACCGGCCCAGCCCTTGAAGCCCAGCATGGTCTTCATCCTCAGGCCTCGGCCGACCGGCCCTTCATCGCGAAGATGCCTTGCGGCCGCTTCTGGATGAAGATGACGATGAAGATCAACACCATGATCTTGGCCAGCACCGCGCCCTGCCAGCCTTCCAGCAGCTTGTTCAGCACACCCAGGCCCAGCCCGGCGTAGACCGTGCCGGCCAGCTGGCCCACGCCGCCCAGCACCACCACCATGAAGCTGTCGACGATGTAGCCCTGGCCCAGGTCGGGGCCCACGTTGCCCACCTGGCTGAGCGCGCAGCCCGCCAGGCCGGCAATGCCCGCGCCCAGGCTGAAGGCATACGTGTCCACGCGCGCGGTGTTGATGCCCACGCAGCTGGCCATGCGCCGGTTCTGCGTCACGCCGCGCACGAACAGGCCCAGCCGCGTCTGGCTGATCAGCAGCGCCACACCCGCCAGCACCAGGGCCGCGAACAGCAGGATGGCCAGCCGGTTGTAGGGCAGGATGAGGTTGGGCAGCACCTGCAGACCGCCCGACAGCCAGCTGGGGTTTTCGACGCCTACGTTCTGCGCGCCGAAGACGGTGCGCACCAGCTGCATCAGGATCAGGCTGATGCCCCAGGTGGCCAGCAGCGTTTCCAGCGGCCGGCCATACAGCCAGCGGATCACGCTGCGTTCCAGCACCGCGCCCACCCCTGCGCTGACGAGAAAGGCCACCGGGATGGCTGCGATCACGTACCAGTCGAACCAGCCCGGCAGGTAGGCGCGGAACAGGTTCTGCACCACGTAGGTGGCATAGGCGCCGATCATCATCAGTTCGCCATGGGCCATGTTGATGACGCCCATCAGCCCGTAGGTGATGGCCAGGCCCAGGGCCACCAGCAGCAGGATGCTGCCCAGGCTGAGGCCCGTGAACAGCACGCCCAGGCGTTCGCCCCAGGCCAGGCGCGATTCCACGGCCTGCAGGCTTTGCGTGATGGCCGCGCGCACGGCGGGGTCGGTCTCGGCTTCGCGCCTTTCCAGCAGCAGCGAACGCGTGGCCGGCTGCAGGCTGTCGCCCAGCAATTGCGCGGCCGCCAGGCGCTTGGCAGCGTCGGGCGACGCGATCTGCACCGCGGCCTTCAGCAGCGCCAGTTCAGCCTGGATCTCGGGGTCTTTCTCGGTCGCCGCGGCCTTTTCCACCAGCGGCAGCTTGCTGTCGTCGGCCTGGCTCTTCAATTCGGCGATCGCCTTCATGCGCTCGGCGCGGTCAGGCGAAAACAGGCGCAGCGCGGCGAGAGCGGCCTGCAGCTCGCTGCGCATGCGGTTGTTGATGATGACGTCTTCAGGCGCTTCGGGCATGGGCACGGAAGCGCCGGTCGCCGCGTCGATGGCCTTGTCGTCGCGCACGACGAGCGCCTTGCCATCGGCGATCTTCACCTCATCGGCCAGCAGCGCCTGCACGTAGCCAGCCAGCGCCGGGTCGGCTGCCAGCGCCACTTCATTCAGTGCCGCGATGCGGCTTTCGCTGTCGCCACTGGCAATGGCCAGCGCCTGGGCGGGCGTCAGGGCCTGGGCTGGTGCAGCCCAGGCGGCCAGTGCGATGCACAGGCCCTGAAGGAACCCGACGACGCGGGACGTCATGCGTGTCGGGGCCATCGTCACGTCACTTTTTTTCCGGCTCGTCTTTCTTGCCCTTGTTTTCCGGGATGTACGGGCTCCACGGCTGGGCCTTCACCGGGCCGGGCGTCTTCCACACCACGTTGAACTGCCCGTCGGCCTTGATCTCGCCGATGAACACGCTCTTGTGCAGGTGGTGGTTCTTCTCGTCCATCTTGCTGACGATGCCGCTGGGCGCCTTGAAGGTCTGGCCGGCCATCGCGGCGATGACCTTGTCGGTGTCGGTGCTCTTGGCCTTGGTGACGGCCTGCGCCCACATGTTGAAGCCGATGACGCTGGCTTCCATCGGGTCGTTGGTCAGCGGCTTGTCCTTGTGGCCAGCGATGCCCTTGGCCTTCGCGTAGGCGGACCACTGCTTGATGAAGGCGTCGTTGGTGGGGTTCTTGATCGACTGGAAGTAGTTCCAGGCCGCCAGGTGGCCCTGCAGCGGCTTGGTGTCCACGCCGCGCAGTTCTTCTTCACCCACGCTGAAAGCCACCACCGGCACGTCGGTCGCCTTCAGGCCCTGGTTGCCCAGTTCCTTGTAGAAGGGCACGTTGCTGTCGCCGTTGATGGTGGACACGACGGCCGTCTTCTTGCCTTCAGAAGCGAACTTCTTGATCTTGGCGATGATGCTCTGGTAGTCGCTGTGGCCGAAGGGGGTGTAGTCCTCCATGATGTCGGCGTCCGCCACGCCCTTGCTCTTCAGGAAGGCGCGCAGGATCTTGTTCGTGGTGCGCGGGTACACGTAGTCGGTGCCCAGCAGCACGAAGCGCTTGGCGCTGCCGCCGTCCTTGCTCATCAGGTATTCCACCGCGGGGATGGCCTGCTGGTTGGGCGCGGCGCCGGTGTAGAACACGTTCTTGCTGAGTTCTTCGCCTTCGTACTGCACGGGGTAGAACAGCAGGCCGTTGAGTTCTTCCACCACCGGCAGCACGCTCTTGCGCGACACGCTGGTCCAGCAGCCGAAGATCACCGCCACCTTGTCCTGGCTGATCAGCTGGCGCGTCTTTTCAGCGAACAGCGGCCAGTTTGACGCCGGGTCCACCACCACGGCTTCCAGCTTCTTGCCCAGCAGACCGCCCTTGGCGTTGATGGCCTCGATCTCCATCAGGATCGTGTCCTTCAACACCGATTCCGAGATCGCCATCGTGCCGCTGAGCGAGTGCAGCACGCCCACCTTGATGGTGTTCTGCGCAAACGCGCCCGGGGCCAGGCCCAGTGCAGCCAGGCCCAGGGCCATGGCGGTGAGACGTTGGCCGACTTGGCGGCGGGTGGTGTGATTCATGCGGGCTCGCTCCTGCTGTTGGATGCTGCGACGTGTGCGCTGCGGACTGCAACGCGGCTGCCGCACCTTAGGGGCGCGCCCGGAGGGAGCCAATACGCCGTTAGGCGTATTCAGACCGGTTTGGCCGTTAGGTGTACGGCATGGGGCTGGCTTCAGTCGCCAGGCGTCGGCAGCCGGCGTTCGAACACCATCAGCCCGGCGCCTTCGTCGCAGCGCGACGGGCGGAAGCCCAGGGCCAGCATCAGGTTCAGCATCGGCGCGTTGTCCAGGTGCACTTCGCCGCGCAGCCAGCGCACGCCAGCTTCCGCAGCGCGCTGGGCCAGCGCCTGCAGGAGCGTGCGGCCCAGGCCCTGGCGGCGCAGGCTGTCGCACACCACCAGCGCGAACTCGGCGTCGCGGCCGGCGCCGTCGCGCACGAAGCGCGCGTCGCCCACCAGGCGCTGCTGCGGCCCACCCTCGTCACCCAGCACGGCCACCAGGGCCTGGTGCGGCGGGTGGGCGATGCTGTCGGGGCTGACCAGGGTGGCGGCGCCCAGCGCCGGCAGCCGGCCGTGAAAGCGGCGCCAGTGCGTGCGCGCAGTCAAGCCCTGGATGAAGCGCTGCGCCAGCAGGCTGTCCTGCGGCACAGCGGGGCGCAAGGCAACCTGTTGACCGCCGGGCAGGCGCAGGCCTGGGCCCGGGCCCAAGCCCAGCCCTTTCGGCGCTGCGATGCCCGGCAGGACGGGTGACATGGCGATGGGCGAGTAGGACAGCAAGGTGTTGGGCAGGACAGGTTGGGGAGGATCGGAAGAACAATCAGAAGATCGGTCAGAAGAGCGGCCACTCAGCAGGGCCCATTGCTGAACCATAGGCAGCCGGGCTGGCACCGTCTGTGCGCTCTGAGACATCCAGCCTGTGACGAATTCACGCAGGCGACCGGCTGGTACCCGCGGCCTGGCCCCCGGGTACATTCCACGACCTCGCCCCGTGGCACTGTGTTTCGCGTTTCCCTTGCAATCGCTCCCGACCGCTGCTTTCCTGGCCCGCCAGCAGGACCTGGACGCCCTGTTGCAGGACAGCCTGCAAACCCTGCTGGGCCCGCTGCAGCCCGCTGCCCTGGCCACGCTGCGCGAACAGCTCAGCTGGGTGGAAGTGGCCGCTGGCGAAGCGCTGATGCGCCAGGGCGAACCCGGCGACGCGATGTACATCAGTGTCAGCGGCCGGCTGCGCGCCTACCTGCAGGAAGACGCCGCCAGCCCGCCGCGCCTGGTGCGTGAGATGGCGCGCGGCCAGGTCATCGGCGAACTGAGCCTGTTCACCGACGAACCGCGTTCGGCCAGCGTCGTGGCGGTGCGCGATTCCGTGCTGGTGCGGCTGGACAAGCCGGCCTTCCAGCGCCTCTTGGCCAGCAGCCCGCAGGCGTCGATGGCGCTGACGCGGCAGATCATCGGCCGGCTGCAGCAGGCCCCCGCCCACGTGCGGCCGGCCACGCCGGTGGTGATCGTGGTGCTGCCCATCAGCGCCGGGGTGGACGCCGTGGCCCTGGTCGCCGGCCTGGCGCGGGCCCTGGCCGCGCTGCGCGTGGACGGCCGCCCGGTACGCGTGCAGCCGGTGGGTGCCGCAGAGGTGGACGCCGCGATGCAACAGCCCGGCTATGCCCAGCGCCCGCTGGACGACGCCGAAGCCGGCCGTCGCATCGCCCTGTGGCTGGACCACCAGGAAGCGCAGGCCGACTTCCTGCTGCTGCTGGCCGATGCCGCACCCACGCCCTGGACGGCGCGCTGCACCCGCCATGCCGACGAACTGCTGCTGCTGGCCGACGCCACCCAGCCGCCGGCCTTGCACCCCAGCGAAACCGAACTGCTGCTGGCGCGCCGCCACTGGCCGCTGGCGGGCACGCCGCCGGCGGCCACGGGGCCGACGCAAGTGCTGCTGCTGCAGCACCCGGCGGCCACCGCCATGCCCAGCGGCACCGCGGCCTGGCTGGCGCGCCGGCCGGTGGCCGAACACCTGCACCTGCGCCAGGGCCACGCCGGCGACCTGGCACGCGTGGCCCGGCTGCAGGCTGGCCAGGGCGTGGGCCTGGTGCTGGCCGGCGGGGGCGCACGCGGCCTGGCCCACCTGGGGGTGTGGCGCGCGCTGCGCGAACACGGCATCGAGATCGACGTCGTCGGCGGCACCAGCATCGGCGCCGTGATGGCCGCCTTGATGGCCGCCGACCAGCCGCCTGACCGCGTGCTGGCCCTGGCCCGCCGCGCCTTCGGCAGCAACCCCACGGGCGACTTCAACCTGGTGCCGCTGCTGTCGCTGATCAAGGGCCAGCGCCTGCAGCGCGTGATCGGCCAGGCCGTGCACGACATGATGGGCGGCCCGGCCGACATCGCCGACCTGTGGAAGCCCTTCTACTGCGTGGCCGCCAACTACACCCAGGCCTGCGAACAGATCGTGCAGCATGGGCCCATGGCCAAGCTGCTGCGCGCCAGCCTGTCGATCCCCGGGGCGCTGCCGCCGGTGCTGCACGAAGGCGAACTGCTATGCGACGGCGGCACCTTCAACAACTTCCCGGTCGACGTGATGCAGCGCCGGCGTGGCGTGGGCCGCGTGATCGGCGTGGACCTGAGCGTGAACAAGCCGCGCCGCTACGACTTCGACGACGTGCCCGGCCCCTGGGCCCTGGTACGCGACCGCCTGCGCCCGCGCGCGCAGCGCCGCTACCGGCTGCCGGGGCTGGCGGCTTACCTGATGAACGTCACCATCCTGTACAGCCAGTCGCGCCAGCGCCAGGCGCGCGCGATGACCGACCTGCACTTCAACCCGCCGCTGGAACGCGTGGGCATGCTGCAGTGGAACCGGCTGGAGCAGATCGAGCAGCAGGGCTACGACCACGCCATGAAGGTGCTGGGCCCCGCCCGCGCGCCATGACCTGGCTGCGCTGGGGGCTGCTGGCCGCGTGGCTGGCCCTGGCCGGTGCCGCGGGTGCCGCCGGGGCCGCTGGGCCGCAGGACAGCCTGCGCGTCGGCGGCAAGCGCTTCACCGAAGCCTATGTGCTGGTAGAAGTGCTGGCCCAGACGGCCGAGCGGGCGGGCGCCCCCGTGCGCCGCCAGGGCGGGCTGGGCAACACCGCCATCGTCTACGCTGCGCTGCAAGCCGGCAGCATCGACCTGTACCCCGAATACACCGGCACCATCGCGCAGGAAATCCTGAAGCGGCCGGACCTAAAGACCGTGGAAGAACTGCGAGCTGCGCTGGCCCCGCTGGGCCTGGGCGTGGCCGTGCCGCTGGGCTTCAACAACGGCTATGCGCTGGCCATGCGCGAAGACCGCGCCGCGGCGCTGCAGCTGGCCAGCCTGTCGGACCTGGCCCGGCAGCCCGGCCTGCGCCTGGGTCTGAGCCATGAATTCATCGGCCGCGCCGACGGCTGGCCAGGCCTGCGCCAGCGCTACGGCCTGCCGCAGCAGCCCCAGGGCCTGGACCACGGTCTGGCCTACGACGCGCTCGGCAAGCCGGGGCAGGCGGCGCAGGTGGACGTGATCGACATCTACACCACCGACGCCAAGATCGCCCGGCTGGGCCTGCGCGTGCTGCGCGACGATGCCGCGCACTTTCCGCGTTATGACGCGGTGCTGCTGTACCGGCTGGACGTACCGCAGCGCTTTCCCGCTGCCTGGGCGGCGCTGCAAGACCTGCAGGGCAGCCTGGACGAGGCCACGATGATTGCGCTGAACGCGCGCGCCGAACTGGACGGCGTGCCTTTCGAGACGATTGCGCGCGAGCATCTGGCGCGCCAGCCTGCGGCAGCCATGACCACCGGCAGCAGCTTCTGGTCACGCCTGTTCGGCCCCGACCTGCTGCGCCTGACCGGCCAGCACCTGGGCCTGGTGCTGGCTTCGGTGGCGGCGGCGGTGGCCATCGGCGTGCCGCTGGCCACGCTGGTGGCGCGGCACGCGCGCTGGCGCGGGCTGCTGCTGGGCGCCACCGGCGTGCTGCAGACGGTGCCGGCGCTGGCGCTGCTGGCGGTGCTGATTTCCTGGCTCGGGCGCATCGGCACCGTGCCGGCCCTGCTGGCGCTGACGGTTTACGCCCTGCTGCCGGTGATGCGCAACACCTGCACCGGCCTGGCCGGCGTGCCGCAGGGGCTGGTGCTGGCTGCCCAGGCGCTGGGGCTGACGGCCTGGCAGCGGCTGCGCCATGTCGAATGGCCGCTGGCTGCACCAGTGATCGTGGCCGGCATCCGCACCGCCACCAGCATCACCGTGGGCACGGCCACCATCGCCGCCTTCATCGGTGCTGGCGGCTACGGCGAACGCATCGTCACCGGCCTGGCATTGAACGACCGCGCCCTGTTGCTGGCGGGTGCGCTGCCGGCGGCGGCGCTGGCCCTGCTGTTCGAAGCTGCCTTTGCGGCTGCGGCCCTGCTGTCGGCGCGGCGCCGGCGGCTGGCGGGCTGAAGACGAAGTTTCAGCCGCCGGTAGGGGGCGGCGCGAAGTCGAATTCGGCCAGCGGTACCGCGCAGTTGTGGCGGCCGGGGTAGCGCAGCCAGGTCATCGCCAGGTTCAGGTCGGCCATCACGCCGACCTGCACGTCGACGACCACCAGGGCCTGGTTCTTGCCGTTGCGGACGGTGGCGATGGTGTGCATCAAGCGCCCTGCGCCGTTTGAATCAGGTCCCAGCGGTTCCCGTACAGGTCTTCGAGCACCGCCACGGTGCCATAGGGTTCGGTCACGGGCTCGCGCACGAAAACGACGCCCCTGGACTGGTAGGCATGGAAGTCGCGCCAAAAGTCGTCGGTGAAGAGGAAGAACGAGACCCGCCCCCCAGTCTGGTCACCGATGCGGGACGCCTGGTGGGCATTTGCCGCCTGCGCCAGCAGCAAGTGCGTTTCCTGGGCCCCGGGGGGCGCCACCACCACCCAGCGCTTGTTCTGGGCGGGCTGGAAGGTGTCTTCCACCAGCTTGAAGCCGAGCTTGTCGACATAGAAGGCGATGGCCTCGTCGTAGTTCCGCACGACGATGGCCACCAGGCCGAGGTACTGGGGCATGGGGTGGGGCCGCATCACGGGTAAAGAAAGGTCCGCTGAAAGGTGGGGGTGCCGTCTGCGTCTACCCGGCATTCCTGCGTGCGCTTGAACGGCAAGGTCTTGCCGACCCAAGCCGATGGCTAAGGCACGAAACCTTGCGCCTTGTAGCTGGCGTAGCCGGCCTTTGTCAGCGCTGCCAGCTCTGCGAACAGCGCGGGCTCGACGGCCTTGAAGTTGAAGCAGGACTTGCCCTGCATGCGGGCCTTCAGTTCGGGCGATGCCGCGGCCAGCAGATCGGGCTGGGCGTAGACCGGCATCAGGTGGAAGCTGACATACGACTTCTTCACCTGCACGGCGCCGAAGAACAGGGGCTTCTTGTTCTTCTGCAGGTGGCGCGTGTCCAGGTACAGCTCCTGCGCGTCGTCGCGGTTGGCGCTGAGATGCGGCGCGTACGGCGCCAGGATCTGGCGCAGCTCTGCAAACACGGGCGACAGGTCTGGCATGTAGATCTCCCGGCAAGTTGGAAGTGCGACGCTGCGGTCTGGTTCGGTCTGGTTCGGCCAGGTTGGGCCTCGCGCGGGCTGTAGTTTCAGGGCGCCATCGCCGGCACGTCCAGCCCCAGGCTGTGGGCGATGAAGGCCAGCATGTCGCCGCGTTCTTCGATGATCTTGCTCGTGGGCTTGCCGGCGCCATGGCCCGCGTTGGTCTCGATGCGGATGATCTTCGGCGCCGGCCCGGTGGCCGCAGCCTGCAGGGCCGCCGCGTACTTGAAGCTGTGCGCCGGCACCACGCGGTCGTCGTGGTCAGCCGTCATCACCAGCACCGGCGGGTAGGTCTTGCCGGCGGCGATGTTGTGCAGCGGCGAATAGGCCTTCAGGGCCTGGAACTGCTGGGCGTCGTCGGAAGACCCGTAGTCGCTGACCCAGGCCCAGCCGATGGTGAATTTGTGAAAGCGCAGCATGTCCATCACGCCCACTGCCGGAACGGCGGCGCCAAACAGTTCGGGCCGCTGATTCAGCACCGCGCCTACCAGCAGGCCGCCGTTGCTGCCACCGTTGATGGCCAGCTTCTTGGGGCTGGTGATCTTCTCGGCCACCAGCCATTCGGCCGCGGCGATGAAGTCGTCGAACACGTTCTGCTTTTGCAGCTTGGTGCCGGCTTCGTGCCAGGCGCGGCCGTATTCGCCGCCGCCGCGGATGGCAGCCGTGACGTAGACGCCGCCCATCTGCATCCAGGTTGCGGCCGTGGTGCTGTAGGCCGGGGTGGTGGGGACGTTGAAGCCGCCATAGCCGTACAGCAGGGTGGGGTGGCTGCCGTCCAGCTTCAAGCCCTTGCGGTGGCCGATGAAGACGGGAAATCGCGTGCCGTCCTTGCTGGTGACGAAGGCGCGTCGGGTTTCGAACTGCGCTGGGTCAAAGGCCGTGACCGGGCGCTTGAACAGGGTCACGGCGCCAGTGGCCACGTCCAGCCGGTAGATGTCGGCCGGGGTGACGAGGCTGGTGTAGCTGAAGAAAGTCTCGCGGTGGCCCCAGCGCCCGCCGAAGCCGGCCGCGCTGCCCACGCCGGGCAGGGCCACTTCACGCAGCAGCTTGCCGTCGGCGGCGTGCATGCGCACCCCGGTGGACGCGTCGCGCAGGTAGCGCAGGAAGAAGTGCCCGCCCACGGCGCTGGCGCCGACCAGGGCGTCGCGGGTCTCGGGCACCAGGGTCTGCCAGGCCGGGGCTGCCGGGCTGGCCGCGGCGGCGGTAGGCGCCGTGGATGCCGTGGACGCCGGGTCGAGGTAAGGGCCGACGTCCACCGTCACCAGGCGGCCGTTGGGCGCGTCCTTGTCGGTGCGCAGCACCAGGCGCGTGCCGTCCAGGGCCACCGGCAGGTACTGCGCGTCGAAGGCCAGGGTCAGGGGCTGGGGCGTGGCGGGCTTGAAGCTGCCGTCCTGCAGCGGCAGCAGCAGCAGGCCGTTGCGCCGGCCAGTGCCATTGCTGACGCTGATGAAGACCAGCCGGCCGTCGTCGCTGACGCTGGTGCCGAAGCCCCATTCCTTGTTCGTCTTGCTTTCCATCACCAGCACGTCGGCCGACTGCGGTGTGCCCAGGCGGTGGTAGTGCACCTTCTGGAAGTAGTTCGTGCCCGTCAGCGCCGTGCCCGGCGCCGGGGCGTCGTAGCGGGCGTAGAAGAAGCCGCGGCCGTCGGGTGTCCAGGTGGCGCTGCTGAATTTCACCCAGTCGATGCTGTCTTGCAGGTCGGCCCCGCTGGCCAGGTCGCGCACGCGCCAGGTCTGCCAGTCCGACCCCGCCTTGGCCACGCCATAGGCCAGCAGCCGGCCGTCGCGGCTGGGCACCACACCCGTCAGTGCCACGGTGCCGTCCTTGGACAGCCCGTTCGGGTCCAGCGCGACCGTGGGCGTGGCCGTCAGCGACGTGGCGGTGTACAGCACGGCCTGCTGCTGCAGGCCGTCGTTGCGCGTCCAGAAGTAGCGCCCGCCTTCCTGGAAAGGCACGCCGAAGCGTTCGTAGTTCGTCAGCCGCATCAGCATCTGCCGCGCCGGCTGGCGCTGCGGTACGCCGGCGAAGAACTTCTCGGTCACGGCGTTCTGTGCCTGCACCCAGGCTTGGGTGTCGGCGGCGTTGTCGTCTTCCAGCCAGCGGTAAGGGTCGGGCACGCGGGTGCCGTGGTAAGCGTCGACCTGGTCGACCAGGCGCGTGGCCGGGTAGGCCAGGGGCTGGGCCGCTGCCGGCAGCGTGGCCAGGCTGGCCAGCGCCAGCACGACGGAGAGCTTCGAAGTCAGGGTCATGGCGTTGAGCAGGGCCGAAAGGGAAAGAAAGGGGAACTGACAGGGAGAGGAAACCAGAGCCACACTGGATTGTGCGATGGCCGAAAGCTGGCCTGTGCTTGACGCGCACGGAGCCTGCAACCAGCATCGCCGGCACCAGAGTTTGCTTTTGCCGGTCCGGGGGGCCGCCGACATGGACGCATGGGCATCTTTCATGGGCCGAAATGGCTTCCTGCCGCACGGCTTTTGCCTGCAGTGGTCGCCTGGCGTGCTGTGGACGATGGTGGGCTCGGACGCGTTGATCGCGTTGGCCTACTTCTCAATCCCGCTGGCGATCCTCAGTTTCATCCGCCGGCGCGGGGGCGCACCGCAGGGCTATGGCCCGCTGCCCTGGCTCTTCAGCGGCTTCATCTTCGCCTGCGGGCTGACGCATGTGCTGGACATCTGGACGCTCTGGCGTCCCGACTACGGCTTGCTGGCGCTGAGCAAGGCCCTGACCGCAGGCGTTTCCACCGCCACCGCGCTGGCGCTTTGGCCGCTGATCCCGCGCGCGCTGAAGATCCCCAGCGTGCAACAGCTGCAGGCCGCCATCGCTTCGCTGGAAGCCGAGGTGGCACGCCGCCGCACTGCCGAAGAACACCTGCAGGACAGCGAACGCAGCCTGGCCGTGACCCTGGCCAGCATCGATGCCGGCTTCCTGGCCACCGACGCCGAAGGCCGCGTCACGCGGCTCAATGCGGTGGCCGAGCGCATCACCGGCTGGACGCAGGCGCAGGCCCAGGGCCAGCTGCTCTGGGACGTGCTGGACCGCGAGGACCGGCCTGCCGGCTGGCTGCAGCGCAACCCGCTGGACGTGGCAGAGGAACTGAACACCGACATCGCCTGGGTGCAGGAAATCCGCGTGCGTTCACGCAGCGGTGCCGTCAGGCTGGTGGAGGTGCGCGCTGCCGTCACGCATGCCGAAACCATTGAAGGGAGCGAAGGGCGTGAAGCGAGTGAAGGCAGTCAAAGTGAACTCGGGCCGCGGCGCGGCCTGGTGGCCGTGTTCCGCGACATCACGCGGCTGCGCGAAGCCGAAGCCGAACTGCCGCGCCTGGCGGCGATCGTCGAATCCTCGGAAGACGCCATCATCGGCAAGACCCTGCAGGGCCGCATCACCAGCTGGAACCGTGCGGCGCAACTGATGTTCGGCTACACCGCCGCCGAAGCCCTGGGCCAGCCCGTGCAGATGCTGTTCCCGCCCGGCACCGAGCACCAGGAAATGGCCTTTTTGGCCGCGCTGGCGGCGGGCCAGCGCGTGCTGCCCTTCCACACCGAACGCGTCGCCAAGGACGGCACCCGCGTGCACGTGCTGGTGACGATCTCGCCCATCCGCGACGCTGGCGGGCGCATCGTGGGGGCCAGCAAGATCGCGCGCGACGTGTCGCATCTGCGCCGCGCCGAGGCAGCCCTGCGCGAAAGCCAGGCACGACTGGACTTCGCGCTGAACGCCGGGCAGATCGGCGACTGGGACTTCGACCTGGACAGCGGCAGCACCCGGCGTTCCATCCGTCACGACCGCTGCTTTGGCTACAGCGAACTGCTGCCGGCCTGGAACTTCGACCTGTGGACCCAGCACCTGCACCCCGATGACCGCGCCGCCGTGGTGGCCCGCTTCCAGGCGGCCATGGCCGAGCGCCGCGACTGGTTCGACGAGTACCGCGTCGTGTGGCCCGACGGCAGCGTGCACTGGATCAGCGCCCACGGCAGCGTCTACGCGCCCGAAGGCCAGCCGCCGCGCGTGCTGGGCATCGTCATGGACATCACGCGCCACAAGCGCGCCGAAGAAGCGCGGCTGACGGCGCAGCGGCTGGAAGCCGAAAACCGGCAGATCCAGGAATCCAGCCGGCTGAAGAGCCAGTTCCTGGCCAACATGTCGCACGAACTGCGCACGCCGCTGAACGCCATCATCGGATTCGCCGACCTGCTGAAAGCCGGTAGCGTGCCCGAAGGCCACCCGCAGCGCGAGGTCTTCCTGGGCCACATCGCCAGCAGCGGCCGCCACCTGCTGCAGCTGATCAACGACGTGCTGGACCTGTCGAAGGTGGAATCGGGCAAGTTCGACTTCCAGCCCGAAGACGTGGACCTGCCGGCGCTGGTGGCCGATGTCTGCGCCGTGCTGCACGGCGGCCTGCAGGGCAAGCGCCTGCGGCTGGCGATCGACATCGCGCCCGACCTGGGCCCGCTGCGGCTGGACCCGGGGCGTCTGAAGCAGGCGCTCTACAACTACCTGTCCAACGCCATCAAGTTCACGCCCGAAGGCGGGCAGGTGTGGGTGCGCGCGCGGGCCGCCGGGCCGGCGCACTTCCGGCTGGAAGTGCAGGACAGCGGCATCGGCATCGCCCCGGCCGACCTGCCGCGCCTGTTCGTTGAATTCCAGCAGCTCGACAGCGGCTACAGCAAGCAGCACCAGGGCACCGGGCTGGGCCTGGCGCTCACACGGAGGCTCATCCAGGCCCAGGGCGGCAGCGTGGGCGTGCGCAGCCAGCCGGGGGTGGGCAGCGTCTTTCACCTGCTGCTGCCCTGCCAGCCGCAGCCGGCTGGGCACACGCCACCGGCCCAGCTGCTGCTGGTGGACGAAGACGGCCCGTACCGCAGCCAGCTGGCCGGCGCGCTGCGCGAAGCTGGCTGCATGGTCGACACCGCCGCTGACAGCGCCCAGGCCCTGCGCCAGGCGCGGGCCCGCAGCTACGACGCCATCACCCTGGGCTTGCAGCTGCCCGACGGCCCTGGCCTGGCCGTGCTGGACGGCCTGCGCCAGCAGCCGGGCGACAACCAGGCCACGCCCGTGCGCGGGCTGAGCATGGCGGTGGGCCCGCAGGCCAGCGCGGCCTTTGCCGTGGCCGACGTGCTGGCCAAGCCGCCGCGCAGCGGCGAAGTGCTGCAGGCCCTGGCCGCCTGCGGCCTGCCGGCCCAGGCCGGCAGGCGCGTGATGGTGATCGACGACGACCCGCTGGCGCTGAGCCTGATGCACCACACGCTGCAGGCCGGCGGCTTTGAAGACCGCGGCTGGACCGACGGCCGCATGGCGCTACACGACCTGCCCCTGTGGCGGCCAGACGCCATCGTGCTGGATTTGATGATGCCGGGCTTCGACGGCTTTGCGGTGCTGGACGCGCTGGACCAGCAGCCCGACTGGCGCCATGTGCCGGTACTGGTGTGGACCAGCCTGCTGCTGACCGACGACGAACTGGACCAGCTGGCCCAATCCGCCCGCGCCGTGCTGGCCAAGGGCGGCGGGCTGGGCGCCGTGCTGGTGGAAAGGCTGCGCCTGTGGCGGCGCACTGCGGAACAGGCGTAGCGGGTTGGACGGCATGGACAGCATCACCGTACCCGGCGCCGCAGGTCAGGGAAAGACCCGCTGCCAGCCGACCATGAACCCGCCATGAACCCGCCGCGCGTGCTAGTGGTCGACGACCACCCCATCAACCTGGAACTGGCCAGCTACGTGCTGGCCGCCGACGGCCTGGCCGTGGCCACCGCGGCCGATGCGCTGCAGGCGCAGGCGCTGCTGCCCAGCTTCCGGCCACAACTGATCTTGATGGACATCCAGATGCCCGGCATGGACGGCCTGGGCCTGACGCGGCTGCTGAAGGCCGACCCGGCAACGCGGGGCATCGTGATCGTCGCCTTCACGGCCTTTGCGATGAAGGGCGACGAAGAACGCGCGCTTGCAGCGGGCTGCGACGCTTACCTGGCCAAGCCCATCGACGTGGCCCGCTTTGCGGCCCAGGTGCGGGCCCTGCTGCCCGGGCCCCAGGCTGGCGCCTGAAGGCCTAGACGCCTGCAGCCTGGCGCTGGCCCGCCGTGCGCCGGCGCAGGGCCACGCCCAGCCCGGCCAGGCCGGCGGCCAGCAGCGCCCATTGCGTGGGCTCAGGCACCGGCAGCGCCGTGCCGCCGCCGCCATAGCCCCAGGGTGCGCCCTCCGGGCGCAGGCCGATGACGTCGATCCACACGCAGCTCTGAATCGGGCAGCTGGCCCGCACGGTGAAGGTGCCCGAGCCCACGGCCTGGGTGTTGCCGGCGTTCAGGCTGAACAGGATGGTGTTGCGCACCCCGGCTGCATCGATCGAATTGAAGGTGATGCCCGTGAAGAAGGTGCCGGGGTCGGCGTCCACCACCAGCGATGCGAAGTTGTAGAGCCCCGGCGTCACGCCCATGGTGCCCAGGTTCCAGGTGTCGAAGTACGGCAGCAAGGGGGCACCGCCCAGCTGGCTGCCGGCGTCGGCTGTGGCCAGGGTGGACGTGTTGCGGCCAAAGCCATTCAGCACGATGCCGCCGTCGGGCCCGCCGGCCGCAGGCGCCAGGAATGCGGTGTTGAAGATGGTGACGGCAGCCTGGGGTGCGCTGGCCAGGGCAGCCAGCGCGATGGCGGCCAGGAAGGGCTTGATTTGCATGCTCTCTCCGCTAGGGTTGTGCAGCCCGATGACCGGTTTTCCATGCTTTTGGGGGGCACGTGTCTGCGTTTTGCATGCTACGCCGCGCAGGGCGCCTACCATCCGGTGCTGGGGCCTGGCCGACGCCAGCACCCCATGAATAAGGGGCCGCCGGGCCAGCGCCACCGTCGGATGAGCGAAGAACAGAAGCTTGAAGCCAGCATCGCCGCACTGCAGGCGCAGCGCGCCCTGCTGGGCGACAGCGTGGTCGAGATCGCCACGGCGCCGCTGCTGGCGCGGCTGGAAGAACTGCGCGCCGCGCGCCAACCCAGCGCCCCCGCCGCGGCGCAGACACTGAAGCAGGTGACGGTGCTGTTCGTCGACGTCGTCGGGTCGACCCAGATGTCGCAGCGCCTGGACCCCGAAGACCTGTCGACGGTCTTCGACGGCGCGCTGGCCGAATTCACCGCCCTCATCGAAGCCCAGGCCGGCCGCGTGCTGCAGTACGCCGGCGACGGCCTGTTGGCCGCCTTCGGCGCCGACGAAGCGCGCGAAGACGGCGCCGAATGCGCCGTGCGCGCCGGCCTGGCGATCATCGACTGCGCCCGCCGCCGCGCCGGCCTGCTGCTGCAACAGCACGGGGTCGATGGCTTCAACGTGCGCGTGGGCGCGCACACCGGCCCGGTGCTGCTGGGCGGCGGGGTGGACGCCGAAGGCACCATCCGCGGCAGCGTCGTGAGCCTGGCCGCGCGCATGGAACAGCTGGCCCCGCCGGGCGGGCTGCGCATCCACCACGACACCTACCGCCATGTGCGCGGGGTCTTCAACGTCACGGCCGACGCGCCGCTGTTCGTCAAAGGCAGCACCGAACCGCAGCAGACCTACCTGGTGCACAGCGCCAAGCCGCGCGCTTTCCGCGTGGTGACGCGCGGCATCGAAGGCGTGGAATCGCGCATGGTGGCGCGCGAAGCTGAATTCGAAACCCTGCAGGAAGCCTTCCACACGCTGTTCGCGAAGCCGCCACAGCTGCAGGTGGTGAACATCGTCGGCGAAGCCGGGCTGGGCAAGAGCCGGCTGGTCTACGAATTCGAGAACTGGGCTGAATCGCAGCCGCAGCAGTTCGCGTGGTTTCGCGGCCGTGCCGAGCCGCTGATGCGCAAGCAGCCCTTCGGCCTGCTGCGCAACCTGTTTGCCTGGCGGCTGGAAATCGCCGAAGACGACGACGCCGACACCGCGCGGCGCAAGCTCTGCGAAGGCGTGGCCGCGCTCTACCCGGCCGACGCCGACGCCGGCCAGGCCCAGGCCCATCTGCTGGGCCACCTGCTGGGGCTGGACTTTTCAGCCAGCCCGCATGTGCGCGCCATTTCTGAGGACGCACGCCAGCTGCGCAACCGCGGCTTCCATGCCGCGGCGCAGTTCATCCAGCGCACCGGCCAGCACTTCCAGGCCCCGCCGCTGCTGCTGCTGGACGACCTGCACTGGGCCGACGACGGGTCGCTGGACTTCCTCAGCTACCTGGCCCAGGTGCAGCGAAGCGACGCGCTGCTGATGCTGTGCATGACGCGGCAGAACCTGTTTGAACGCCGGCCCGACTGGGACCTGCTGGCCGCGGCCCACACCCGCATCGAACTGCAGCCGCTGGACAAGCGCGGCGCGCGCGAACTGGCCGGCGTGCTGCTGCAGCGGCTGGAAAGCGTGCCCGCGGCGCTGCGCGAACTGGTGATCGCCAACGCCGAAGGCAACCCCTTCCACATGGAAGAGCTGGTGCGCATGCTGATCGACGACGGCGCCATCGTTACCGGCGACCCCAGCGGCCAGCAGCGCTGGCAGCTGCGCGCCGACAAGCTGCTGGCGGCGCAGGTGCCGCCCACGCTGACCGGCGTGCTGCAGGCGCGGCTGGACAGCCTGCCCGCGGCGGAAAAGCAGGCCTTGCAGCAGGCCGCCGTGGTGGGCTATGTGTTCTGGGACGCAGCCCTGGCCGCGGTCGACCCCGCCGCGCCGGCCGCGCTGGCCAGCCTGGTGCGGCGCGGCCTGGTGGTGCCGCGCCAGCACGCCACTTTCGACGGCCAGAAGGAATACACCTTCAAGCACCAGGCGCTGCAGCAGGTGACCTACGACAGCGTGCTCAAGCGCGCGCGCCGCGAAGCGCATGCGCGCGTGGCCGACTGGTTTCTGCGCCTGGGCGGCGACCGCAGCAGTGAAACCCTGGGCCCGGCGGCCGAGCATTGGGAACGCGCCGGCGACACCGCCCAGGCCTGCAGCCTGTTCACCCGCGCGGCCGAAGGTGCGGCCGCGCGCAGCGCCGATGACGCGCTGCTGGCCTTTGTCGCCCGTGCCCTGCAGCTGGCGGCCCCGGGCGACCGGGAAACCCGCTGGCGCCTGCTGAGCCTGCGCGAACCCGTGCTGCTGGCGCAGGGCGACCGACCCGCCCATGCTGCCGACCTGCAGGCCCTGGCCGACCTGGCAGAAGCCGGCAACCACAACGCCTGGCGCGGCGGTGTGGCCCTGCGCCGCGCCGCCGCGCACCGCAGCACGGGGGACTACGTGGCCGCCGAGGCCGCCGACCGCGAAGGCCTGGCCCTGGTCAACAGCCTGCCCCCGGGGCCGGCGCGGCGTGCGTTGTCGGTGGCGCCGTACCACGGGCTGGCGGCGTCGCTCATCGGCCAGGGTCAGTACGCCCAGGCGCGCGAAGTGGCCGAAGCCGGGCTGCAGCTGGCGCACACGCTGGATGACCGCGTGAGCGAAAGCCACCTGGTGAACGCGCTGGGCCTGATCGCGATGGAACAGGGCGACCTGGCCGTGGCCGTGGCGCACTTCGAACGCGGCCTGCAGATGGTGCGCGACCTGGGCAACCGTGGCGACGAAGCGCTGCGGCTGTCGAACCTGGGCAGCGTCTACCCGCGCCTGGGCGACTACGCCCGCGCCCGCCAGTGCCTGGAACAGGGCCTGCTGGTGGCGCGCGATGTGGGCCGGCGCCAGGACGAAGCCGCGCTGCTGCTGAACATGGCCTCGGTGGCCCACCTGCAGGGCGACGACACGGCGGCGCTGGGCTATGCCGGCGCGGCCTTCGACAGCGCCGTGGCCAGCGGCCAGCGCGACCTGGAAGCCTTTGCCCGCCTGGTGGCCGGCCATGCCGAGCTGGGCCTGGGCCGGCTGGAAGCCGCACGCCAGGCCTACACCCAAAGCCGGGATCTGCTGGCCACGCTGAACCTGCGCCCGCAGCAGGTGCTGGACCCGGTGTCGGGCCTGGCGCGCGTGGCCCTGGCCGCCGGCGACGTGGCGGGCGCGCTGTCCCATGTGGAACTGCTGCTGGCCCACCAGGCCGCCGGCGGCAGCTTCGACGGCACCGAAGAACCGCTGCTGCTGCCGCTGACCTGCTGGCGCGTGCTGCAGGCGGCCGGCGACGCGCGCGCTGCCGACGTGCTGACGGGCGCGGTGCTGGAACTGCAGGCCCAGGCCGAACGCATCCGCGACCCCGACGCGCGCCAGCGCTTCCTGCACCAGGTGCCGCACCACCACGAAACCCTGCAGGCCTGGGCAGGCCTGCACAGCGGGGTGTCTGCCACGGCCTGACAATGCGCCGCAGCATGAAGCTGCCGTTGTCTGCCCTTTTTTCCTTTGTCCTCACCACCCTGTTGGCGCCTCTGGCACTGGCAGCCGGTGCCCCCGGCACGCTGCCCGAACCCGTGCTGACGCTGGACGGCCTGCCGCGCCCGGCCGCGCCGCCGGCAGAGACCGGCCCCGTGGTACCGGCCCAGGTGGAACGCTGGCGCCAGGAAGCCAAGGCCCTGGAACACGGCGACGCCAGCCACCCGCGCGACCCGGTGCGCGCCGCCGAGCTGTACTGCCGCGCCGCGCGCCATGGCGACGCCGAGGCGCAGTACAACCTGGCCTGGATGCTGACCAATTCGCGCGGCATCGAGCGCGACGAAGCCCAGGCCGCGCACCTGTTTGCCGCCGCGGCTGAACAGGGCGTGGCGCAGGCCCAGAACATCCTGGCGCGCATGGGCCCGCCGCGCGGCAACCCGCCCATCTGCCTGCGCCCGCCAGAAGACGACTTGCTGATGGCCACGCTGCCAGCGGCCCGCGCTGCTGCAGACGGCCGCAGCGGCAGCGCGCGCCCGGGTGCCGCGGCCGCGCTTGGCGCCCGGCCCGCGCCGCCGCCACCGCCGGCCCATGCCCCGCAGGCCATCGTGCGTTACGTCAGCCTGGTGGCGCCGGAATACAAGCTCGACCCGGCCCTGGTGCTGGCCTTCATCGCCACCGAAAGCAACTTCGACCCGCTGGCCGTCAGCCCCAAGAACGCCCAGGGCCTGATGCAGCTGATCCCCGGCACGGCGCAGCGTTTTGGCGTGCGCAACGTCTTCGACCCCACGCAGAACATCCGCGGCGGCATGGCCTACCTGCGCTGGCTGATGGCCACCTTCCAGGGCGACGTGCGCCTGGTGGCCGCGGCCTACAACGCTGGCGAAGGCAATGTCGAACGCTACCTGGGCGTGCCGCCCTTTGCCGAAACACGCATGTACGTGTGGAAGATCGTGAAGGCCACCGGCGGGATGATCGACCACCCCTTCGACCCGGCCGTGGCGCCGCCCAGCCGGGTGATGCCGCTGATCCAGCCGCTGATGAAGCCGCGCGGAACCACGACCCGATAGTGCAACCTGGGGTTCCGGGCCGCGCGGTGCGATTTGCTAGCGGTCCCGGTCAGCCCTCGGCCGCCGCCATCAGCCGCGGCAGATTGGCCATCGCCGCCATCGCGCCAGCCTTGTAGCGGGCCAGCACGGCCAGCTTGGCGCTGTCGTCGGGCGCCACCTGGCTCATCAGGCGGCCGAAGCCGTCCAGCCGGCTGTCGCGCATCCACTGGCGCAGCGCCTTGTCCTGGCCCCAGCGCGCCTGGTTCTGCATGCCCACGGCCACCGACCGCGGGTAGCCGGCCATCGTGTGCGGGAAGGGCACGGTGGCGCACATTGCGTTCTTGGCGGCGGTGTCGGGGTAGGCCTCGTCGTGCGCCTCGATGTACGCGATGGCCGCCGCGCTGAAGGCCGGCTGCGGCAGCCGCACCAGCTGCAGCACGATGCGGCCGGGGGCGCCCGATACATCGGCCCCGCCGTCCTGAAAGATCGGCTGCAGCGGCCGCGGCGCCACAGCCGAAGCCGTGCAGTCGATGAAGATGGCGTCGGCGGGCACATCGGCAACGCCATCGGCCAGCTGCATGCGGCCAGGCGCGAGGTGCAGCAGATGGCCCAGGCGCACCACGTTGGGCAGCGTGCGCAGTGCCGCCACCTCGGCCGTGCTGACGGTGGCCAGGTGGAACATCGTTGGCATGCGGCCGGTGTCCACGCGCAGCAGCGCGCCGCAGGCTTCCAGCCGCAGGTACAGGTCGTCCAGCGACGTGGCCGCGCCGATGGCGGCCATCTGGTCGGCCTGGCTGCCGATGGCGTCGAAGAAGAATTCCGGCGCTGGCTGGGTGGTGATGCGGTTGACGAGCCAGGCGTCGCGCGGCTTGACCCAGGTGATGGCCTGCTGCGGCACGCCGGCGCCCAGCAGCCACAGCGCGGTGTCCATTGCCGTCTTGCCGGCGCCTATGACGACGAAGTGGCGGGGCAGGGGCGCCCCCGACGCCGCTGCGCCCTGCGCCAGGCGGGGCAGGGCGTTCGGGGCCACGAGCCGCACCCCGGGCTCGACCTCGAAGCGCGGCTTGTGCGTGGCCGGGATCACTGGACTGAGGTAGCGCGCATCGACGATCTTGCGGCGCACATGCACCTTCTGCACGGCGCCGGTCAGCAGGTTCTCGATGCGCGGGCCTTCGGGGCCACCCTCGTGCACCCGGCACATCGGGTGCCAGCCCACACGGCCGCTGGGCAGCAGGGTGTGCTGCAGCACGCGGTCGAAGTAGGCGCAGATCTCGGCGCCGGTGGCCAGTTCATACAGGCCCGCGTTCAGCCCCGCGTTGTCCTTGCGGCCGCTGCCGAGCGCCAGCGAATTGACGCCGTAGAAGGCCGAAGGCTGGTGCAGGGTGACGAAGGGGTAGGCGTCGTTCCAGTGCCCACCGGGCTTGCCGCGGGTATCGACCAGGGTGATGTGGGCGCCGCTGTGCGCCAGCAGCGTGTCGGCGAAGGCCAGGCCGGTGGTGCCGGCGCCGACGACGAGGTAGTCGGTGTCGATGGGGGTGGAGGTGCGGTTCATGGGGCTGGAGCCTAAGGCCTGGCTGCACAGGTCTATCGCAGCGCGCGCATTCCTGCATCGGGCGGTCTGCCGCGCGCGCCCCTGCCGGCTGGTCGACCAGCGGTCGGGCCACAGAGTTCAGTACCCCAAAAGGTCGTTTGAGAGACGCCAGCTTGACTCCACTAGTGTCTGCAGATTCCGGATCAGGGCGTCTTGCACCAGCCGCGATGCGTCAAAACGTGCACGCTCGGCGTTGGTGCGCTCGAGGAGCCGTTCCACGCAGTCGCGTATGTGCATGAGCAGCATCCGCGTTGCCTCGGGCCCCGGGGTTCGCAGCGGCACGGCGCATCGAACCAAAGATCCGCACACCCGTGATGCCGCGCCTGTGTGCAAGTGCCAGGAGTTCGGCACGGTGGGTTTGGATCAGCGCAGCCATGGCTGTCGGCGTAGCCATGGGCTGCCAACCCGGGCTGCCATGATCTCGAACCAGCGCGGCTTGGGTGGCTGGCAAACGCCTTGGGCGCGCCGGTAGCGGGGGCTGTCAGTCCCGTGGACCGACATTGCACAGCTGCCGCGTCCCAGCCCCCGTGCGGGGGCTGAGGCGCATGCGGCGCCGAAGGCTCAGCGCGCCCGTTTGCGCCGGGCCAGCAGCAGGCCGCCCAGGCCCATCAGCATCAGGACGTAGGTCTGAGGCTCGGGGATGGCAGCGGCGATGTCGCCGGGGCGCACAGCGACGGCAAAGAACGAGGCGCTTTGGCCATCGATGAACTGGTTGCCATTGCTGGCGCTGAACCGCCATGCCAAACTGGGAATAGACGCGAACACCGAGCCGGACCAATGGTTGTTGCCGGCCTGCACGCCGTCAAACTGGCCCGACAGCCCGGCAAAACTGCTGCCCACACTGTTCCAGATCGATAAAAACTGGTTTTGGGCGCCTACCGCCGCCTCGTTATCGCCAGTGGGCAGCACCCAGCCTGTCAGGCCCGAAGCCGCCAAGCCAGCCGTTGCCGCCAAGGCCTGTGCGGAGCCCAGCGCAGCGCTGGCGCTCCAGGTGCCCGTGCCCAGGTTCCAGTTGTTCAGGATCGTGATGCCGAGCGTGGTGTCGTAGAAGAACGTGCACTTGCCCGGCCCCGTGGCCGTGCAGGTGGCGCTGGGCGCACCGGTGTTGTCACGCCCCTGGAACGCCGCCTGGGCGGTGCCTGCCACGCCCATCAGCGCAGCCATCGTCACCGCTGCTGCGGCCTGGTGATTCAAACGCATGGAAAACTCCCTGGAAACCTTGGTTAGCGGTGGCCCACAGCTTCTCATGCGAGCGCGTCCCGATCTACCTTCCCCCATCCCCGACCTGGGGGACCTCAAGGGGCTGCACCCCCCGGGTGAGTGCTTCGACTCGTGGGCCGGGTGGGGTGTCGTGTCTACGCCTTGGCCAGCAGCTGAGCGCCACTGAGCTTGGCGGCGCCCTTGTCGAAGGTCCACAGCGGCTGTTCGTTGGCTTGGGTGACCAATGCGACGTGAAGGCAGTCAGCGAAGTCTGCCGAGTTCTTGCGGAACAACTGCAGCGCCACTTCGAGGGCTTGCTCGGATTCGAAGCTCAGCTCGGCTGCAGAGAACAGGCTGGACAGTGTGAGCAGCACGTCGCTCTTTGCAAACCCGAAGCTCGACCTCAGCACCCACTCAAGTTCCAGCACGACGGTGACAGGAACAAACAGCGTCAGGCCCTGGCTGACGCAGCGGCTGATCAGCCGCTTCGCCGCAGCGAGCTGCGCGGCGTCGTCCTGGACGATGTAGCGCACCAGGACGTTGGTGTCGAGCGCCGCCATCTGGTTGCCGCCGTCAGCGCCAGGGGTTCATGTCCTCGACCCTGACGCTCTTGCCCTTCGGGCCCTTGAGCATGCCGGCCATGTCGAGGATGGACTTGGACTTGGCCCGGACGATGATGGTGCCGTCCGGCATCACCGACCAGACCAGGCGCGTACCCGGCTTGGCATCGACCAGAGCCCGGATGTCGGCCGGCACGGTGGTCTGCCCCTTGGCAGTGATGGTGGATTCGGTCATGGCTCGGCTCCTTACCAGAGCCTGGATTGTAATGCGCACCATCGGAATCTTTGCTTGACAGCTGCGGACTGTCGAGTTGCCGACCCGCCCACGCCCACGCCAGCGCCTGCACCCCGCGCTCAGCCCGCCTTCAACTCCCGCACCTTCTGCACCGCCACCGCCGCCGCGGCGGTGCGCGTTTCCACGCCCAGCTTTTCGAAGATGCGTTCCAGGTGCTTCTTCACCGTGGCCGGGCTGGTGCCCAGGATGTCGCCGATGTCGCGGTTGGTCTTGCCCTTCACCACCCAGTAGAGCACTTCGCTTTCGCGCAGCGTCAGGCGCAGCGCCAGCATCGTGGCCTCGACGGTGGCGGCGTCGCTCACCTCGCGCAGCACCACCAGCCAGTCTTCGTCGCTGGTGCGGCCCTGCAGCGTGCACACCAGTTGCTGCGCACCGCGGGCCAGGGTCAGCGGCTTGGTCTCGGGCTGTGCCACGGCGGCTTCCAGCCAGGCCAGCAGCACTGCTGGCACGCGGTCGGCGGCGGCTTCGGGTGGGGCGACGTCGAAGTAGGCTGGCAGCCAGCGCCGCGCCAGTGGCGTCTGCCACACCAGGCGGGCGCCGTTGTTCAGCAGCCCGTCCACCAGACGCACGGCAATCGTCGCGTGGCCATAGGCGTCCAGCGCATTACGCGCCTGCCGCGCCTGGCGCGCCCCTCGCATGTGCACGCCCATGCGCGCGATCACTTCGGCGGCGCGGATGGGCTTGGTGACGTAGTCCACCCCGCCGGCTTCAAACGCCGCCAGCACGTGTTCGGTCTCGGTCAGCCCGGTCATGAAGATGATCGGGATGTGCGCCGTCTCAGGCCCGGCCTTCAGGCGCCGCGCCACTTCGAAGCCGTCGATGCCGGGCATCAGCGCGTCCAGCAGCACGATGTCGGGTTCGGCCTGCTGCGCGCGCTGCAGCGCGGTGGCGCCGTCGGTGGCCACCAGCACGGTGTAGCCGGCTTCGTCCAGCGCGTCGTGCAGAACGGCCAGGTTGTCGGGCACGTCGTCGACGATCAGCACCAGGCCCAGCGTGGGCCGCGCCGGGTCCAGCGCACGGGGCTCAATCGACACGGCTGCGCTCCAGTGCCTGCTGCACCAGTGGCGTCATGCGGTCGAATTCAAAGCCATGGGCAAGGGCGCGAAGCGGCCCCAGGAAGGCTGCACATTCGGGGTGGTGGGTGGCGATCTCGTCGAGCTGCTTGTTCACGCCGCGAGGGTAGCCCAGGCGCAGCACGTCCTGCAGGGCCAGCAGCCTGTCGCGCGGGGGCAGGGCAGGCGGTGGTGCATCGGGTGCATCAGGCGTTTTGTCCGGTGGGTGCGCAGCCGCCGGCTCGGCCACGGTCGCCAGCCACTGCAGGCCCAGATGCTGGCCCAGCCAGTCCAGCAGCTCGTCGAAGCGCACGGGCTTGGTGATGAAGTCGGCCGCGGTGATGCCCACGTCGTTGTCCAGGCCCTTGTCGAAGGCGTTGGCCGAGACCACGGCCACCGGCGCCGTGCTCAGCCCCTGGCGGCGCAGCGCGCGGATGGTGTCCCAGCCGTCGATGCCGGGCATGGCCAGGTCCATCAGGATGGCGTCGACAGGCGCCTGCGCGGGCAGTGTCTTGGCAGGCTGCGCGTGCCCCACTTCATGCAGCAGGCCCAGCGCGGCGTGGCCGCTGGCGGCCTGCAGCACGTCAAAGCCCAGCGCTTCCAGCCGGCGTGCCAGCAGCGTGCGGTCCACCTCTTCGTTGTCCACCACCAGCACGCGCCGGCGCGGCACGGCATAGCCCGCGCGCGCGGGCAGGGCACGCGGGGCGCGGGCGCCGGGTAGTTCCGGCAGGAACAGGCGCACGCGGAACAGCGTGCCGCCTGAGCTGGCAACACCGGCTTGCGCCGTGGCCACGCGCGAGCTCACCGTCATCTCGCCGCCCATCAGGTCGGTCAGCATCTTGGCGATCGTCAGGCCCAGGCCGGTGCCGGCCTGGCTGCCGCTGCTGCCTCCACTGCCACTGCTGCCACTGCCGCCGCTGGCATGCGCGCCACGCGAGAAGGGTTCGAAGATGCGCTCGATCTCGGCCGGCTCGATGCCCGGGCCGGTGTCTTCGATTTCGAAGATCGCCATGCCCCGCACCTGGCTGGCGCGGAAGGCCACGCGGCCCTGGGCCGTGAACTTCACCGCGTTGCCCAGCACGTTGATCAAGATCTGGCTCAGCCGCCGTTCATCGGCCCGCACCAGGGCTGGGGCGGCGTCGATGCTGTGCTCGAAGCGCAGGCCCTTGGCCAGCGCCTGCAGTTCGAACATGCGCACGATCTGCTGCAGGCTGTCGCGCAGGCGCATGGGTTGCGGGTCCAGCGCCAGCTTGCCGCTTTCGATGCGCGCGATGTCCAGCGTGCCTTCGATCAGGCTCAGTAGGTGTTCGCCGCCGCGGCGGATGACGCCCACCGCCTGGCGCCGGTGCGGCGGCATCGACGGGTCTTCGTCCAGCAGCTGCGCATAGCCCAGGATGCTGTTCAGCGGCGTGCGCAGCTCGTGGCTGATGGTGCTGATGTAGCGCGTCTTGGCCTGGTTGGCGGTGTCGGCTGCTGCGCGTGCGGCATCGGCAGCTGCGCGTGCGGCATCAGCATTCGCACGTGCGGCGTCGGCGTTCTGCTTGGCACGCTGCAGGGCTTCGTCGGTGCGGCGGTGGCTGTCGATCTCGCGCACCAGGGCTTCGGTCTGGCGGTTGCTTTCTTCCTGCGCCACGCGCCGGCTCATCTGCGTGAGCACCAGCCACCAGCCGATGATGCCGCCCACCAGCAGCAGCGCGGCATAGGCCTTGATGAAGCCTTGCTTCAGCGTCGGGGCCACGCTGGCGGCCTGGTCGCCCAGGCCCTTCAGTTCCAGCTGGTAGGTGACGAACAGCAGCGCGGCCAGTGCCGGCGTGACGATGGCCATCAGCAGCAGGTAGCGGCCCAGCCCGGTGTCCAGCTGCGGCCACAGGCGCTGCGGCAGCAGCGGGCGCAACAGGCTGCGCCACTGCACGGAAAGGCGCGCGGCTTCTGGCTTGCACAGGTCGTGGCAGCGCGCGTCCAGGCTGCAGCACAGGCTGCAGATGGGGCCGCCGTAGGCGGGGCACTGGGCCATGTCTTCGCCTTCGTAGGGGCGTTCGCAGATCGTGCAAAGCCGCATGCGCCGTGCCGTGCCCAGATAGGCGCCATCGGCATCTAAAGAAGTGCGGGCGATGTAGTAGCGGCCTTTTGTGGCCCAGGCGATCAGCGGCGACACCGTGAAGGCCACCGCCGCCGCAATGGCGGCCGAGAACGCCTGCGCCATCGGCCCGAAGGCGCCCAGGTAAGCGGCGATCGACAGCACGCTGGCCGCGCCCATCGCGCCCACGCCCACCGGGTTGATGTCGTACAGGTGCGCGCGCTTGAACTCGATGCCCTTCGGGCTCCAGCCCAGGGGCTTGTTGACGACGAGATCGGCCACCACGGCCATCAGCCAGCTGATGGCGATGTTGCTGTACAGGCCCAGCACGCCGCCGATGGCCTTGAAGACTTCCAGCTCCATCAGCAGCAGCGCGATCAGGGTGTTGAACACCATCCACACCACGCGCCCGGGGTGGCTGTGCGTGATGCGCGCGAAGAAGTTGCTCCAGGCCAGGCTGCCGGCATAGGCGTTGGTGACGTTGATCTTCAGCTGCGACACCACCACGAACAGGCAGGTCACAGCCACCGCCAGCGTGTAGTTCGGGAACACGCCGTTGAAGGCCGCCAGGTACATCTGGTTCGGGTCCACCGCGCGGTCGGGCGGCACGGCCAGCTGCAGCGCCAGCATCGCCAGCAGCGCGCCGCCCAGCATCTTCACCACCCCCAGCACCACCCAGCCCGGCCCGCCCAGCAGGACAGACCCCCACCAGCGCCAGCGGTTGGCGGGCGTCTGTTCGGGCATGAAGCGCAGGTAGTCCACCTGTTCGCCCATCTGCGTGATGAGGGCGATGCCCACCGTCAGCGCTGCGCCGAACAGCAGCGGGTTGAAGGCCCCGCCTTGCCCGTCCAGCCCGGCATAGGCCTGCAGGTCGGCCAGCAGCGTGGGGTGGGCGCTGAAGACGTAGACGTAGGGCAGCACCAGCAGCACCAGCCACAGCGGCTGCGTCCACATCTGCAGCTGGCTGATGGCCGTGACGCCGTGCGTGACCAGCGGGATGACCACCAGCGCGCAGATCAGGTAGCCCCAGGCCGGCGGGATGTCGAAGGCCAGCTCCAGCGCGTAAGCCATGATGGCCGCTTCCAGCGCGAAGAAGATGAAGGTGAAGCTGGCGTAGATGAGGCTGGTGATGGTGCTGCCGATGTAGCCGAAGCCCGCGCCGCGCGTGAGCAGGTCCATGTCCAGGCCGTAGCGCGCGGCGTAGACGCTGATGGGCAGCCCGGCAGCGAAGATCACCGCCCCCGTGGCCAGGATCGCCCAGAAGGCGTTGATGAAGCCGTACTGCACCAGCAGCGTGGCGCCCAGCGCTTCCAGCACCAGGAACGACGCCGCGCCGAAGGCGGTGTTGGACACACGCCAGCCGCTCCACTTGCGGAAAGACCGCGGCGTGAAGCGCAGCGCGTAGTCCTCGACTGTTTCGCTGGCGACCCAGCTGTTGTAGTCGCGCCGGACCTTGATGACACGCTGCTGGGGCAGCGCGGCGGGCGGGGCGGTATGGCCTTGCGGGCCGACAGGTGCGGTCATGCCTGTTGCGGTGCAGGTTTCGCGCCAGCGCTGGCGGCGCCTGGGATCAACCGGGGTACCGGTCGAACCCGTGGGATGCCAGCCCGGCCTGCAGCCAGGCTATGCGTTCGGCCGTCTGCACCTGGCACTGCGGGGCCATGATGGCGTCGGGCTCGTCCAGCGTGGCGCTCTGCAGGTCGATCAGGCCGTCAAAGACGACATCGTTCGTGTAGAAAAGCCCAGTGCCGCAGTCGCCACAGAAGTGCCGGCGCCCGTGTTCTGACGAGGCGCGCAGCTTGGGCGTGCCCTGGGTCAGCTCGATCTCACCCAGCTTGAAGATCGCCCAGGCCACCGCCGGCGCGCCGGCGCTGCGCCGGCAGTCGGTGCAGTGGCAGATGGAATGGCGGCTCGGGGCCGCCAGGGCCCGGTAGCGCACAGCGCCGCAGTGGCATCCGCCCATCAGCATGGGGTGCTCCTGGAGTTGCAGCCTGCAAGGCTACCAACACCGGGGGCCCCCGTGTCGGCGGGCAGTGCAAATCTCACAGCGGGGTGGCGCACGCGGCTGCGATGCGAAATCAAGGGCTCGGAGTTTCGCGTGCGGGGCGCCGCGCCGCGTCGGCATTTCGGACCATACGACCTGTCGCGGTTTCCGTCACCTTCGCAACCTCTTCTGTCTAGCCATGAAGCACCCTGCCTTTTCCCCAACGACCTTGTCTTTGGCCGTTGCCGCCTTGCTGAGCGTACCTGTGGCCGCCCACAGCAACACTTGCGCCGTGCAAGCTGGCGACCAATGCCTGGTGACCACGGCCCACATGGACCGCTGGGGCCAGGCGTCCAGCACCTCCAGCGTGCCGATCAAGGCCAACACGGTGAAGATCACCCCGGGCTACCTGCTGATCGCCTATTCGTCGGCGGCGCGCACCGGCACGGGCCAGCGTATCCAGTTGCAGGCGACGCCGGCCAGCCAGGCCAACATGGGCTGGGCCAGCAACGTGGGATTCCGCAGGTATTGGGTCTACAAGGTGCCCACGAACGCCGACCGCAGCCCGCCCACCGAGCCCTTCAACGTCATCGCCACGGCGCAGGTCTTCAGCCCCTACGCCTGCGCCGAAGAAGGCGCCAGCTGCCAGGTACCGCCGAACACCCGCATCGCCTTCGGCGCGGGCAAGGACTTCAACGTGCTCGAAAAGTCCGGCACCTTCAGCTGCTCGACGCTGGAGTTCGGTGACCCCGCCCATGGCGTGCGCAAGGCCTGCTACCCGATGGCCGGCGCGGCCGAGGCGCGCCGCCAGGTGGAAGACCTGAACCGGGGCCTGGTGGCCGTGCGCGAAGGCCAGGGCGTCTACATGAGCTGGCGCCTGCTGGCCACCGACCCCGGCGACCTGGCGTTCAACGTTTATCACAGCCGCCATTCCAACGGCGCTGGCCGAACCTTGCTGACGCCCCAGCCGGTGGCCGACGCCACGCAGCTGAAGCTGGCGTCCACGCAGTTTCAGGATGGCTTCTTCACCGTGGTGCCGGTGCTGAACGGCGCTGAACAGGCAGACCGCGCCCAGACCGTGCGGCCGTGGACGCGCCCGTTCCTGGAACTTCCGGTGGCCCCGCCCACGGGCCGGCTGCCGGGGTCCACCTACGCCGTGAAGGACGCCAGCGTGGGCGACCTGGACGGCGACGGCGCATACGAGCTGGTCGTGAAGTGGGAACCGAATACCGCCCGCGACAACTCGCAGCCGGGCGACACCGACAACACCTACGTCGACGCCTACAAGCTGAATGGCACACGCCTGTGGCGCATCGACCTGGGCCGCAACATCCGTTCGGGCGCGCACTACACGCCCATGATGGTGTACGACTTCGACGGCGACGGCCGCGCCGAACTGGCCATGCGCACATCGGACGGCACCGTCGACGGCCGCGGCGTCGTGATCGGCAGGCCCAACGACGACCACCGCCAGCCTGACGGCTACATCCTGTCCGGGCCCGAATACCTGAGCTTCTTCCGCGGTTCTGACGGCCGGCAGATTGCGCAGACCGAGTTCAAGCCAGCACGGGGCGACCGCAGCGGGGGCAAGTGGCACCACAGCTGGGGCGACGACTACGGCAACCGCATCGACCGCTTCCTGGGCGGTGTGGCTTACCTGGACGGCGTGAGGCCCAGTCTGATCATGACGCGCGGCTACTACGCCCGATCGGTGGTCGGCGCCTGGGACCTGCGCAAGGACGACAACGGTCGCTATTCGATTTCGCAGCGCTGGATCTTCGACACGCACGACGAAAACCTGATCCCGCCGCGTGGCAACAACGGGCGTGACCGTCCCATGCCGGAGGACCAGAACCCAGCCATCGTGCACCGCGGTTACACCGGGCAGGGCGCGCATTCGATGTTCATTGCCGATGTCGACTTCGACGGTCGGGACGAGGTGGTTTACGGCGCGGCCGTCATTCAGCACGACGGCAAGCCGGGGTACACGACGCGCCTGGGCCACGGCGACGCGTTGCAAGTGGGTGACTTCAACCCGGCGCGCCCGGGTCTGGAAGTGATGACCGTCCATGAAGACCACCGGGCACACCAGGGCAGAGGTCTGGTGCTGCGCGACGGGCGCAGCGGGCAACTGCTGTGGACACGGGGCGACTGCGCAGGCAGCCCGCCCCCGGTCGTGGGCGACGTCGGTCGTGGCATCACGATGGACATCGACCCGCAGGCGCCGGGCGCCGAGAGCTGGTCCAACAACCACGCCTTCGTCAGCGCGGCAGGCCAGGACGCCTTCCCGGGCGCCGGTGGCAGCGACAGCGTGGCCCGGTGCAAGGCCATCCCTGGCGGTGTTCCCTTGTTCGGCATCTACTGGGACGGCGACCTGCTGCGAGAGATCTGGAGCCGTGGGCAAACCATCGAGAAGTACAAGTGGCAGGACGGAACGGGCAACGCCGGCATCTTCAATCCCAGCCAGGGCCACCCTTTCCGCACCTACATCGGCCTGAGCGACGCCGGCGCCCCGCTCCTGGTGGCCGACATCCTGGGTGACTGGCGCGAGGAATTCCTGGTCTATTCGGCCAAGAACAAGACGCTGCGGCTGTTCACCACGACCATCCCGACCGACACCCACCAGCTGGCAGGCGAAAGCCAACGCCGTGTGCCGCGGCTGGTGACCCTGATGCACGACACGCATTACCGGGCGGCCGTGGCGGGGCAGAACTCGGCTTACAACCAGCAGCCCAACCCCAGCTTCTTCCTGGGCAACGGCATGGACGCGCCAGCGCGGCGCCCCGTCGACGCCGCGCCGCGTCGCTAGCCCCTGGCGCCCGCCTGCCCGGGGCGGGCGCCGCGGCTGGCAAGCTGCTTGCGGAGGTACTGCGCAGGCGCGGGCAGGCCGCGCTGCTTGAAGATCTGCTGCAGGCGGCGCACCGACAGGTCCAGGCCTGCAGCCAGCTCGACCACGCTGTGGGCCGACTGGCTCAACGCGGCCAGGCTCTGCTCGAATCCGTCGGCTGACGGGGCGGTGTGCGGCGTGACGCCGTTCTGGTCTCGCCCTGCCGTGGTGCCGGCCTGCTTGCGGCAGGCGCTGGCCGACAGCCAGCCGGTGTTGCCGTTCTGCAGGTGTTCCTGCAGCACCTGCTGGGCCAGTTCGGTTCGCTTGCTGACCGCGTCTGCATAGCCGGTGTGGGCTTGCAGGGCGCCGTCCAGGCGGCCCTGCTGCTGCAAGCACAGGAAGGTGAACCAGTGCCAGCGTTCTGCGGCCGGCATGGCCATGGCGTCCGGCTGGCGCAAGCTGGCTGCCTGGCGCAGCGTGACCGACGCGCTGTCGAACAGCCCGTTGTCGATCTGCATGCCTGCGGTGTCGAGCAGGCACTCGAATTCGTCGCTGACGAAGCCGCGCAGCTTCAGCGTACGCGCCCTTTCCAGCACGAATGCCAGCAGCGCGGCCGGTCGCTTGGCGGGCTCATGTTCGTGGGCCTGCAGGATCTGGCGGCCGGCCAACGCGAAGCTGACCAGCCCGGCCTGCTCAGCGCGCAGCGTGACCGAGCGCAGCTCGGCCAGGGCTTGCGCCAGCGCGGCCTGCGCGGCGGACGCTTCCCAGGATTCCCAACCCAGGGGCCCTTGCTTGCGGAACGACCGCCCCGCGTGCTGCGACAGGATGTGGATCCGGTTGAGCAACACGCTCACCAGGCCTTCGGTGGCGGCGTTGTCGGGCAGCCGGGACATGCCCTGCTGCACCTGTTCCAACAGCGCCAGTGTCAGCTTGTGCAGACCCAGCCGCCGCAGCACCTGGGACGCTTCGATGCAGAAGTCCAGTTCTTCGGGGCTGAGGCCCGCCGGGCCGGGGCTCAGGTCCAGCGCCTTGCTGCTGAGCGTGGCTGCACCGCGCATGTCTCCTGCTGCGACCGCCCAGCGCAGGTGTGCGCACTGGATCAGCAAGGTTTGCCTGTTCCGATCACGCAGCTTCAGATGCCCGGCGATGGCGTAGCACACCGACAGCATCTCGCGCGCGGTGGCCAGCTCGCCCAGCGCCGTGCCCGCATAGACCGAGTCCAGCAGCGGCGCAATCTGCTTCTCACCGTAGCGCAGGCCGCGCATCGCCACCGCTTCAGAAAACGTGTCGAACAGCGGCCTGGCCTGCAGCGGGCTGTCCATGCAGTTGCCCTGGGCCAAAGCATGGACCCGTTGCCGTACTTCGTCATGAACCCCGTGCAGATGTTCATCCAGTGCAGAGGCTTGCGATCGTTTCGGCATGACATTCAGCATGGCTTCAGGGCATCTTCCAGTGTGTAGCAAGAGGTAGTCCGAAAGATTCACTCGCAGTCCAAGCCAGCGGGCATCTTCACGGGCGGCGTCGGTGTAGCGCGCCCGGTTTGGCGTTCTTGCAACACCGGCGCTGGCGCGACTAGCCATGCGTCGTCTACCGGACCCTGATTCCTACAAATCGGGCCTTGCCGGGCGCGGTGGGTGCGGCTGCGCGGCTGCGCGCCAGCGGTGCCACACGGGGCCCCGCGAGTGGCTACAGCAGCACGATGTCGTACTGCTCCGGGTTCATCCCCGGCTCGGCGCTCAGCGAAATCGGCTTGCCGATGAATTCGCTCAAGCCTGCCAGGTGCACGCTCTCTTCGTCCAGCAGCATCTCCACCACGCTGGCGTGCGCGACGACGCGGAATTCCTTGGGCGCGAACTGGCGCGCTTCACGCAGGATCTCGCGCAGGATGTCGTAGCACACGCTGCGCGCCGTCTTCACCTGGCCCTTGCCTTCGCAGGTGGGGCAGGGCTGGCACAGCATGTGGGCCAGGCTTTCGCGCGTGCGCTTGCGCGTCATTTCCACCAGGCCCAGCTGGGTGAAGCCGCTCACGGTGGTGCGCGTGCGGTCGCGCGCCAGCTGCTTGCGCAGTTCGGCCAGTACGGCCTGCTGGTGGTCTTCGCGCGTCATGTCGATGAAGTCGGCCACGATGATGCCGCCCAGGTTGCGCAGCCGCAGCTGGCGCGCCAGCGCGCCGGCGGCTTCCAGGTTGGTCTTGAAGATGGTGTCGTCGAAGTTGCGTGCGCCGACAAAGCCGCCGGTGTTGACGTCGATGGTGGTCAGCGCCTCGGTCTGGTCGATCACCAGGTAGCCGCCGCTCTTCAGGTCCACGCGCCGGCTCAGCGCCCGCACGATTTCTTCTTCGATGCCGAACAGGTCGAAGATCGGGCGCTCGCCCTTGTACAGCTCCAGCTTGCCCACGGCGCGCGGCATGTAGATGTCGCCGAAGGCGCGCAGCTGGTCGAACTGCAGCCGGCTGTCGATGCGGATGCTGTACGTGGCTTCATTCACCAGGTCGCGCAGCACGCGTTCGGCCAGGCTCAGGTCCTGGTGCAGCAGGGTGCCGGGCGGGCGTGTGTTGGCGCGTTCGCGGATCAGCTTCCAGGTCTTGCGCAGGTAGGCGATGTCGTCGGCCAGCTCGGTGTCGCTGGCTTCTTCGGCGTTGGTGCGCAGGATGAAGCCGCCGCTGTTGGCCGGGTCTTCAGAACTGGCACTGGCCAAGGCCTGCACGCGCGCACGCAGCTGTTCGCGCAGTTCATGGCTGCCGATCTTCTGGCTGATGCCGATGTGGTTGTCGTGCGGCAGGAACACCAGCATACGGCCGGCGATGCTCACCTGGGTCGACAACCTGGCTCCCTTGGTGCCGATGGCGTCCTTGATGACCTGCACCGTCAGCGTCTGGCCTTCGAACACCTGGCGTTCGATGGGCGGCAGCGGTGCGTCGCCGCGGTGCGGGCCGGCAGCGCTGATGAGGTCGGCCACGTGCAGGAAGGCCGCGCGTTCCAGGCCGATGTCGACGAACGCGCTTTGCATGCCGGGCAGCACGCGCACCACTTTGCCCAGGTAGACATTGCCCACCTGCCCGCGTTCCAGGGCGCGTTCGATGTGCAGTTCCTGCACCGCGCCGTTTTCGACGATTGCCACCCGCGTTTCCTGCGGGGCCCAGTTGATCAAGATGTCCTGTACGCCCATGGGCGCGAGTCTAGGCCGTCAGTGCCGTAGCCACCCCTGCGGCTTGCAGCAGTTGCGCGGTCTCGAACAGGGGCAGGCCCATGATGCCGCTGTGGCTGCCATCGATGCGCGCCACCCAGCCGGCCAGGGCGCTCTGGATGGCGTAGGCGCCGGCCTTGCCGAAGCAGTCGCCGCTGGCGATGTAGGCGTCGATCACGCCTGCCGGCAGCGGCGCGAAGCGCACGCGCGACAGGCTCAGCGCCTGGCGCACGCGGCGACCGTCGTGTACAGCCACGGCCGTCAGCACGCGGTGGCTGCGCCCGGCCAGGGCCTGCAGCGTGGCGCGGGCCTCGGCCGCGTCGGCCGGCTTGCCCAGCACGCGGCGGCCCAGGGCCACCGTGGTGTCGGCGCACAGCACGGGGGCCGGCGGCAGCCCGCGCGCGGCACGCCGCGCAATGGCCGCGCGCAGCTTCAATGCGGTGACGCGCTGCACGTAGTCGGCCGGCAGTTCGCCGGGCAGCAGGGCTTCCAGCGCTTCGGCGTCTTCTTCCGGCGCCGGCAGCAGCAGCTGGTGGGCCACGCCCAGCTGGTCCAGCAGCTGGCGGCGGCGCGGGCTTTGCGAGGCCAGGTAGACAAAGTTGTGGCCGAAGGCGTGGCGGGCTGTCATGCGCTGCTCATTCGCGGCTCATTCGCTGCTCATTCGCGGTGATAGGGGTGGCCGGTGGCCAGGGTGTGGGCGCGGTACAGCGCTTCGGCCAGCAGCACGCGGGCGAAGGCGTGCGGCAGGGTCAGGTCGCTCAGGCGCAGGGTTTCGTCTGCGCTGGCCTTCAACGCCGGGTCGAGGCCGTCCGGGCCGCCCACCAGCAGGGCGACGTCGCGCCCGTCGCCGCGCCAGAACAGCAGCCTTTCGGCCAGCTGGGCGCTGGTGCGGCGGGTGCCGTGTTCGTCCAGCACTACACGCCGCGCGCCCTTGGCCTGGGCCAGCAGGGTGGCTTCGAAGCGCTGTGCTTCGGCGGCCATGCACTGCGCGGCCGTCTTGCCGCTGCTGCGGGCTTCGGCCTTCAGGGCCTTCAGTTCCAGCCGCAGTTCGGGCGGGAAGCGTTTGGCGAAGTCGTCCCAGGCGGTGTCTGCCCAGGCCGGCTGGCGCTGGCCCACTGCCACCACCAGCAGCTTCATCGCCCCAATGTCCGGACTAGCGGCTGCGCGTGGCGGCCTTCTTGGCGACCGCCTTGCGGGCAGGGGACTTCTTGGCCGCTGTCTTCTTCGCCGCGGTCTTGCCGGCAGGGCCCTTGCGCGCGGGCTTGCTGGGCGCGATCACCAGGGTCTGCACCTTGGCTGCGGTCCGGGTGGGTGCCCTGGCCGGTGCTTTGGCTGGCGCTCTGGCGGGCGTTTTGGCAGCGGTCTTGGCGGGCGCCCTGGACGCTGTCTTCACCGGCTTGCCCGACGCGCGCGCCTTGGCCTTGGCCGGGGCTTCGGGTTCGCTGGCCTTCACCAGGCCGGTCTTGGCTTCGCCCAGCTTCAGCTTGACGGCCTTGCCGCCCCAGATCTCTTCCAGGTGGTAATACTCGCGAATGGCCGGCTGCATGATGTGGGCCACCGCTGCACCGCAATCGACGATGATCCATTCACCGTTGTCTTCGCCCTCGGTCGACAGCACCTGCATGCCGCGCGACTTGACGCTTTCGCGCACGCTGGAAGCCAGTGCCTTGGTCTGCCGGTTGCTGCTGCCCGACGCGATGATCACGCGCTCGAACATGGCCGACAGGTGTTCGGTGTTGAAGACGGTGATGTTCACCGCCTTCACGTCTTCCAGGCCATCGACGATGGCGCGTTGCAGTTTCCGGATGTCCATTCAGCTCCTGTTCACACGGCCAGGTACAGCCGGTGTTGGTCAATATAGCGTGCCACCTGTGGCGGCACTTGTTGCGAGATATCCTGCCCGGCGGCTACGCGGGCGCGGATGTCGGTGGACGAGATGTCCAGCATGTCCAGCGGCACCGCGCGGTGCGGGTGGGCCAGCACGTCGGGGTGCACCGGGGCCTGCACGCCGGGCCGGTTGGCCACGGCCAGGGTGACGCGGGCCAGCAGATCGGGCCAGTTGCCCCAGGTGTGCAGCCCGGCGTACTGGTCCTGGCCGATGATCAGCACCCACTGCGTACCCGGTTCGCGCTGCTGCAGCGCGCGCACGGTGTCCAGCGTGTAGCTGGCGCCCTGGCGTTCGATTTCGATGCGGTCCAGCGTGAAGCGCGGCTCGCCTTCGATGGCCAGCCGCACCATCGCTTCGCGGTGCACGGCGTCGGTGATCCGGCCTTTCTGCCACGGGCGGCCCGCGGGTATCCAGCGCACTTCGTCCAGCTGCAGACCTGAAAGCGCTGCATGGGCCAGCGCCACATGGGCCCGGTGCACCGGGTCGAAGGTGCCGCCCAGCAGGCCCACACGCCGGGCAGCGGGCTTAGTCATTCATGCAGCCAGTCGCGCGGGCGCAGGAAGTCGGTGTACAGGCGCGCCTCAGGCGTGCCCGCTTCGGGCTGCCAGCTGTAGCGCCAGGTGACGATGGGCGGCATGCTCATCAGGATGCTTTCGGTGCGGCCACCGCCATGCAGCCCGAAGTGCGTGCCGCGGTCCCACACCAGATTGAATTCGACATAGCGGCCGCGCCGGTAGGCCTGGAATCCACGCTCGCCTTCGCCATAGGGCATGCCGCGCCGGCGCTGCACGATGGGCAGGTAGGCCGGGATGAAGGCGTCGCCCACGGCGCGGATCATCGCGAAGCCGTCGTCGAACGTGCCTTCGTTGAAGTCGTCGAAGAACACGCCGCCGATGCCGCGCGGTTCATTGCGGTGCTTCAGGAAGAAGTATTCGTCGCACCACTGCTTGAAGCGCGGGTACTTGTCGGCGCCGAAGGGCGCCAGTGCGTCGGCGTTCACGCGGTGGAAGTGGCGCGCGTCGTCTTCGAAGCCGTAGTAGGGCGTCAGGTCCATGCCGCCGCCGAACCACACCACGGGCGCCTGCCCTTCAGGGGTGACGGCCAGCATGCGCACGTTCATGTGCACGGTGGGCACGTAGGGGTTGCGCGGGTGCATCACCAGGCTCACGCCCATGGCTTCAAAGGGCGCGCCGGCCAGTTCGGCCCGGTGCTGCGTGGCCGAAGGCGGCAGCTGCGCGCCCTGCACATGGCTGAAATTGCAGCCGCCGCGTTCCAGCACATGCCCTTCTTCCACCAGCTGCGACAGCCCGTCGCCTTCCAGCTTGCCGCCCTGGGGGCGCACCCAGCCGTCGCTGATGAAGGTCTTGCCGTCTTCGGCCTGGAAGGCGTCGACGATGCGGCCCTGCAGGCCCAGCAGGTATTGGCGAACGGGGCCGAAGGCGGTGGTGTCGGTCATCAGAAAGGCTTCAGTGTTTGATCGCTCGATGGCCGATGTCGTTGCGCCACTGCGCGCCGTCGAACTGCACCTGGCGCACGGCTTCCAGCGCCTTGTGCTGCGCCAGCTTGACCGATTCACCCAGCGCCGTGACGCACAGCACGCGCCCGCCGTTGCTGACGAGCTGCCCATCGCGCAGGGTGGTGCCGGCGTGGAAGACCTGCAGGTCGGCCGTGCCTGCGGGCAGGCCGGTGATGGCGTCGCCCTTGCGCGGTGCCACCGGGTAGCCGGCAGCGGCCATCACCACGCCCAGTGCGGTGCGGCGGTCCCATTGCAGTTCCACCTTGTCCAGCGTGCCGTCGGTGGCGTGCAGCAGCAGGTCCAGCAGGTCGCTTTTCAGCCGCATCAGGATGACCTCAGCCTCCGGGTCACCCAGCCGGCAGTTGAATTCCACCGTGCGGGGCTGGCCGTAGGCGTCGATCATCAGCCCGGCATACAGGAAGCCGGTGAACGGCCGGCCTTCGCGCGCCATGCCGTGGATGGTGGGCCAGATGATGTCCTGCATGGCCTTGGCATGCACGTTGGGCGTGACCACCGGCGCCGGCGAATAGGCGCCCATGCCGCCCGTATTGGGGCCGGTGTCGCCGTCGAAGATGCGCTTGTGATCCTGGCTGGTGGCCAGGCTGACGACGTTCGTACCGTCGCACAGCACGATGAAGCTGGCCTCTTCGCCCAGCATGAACTCTTCGATCACGACGCGCGCGCCGTCTTCGTTGTGTTGCACCCCCAGGGTGTTTGTCGACAGCATGTCGTCGATCGCGGCATGCGCTTCTTCCTGGGTCATCGCCACCACCACGCCCTTGCCGGCGGCCAGGCCGTCGGCCTTCACGACGATGGGCGTGCCTTCCTGTGCCACGTGCGCATGGGCGGCCGCGGCGTCGGTGAAGGTGGCGGACTTCGCGGTCGGGATGCCATGCCGCTGCATGAAGTCCTTCGCAAAAGCCTTGCTGCTTTCCAGCTGCGCGGCAGCCTTCGTGGGCCCGAAGATGCGCAGGCCGCGGCTGCGGAACAGGTCCACCACGCCAGCGGCCAGCGGGGCTTCGGGGCCGACCACGGTCAGGCCGATCTTTTCGGCCTGCGCAAAGTCGGCCAGCGCTTCGGGCGTGTGCGCGGGCACGTTGTGCAGCAGCGGGTCGGCCGCGGTGCCGCCGTTGCCCGGGGCAACAAAGACGCGCTGCACGCGTTCGCTCTGCGCCAGCTTCCAGGCCAGCGCATGTTCACGGCCGCCGCTGCCGATGACGAGTACCTTCAAGGCCGGCTACTCGGACAGCAGGGCGTTGTGGAACACGTCCTGGGTGTCGTCCAGGTCTTCGATCACGTCCAGCAGCTTTTGCATGCGGGCGGCGTCTTCGCCGCCCAGTTCGATGGGGTTTTCGGCGCGCATCGTCACCTCGGCCACCGCGGGCTTGAAGCCGGCGGCGTCCAGCGCGCCCTTCACGGCTTCGAAGTCGGGCGCAGCGCACAGCACTTCGATGCTGCCGTCGTCGCCAGTGATCACGTCTTCGGCGCCGGCGTCCAGCGCCACTTCCATCAGCTTGTCTTCCGGCGTGCCGGGCTCGAATACGAACTGCCCGCAGTGCTTGAACTGGAAGGCCACGCTGCCTTCGGTGCCCATGTTGCCGCCGTACTTGCTGAAGGCGTGGCGAACTTCGGCCACCGTGCGCACGCGGTTGTCGGTCATGCAGTCCACGATGATGGCCGCGCCGCCGATGCCGTAGCCTTCGTAGCGGATTTCTTCGTAGCTGACACCTTCCAGGTTGCCCGTGGCCTTGTCGATGTTGCGCTTGACGGTGTCCACCGGTAGGTTCACGGCCTTGGCCTTCTCGATCGCCAGCCGCAGGCGCGGGTTGGCCGAAGGGTCACCGCCGCCCAGGCGGGCCGCCACCATGATCTCGCGGATCACCCGGGTCCAGGCCTTGCCGCGCTTTTCGTCCTGCCGGCCCTTGCGGTGCTGGATGTTGGCCCATTTGGAATGTCCGGCCATGGGGTGCTGTGCTCCTCGCTGTCAACACATGATTTTAGCCGTCGGCGCCAGCCCGCCGCCGGGGCACCCCCCCACGCTAGAACAGGCCCACCACGCGGCCGTCGTCTCCCAGGTCGATCTTCTCGGCCGAAGGCACCTTGGGCAGGCCGGGCATGGTCATGATGTCGCCGCAGACCATGACGATGAATTCCGCGCCCGCGGCCAGTCGCACTTCGCGGATGTTCAGGCTGTGGCCGCTGGGCGCGCCGCGCAGGCTGGCGTCGGTGGAAAAGCTGTATTGCGTCTTGGCCACGCACACGGGGTAGTGGCCGTAGCCGTCGTCCTGCAGCTTCTGGATCTGCGCGCGCACCTTGGCGTCGGCCGTCACGTCGGCGGCGCCGTAGATCTTGGTCGCGATGGCCGTGACCTTGGCCATCAGGGTGTCGCCTTCTTCATAGACGAACTTGAAGCCGCTGGCGCCGTGGGCGTGCTGCCCGCCTTCGACGATCTGCACCACGGCCCGCGCCACGTCTTCCGCGCCCTTGCCGCCTTCGGCCCAGTGGCGGGCCACGATCACCGGCGTTTCCAGGCCGGCCATCTTGCTTTTCAGCAGGTCCAGTTCGGCCGCGGTGTCGGCGGTGAAGTTGTTCACCGACACCACGCAGGGCAGGCCGTAGTGGTGGCGCACGTTCGAGACATGGCGTTCCAGGTTCGCCAGGCCCTTTTCCAGCGCCACCAGGTTTTCGGTGTTCAGGTTCTTCACGTCCACGCCGCCGTGGTACTTCAGCGCGCGGATGGTGGCCACGATCACCACCGCGTCGGGCCGCAGCCCGCTCTTGCGGCACTTGATGTCGATGAACTTTTCGGCGCCCAGGTCGGCGCCGAAGCCGGCTTCGGTGACGACATAGTCCGCCAGCTTCAGGCTGGCCTGCGTCGCGATGACGCTGTTGCAGCCGTGGGCGATGTTGGCAAAGGGCCCGCCGTGCAGGATGGCGGGGTTGTTTTCCAGCGTCTGCACCAGGTTGGGCTTCAGCGCGTCCTTCAGCAGCACCGCCATCGCGCCGTGGGCCTTCAGGTCGCGCGCGGTCACCGGCTTCTGTTCACGGGTCTGCGCCACCACGATGTTGCCCAGGCGCGTCTTCAGGTCCTGCATGCTGGTGGAAAGGCACAGGATGGCCATCACTTCGCTGGCGACCACGATGTCGAAGCCGTCCTGCCGCGGGTAGCCGTTGCCGGGGCCGCCCAGTGAATTGACGATCTCGCGCAGCGCGCGGTCGTTCATGTCCACCACGCGCTTCCAGCTGATGCGGCGCACGTCGATGCCGAGCTCGTTGCCGTGGTGGATGTGGTTGTCCAGCATCGCCGCCAGCAGGTTGTTGGCCAGGGCGATGGCGCTGAAGTCGCCGGTGAAGTGCAGGTTGATGTCTTCCATCGGCACCACCTGGGCGTAGCCGCCACCGGCCGCACCGCCCTTCATGCCGAACACCGGGCCCAGTGAAGGTTCCCGCAGGCAGACCATGGTTTTCTTGCCGATGCGGTTCAGCGCGTCGCCCAGGCCCACCGTGGTGGTGGTCTTACCTTCACCGGCCGGCGTGGGGCTGATGGCGGTGACGAGGATCAGCTTGCCGTTGGGCCGGTCCTTCAGGCTGTCGATGTAGTCCAGCGAAATCTTGGCCTTGAAGTGGCCATAGGGTTCCAGGTGTTCGTCGGCGATGCCCAGCCGGTCGCGGGCGATGGTGGTGACGCGTTGCAGCTGGGCGGCCTGGGCGATGTCGATGTCGGTGGGCATGGCGGGTTTCCTGTGGCGGGCAGCCGCAGGGGCCTGAGTGCCCGCACGGTCGCCGCCGCGGATTTAACCACCAGCCCAGCCCAGGGCAGCCCCGGGCTGGCCCGAAGGTACGGGCAGGCCAGGCCTGAATCAGGCCAGCTTGAACACCGCCACCGCCTGCACCAACTGTTCGGCCTGCTGGCGCAGGCTTTCAGCGGCGGCGGCGCTTTCTTCCACCAGGGCGGCGTTCTGCTGCGTGGCGCGGTCCATCTGCGTCACGGCCTGGCCGACCTGGGCCACGCCGTTGCTCTGTTCGCTGCTGGCGCTGCTGATCTCGCCCATGATGTCTGTCACGCGGCGGATGGCGGTGACGATCTCGGTCATCGTCTGCCCGGCCTGGTCGACCAGCACCGTGCCCTGGTCCACGCGTTCCACGCTGGCCGAGATCAGGGTCTTGATCTCCTTGGCCGCTTCGGCGCTGCGCTGCGCAAGGCTGCGCACTTCGCTGGCCACCACCGCGAATCCGCGGCCCTGTTCGCCAGCGCGGGCGGCTTCCACCGCGGCGTTCAGCGCCAGGATGTTGGTCTGGAAGGCGATGCCGTCGATCACGCCGATGATGTCGGCGATCTTCTTGCTGCTGTCGTTGATGCCCTTCATCGTCGTCACGACCTGGCTCACGACTTCGCCCCCGTGCACGGCCACGCCTGAGGCATTCAGCGCCAGCTGGTTGGCCTGGCGGGCGTTGTCGGCGTTGTTGCGCACCGTGCTGCCCAGCTCGTCCATGGTGGCGGCGGTCTGCTGCAGCGAAGCCGCCTGCTGTTCTGTGCGGCCCGACAGGTCCTGGTTGCCTTGGGCGATCTGGCTGCTGGCGGTGGCCACCTGTTCAGACCCGCTGCGCACCTGGCGCACCGTGCCGGCCAGGCTGTGCTGCATCTGCTGCAGCTGGGCCATCAGGCTGCTGCTGTCGCCGGTCTTCAGCGCAATCGGGGTGCTCAGGTCGCCGGCGGCCACGGCCTGGGCCACGCGCACGGCGGCCACCGGCTCGCCACCCAGCTGGCGCAACAGCTGGCGCACGATCACCAGGGCCATGCCCAGCCCGGTCAGCAAGGCCAGCGCCATCAGGCCCAGCACCATGCCGCGCGCCTGCTGGAAAGTGCTGCGCGCCGCCGTGGCGGCCAGCTGGCCCTGCTGAAAGCTGTGGGCGCTGAGCTTGTCCAGCGCGCCGATGGTTTCGTCGAAGGCCGTGCTGGACAGGCCGTCGCTGACATCGGCTGCGTCTTGCTGCTTCTTGTCGCGGCCCAGCGCCAGCACCTGCTGGTTGGCCTTGGCGTAGTCGGCGCGCGCCTTGGCCAGCTTGTCGTGGATGGCGCGTTCCTCGTCTGAAGCCATGTGCGAGACATAGGCTTCCAGCTGCGCGTCCAGGTTCGTGTTGGCGTCCTTGATCTTTTCTTCGTATTCAGCGTGGTAGCTGGTGTCGTCGGTGCGACTGTGCTTGACTTCGAGGGCGCGCAGCTCGATCAGGGCCACGCGCGCCTGCGCCAGCTCTGAAACGCCGCGCAGCCACTTGCCGGCCAGGGCTTCGGCCTCATGGTCGACGCGCTGCAGGCCCAGCACGGCCACGGCACCCAGCACAGCCATCAGGCTGAGCACGGTGCCGAAGGCCAGCTGCAGCTGGCGGCCGACGCTCAGGCGCGCCAGCCAGGTGGACAGTGAGGCGCGCGGGCGCCCGGGGGATGCGGTCATGTTGGGGCTGTCCTGTCCTGAAGCCGGGCCTTACCGGCGCTGCAAGTTCACTTCTTGTGGCCGACGTAGGTGGTGCCGATGATCTTGCCGCCGGCGTCCTTGATGGGGTTGTAGCAAGCGTCGAAGGCGGTACCCAGCACGTCGATCGGGCCGCAATACGGGCTGCCCTTGCTCACGGCCTCGTAGGCGGCATTGCGGGCCAGCTGGGTGCCCACGCCGCGCTTGCCTTCGGGGTCAGCACGTTGGTGCTGACGCGCACGAACTCATCGCCGTCCTTCACGAACAGGGTGGCGGTGGCCTGGTGTTCCTTGCGCACGGCGTCGACGACGTCGTAGTTGTTGTTGATCTTGCGGCTGCCGTAGAACAGCGCCGGCACGGTCTTGCCCGCCACGGTTTCGGTGCCGTCGATCTTCGGCGCGCCGATCTTGTTCAGGCGGGCTTCGAAGTCGGCGATCGTGGCCTTGGGATTGGCGTGGGCCAATGCCACGGCGCCCAGCAGGGCGGTGGCCAGCAGGGTGCGGGCAAGTGTCTTCATCGGTTGGGGTCCTTCCAGAGTGGGGTGCAGGGTGAGTCGCGGAACACCATGCCGCCACGGCCTGTTCAGGGGTTTTTGGCCATCGTGCCGCGGGCTTGAGGGCGGCGCTGCCGCGTGTGCCGGGGTAAAGCCCGCCTGTTCCGCCCATCGGCGCGGCTGGCCAGGGCGGCCTGCGCCGCGGGAAGGGCGCGGGCCTGGGTATCCTCGGGGCCATGTACGCGCCGTTCTTCGGGTTGAGCAAGGAGCCGTTCTCGATCGCTCCCGACCCCCGCTTCCTGTTCATGAGCGACATGCACCGCGAGGCGCTGGCGCACCTGCTGTATGGCGTCTCGGGCGGCGGCGGCTTCGTCCTGCTGACGGGCGAGATCGGCGCTGGCAAGACCACGGTCTGCCGCGCCTTCCTGGACCAGGTGCCCGCGCACTGCGCCGTGGCCTACATCTTCAACCCCAAGCTCACGGTGGTTGAACTGCTGCAGACGGTATGCGAAGAATTTGGCGTCAACCCCCCGGCCCCGCCGCATGGGCAGCCGCCTTCGGTGAAGGACTATGTCGACGCCCTGAACGGTTACCTGCTGGCCGCGCACGCGGCCGGCTGTCACACCGTGCTGATCATCGACGAGGCGCAGAGCCTGGCGCCCGAGGTGCTGGAACAGCTGCGCCTGCTGACCAACCTGGAAACGGCCGAAAAGAAGCTGCTGCAGATCGTGCTGATCGGCCAGCCCGAGCTGCGCGACATGCTGGCGCGGCCGGAACTGGAACAGATGGCGCAGCGTGTGATTGCGCGCTACCACCTGCCGGCGTTGTCGGCGGCGGAAACCGGCCAGTACATCCAGCATCGGCTGGCAGTGGCCGGCCCGGCGGGCGCGCGCGACCCGTTTGACAGCCGGGCGCTGGCCCGCATTCATGCGCTCACGGGTGGCGTGCCGCGCCGCATCAACCTGCTGTGCGACCGCGCGCTGCTGGGGGCTTACGCCCATGGCCAGCAGCGCGTGAACGCCGCCATGGTGGACAAGGCGGCGGCGGAAGTCTTCGGCGCCAGCCGCGTGGCAGCGCTGCCGCCGCTGCGGCGCGGCGCCCGGGCGCTGGGCGCCACCGCTGCGGCGCTGGCGCTGCTGCTGGCGCTGGGCTGGGTGTGGCGCGCCGAACTGCTGGGCTGGCTGCCCGGCGGGGCCGGGGCGGTGGCCGCAGGCGGGGCTGCAGCCGCCAGCGCGGCGCCGCGTGCGGCCAGCACGGCTGCGCCCTTGCGGGCCGGTGCAGCCAGCGTGGCCGCAGGGCCTGCCGGCCTGGCGGCCGCATCGTCGCCTGCCGCGGGCGACGGCCAGGGGCCGCGCCTGGCAGCCGCTGCCGCGCCGGCGCTGGCGTCCAGCCCGGCCGCGGGCGCGCTGGCATCGGACAGCCCGCTGGCCGACCCCGCCACCGTGATGGCCGCTGCCTGGCGCGACGAAAGCGCGGCCTGGCGCGACCTGGCCCTGCACTGGAAGCTGACCCTGCCCGCTGGCGAACCCTGCGACCAGGCCCTGGCCGCCGGCCTGGTGTGCTACCGCGCCGCCAGCGGCCTGGGCGTGCTGCGGCAGGTGGCACGGCCTGCGCTGCTGCAGTTGCGCAGCGCCGAAGGCGAAACTGCCTATGTGAAGCTGCTGGCGGTGAACGCCACGGGCGCGACCCTGGCCGCAGGCGACAAGCGCTGGCGTGTGTCGCTGCCGGCCCTGGCCACCGTCTGGCGCGGTGATTTCGCCACCTACTGGCGCGCGCCACCGGGCTGGCGCCCCGGGCCTGACGCCACCGACACGCCGGCCGCCCAGGCCTGGCTGCAGCAGCGGCTGGCGGCGGCTGGCGTGGCCGGGTCTAACGGCACGAACAGTGGGAACGGACCGAACGCCCCGAACGCCCCGAACGGCACGCCAGTGCCGCTGCGCGAACAGGTGCGCACCTTCCAGGTCGCCAACGGCCTGCAGGCCGACGGCCGCGCCGGCCCCTTGACCTTGATGCTGCTGGGCCGCGCCGACGAACCCAGCCTGTTGCAGGATCGCTGAAAGCCCATGTCCTACATCCTTGATGCCCTGCGCCGGGCCGACGCCGAACGAGAACGCGAAAAAGGCGCTGTGCCCGGCCTGCATGCGCGCCCGCTGGGCGTGACGGCGGCCGAACCCGCCGCTGCGCCGGCGCGGCCCCAGGGGCTGTGGCTGGCGCTGGGGGTGTCCATCGGTCTGCTGGCGGCGCTGCTGTGGTGGGTGCTGGGCCGGCCCGCGCCCGTGGCGGCCCCGGCGCCCGTCGTACAGGTCCTGCCAGTGCCCGTGCCGGCCATCGCGCCAGCCGCCCCTGCCGGGCCTGCCGGGCCGGCCGTTGCGTCGTTCCCATTGCCAGCGCCTTCGGGCCTGCCCGCGGCGGGCGCCCTGGGCCAGACGCAGGGCGCAGCCGCGCTGTCGTCGCCCCCGGCCGCCCCGCCCGTCGCTGCCACCCGGCCTGCTGGCGCGGCCCCCGCAGCCGCGCCGGGTGGGCAAGGAACTTTCGGGGCCCCCGCCCCCGTCCCCGCGTCGGCACGCCCGGCCCTGCCGGTGCGCAGTGCGCAGGCCGGCGCTGCCCCCGCGCCCGCCGACGCAGCGCTGCCAGCGGCTGCGCGCGACGCCGGCCCGGGCCAGGCAGCCGCCTATGCGGCAAGCGCGGCGAACTCGGCGAATGGGGTGAATGGGGTGAATGGGGTGAATGGGGCGCCGCCTGCGCCACCCGCAGCGCGCGCGCTGCCGCTGGCCCAGATGTCGCCGGACCTGCGGCGCGAGATGCCTGCGATGAGCGTGGGCGGTTCGGTCTATTCCGAAAGCCCGGGCAGCCGCTTCGTCATCATCAACGGCCAGGTGGTACGGGAAGGCGAGGGCGCAGCCACGGGCGTGACGGTGGAACGCATCGGCCCGAAGTCGGCCGTGCTGCGCTGGCGCGACCTGCGCATCGAAGTGCCGCTGTAGCCGTGCGCCTGCACCGGCTTGCCGCTTTCGCTTCAGGGCCCGGCCTGGCCCTGCTGGCCGGCGCGCTGCTGGCCTGGGGCAGTGCAGCCGCAGAAACGCTGCTGGCCGGCCCGAAGGGCGAACCGCTGTCGCTGCAAGCGGCCGTGGCACGGGCCCGCGACGGCGACACCGTCGACCTGCTGCCCGGCGACTACCGCGGCCAGACCCTGCTGGTCGCCCAGCGCCGGCTGACGCTGCGCGGCGTGGGCCAGCGCCCTGTGGTGCATGGCGACGGCCAGCGCAGCACGGCGCGTGCGCTGTGGACGGTGCGCGGCGGCCAGGTGCGGGTGCAGAACATCGAATTCCGCGGCGCCCGTTCGCAGGAAGCCGCCGGCGCCGGGCTGCGCCAGGAAGGTGGCGATCTGACGGTGGTGGACTGCGTCTTCAGCGACAACGAACACGGCATCCTGGCCACCAACGACGCTGCCGCGCAGTTGACGATCGAACGCTCGCTGTTCAGCGCCGCGCCGCGCGTGGAAGGCGGGCTGCCGCACCTGCTGAACGTGGGCCGCATCGGCCGGCTGGTGGTGCGCGGTAGCCGCTTCGAGGACGGCTTTGAAGGCCACATGATCAAGTCGCGCGCGCGCGAAAGCCGCATCGAATACAACCTGCTGAACGACGGCCCCGGTGGCGCTTCGTCATACGAAATCGAACTGCCGGCCGGCGGCCAGGCCGTGGTGCTGGGTAACGTCATCGCCCAGGGCCCTGGCAGCCAGAACCGGGTGCTGGTGGCCTACGGGTCGGAAGGCCAGGCCGCCTGGCCGGAGAACAGCCTGCACCTGGCGCACAACACCCTGGTCAACGGCCTGTGGACGCCGGCCTGGTTCCTGCGGGTGTGGTCAGACCGCCTGCCTGAAGGCACCGACGTCGTGGCCGTGAACAACCTGCTGGTGGGCCCCGGCATCTTCTGGCTGGGCGCGCCCGGCCACTTCCTGGGCAACCGCCCCGCCACGCTGGGCATGCTGGCCGATGCCGCCACGATGGCCTTTGAACTGCCGCCCGATGGCTTCTGGCGTGGCCGTGCCAGCGACCCGCGCCAGGTGCGGGGGCCGGGCGGCGCGCTAGATTTGTCGCCCCAGGCCGAATTCACCCTGCCCCTGGGCACCCAGCCGCTGGCGCCTGGCCGCAGCAGCTGGACACCCGGGGCCTTCCAGCGCTAATGCCTGCCGGGCCAGCCGGGCCTGCTGCCTTCTTGGCCGGCCGTCTGCCTGCTCATCTGCTTGCTCATCTGCTTGCTCATCCGTCCGCCGCCCCGGCCCAACCCAGCCCCTGCCATGACGCCCCCCACTGACCCTTCTTCACCGCCTCTGCCTGCCTTGTCCGACCTGCACCCCGACAGCCTGGCCGCCCAGGCCCTGGGCTGGGTGGACGAGGCCACGCGCGCCGTCACCCCGCCCATTCACGTCAGCAGCACCTACCTGCGCGACCCGGACAACCAGTACCGCAGCGGCCGCGTCTACGCCCGCGCCGACAACCCGGCTTTCGACCAACCCGAAGCCCTGCTGCGCGCGCTGGAAGGCGGCCACCAGGCGCTGCTGTTTGCCAGCGGCATGGCCGCGGCCACGGCCGTGTTCCAGGCCCTGCAGCCCGGCGACCACGTGCTGGCACCACAGGTGATGTACTGGTCGCTGCGCAACTGGCTGATGACGTTTGCCACCGGCTGGGGCCTGCAGGTGGAACTGATCGACATGACCAGCCCCGCTGCCGTGCAGGCCGCGCTGCGGCCCGGCCAGACGAAGCTGGTGTGGATCGAGACGCCTGCGAATCCGCTGTGGACGGTGACCGACATCGCCGAAACCGCGCGTCTGGCGCATGCCGCGGGCGCGCTGCTGGCGGTCGATTCCACCGTGCCCACGCCGGTGCTCACGCGCCCGCTGGTGCTGGGGGCCGACATCGTGATGCACGCCGCCACCAAGTACCTGAACGGCCATTCCGACCTGATCGCCGGGGCGCTGGTCACGCGCTCTGACAACGAACACTGGCAACGCGTGCGCAAGGTGCGCGCGCAGATCGGCGGCACCCTGGGCAGCTTCGAGGCCTACCTGTTGCTGCGCGGCATGCGCACCCTGCACCTGCGCGTGCGCGCGGCCTGCGCATCGGCGCAGCGCATCGCCGAACACTTCGCCGTGCACCCGCAGGTGCTGGAAGTGCTGTACCCGGGCCTGCCGGACTGCCAGGGGCATGAGGTGGCCAAGGCGCAGATGCAGGGCGGGTTTGGCGGCATGCTGTCCATCCGCGCCCGCGGCGGCGAAGCGCACGCCATTGCGGTGGCCGCGCGCACGAAGCTATGGAAGCGCGCCACGTCGCTGGGCGGCACCGAAAGCCTGATCGAACACCGCGCCAGCGTCGAAGGCGCTGGCACGCCGGCCCCGCCCGACCTGCTGCGGCTGAGCGTGGGCATCGAGCATGTGGACGACTTGATGGCCGACCTGGAACAGGCGCTGGCGCGCTGACGGGCTAAGGAGGGGGAGCTTGGCTTGTCACTCGAGCCAAGCACGCCACTCGCTCACGCCTGCCTCGCTGACGAAGAGTTCAACGCGGTAACCCATGGATTCGAGGTAGCGTTGCGCGTCCCCCGCTTCGACGCCAATCGCAGCCATGCGGGGCAGGTTCTGTTCGAAGAAGATCTCCTTGATCTTCTTCGTGCGCAGAAGGCCGTCGCAACCTTTCAAGACGAGCGTGTCTGCGCCCTCGACATCGATCTTCAGCAGACGGATGTCCTGGTCCAGCACTTGATCCAGTCTGACGCAGACGACCTTGCAGTGCGCCTCGTTCGGGCTGTCCATCAGGCCGCCCCAGCCGGTCTGCTCCTCGGGACCTAGCACGAAAGTACAGATTTGGTTGGTTTCGCCCAGCGCCGTGCCCATGCAATGCACCTGCTGCGTTAGCCGGTTCAGCGTGATGTTCGAGACCAGTTGCGGATAGATGCGTGGCGACGCCTCGAAGGCCAGCACTTCGTTACCTGGTTTGGCCTTGGCCCAAAGCATTGCGAAGTACCCGATATTGGCGCCGACGTCGACAAGCGTTCCGCCATCGGCAGCAATCCTCAGCAACTCAAGGCTCAGTCCTTCTTCCCACACCGAGTGTTGATGGATGCACTCGGAAATGGCATCACCGTCGTGAAGCTGCACTTGCAGATCATCGAAGAACTTGACGCGGCCGATTCGGGACATGGGATCACTCTGTTGTGCTGGAACTTCGACCTGGATGACTCAGGCAAGGCAGGCCACTCGGTCGTGCCAAAGCGGTTCGAAAAGGGGCCGGTGGCATCCTCTGCGCGGCTGCATCATAGCGGGCGGGAACGCGCACCAAGGCCGCACAGATAGCGCCCTGCGCCGATGTCGGTGCTGGCAGCTGAGCTAAGCGATGCCAGCACCGGCTGCCAGAGTGGCGGAGTTCTGATGAAGCCGTCACTTGTGGCGTGATCGCTGCCTCGCTCAGCTGACAGCAACGACCATTTGACGTCTCTGCGCTGGCTGATGAGCAGCCAGCATCAGGACGACGTCAGCGACTCTTCCTGGCGGATGACCGGCTAGGGCCGCGAACGTCTTGATCTCGGCGCGAACATGGAGTTGTTCCGAGTGCATCTTTGCCCTGTGGCAAGCGACCGTCGATGATGCGGATCGGAATCGCCCCCATGCGAGCAGTGGCAGCAGGACTCGGGTCGTTCCTGGTCATGCTCACTGACCACCGTCATGCCTTGATCATGCATCACGCTTCCAAATCGGCGGCACGATCTTGCCGCGCTTGACCGCCATGACCACCATCACCACCCGGTGGTGGTGCAGACCAGCAGCGCGAACAGCGACGACTCGACGCCGAAGTCGCCGCCTGTCAGCAGAGTGGGGCCCTTGACGGTGGACCGGATCAGGCCCGGCTCGGCTTCGTTGCCCGACACGATGCTTGAAAAGATGGCCGACTGGGTGTAGTTCCAGGCCATGTGGAAGCCGATGCTCAGCCACAGCTGGCGCGTCAGCATGTAGCCGCCAGCCAGCAGGATGCCGGCCTCGACGGCGATGAACAGCGCGCCTTCGAGCGTGCCTTGCGGGTTCATCAGCTGGGTCAGCCCGAACGCCAGCGAAGACACCGCCAGCGCCGCCCAGCTGCCGAACCAGGCTTCCACCGAACGGAACAGAACGCCGCGGAACAGCAGTTCCTCGAACACGCTGGAGCTGATGGCCATGCCCACGGCCGGGATCAGGTAGCTCGGCGGGTTCAAGCCCGTGATGCGGTAGACGCCGAGCGCCATCAGCAGCAGCTCGCAGGCGGTGTACAGGCCTGCGCCGATGAGCAGGCCGATGCCCAGCTGGCGCCCCAGCCCCTGCGGCCCCAGTTCGGCGACGACGGGCCGTTGCTCGATGAAGTGGGCATGGCCGATATAGACAGCGAAGCCGGCGATGGCGATCGCGATGACGTGCATGGCCGCCTTGGACGGCTCTGCGGCGTAGCTGAACATCACCTCGCCGTTCATGGCCATCAGCCAGACGAGCAGGAAGCCCAGCAGCAGGATGCGCAGCGGCGGGGATGCGAAGATGCGGCGCACGGGGCCGCGCGGGCTGGGGGGGCGCTGGCGTCATCGGGGCAGGATCCTTCAAGGCCGGGGTGGTCGACAAGGGTCGGTCGCGCTGCGCGGCGCAAGATGTCTGCCAGGCCAGGCCAGGCCAGGCCACGGCCGCTGGTTGCCCTTCCGGCAAGTGCCAGGGCCGGGCGCGTTGACCCGCCTGTGAAACCTGGGCATCATCGTGATGTAACTTAATTACATCCCGCCGGCTCGCCCACAGCTGGCGTCACATGATGTCCTTCGATCTCGTTCTCTTCGGCGGTACCGGCGACCTGACCTGGCGCAAGCTGATGCCTGCGCTTTTCCAGGCCCACCGCCACGGCAAGCTGCCCCCCGGTGGCCGCATCCTGGCGGTGGCTCGGGACGAGCGCAGCGACGACGCCTACCGCGCCTTCATCCAGGAACGGTTTTCGGAAGTCGAAGCCAGCAAGCGCCCCAGCGACGATGAATTCGCCCAGTTCGCAGCCCTGCTGCACTACCGGCGCATGGACCTGTCGCAGCCCGACCACTACGCCGGCCTGCGCCGCTGGGTGGAAGACAGCCGCAGCGACGGCCCGGCCGACACCGTGGTGATGTACCTGGCCACCAGCCCCTACCTGTTCCCCGTGATCTGCGAACAGCTGGGCGCCGCTGGCCTGAATGGCCCGCGCGTGCGCGTGGTGCTGGAAAAGCCGCTGGGCCACGACCTGGCCAGCGCGCAAGACATCAACCGCGTCGTGAAGTCGGTGTTCCAGGAACAGCAGGCCTTCCGCATCGACCACTACCTGGGCAAGCCGGCGGTGCAGAACCTGATGGCGCTGCGCTTCGGCAACGCGCTGTTCGAACCGCTGTGGCGGCGCGAGAGCATCGCCAACATCCAGATCACCCTGGCCGAAGGCCTGGGCGTGGGCACACGTGGCGACTACTACGACAAGACCGGCGCGCTGCGCGACATGGTGCAGAACCATGCGCTGCAGCTGCTGACGATGATCGCGATGGAGCCGCCCTCGACCAACGACGCCGACGCCATCCGCGACGAGAAGCTGAAGGTGCTGAAGAGCCTGCGGCCGTTTTCGTCCGAAGCCGTGGCGCGCGACGTGGTGCGCGGCCAGTACCGTGCCGGCACCGTGAACGGCCAGGCCGTTCCGGGCTACCTGGAAGAGGTGAAAGTGCCGCCCGGCAGCCACTGCGAAACCTTTGTGGCGCTGCGCACCGAAGTGCAGAACTGGCGCTGGGCTGGTGTGCCCTTCTACCTGCGCACCGGCAAGCGCCTGGCCGCGCGCGACGCGCAGATCGTGGTGAACTTCCGCGAGGTGCCACACCCGATCTTCCCGGGCTCATCAGGCCTGAGCCGGGCCAACAAGCTGGTGATCAAGCTGCAGCCCGAAGACGGGCTGGAACTGCACCTGCTGGCGGCCAAGGGCGGGGGCAGCAACGAAACCCTGTCGCCGGTGAGCCTGGACCTGGACTTCGACAAGGCTTTCCCGACCGAACGCGTGGGTGCCTACGAACGCCTGCTGCTGGACGCCATCGCCGGGCGGCTGAACCTGTTCGTGCGCAGCGACGAACAGGAACAGGCCTGGCGCTGGGTGGAACCGGTGCTGCACGCCTGGGCGCAGGACAGCGTAGGCCCGCGCCCCTATGCCGCCGGCAGCTGGGGCCCACCCGCCGCCAGCGCCCTGGTGGCCCGCGACGGGCACGCCTGGGCAGAAGAACAGTGAAGGTGCCGCGGCCTTGAACATGCTGGAACGCATCCGCGCGGCCATCCCGGCCCTGCCGCCGGCCGAGCAGCGCGTGGCCCATTTGCTGCTGGCAGACCCGCGCAGCTTCGCCACGCTGCCGGTGGGTGAACTGTCGCTGCGGTCCAGCGTGAGCAAGCCCACCGTGGTGCGCTTTTGCCGCAGCGTGGGCTACGACGGCCTGGCCGACTTCAAGCTGAAGCTGGCCGGCAGCGTGAACGAAGGCGTGCCCTTCGTTCACCGCGCCGTGGACGAAGACGACAAGGCCGGCGACATCGTCGTGAAGGTCATCGACAACGCCATGGCCGCCTTGCTGAGCTACCGCAGCGCAGCCAGCAGTCAGGCCGTCGAACGCGCCATCGCGGCGCTGGCCGACACCGGCCGGGCTTCGAACCAGGGCCGGCGCATCGAGTTTTACGGCGTGGGCAACAGCGGCATCGTGGCGCTGGACGCGCAGCACAAGTTCTTCCGCCTGGGCGTGATGGCCACGGCCGTGAGCGACGGCCACATGCAGGTGATGGCCGCCACGATGCTGAAGCCCGGTGACTGCGCCGTCATCATCAGCAACAGCGGCCGTAGCCGCGACCTGTTGGACGTGGCCGAGATCGCGCGCAAGAAGGGCGCCACCGTCATCGTCATCACGGCCAGCGGCTCACCGCTGGCGCGTGAAGCGCTGGCCAGCCCGCTGCACGTGCTGCTGGCCGCCGACCACCCGGAAGACGCCGACCGCTACAGCCCGATGGTGTCGCGCCTGCTGCACCTGCTGATCATCGACATCCTGACCACTGGCGTGGCGCTGCGCCTGGGTTCGGCGCAGCTGCGCCCACTGCTGCAGGAAATGAAAAAGAACCTGCGCCAGCGGCGCTATGCCGCGGCCGGAGCGGGTTCAGACAGCGACAGCGACAGCAGTTCTTCGACGCCGTAGAGCTGGGCCAGCTGCACCAGCTTCGGCGGCGCTCCCACCACACCGAAGCCACGCCCTGCGGCGCGCGACAGCCGGTGCGCCTGCATCAGCAGCGCCAGCAGCGAGGTGTCGAACGCCTGCAGCCCGCTGGCGTCCACCTGCACAGGGCCACTGCCATTGGCCAGCGCCTGCTGCAGCTGCGCGAGCAGGGCCGGCGCGTTGGCCAGGGTGGCGCTAGGGGGCAGCTGCATGACAGGTCAACTCTTGCTGGGCTTGTTGCGTTCCACGAGTGCTGCGATCAGCCCGTCGATGCCGCCCTTGGTGATCTCGGTGGCGAACTGCGAGCGGTAGCTCTGCACCAGCCAGATACCGCCGACGTTGACGTCGATGATCTTCCAGTCGCTGGCGTCGGCGGGCTTGTCCACGCGGTAGTCCAGCTTGATGGGTTCGCCCTTGCCGCGCACTTCGCTCTGCACCACCACCTGCGTGCTGTTGGCCACGGGCTGGGTGCGGGTGACTTCGACCGTCTGGTCCTTGATCTCGGTCAGCGCGCCGGCATAGACGCGCACCAGCAGGGTCTTGAATTCAGCCTGCAGCTTGGTGCGCTGCTCGGCCGTGGCCTGGCGCCACTGCGGGCCCACGGCCGAACGCGTCATGACTTCGAAGTTCACGTGCGGCAGCACCTTGGCGTCGATGAGCTGCAGCACGCGGTTGACGTCGCCACCCTGGATGGCCTTGTCGGCCTTGGCCGACGCGATGACGTCGGCCGAGATCTGGCGCACCAGGGCGTCGGGCGCATTGGCCGGGGCCTGGGCCAGGACGGGGGCCACGGCGGCGGCCAGCAGCAGGGGGGCCAGGGCGGTCAGGGTGGTGTGCATGGATATCTACCTTTCTTCAGGACATGGCGTGCCGGTCGGTCAGTGCTGCCACAGATGGGCATCGTGCCGGCCTGCCTTCAACGCCGCAGGCAGACGCCAGGCCGACGCTGCGTCGGCTGCGGCTGACAGGGATTCACTTCTTTACTTCTTGGCGGGGGCCGGCGCGGCAGGCGCGCGCCCTGGTGCTGGCTTTGCGGCAGGGGCCGGGCTGGCCGGTTCGTCGGCGAATTCGTCCACCATCGGCGCGGCGCCGTCGTAAACCGCATCCAGCCGGCGCTGCAGGTAGGCGTCGCGCAGGAAGCTGTAGCGGTCCAGGGCCACCTGGTCCAACAGACCGGTGGCGCCCAGCAGGCTGGCGCGCAGGCTGATCACTTCCAGGGTGGTGACGGCATAGCTGCCAGCGTCGGTGGTGGGCAGGCGCGACGGGGCGGCCTGGCGGTCCACCAGCAGGGCAGCGCTGTCGCGCAGGGTGGACGGGCCCAGCAGCGGCAGCATCACGAAGGGCCCTGGCCCCATGCCCCAGACACCCAGCGTCTGGCCAAAGTCTTCGCTGCGGCGCTGCATGCCGAATTCGGTCGCCGGGTCCAGCACGCCGGCAAAGCCCATCACGGTGTTGGTGAGGAAGCGAAAACCCATCTCCAGCCCGCTGCCGACCTTGCCCTGCAGCACATGGTTGGCAGCCGACCAAGCGTCGCCGATGTTGCCAAAGAAGTTCGACACACCGGTGCGCACCAGCGCCGGCACAGCGTCGCGGTAGGCCGTGGCCACGGGGCGCACGACGGCGCCGTCGACCGCGTCATTGAAAGCGTAGACCTGGCGGTTCCAGGCTTCCCAGGGGTCGGCCGGCGTCGTGGCCGCCACGGGCGCGCTGGCGCTGCCGGGGGGCACGGTGGCACAGCCAGCCAGCCCGGCCAGGGCCGTGGCGGCCAGCGCGGCACGGGTGGCGTGGGCCGCGCGGGCAGCGTGGGCACAGGCGGCGATGCGGTACAGCGGCTTCATTTTGTGGCTCCTGATGCGGGGGCTGCCGGTGTGGCGGCAGCGCCTGGCGTGGCGGGGGCGGCCGTGCCGGCTTCGTCGGCCTTGCCGGTCAGGAACTGGCCGATCAGGTTTTCCAGCACCACGGCCGACTGCGTCTGGGCGATGGTTTCGCCGGCACTCAGGTTGGCGTCGTCGCCGCCGGGTTCCAGGCCCACGTATTGGTCGCCCAGCAGGCCGGCGGTCAAGATCTTGGCGGCGGTGTCCTTGGGGAAGCGGTAGTCGATCTGGATGTCCATGCTCACCACACCCTGGAAGGTCTTGGGGTCCAGCACGATGGCGGTGACGCGGCCCACTGTGACGCCGGCGGCGCGCACCGCGGCCCGCGGCTTCAGGCCGCCAATGTTGTCGAAGCGGGCCTGCACGGTGTAAGTAGCGCCTGCGCCCAGGCTGCCCAGGTTGGCGGCCTTCAACGACAGGAACACCACGCCGGCAATGCCCAGCAGCACGAACAGGCCGACCAGGGCCTCGAGGTTGCGCTTATTCATGTTGGCTCATGTTGTCCCCGTTTGCAGCTGGGTGGTGTGCAGTCGCTTGCATAAGGGGCGTCAGGGAGTGGAGAACATCAGGGCCGTGAGGATGAAGTCCGACCCCAGGATCCACAGCGAAGAGATCACCACCGTGCGCGTGGTGGCGTAGGCCACACCTTCGGGCGTGGCTTCTGTTTCATAGCCCTGATACAGCGCGACGACCGTGCAGATAAGGCCGAACACCGTGGCCTTCACCAGCCCGTTGCCGACGTCGCGCCAGACGTCCACCTGGGTTTGCATGATGGACCAGAAGTTCCCGGCGTCCACGCCGATCAGCTTCACCGCCACCACCCAGGCACCGAGGATGCCGACGGTCGAAAACAGCGCCGCCAGCAGGGGCATGGAGAAGATGCCGCCGATGAGCCGCGGCGCCAGCACGCGCGCCTTCGGGTCCACGGCCATCAGTTCCATCGCGGCGATCTGCTCGCCGGCCTTCATCAGCCCGATCTCGGCTGTCAGCGACGTGCCGGCGCGGCCGGCAAACAGCAGCGCCGCCACCACCGGGCCCAGTTCGCGCACCAGGGACAGGTTGACGATCAGTCCCAGGCTTTCGGTCGCGCCATACGTGACCAGGGCGTAGTACATCTGCAGCGCCAGCACGAAGCCCACCGCCAGGCCGGAGGCCATGATGATGACGAGCGAACGGTTGCCGATGGCATAGACCTGGGCCACCACCAGGCCGAAGCGGCGCAGCGACGCCGGCACGGCCCGCAGCATGTCCAGGAAGAACAGCGTGGCGTGGCCCCAGCCGCGCAGCTGCGCCAGCGTCCAGACCCCCAGACGTTGCAGCAACGCCATCACGCGCTCAGGCCGAAGTCGGCCGCCATGTCAGGGGCTGGGTAATGGAACTTCACCGGGCCGTCGGGTTCGCCGCGCACGAACTGGCGCGTCTCGGGGTCGGCGCTGGCCATCAGTTCAGCTGGCGTGCCCTGGGCCACGATGCGGCCCTGGGTCGCCAGCAGGATGACGTGGTCGCTGATGGCCATGCATTCCGGCACGTCGTGGCTGACGACCAGGCTGGTGGCGCCGGTGACGTCGTTCAGCGTGCGGATGAGCTTGGCCGCCACGCCCATGCTGATGAGGTCCAGGCCGGCGAAGGGCTCGTCGTACATGATGAGTTCAGGGTCCAGCGCAATGGCGCGCGCCAGCGCGATGCGCCGCGCCATGCCGCCCGACACTTCGCAGATGCGCAAGCCCGCCGCGCCACGCAGGCCCACGGCATTCAGCTTCATCAGCACGATGTCGCGCACCATGGCTTCGGGCAGGGCGGTGTGTTCGCGCAGCGGGAAGGCCACGTTGTCGAACACGCTCAGGTCGGTGAACAGCGCGCCGAACTGGAACAGCATGCCCAGGCGGCGGCGCATGCGGAAGAGCTGCGCCTTGTCGCGGGTGTTGACGACTTCGCCGTCGAACACCACGCGGCCGCGCGTGGCCGGGTACACGCCGCCGATCAGGCGCAGCAGGGTGGTCTTGCCGCAGCCCGAGCCGCCCAGGATGGCCGTGACCTTGCCGCGCGGAAACTTCAAGGAAACGTCTTTCAGGATCAGACGGCTGGGGTCGTATCCGAAGCTGACGTTGTCGATGTCGATGAAAGGGGCAGGGGTGTCCAAAGCGGGGCGGATTCTCGCATGGGTGTCGTCAGCCCCAGGGTTAGCCCTGATGGCCGATGCCGGGCTGGCAGTTTCGCTGCAGCGGCGCCTGTACCGAAAGGGGCAGGCCGGCATGTCTGACATGCGCGCTTGCATGGGCCCGGGCAGGCAGCGGGGGGCGGCGGCTGCAGGGCCTGTTCCGGCAGCAGCAAAATCCAGTGATGAAAACCAAGGCCCCAGCCCGCACCCTGGGCCCGCAGCAGGCAGCTGACCTGCGCGACCGCTTGCGCGGTCTGAACCCGGCGCAGGCCGAGATGATGCGCCAGGTGATGCGCCTGCACGCGGCCGGCGACCGGCTGATGGCCGCGCAATGGCTTCTGCAGCTGGCGCGCGAAGCCCCGGACCACCCCGAAGTGCTGCTGTGGCAGGGCCTGCGCCTGCACGAGGCAGGCGACTGGGCAGCCGCGTCCGCGGCCCTGAACCGCGCGGCCGCGCAGCGCCCGGGCGACTTCCGGCTCTTGATGCTGCTGGCCGATGCCCAGGGCAAGGCCGACGACGGGCCGGCCGTGCAAGCCAGCCTCCACCGGGCCGCAGACGCCGCACGCACCCCTGCCGACTGGCTGCGGCTGAGCATGGCCTGCGACGACCAAGGCTTCTACGACCAGGCCCTGGCCGCGGCTGAAGGGCTGCTGCAGCGCGACCCGCAGTCGGCCCCGGGCCTGCTGCAGCGGGCACGCTGCCACAAGGCCCTGGGCCACACCCAGGCTGCAGCCGACGACTGCCGGCGCCTGATCGCCAGCGAACGCGAACTGGCGCGCGCCTGGTTCACCCTGCTGGACCTGAAGACCGTGGCGCTGGACGCGGCCGAATGCGCCCTGCTGCGCCAGCATGCGCAGCGCGGCGGCCGGCCCGCGGCCGAGCAGCAGATGATCGACTTCGCGCTGGGCAAGGCGCTGGAAGACGCCGGCCAGCGCGCCGAAGCCCTGGCCGTGTTCCGCCGCGCCAACGATAGCGTGCGGGCCGCCCAGCCCTGGGACAGCGCCGGCTTCGCGCGCCAGCTGGCCGACCTGCAGGCGGTCTTTGCCAGCGGGCCCGCGGCCCAGGCCGAGCCGCAGGGCCGGGAAGTGATCTTCCTGGTCGGTATGCCGCGTTCGGGCAGCACCCTGGTCGAACAGGTGCTGGCCGCGCATTCGGCCGTGGAAGGCGCCAGTGAGCTGCCTTACCTGGGCCTGGTGATCGAAGCCGAGTCGCGCCGCCGCGGGCTGGCCTTTCCGCACTGGGTCGACCGCGCCACGCCTGAAGACTGGACGCGCCTGGGCCAGGACTACCTGCGCATGCACCAGCGCTGGCGCACCAGCCGGCCGATCGCCACCGACAAGCTGCCCGACAACTGGCGCCTGGTGGGGGCCATCTGCGCCATGCTGCCGCAGGCTCGCGTGATCGACTGCCGGCGCGAGCCGCTGGAAACGTGCTGGTCCTGCTACAAGCAGCTGTTCGCGCCCGGGCTGGCCAACTTCAGCTACGACTTCGACAGCCTGGCCCAGTACGCGCGCGCCTGCGACGCGCTGGGCGACCTGTTCGCGCAGCGCTTTCCGCAGCAGGTGCGCGTCCAGTCCTACGAAGCCCTGGTGGCGCAGCCCGAAGCGCAGATCCGTGAACTGCTGGCTTTCTGTGGCCTGGGCTTCGAACCCGGCTGCCTGAGCTTCCACACCGCCCAGCGTGCCATCCGCACGCCCAGCGCACTGCAGGTGCGGCAGCCGATGGTGAAGGCGTCGAACCCGGCTGCGGCCTACGGCGAACTGCTGGGCCCGCTGCAGCAGGCGCTGGCCGGGCCCAGGGGCGGCTGAGGCGCTGCCGCTTTCAGCGCGGCAGCCGCGTTGACCCCATCAGGAAGCGGTCCACTTCGCGTGCGGCTTGCCGGCCTTCGCGGATAGCCCAGACCACCAGGCTCTGGCCGCGGCGCATGTCACCTGCGGCGAACACCTTGTCGACGTTGGTCTTGTAGCCGCTGCCGTCGTCGACGCCAGCCTTGGCGTTGCCACGCGCGTCCTTGGCGATGCCGAAGGCGTCCAGCACACTGCCCACCGGGTTGGTGAAGCCCATCGCCAGCAGCACCAGGTCGGCCTTGTGTTCCTTCTCGGTGCCGGCGATTTCGACGAACTTGCCGTCCTTCAGCTCGATGTGCACGGTCTTCAGGCCCACCACGCGGTGCTTGTCCTTGCCGGTGCCGGGAATGAAGGCCTTGGTGGCGATGGCGAATTCGCGCACGCAGCCTTCTTCGTGGCTGGAACTGGTGCGCAGCTTGGTGGGCCAGTAGGGCCAGGTCAGCGGCTTGTTTTCTTCCTCGGGCGGCTGCGGCATGACTTCGAACTGCGTCACGCTGGCCGCGCCGTGCCGGTTGCTGGTGCCCACGCAGTCGCTGCCGGTGTCGCCGCCGCCAATCACGATGACATGCTTGTGGGTGGCCATGATCTGGCCGCCCTTGCCGGTCCCCAGCTTGTCGCCGGCCACCACCTTGTTCTGCTGTGGCAGGAATTCCATCGCGAAGTGCACGCCGTCCAGTTCACGGCCGGGCACGGGCAGGTCGCGGCTGGTTTCGCTGCCGCCGGTCAGCAGCACGGCGTCGAATTCGGCTTTCAGCTGTTCGGGGCTGATGGTGTCCTTGGCGTCGTTGGTCACCTTCGCGGCCGGGCCTTCGGTGGGCATGGCGCCCACCAGCACGCCGGTGCGGAACGTCACGCCTTCGGCCTGCATCTGGGCGATGCGGCGGTCGATGTGCGTCTTTTCCATCTTGAAGTCCGGGATGCCGTACCGCAGCAAGCCGCCGATGCGGCTGTTCTTTTCGAACACCGTCACGTCGTGGCCAGCACGTGCCAGCTGCTGCGCCGCGGCCAGGCCGGCCGGGCCGCTGCCGACGACGGCCACCTTCTTGCCCGTCTTCGCTTTGGGCGGCTGCGGCGTTACCCAGCCTTCGGCCCATGCGCGGTCGATGATGGCGTGTTCGATGCTCTTGATGCCCACCGCGTCGTCGTTGACGTTCAGCGTGCAGGCCGCTTCACATGGGGCCGGGCAGATGCGGCCGGTGAATTCCGGGAAGTTGTTGGTCTGGTGCAGCACCTCGATGGCGCTTTGCCAGTCGTTGCGGAACACCAGGTCGTTGAAGTCCGGAATGATGTTGTTCACCGGGCAGCCGCTGTTGCAGAACGGCGTGCCGCAGTCCATGCAGCGGGCGGCCTGCTGCTTGCCCTGGTCGGCATTGAGCGTGATGACGAACTCTTTCCAGTTCTTCACCCGCTTCTCGACCGGTTCGTAGCCTTCTTCCAGGCGTTCGTATTCCAGGAAACCTGTGACCTTGCCCATGGCGTGCCTCTAGATGTCGGTGTGGGGGTGTTTTGTGCGTACAGGGCTTACTTGCCGCTGCTCAGCGCAGCCGCCGTGCTCTGCGCCTTGGCGGTGGCAGCGGCTGCACCGGCCTTGGCCGCGCGTTCGGCCAGCGCGCGCTTGTATTCGTGCGGGAAGACCTTCACGAACTTGGCGCGTGAATCGGCCCAGTGGTCCAGGATCTCGCGCGCCCGCAGGCTGCCCGTCCAGCGGTGGTGGTCTTCGATCAGACCCTTCAGGATGGCTTCGTCGGGCTGTTCGCGGTGCAGGCCCACGGCCGGGATGCCGGCTTGTTCCTCGCGGGGAACGACTTTCTCCAGCGCCACCATGGCCGGGTTGCAACGGCCGGCGAAGTGGCCGTCCTCATCAAAGACATAGGCCACGCCGCCGCTCATGCCAGCGGCGAAATTGCGGCCGGTACGCCCCAGCACGGCAACCGTGCCACCGGTCATGTATTCGCAGCCGTGGTCGCCCGTGCCTTCCACCACCGCAGTGGCGCCGCTCAGGCGCACGGCAAAGCGTTCGCCGCCCACGCCGCGGAAGAAGGCTTCGCCGCTGGTGGCGCCGTACAGCGCTGTGTTGCCAACGATGATGTTCTTGGTCGCGTCGCCGCGGAAGTCGATGCTGGGCCGCACGGCGATGCGGCCACCGCTCAGGCCCTTGCCGGTGTAGTCGTTGGCGTCACCGATCAGGTACAGCGTGATGCCCTGGGCCAGGAAGGCGCCGAAGCTCTGCCCGCCCGTGCCTTCCATCTGGATGAAGATGGTGTGGTCGGGCAGGCCTTCGGGCCGCACGCGCACCAGTTCGCCACTGAGCATCGCGCCCAGGCTGCGGTTGCGGTTGCGCGCGCTTTCCAGCAGCTGCACTTTCTCGCCCTTGTCGATGGCGGGGCGGCACTTCTCGATCAGCTTCACGTCCAGCGCCTTGGCCAGGCCGTGGTCCTGTTCTTCGGTGTGGTGACGCGGCACTTCGGCGGGCACCACAGGCTGGTGGAAGACGCGGCTGAAGTCCAGGCCTTTGGCCTTCCAGTGCTCGATGCCCTTCTTCGTGTCCAGCAGGTCGGCCCGGCCGATCAACTCATCGAAGGTGCGGATGCCCAGCTGCGCCATGATCTGCCGAGCTTCTTCGGCCACGAAGAAAAAGTAGTTCACCACGTGCTCGGGCTTGCCGGCGAACTTCTCGCGCAGCACCGGGTCTTGCGTGGCCACGCCCACCGGGCAGGTGTTCAGGTGGCACTTGCGCATCATGATGCAGCCTTCCACCACCAGCGGTGCGGTGGCGAAGCCGAACTCGTCGGCCCCCAGCAGCGCACCGATGACGACGTCGCGGCCGGTCTTCATCTGGCCGTCGGCCTGCACGCGGATGCGTGAACGCAGGCGGTTCAGCACCAGGGTCTGCTGCGTTTCGGCCAGGCCCAGTTCCCAGGGCGTGCCGGCGTGCTTGATGCTGCTCCAGGGGCTGGCGCCCGTGCCGCCGTCGTGCCCGGCGATCACCACGTGGTCGGCCTTGCACTTGGTCACGCCGGCCGCGATGGTGCCCACGCCCACTTCACTCACCAGCTTCACGCTGATGGAGGCGCGCGGGTTCGCGTTCTTCAGGTCGTGGATCAGTTGCGCCAGGTCTTCGATGGAATAGATGTCGTGGTGCGGCGGCGGGCTGATCAGGCCCACGCCGGGCACGCTGTAGCGCAGGAAGCCGATGTAGTCGCTCACCTTGCCACCCGGCAGCTGGCCGCCTTCGCCGGGCTTAGCGCCCTGGGCCATCTTGATCTGGATCTGGTCGGCGCTCACCAGGTATTCCGTCGTCACGCCAAAGCGGCCGCTGGCCACCTGCTTGATCTTGCTGCGCAAGCTGTCGCCGGCCTGCATTTCCACTTCGGCGGCCATCACGCTCTTGCCGATGATGTCGCTGACCTTGGTACCGGCGGTGATCTTGATGCCCTTCAGTTCCTGCCGGTAGCGCGCCGGGTCTTCGCCGCCTTCACCGGTGTTGCTCTTGCCGCCGATGCGGTTCATCGCAATGGCCAGCGTGGTGTGGGCCTCGGTGCTGATGCTGCCCAGGCTCATGGCGCCGGTGGCGAAGCGCTTGACGATTTCGGCCGCGCTTTCCACTTCGTCCACCGGAATGGCCTTGGCCGGGTCGACCTTGAATTCGAACAGCCCGCGCAGCGTCATGTGGCGCTGGCTCTGGTCGTTGATGAGCTGCGCGTATTCCTTGTACGTTTCCCACTTGTTGGCGCGTGTGCTGTGCTGCAGCTTGGCAATCGCGTCAGGCGTCCACATGTGTTCTTCGCCGCGCGCGCGCCAGGCGTATTCGCCGCCGGCGTCCAGCATGCGGGCCAGCACCGGGTCGTCGCCGAAAGCGCGGTCGTGCATGCGCAGGCCTTCTTCGGCAACTTCGAACACGCCGATGCCACCCACCTGGCTGGCCGTGCCGCGGAAGTATTTGTCGACGAAGCTCTTCTCCAGCCCGATGGCTTCGAACAGCTGCGCGCCGCAGTACGACATGTACGTGCTCACGCCCATCTTCGACATGATCTTCGACAGGCCCTTGCCGATGGCCTTGACGAAGTTGTAGATGGCTTTGTCAGCGTCTTCGGTGCTGGCCTGGCTTCCCTGCAGTTCCAGCAGTGTTTCCATCGCCAGATACGGGTGCACGCCCTCGGCGCCATAGCCCGCCAGCACGGCGAAGTGATGCACTTCGCGCGCACTGCCCGTCTCCACCACCAGGCCGGCCGTGGTGCGCAGGCCTTCACGCACCAGGTGGTGGTGCACGGCAGACAGCGCCAGCAGCGCCGGGATGGCCACCTGCGTGCGGTTCATCGCCCGGTCGCTGATGATCAGGATGTTGTGCCCGCCCTTGATGGCGTCCACCGCTTCGGCGCACAGGCTGGCCAGCTTGGCTTCCACGCCTTCGCGGCCCCAGGCCAGCGGGTACGTGATGTCCAGCGTCAGGCTCTTGAACTTGCCGTGGGTGTGCTTTTCGATGGCACGCAGGCGGGCCATGTCGTCGAAGTCCAGCACCGGCTGCGTCACTTCCAGCCGCATCGGCGGGTTCACCGCGTTGATGTCCAGCAGGTTGGGCTTGGGGCCGATGAAGCTGTTCAGGCTCATCACGATGGCCTCGCGGATCGGGTCGATCGGCGGGTTCGTCACCTGCGCGAACAGCTGCTTGAAGTAGTTGTAGAGCGGCTTGTCCTTGTCGCTCAGCACCGCCAGCGGGCTGTCGTTGCCCATGCTGCCCGTGGCTTCTTCGCCCTGCGCGGCCATGGGTGTGAGCAGGAACTTCAGGTCTTCTTGCGTGTAGCCGAAGGCCTGCTGGCGGTCGAGCAGGCTCTCAGAGAAAGGCAGGTTCTCGGGCGCGGCCTGGATGCTGTCCAGCCGGATGCGCACATTGTCGATCCACTGCCGGTAGGGCCGGGCATTCGCGAACTGCGTCTTCAGTTCCTCGTCTTCGACGATGCGGCCCTGTTCCAGGTCGATCAGGAACATCTTGCCCGGCTGCAGGCGCCACTTCTTGACGATCTTGTTTTCCGGGAACGGCAGCACGCCGCTTTCTGAGGCCAGCACCACCAGGTCGTCGTCGGTGACGACATAGCGTGCCGGCCGCAGGCCGTTGCGGTCCAGCGTGGCGCCGATCTGCTTGCCGTCGGTGAAGACCATTGCTGCCGGGCCGTCCCAGGGTTCCAGCATCGCGGCGTGGTATTCGTAGAAGGCGCGGCGCCGCGGGTCCATCAGTTCATGGTTCTCCCAGGCCTCGGGAATCATCATCATCGCGGCCTGTGCCAACGGGTAGCCGGCCATCGTCAGCAGTTCCAGCGCGTTGTCGAAGGTGGCGGTGTCGCTCTGGCCTTCGAAGCTGATCGGATAGAGCTTTTGCAGGTCGTCGCCCAGCACCGGGCTCTTCATCACGCCTTCGCGGGCGCGCATCCAGTTGAAGTTGCCCTTGACGGTGTTGATCTCGCCGTTGTGCGCCACCATGCGGTAGGGGTGGGCCAGCGGCCATTCCGGAAACGTGTTGGTACTGAAGCGCTGGTGCACCAGGGCCAGTGCGCTGACGGCCCGCGGGTCGGAGAGATCCTTGTAGTACACGCCCACCTGGTCGGCCAGCAGCAGGCCCTTGTAGATGACCGTGCGGCAGCTCATGCTGGGCACGTAATACTCGCGGCTGTGCGTGAGCTTCAGCGCCTGGATGGCCGCGCTGGCCGTCTTGCGGATGACGTAGAGCTTGCGTTCCAGCGCGTCGGGCACGATGACATCGGCGCCGCGGCCGATGAAGATCTGCTTGATCACCGGTTCCTTGGCACGCACGGCCGGGCTCATCGGCATGCCGCGGTCCACGGGCACGTCGCGCCAGCCCAGCAGCACCTGGCCTTCGGCCTTCACGGCACGGGCCAGTTCCTGTTCGCAGGCCAGGCGGCTGGCGTGTTCCTTCGGCAGAAAGATCATGCCCACGCCGTATTCGCCCGGGGGCGGCAGCTTCACGCCAATGCTGCCGTCCGGCGCGCGGCCGGCGCTGGCCATTTCTTCGCGGTAAAGCTCGTCGGGGATCTGCAACAGGATGCCGGCGCCGTCGCCCATCAGCGCATCGGCCCCCACGGCGCCCCGGTGGTCCAGGTTTTCCAGGATCTTCAGGCCTTGCGCAATGATGCTGTGCGCCTTGGCACCCTTGATATGGGCGACGAAGCCCACGCCGCAAGCGTCGTGTTCCTGAGCCGGGTCGTACAGGCCGTGCTGGACCAGGCTGGCTTTCTCAAGTTCGCTGGCGGGGGGGATGTGTGCAGACACGGCGTTCTCCGAAGCAGGTCAGGGGCAGAGCGCACTCCGGCCGACCCAGGCGGCAGGAGTTCAGCGCGAAAGTTACCGCAGTGCAGCAAATGCAGCAACCAGATTAAAACGGGGTCAGACTCCGAAAGAGTCGTATCTGTAACCTCGTCAAGAGATTTGGGGACAGATCAACATTGGCGCGCCTGAAGCCGGCAGCTCACCTCAGAGCCCGGCCGGCCTGCGGTCATGCATGGGGTGTGCCACCGGCCGGCTCGCTGGCGTCTCCAGCGCGGGCCTTGCGCGGTCGCCCCGGCGCACGCGGCCGCGCCGGGCGCTGCAGGTTGGCCGCCAGGCCATCGCCGAACGCTGGCGTGCCGATGGCCCAGCCGCCCAGCGCGGCCTGCCGCCAGTGTTGGGCTTGCGCGGGTGTGGCGCCTTCCGCCAGCCGCCGCCGGTAGGCCGCTTCGCGGTCGAACGGGGTGTTGCCCAGAGCCCAGAACTCGGGCGGGTTCGTCAACAGGCTGTCGGGCCGCCCGGCCAGGCGCAGCGTGGCGCTGGTGTGGCCGGGGTGGCTGTCCTGGCCATCCACCCAGACCAGCAGATCCAGCAGCCCAGGCCCGGCTTCCACCGGCGCGCAGCGAAAGCGCCCGTCCCACAGCGTGCCTGCCAGCCCGTGCCGGCGGTTGTAAGCACTGACATACCGGCGGCCCACAGCCTGCATCAGCTGGCTCAGTCCGTTGGCGTTGCTGGGCACTGCCAGCAGCAGCACTTCGCCTTCCAGCAGCGCCCAGGCCAGCACCTGCACCCCGCAGGCCGGCGCCGTTTCGCGCAGCGCCGCCAGGTAGCGGCTGCGGTCGCCTTCCTCGGCAAACACCGGCCGCGCGCCATGGCCACGCTGGATGACGCAATGGGCCAGGCCGGGCAGGACGAGACGGGGCAGGCGGGCCATGGTGGGATGGAGTTCGATGGTAGTCCTGGGCAGGGGCGGCTATCGGCCCAGAGCGGCCGCAGGCCGCTCTGGGCCCAGGGGCCCGGATGCACCGCTCCCCCCAGCCCCCTCCAAGAGGGGGCTCCAGCGTGTTCGACACATCGGCCTGTCGGCCGCTCCAA